>NZ_LYVO01000019.1 GCF_001984055.1 Variovorax sp. KK3
TCCAGTCTCCCAGACCCTTCCGGGTGAACAACCTATTGAGACATCACAACTAGGCCGCCGGCACCGGCTGCCCGAGCGTGGCCGAATTGACCGTCGTCGCCATCGGCACGGGAAGCACGTCGCCCCATTGCACGACGCTGGCGGCCAGGGTCTTCATCAGATCGTCGGCCATGGCTTCCAGCAGGCGGATCTCCCGTTGATTCAACGCGCGCGGCTCGGTATCCAGAAGGCACAAAGTGCCCAGGACGTGCCCGCCCGCGTCGCGCAGCGGCGCACCGGCGTAGAAGCGCAGGCCTTTCGACTGGAGCGCCGGGTTGCCGGCGAATCGCATGTCTCGGGCGATGTCGGGCACGACGAGCGTCTTGACGTTGGCGACGACGTGGCCGCACATCGACAAGGCTCGCGGCATGTTCAAGTCCTCGCCGCGCACGGTCGGCGTCGAATCGGTGCCTTCGAGGCCGCCATGCGCGCCACGCACGTACTGAGTTTCCGCATCGATCAATGACACCATGGCCAGGGGCACGTCGAAGATGTCCGCGGCGCGCTGCGACGCGGCGTCGAATAGGGCCTGGGCACGCGCATCGAGGGCGCCACTGCTCAGCAGCGCGGCGACCCGTGCGGGGTCGGCCTCGCCGACCGGGGCGGCCAGGAATTCTTCGGTCAACCGGACTCCCGCGATGGAGGACACACGCATGACGGCCTCGCCGACCGACGTCACGATCGCATCGGCACCCAGGCCCTTGCACGCGTCTTCGACCAACAGCTCGGCCGGCGCGTTCCAGCACGCGAGGACGACCTTCACCTCGGGCCAGCGGCGCTTGAGCCTTCGGCACAGGTGGCGCGCGTGCACCTGCGGCTCGGGACTCAGGTACGACACGCACACGCACTGCGCGCCGTCCAGATCCAGCCCGGCGATGTAGTCGCCCGTGACGGTGCCAGGCTTTCGGACGCCGGACCGCTGCCCTTGCAACGCCATGGCGTGCGCCAGCATGCGGGCCGCCAGCGTGTCGGCCTCCCACTTGCCGCCGATCGCGACGACACGGACCGTGCCGCTGGCTTCCGGCTCCGGATACTGCTCGCGCAGGTCGTCGATCAGCGTGTCCATCCCGATGACGACGCGATGGCGGTGCTCGACGGTCGCCACGCTGGCGTGGTCGCTGGAGGCCATGCGCAGCACCGGCAGTCCGATCTCGTCGTAGAAGCCTGCCACGTTGCCGTCGACGACGTGCTCCTCGGCAAGTTCGCTGACTTCGTCGACGTCGCCGGCGATGAGCCGCTGGTAGATGCGCGTCGGCGTGTCCAGCGCGGGCTGGCTGCCCAGAAGCACGTCGAGGAAGCGCAGCCGCGGCAGATGCCGGCCGATGACCAGCAGGCAGACCGTGAGCGGGGTCGACATGATCAGCCCGAGCGGCCCCCACAACGCCGTCCAGAAGGTGGCGGAAACCATCAGCGACATCGCCGACAAGCCCGTGCTCACGCCATACAGCCAAGGTTCGATCACGTTGTTGCTGAGCATTTCGAGCGCGACGATCAGCCCGATCGTCCAGAGCACCATGCTCCAGCCGGGGTCCACGGCGAACGCCAGGCCGATCGGAAAGACGGCCGAGATCATGGGGCCGATGTAGGGCACGAAGCGCATCACCGCCGCGACCGCGCCCCAGAGGATGGCGCCCGGCACGCCGATGAACCACAGGCCGGCGGCCATCGGCACGCCGTAGCTCAGGTTGACGACCAGCTGCATCGTCAGATAGCGGCTGATGCGCTGGCCCGCCTCGTCCATGGCATCGGTCGACCTGTGCAGGCTGCCGCCCCACAGGCGCAACAGACGGTCCCGCAGATCGAGCCGGTCCAGGAGGATCAACACGACGAACACCAGCACGATGCCTGCGGTCGCGAGCGGTCCGCTCGCCGCCTCCAGCCAGGTGATGGCCTGCTGGAACGCCGACTGCGGCCGCTCGGTGAGTTGTACGCGCTGGGGCGGTGAAGATGGCGCGCTTCCCCTCTCCACGGGCGCGTTGCCGCGTTCGATGACGGGCGATGTCTGCTCGACCTCTTTCTTGAGCGTGTCGAATGTCCTCAGCGCGCCATCGAACATGCCGGGCCGATTGGCGCTCTCCCTGAGGTTTTGCAGCTTGGTCTTGATGTTGGTCTGGTACGTGGGGAGCTGCGCGCTCAGCGTGCTGACCTGGTGGCCCAGGAAGACAGCGGCCAAGCCCACCATGCCCAGCGCGAACGCGACCACGACGATCACGGCCGGCGCCCGCGGCAGGCCGCGGCGCTTCAGCAGCGTCACGAGCGGGTCGAGCACGAAGCCCAGCAGGAAGGCCAGCGCAAGGGGAATCAGGATGTCGCGGCCGAAGTACAGCGCGGCGACGATCACGCTGCCGCTCAGCAGCCCGAGCACCAATTTCAATTCGGGAATGACCGCGGCGATGGCCGCCAAAGCGCCTTGCGCGTCCGGCGATGCCGTCGACAGGGCCAAAGCTGACGCAGATTCGTCGCCGCTGCGAGGCGGCTTGTCCAGGCCAGCCATGGCTGCTCCTCATGATGGAGCTTTAAATGTCTCCGCCCAGCCGATGCGGGCACCGTCGTCCGGCCTCTTCAGGCGGAGTAGGTCATGCGCTCGAACGAGTGCATACACGAAGCGCGGCAAGCCCGCGCCGGTGCGTCACGAGCCGATGACCTGCGGCATCCGCCCTTCGTCTCCGCTGGCCCCCAGGTGATGCCTCACCTGCTGCGCCAGCGAGCCGAAGATCTTGCCGGCCAGGCTCGGCTCGTCGCGGCCGAAGACGATGCGGTCGCAGCCGTAGTCGCGGGCCGCCGTGGCGATGGTCTCGGCCGTGCGCCCCACCAGCACCGTGCAGGTGCAGGGAATGCCGGCCAGGTCGAGCAGGCTGCGTGCGTATTCGAGCTCTTCAGCCCCTGCCTCGAGCTGAAGCTCGAGCAGTTCCTGCTTGCCGAAGAGCATGGCGACATGCCCCGAGACCTTGGGCACCACCCGCAGCAGGCGGATGCTGACCCGATCGTTGCGGCGCATGCGCACGACCTCTTCGATCGCCGAGCGCGTGCGCGCAGGCTCGGTCGGATCGATGGGTACCAGGATGCGCGTCATGGCTTACCTGTTGCCGACAGCCGGTTGGCTGCCCGCGGCAGGGGCTTCTTCGCGGGGCGGACGGCGGCTGTTGATCCACTTGCCGAGCGCGACCACGGCGGCGGCACCGAAGGCCGGAACGACCGTGTGCAGGAAGTGGTGGTCGGCAACCCAGCCGGCGATGGCCGGGTCGGACACCGCCATCTCGCCGGCCACCCAGCCCAGCAGGGCCGCGCCGAGAACGATGATGATCGGGAAGCGGTCCATCAGCTTGAGGATGAGGGTGCTGCCGAAGATGATCAGCGGGATGCTGATGACGAGGCCGAAGACCAGCAGCGGCACGTTGCCCTTGGCTGCGGCGGCCACGCCGACCACGTTGTCCAGGCTCATCACCAGGTCGGCCAGCACGATGGTCTTGATGGCGGCAGCCAGGCCGGCATGGCCTTCGAGGTGCGACTCTTCGTCTTCACCCTTGAGCAGGCCGATGCCGATCCAGAACAGCAGCGCTGCACCGACCAGCTTGAGGTACGGCAGCGTGAGCAGGTAGACGGCGAAGAAGGTCAGGATGACGCGCAGGACGATCGCGCCCACGCTCCCGAAGATGATGGCCTTTTTCTGCTGCGCAGGCGGCAGCGAGCGTGAGGCCATCGCGATGACGACCGCGTTGTCGCCACTCAGGACGATGTTGATGAGGATGATCTGCGACAGGGCGATCCAGAAATCGGGGCTCGACAAGAACGACACGGTGTCTCCTGAAAATGAATCGGAACCACCGCGGTTCCGTCATCCCGAGGTTAGAGACCTGTCCTGTCACCTTTCTGCCGGCTGGCTGACAGCCGCATGTCCGCAAGCTGTCAGAAACCTGACCAAACGGCCTCTCCTCTACACCACCCTGTCACCTGTGCGCAACGGGAAAAACACGCTGAAAGTGTTGCCCACCCCATCGATGTCTTCTTCGAGCGTGATGCGCGCGCCATGCAGCGTGGCGATCTCGCTGACGATGGCCAGGCCGAGGCCGCTGCCGTCTTCCTGCGTGCCCAGCAGGCGGTGAAAGCGCTCGAAGATGCGCGCGCGGTCCTGCACCGGAATGCGGGGGCCGTCGTCGTTGATGGCGAGGCGGCATTGGTCGTCGCCGATCTGGGCGGTCTGCACGGTCACGCGGCCGCCCGGATGGCTGTAGCGGATGGCGTTGTCGATGAGGTTGTTGACGAGCTCGCGCAGGCGGTCGTGGTCGGCATCGATCATCAGCGCGTGCTCGGTGCCTTCGAAGCCCAGGTCGATGTCGCGCTTGAGGGCCTGCGGCACCCATTCCATGCTCACTTCGAGCGCATGGGCGTTCAGGTCCAGCGGCCGCAGCTGCATGGAGTCGAGCGCGCCGGGTTCGTTGCGGGCCAGCGAAAGCAGCTGCCGCACCAGCCGCGACAACCGGTCGGCGCTGATGTAGAGCTGGGCCAGCGAATGGCGCACGCGCTCCAGGTCGTTCTCGCGCAGCGCGAGTTCGATCTGGGCCTTGAGGCCGCTCACGGGGGTCTTGAGCTGGTGGGCCGCGTCGGCGACGAAGCGGTTCTGGAAGTCGAAGGTGCGCCCGAGCCGCGCCATGAGCTCGTTGACGTCGTCCACCAGCGGCCGCACTTCGCCCGGCACGTCGTGGGTGTCGATCGGGCTCAGGTCCAGGTGCGAGCGGTTGGCCACGGCACGCCGCAGCCGCTGCAGGGGCTCCAGGCCTCGCGACACGCCGAACCACACGACCAGGGTGGCCATGACCATCAGCAGCAGTTGCGGCAGCACCACGTTGGCCACCATCTCCCAGGTCAGGTGGTCGCGCTTGTTGAGCGTCTCGGCCACCTGCACGCGGACTTGCGGCGGCCCGGCGTCGGGCCCGACGGGCATCCAGGCGACCATCATGCGCACCGGCTCGCCGCGGAATTCGGCGCCGTAGAAGTCGGGCGCCGGGGGCTTGCCGTTGCGCGGCGAGGGCAGCTGGGCGTCGCCGCCGAGTTCGGCGCCGTCCTCGCCCACCACTCGGTAGAAGAGCCGGTCTTCCTGGTCGAGCAGCAGCACGTTGGCGGCCGGCTCCGACAGTTCGAGCCGGGGCCGCGTGCCGTCGAGCTTGACGTGCAGCGCGATCTCGCGGCCGATCTCGTGCAGCGCACGGTCGTAGGCCAGGTTGGCGAAGCGCAGCGAGTTCCAGTAGGCGACGCCGGTGTCGAGCACCAGCAGCACGGCGAGCGGGCCCAGCAGCCACGCCAGCAACTTGCGCTGCAGCCGGGGCTCAGCCTTCCCCATCGCTGCTGTCGATCAGGTAGCCCATGCCGCGCACGGTGCGGATCTCGCAGCCCAGCGGCTCCAGCTTCTTGCGCAGGCGGTAGACGTTGACTTCGATGGCGTTGTCGCCGACCTCGTCGCCCCAGCCGTACAGGTGGTTGACCAGCTGCTCCTTGCTCACCACGCGGCCGGCGCGCATCAGCAGCAGTTCGAGCAGGGCCAGTTCGCGCGGCGACAGGTCGAGCGGGCGCTTGTCGTGGAAGACACGGCGCCCCACGGTGTCGTAGCGCAGCAGGCCGTGTTCGAGGAATGGCGTGGACTGCGTACTGCGGCGCAGCAGCGCGCGCACGCGGGCTTCGAGCTCGGGCAGGTCGAAGGGCTTGGCCAGGTAGTCGTCCGCGCCCAGGTCGAGGCCGCGCACGCGGTCTGCCAGCGTGTCGAAGGCGGTGAGCATGAGGACCGGCATGGTGGACTTGCGCGCGCGCAGGCGCTTGAGCACGTCGAGCCCGCTCAGGCCGGGCAGGCCGATGTCGAGGATGGCGAGGTCGTAGATGGCCGGCACCAGCGCATGGTCGGCCTCTTCGCCGGTGGACACCACGTCGACGGCATGGGCCGACTGCACGAGCGCGCGGGACAGCGCATCGGCCAGCACCCGGTCATCTTCGACGAGCAGTATCCGCATGGGGTCTCTTCTGTCTTCTGTTGTGTCGGTTCTATCGCGTCGCTCCGTCGCAGCGCCGTGTTGCTGTGTTGCTGGGACGCATCTCCCGACCATGCTAACCGCAAGGCGCTGACACGCGCCCGCGCTTCGGCGGCGCAGAATCCGGGTTTTCGACTTGAGGCCCGAGGAGGCGGGACAAGATGGACATGGAAGAAGTCAACGAACGGCTGCGTGCGCTGGAACTGCGTGCCGTGGCCCACACCGCGGCGATCGCGGTGCTGCTGCAGGAGCAGCCCAACGCGGCGGCCAAGCTGCACCTGGTCAGCGAACACCTCGTCGACGCGCCACCGATCCCGATGTCGGACGCGGACTTGGTCAAGGTGGCGGCGTACATCCAGTCGATGCTGGGAGGGCCCTGGATCGATTGACGACCGTCGCGGTCACTCGTCCGTCTTCTTGAGGCCCCGCACGTTCATGATGGCCAGGCAGACCTGGAGCGCGATGAGCGCCCAGGCCTTCTGCTGAAAGCCCCAGACGGTCCACAGCACGTTGCTCGCCAGGAAGACCCAGAAGCCGACGTTGCGGCGGCCCTTGTCGTTGGACGCCACCAGCCAGGCGGCCAGCACCGAGGCGACGAAGGCGGGCCACTGCAGCAGATCGGCGATCTCGCTCAACGGATGCCTTCCTGCTGCGCCACCGAGCGCGGGTCGCGCGACCACACCTCGAGGATGAAGTCGTCTTCTTCGTGGCGCAGCAGGCGCGGAAGGCGGAGCTCGGCCAGGATCGCGTGGACCTTCAACGTGGAAAGCGTGCGTTCCTCGAAGTCAGGCCGCCAGTGGCACGCGACCAGGCTGCCGCCGAGCGCCAGCGCATCGCCGCAGCAGGCGGCCGTGGCGCGCATCGATGCTTCGTCGAGGAAATAGCCGATCTCGCTGAGCACGATCAGGTCGAAGGGGCCGTCGTCGCGCGGCCACTGCGCCGGCAGCACGTGCTGCTCGACGCGCACGTTGTCGCGCGTGCGCGCCCTGTCCCGTGCCAGGTCCACCGCCCGCGCGTCGAAGTCGCTCGCGAGCACCTGGTCACAACGGTCGGCCAGAGCCAGGGTCAGCACGCCGACGCCGCAGGCGGGCTCGTAAGCGCTGCGATAGCGCCGCCGGGGCAGCGATGCCATCAGCAGCGCGCACTTGCGTTCCTCGTACCAGCGCGTGCCGACGCCATAGGGGTCGTCGCTCCCACGGTAGAGACGGGCGAAATAGTCGGACTCCGGCCCGCTCATGCCAGCACCACTTCGAAAGGCCACGATGCCCGCGCCACCGCCTTGGCCGGGAGGATCGGGCCGGCGCCGGTCGAAGCGTCGGGCTCGAGCTGGCTGGCATGGCTGTGCAGCGCGCGGCGCTTGCGGTCGACCAACGCGGGCGACAGTTGCAGGCGTCTGGCGCGCTGCCATGGAATGCGAGGATCGCCGGGCGCGGCCCAATGCCAGGCCCACACGGGTACTTCGAGCAGGCCGGCGCCGGAGCGCGCGGCGAGCCCAACGCATGCATCGCCGGTGGCTTCGTGGTCGGGATGGCCGTCGAGCCGCCAGGTCGTGACGATCAGGTCGTCGGGCCGCACCAGCGGCTGCAGTCGATCGAGCAACGCCGGACCCAGCGCGCGCAGGCCGCCATCGGGCAGGCCCAGCCGCAGCGGCTCGACATCGAGGCCCAGGCAACGCAGCGCCTGCCGGCTTTCCAGCGGCCGCATGCGGGCCAGGCGCGACGGCGGCCAGATGGAAGAACCCGGATGGCTCGCGGCGCCGTCCGTCACGGCGACGACCTGCACAGGAATGCCGGCCTGTGCCAGCAACACCATCAGCCCGCCGGCGACCAGCAACTCGTCGTCGGGATGCGGGGCGACCACGACGGCCCGCGCCCGGCCGGCCATGAGCGTCACCGCGTCGACATCGCCGATCGCCGCAGCCGACAGCCACGCGCGCCAGGCTTCTTCGGAGGTGCCCTCGCCTTCGATGCGCCGATCGCTCACAGCGTCCATGGGTCACGCTCCTTGTCGCGCTCCTGGTCGGCCGCGATCAAGCTGCCCAGGGCGGCGAGATCGCGTTCCGCGTGGCTTTGCCGCAGATAGACGGGCAGGTCCGCCATGGCACGGGCGAAGTGCGGGTCGCGGCAGAAGGGCGTGGCGCCGAGCGCCCGGCCGGCGTGTCGCATGACTTCGGTGGCGGCCTGCTCGACCACGAGCCGGGCACGCAGCGCCACGGCCTGCGCATCGGCTTGGGGGTGTGCGTCGATCCATGCCGCACTCTCCCGCAACACCACCGCCGCGGCTTGCAGTGCGACGTCGACCGAACCCAGGTGCGCCAGGCGGTGCGGGTCCGGCTTGCCGCCGGCGCCGCGGTGCAGTGCGCGCGCGATGCCGAGTGCGCCGCCGAACCAGCAGGCGGCGATGCCGGCACCGCCGTGCCAGAAGCCGGGGCGTGCGACGTAATCACCGGGGCCACCGAGCGCCGTGGCCTCGGCATCCTCGAATCGAACCTCGACGCTGCCGCTCGCAGCCATGCCGACGGCCGACCATCCTTCGCCTGTCACGGTGACGCCCGGCGCCTGCAGCGCGACGGCCGCGAGGCAAGGCTCGGAGGCTTCGTTCCAGCAGCTCACGACCGCATGGGTCACGTCGTTCGCGCCCGAGCACCAGGCCTTGGTGCCCGAGAGCCGCACGCGCCCCGACGAAACCTCGCGCATCGCCAGCCGCGCGGTCGGCGGCTCCGCGCACCAGGTTCCCCAGCGGCTGCCGGCTTCGGGCGCGCGACCGCCGAGTTCGGCAAGGATGGCCAAGGCATCGGTGTGTCCTTCGAAAAGCTTGGCGAGCGAGAGATCGCACGCCGCCACCTCGGCGAGCAAGCGCCAGCGGGCCAGCGTCCGGCCAGCACCCGGCAGCGGGAGGTCGCCGATGCCGGCCTCCAGCACTTGTGTAAGTGACGGCACGGTGCCGTCCGCTTCTGCAAGCGATCGAAGGTATTGGAGATGCTGGAGATGGAGGTCGGGCATGGGCGCGTCGGGAGCCGACAGTGGACGGTGGTCCCGCCACAGCCGGCTCTGGAAAGTTAGACGCGGCACTGGCGGTCACGCGTCGGCGCAACGCGTCTGGCGGTGTAAGGTCGCGGCCCGCGCCGGCCGCGTCGCGCGAGTGCCCGGCCTAGAAGGCGCTCTTGGTGCAGCCGCCGTCGACCCGCAGCGCGGCGCCGGTCGTTCCCGACGACAGCGGGCTCGCCACGTAGGCCACCAGGCTCGCGATCTCTTCCGGCGTTTCGAAGCGCTTGATCAGCGAGGTCGGTCGCACCTTCTCGAAGAACTGCTTCTCGTAGGCCTCGAAGGACATGCCGTCGGCCTTGGCCAGCGCTTCCACGAAATCGCCCACGCCGCGCGACCGGGTCGGGCCGGGCAACACGCTGTTGACGGTGATGCCGGTGCCGGCCAGCGACTCGGCCAGGCCGCGCGCGACGGCGATCTGCGCCGTCTTGGTCATGCCGTAATGGATCATCTCGGCCGGTATCTGCAGGGCGCTTTCGCTCGACACGAAGACGATGCGGCCCCAGTCGGCGCGCTTCATGGCCGGCAGCACCAGGCGCGCCAGGCGCACGCCGCTGAGCACGTTGACGTCGAAGAAGCGCAGCCAGTCCTCGTCGGGGATGTCCTCGAAGGGCTTGGGCTCGAAGATGCCCAGGTTGTTGACCAGGATCTCGATGCCCGGGAACTGCCCGACCAGCGCCTCGGCCGCCGCGGCGGTGCTCAGGTCGCCTGCGAAGCCCAGCACCTCCCCGCCTTCGCCTGCCTGGATGCCGGCCACCGCCTTGTCGACCGCCTCCTGCTTGCGGCCGTTGACGATGACGCGCGCGCCTTCGGCCGCCAGTGCCGCCGCGATGGCGTGGCCGATGCCGGCGGTGCTGCCGGTGACGAGTGCGAGTTTGCCCTTGAGTTGGAGGTCCATGGTTCCGCCTTTCTTGTGGATGGAATGGTCGACGCGAATAGCCCGGCATCCTTGCATGGATCAATGGCCGTTGCCAGCGCCGGAAATGGAGAATGCAACGGATGAACCTTGCCCGCCTCGCCGCGTTCACGTCGCCCCTCCTCTTCTGGCTCGCGCAGCCGGCCATGGCGCAGTCGCCCGACCGCAACTGGTCCCGTGCGGAAGGCGACGACTTCGTGCTCCAGGCCCCGGCGCGCGTGCGCTACGGCGCCGGCGAACGCTGGGTGGAAAAGATCGTCGACGCGCGGGGCAGCTGCACCAACGCCTTCTTCGGCATGGACCCGGCGCCGAACGTGCGCAAGGCGTGCAGCCTGAGCGGCCCGGCACCGTTGCGGGCCGTGCGCTCGACGGCCGCCACTTCCGGCGTGACCGGCGTGACCGATGTGGTGGACCGCGCCGGCAAGATCGTGCCCGAGGCCTACCGCGCGCTGGCATCGGTGCTGGGCGAAGACCAGGGCATCGCCTACCGCTACGGCCCCGCAGGCGCGCCCGACGCCGCTGCCGATGCGAAGCGCCCCACCTTGTTCGAGCGGCAGGACCAGTTCGCACGCTGCGGCAATCCGTCGGACTGCCGCACGTCCTGGCAGGTCGGCGGGCCGCGCCGGGAAGTCGACTTCTCGTACTCCACCAACCAGTCGAGCGTGGTCTTCGTGGCCGACGACCCGGTGCAGCGCGCCGGCGTGGGCGACCTGCAGGCGTCGGCCTTCGAGACCAACACCTATGCGCAGAAGCCGCAGTTGCCCTGGCAGCTCGGCGGCGGCGGGCTGGACAGCGTCAACGCGGTGAAGTACCGGTCGGCCGCGCTGCTGCCCAACGACGGCAGCGCCCGCCCCATCGCGGCCGGCCGCTGCAGCGGGCCGGCCGGCTACTGCCCGACATCGGTGATCGCCTTCCAGAACGGTCTGCTGGCCACCACCGGCAGCAATACGGCGCACAACCAGGCCACCGCGCAACTGGCGCCCAACAAGGTGCCGACGGCCGTGGCGATGACCGCCAACAGCGAGTTCGCCTTCGTCACGGTGTGGGACACCGCTGCGCTTAAGGGCCAGGTGGCCGTGGTCGCGCTGGCCGGCCTGTGCGACGGCTGCAAGCTCGAAGGCCCCTACTACGAGTGGTGGAACGAATGGCAGGGCGTCTACCCCGGCCTGCCCAACATGGGCAACATCGCCTTCATGAAGGTCATGGGCTACGTGGACCTGCCCGATGACATGAAGGCGCCCACCGAGATCGCGGTGACCACCGGCATGCATCCCTTCGCCACGGTGCTGGGCGGCGGCCTCTTCATGGGCCAGAAGCATTCGCCGCTGGCGTACAACTGGCGCTCGTTCACGCGCTACGGCGAGAACTACCAGCGCTATGCGAAAGGCGGCATCGCGGTGGTGGTGTCGAAGTCGGAGCAGAAGGCGGCCTTCATCGACCTGAAGCCGCTCTTCGGCTACATCAACGACGTGTACTTCAGCGACCAGGTCGAGCGCCTCGGCCGCGTGGGGCAGGAAGAACGGCAGTGGCCGCACGGCTTCGGCTTTCGTCCGCAGGCCAGGCCGGTGGTGGTGAAGACCATCGCGCTCGATGCACGGCCCACGGCCGTGAAGACCACCATCACCCGCACGAAGGATGCACAGGCCTGGATCGCCACGCAGGAAGGCGCGGTGCGCATCTTCAGCACGGGCGGCTACGCGCTGGGCGCGGCGGACGGCTCGGGGTCGCCCGACAACATCGCCATGCTGGGCAAGGTGGCGGTGGGCCGCAACCCGACATCGCTCGCGCATTCGAAAGGCGAGCCCGACCCCGCGATGCGTGACGACCCGCTCAACGGCCAGGTGATCGTGACTTCGCGCGCCGAGCGCAAGGTGCAGTGGGTGCGCTTCGCGCCGGACGGCCGCGGCGGCCGCGTGGTGCGCACCCTGCAGGACAGCCGCATGGCCGACCCCATCGCGGCCGAGGACATCGACAACTTCGCCAACGTCGGCATGACGATGAGCGTGGCCGACTACGGGGGCCGGTCGGTGCTCAACTACCGCTACGGCACCGTCGTCTTCGCCGACCGCGGTGCGCAATGGGCCTGCCAGCCGCCGCGCGGATGCCCGGTGCAGGCGACCAACGGCATCGGCATCGAGTTCGGCGGTGGCTACAAGATGGAAGGGCGGCCGTTCCAGATCAACACGTCGAACGTGCCCTGACCTGCGCAGCGCGGTCCGTCACACGAGCCGCGTGTCGATCTCCGTCTTCACCTCGGTCATCAGCTTGTGCAGCGGGCACTTGCCCGCCACACGCAGCAACGCCGCCTTCTGGTCGTCGCCGATCGCGCCGGAGACGTGGAGCGTGGCGTCGAGCTTGTAGACGCCCTGGCGTTCCTGGCTGTCGTCGCGGTCGACCGTCACCTCGATCTCTTCGACCGGAATGCCCTTGTGCTGCGCGTAGACAAGCACGGTGAGCGCCTTGCAGGCCGCGAGCGCGGCGTCGTACAGGTCGTGCGGGCTGGGGCCGGCATCGTGGCCGTCGAGCGAGGTGTCGACGGCGAACTCGTGGCCGCGGATCTTGACGATGTGGCGCGTGCCGGTGGTGCCGTCGCGGCGAACGGTGATGGTCATGGGAGTCCTTCCGGAGATGGATCGGCCCGGCTTGCACCGCCATGGCGCAGGCCGGGCCGAGGGCGTCCGATGGTAGCGCCCAGGTGCCGGGTCGTCAGGCCTCCTGCCGCTGCGGTGCACCTGGCCGGCGCGCCTGCCGCACGAACGCGATCAACTGCCAAGCCACGAACACGCCCACGAGCGCCAGCAGCGTCCCGCTGATCGGCCGCGTGAAGAAGATGCCGAAGCTGCCGCGGCTCAGCAGCAGCGAGCGGCGGAAGTTCTCTTCGAGCATCGGGCCGAGGATGAAGCCCAGCATCAGCGGCGCGGCGTCGAGCTCGAGCCGCATGAACATGTAGCCGACGAAGCCGAAGGCGGCAGTGATGAAGATGTCTTCGAGGCTGTTGTTCACGCTGTAGGTGCCGATGCAGCAGAAGAACAGGATCGACGGGAACAACACGCTGTAAGGTATCTTGAACACCGACAGCCAGTAGCGCACCAGCGGCACGTTGAGCACCAGCAGGAAGACGTTGCCCACCCACATGCTCGCGACCAGGCCCCAGAACAGGTCGGGGTGGCTCGCGATCATGTTGGGGCCGGGCTGGATGCCCTTGATGATGAAGGCTGCCAGCATCAACGCCATCACGGCGTTCTCGGGAATGCCGATGCTCATCAGCGGAATGAAGCTGGTGCGCGCGGCGGCTTCGTCGGCGGCGGCCTGGCCGGCCACACCTTCGATGCAGCCGGTGCCGATCTCGTGCTTGTACTTGCTGACCTTCTTGTCGATGGCATAGGCCGCGAACTGCGCGATGGTCGGTCCGCCGCCGGGCAAGATGCCCAAGAAGGAACCGATGGCACCGCCGCGCAGTGCGCTGGGCAGGATGCGCTTGAACTCGGCCCAGGTCGGCATGAGGTGGATCTTGCCGTTGAAGGGCGAGCGCTCCTCGCGCGCGTCGAGGTTCTTCGTGATCTCGGCGATGCCGAAGCAGCCGAGCGCGATGCTCACGATGCCGACGCCGTCGACGAGGAAAGGCAGGTCCATGGTGAAGCGCGCCACGCCGCTGTTCACGTCGGTGCCGATCTGGCCCAGCAGCACGCCGATCAGGCACATGGCCAGGCCGTTGAGCAGGCTGCCGGTGGTGACGAAGCTCACACAGACGAAGCCGACCATCATCATGGCGCAGTAGTCGGCCGGCCCGAAGAGGAAGGCGACCTCGCCGAGCACCGGCGCCAGCCACGAGAGCACGACGATCGCGATGGTGCCGCCGATGAAGCTCGATACCCCCGCCGTGAACAGCGCGAGCCCGGTCTTGCCCTTGAGCGTCATCTGGTAGCCGTCGATGCAGGCCACGATGCGGCTCGCATGCGGGATCTTCATCGTGATGGCGCTCACGCTGTCGCCGTACTGCGCACCGTAGTAGATGCCGGCCAGCATGATGAGCGCACCGCCGGTGGGAATGGAATAGGTCAGCGGCAGCAGCAGGCTGATGGTGGCCAGCGGGCCCAGGCCGGGCAGCAGGCCGACGAGCGTTCCGACGACGCACCCGAGGGCGCAGAACATCAGGTTCTGGATGGTCAGGGCGTGCGAGAAGCCGAACGCCAGGTTGTGCAGGACGTCCATGGCGCGGTCAGTAGAGCGGCAGGTTGAGGCCGAGCAGCTTCTGCAGAAGCAGCGCCATGGCGACCAGGCCGGCCGCGATCTTGACGTTGCGCACCCACGAATACGAGGTGCCGGCCATCGTCGAGCAGAACACCATGAACACGATGCCCGCGATCATGTTGAGGTGCTCCGAGATCAGCGCGAAGCCACAGAGGCTCGCCAGGATGATCGCGATGTTCTTGGGGTTGAGGTCGAGCCGCACCTTGTCGACCAGCCGCGACCGGATGACAGTGACGACGCCGATCACGAACAGCAGCGAGCTCACCAGCGCGGGAAAGAGGCCGGGGCCCGCATGGCTGAAGTCGCCGATGGTGTAGCGCAGCGATTGCAGGCCGAAGGCCAGTGCGATCGCCATGAGGAACAAACCTCTGGCCAGGTTTCTGTCTTTCATACGAACGCTTGTCTCCGAGTGATGAGGGCGGAAGCGATGCTCCTGCCGCGTCACTGATCGGAATCTGACGGGTCCGTGAGGGGAAACACGTAGCGCCCGGCCGGCCCTCCCCTGCCGGCTGCGCGTGGTGGTCGACTCAGGCGGCCTTGGCCTGCGCCTGCACCGCCACGGTGCCGCGATGCACCTCGCTCTCGCCATGCCGCGCCAGCAGCTGCATCAGGTGCTTGCGGATCAGCATGCCCGGGCGGTCCGACTCCATCGAGTACTCGACGCCGCGACGGCGCGTGTCGACCAATGCATCGGGGTCGGTGGATTCGAGGATGTCCTTGTCTTCGCGCGTGATCTGGTCGTCGAAGTCGATCAGCATCTGCGCCGGGCAGTCGGCCTCGCTGTCGTTGCGGAACAGCCATTGGCACAGCTGCATGCGGCCGTCGTCGATGGGCGTGAAGCAATTGATGATGACGTGCCGGATGCCCGAGGGGTACTCGATGTCGAGCCGGCGCGAGAAGGGCAGGAAGTAGGCGTTGCGCATGTGGCGCGTGGTGACCGCGTCCTTCACGCCGCTGATCGCATGAAACTGCGGTGGGTTGGCGGCGTCTATCGTGGTCTGGGCATGAAAGCCCTGCTCGTTCTCGATCAGCTCGTACTTGCTGGGCTTGGGGCTCGCAGCCACGCCGAAGGTGGCGCGGTGCACGAAGCTGAAGTGCGAGTTGTCGAAGGAGTTCTCCAGCGCGCGCATGGGGCTGGTCTGCCACTCTTCGTAGAACTGGAAGATGGTGCGCCAGCCCTCTGCCTCGAACTCGGGGATGGGCGGGATCTCGGCGACAGGGTCTTCCAGCGCCACCCACGCATAGCCGTAGCGCGCCACGCAGTGGTAGGCGGTGGTGCGGTAGTCGGGCGAGATCGGGCGGTCGGGCTCGTACTGCGGGATCCGGATCACGCGGCCGCCTCGGTCGTAGGTCCAGCCGTGATAGCCGCATTGAATGGCGCCCTGCCCGCACGCGCGCCCTGCGTCATCCACGCACCAGCCCTTCGACAGCTTCGCGGTGCGGTGGCAGCATCGGTCGCGCAGCGCGGCCGGTCGGCCCTCGGCATCGAGGAAGAGAACGATGTTTTCGCCGAGCAGCGTGAAGGGACGCGGGCCCTGCTGCAAGTCGGACAGCGGCATGACGGCATGCCAGAACTTGCGGAACACGGGTTGCTGCGTGACGAGCATGGAAAGACTCCTTCTTGGGTGTGTGGGGACGACCGTGAAAGAGCAATTTCCCGCCGCGGGCCTGCCAAAAGAATCGGAAGGCCGGGGCTGAACGCTTCTACTCTGCGGGGCAGTTCACGCAAGTTGCGGGCCTGCCGATGCGCACGAATGGCGCGAGGAATGCCTTGTCTGCCTTGGCATGCCTGGCATGGCTCCTGCATTGAGCGGACCAAGAGTAGAAGCGTTCAGCAGCGCACGCACTTGAATCGTGCGCCCGCCCGGAAATTGCTCTTGGAGTACCCGGCCGCAACGCCGGGCGTTCAAGGCCCACGATTTCCAGGAGAGACCTCCATGCAACGCCGTTCGTTCATCCGCGCCACCGCTGCCCTCGGTGCAGCCGCCATCGCTTTGCCAACCGTCTCCAGCGCCTTCGCACAAGGCAACGGCGGCAAGCTGACGCCGATCAAGTTCACGCTCGACTTCCGCATCAACGGGCAGACCGCGCCCTTCTTCCTGGCCGAGAGCAAGGGCTACTACCGCGACGAGGGGCTCGACGTTGCGATCGACACCGGCGCGGGCTCGGTCGCATCCATCACCCGCATCGCGAGCGGCGTGTACCAGCTGGGCCTCGGCGACATCAGCTCGCTGATCGAGTTCAACGCGCAGGGCGCAGGCACGCCGGTGGTGCAGGCGGTGTACCAGTACTACAACCGCGCACCCTTCGCGATCATCGGCCGCAAGGACCGCGGCATCACCTCCGACTTCAAGAGCCTGCAGGGCAAGAAGGTCGCGGCCGCGGCTGTCGAGTCGACCCGCCGCGCCTGGCCCATGGTGGCGCGCAAGCAAGGCATGAGCGGCGACGCCTTCCAGTGGCAAACCACTGACTTCAGTGCGCGCGACAACGTGATGGTGCGCGGCGACGTCGACGCGGCGACCTACTTCCACGACTCGGCGATCTCGCTTTTCGCGCGGATGAAGCCCGAGGAGCTGTCAGTGCTCAAGTATTCGGATGCGGGCGTGAACCTGTACGGCAACGCGATCCTGGCGAGCAGCAACCTGGTGGCGCAGAACCCGAAGGCGGTCGCCGCCTTCTTGCGCGCCACCAACCGCGCCATCGTCGAGACCTTCGCGAACCCCGGCCCCAGCATCGCGGCGATGCGCCAGCGCGAGCCGATCCTCGACGAGAAGGTGGAGCGCGAGCGCTGGGCCATCACGGCGCAATACGTGGGCGCGGCAGACACGGCCGGGCACGGCCTGGGCGACATCCGCAAGTTCACGCTGGAGCAACAGGTCGACGAGGTGGCCGAGGTCTTCGCCCTCAAGCGCAAGCCCTCGGCAGATGCCATCTTCAACGGCTCGATGCTGCCTTCGCGCGGAGAACGTAGCATCAGGGCATGAACCATTTGGGAACGAACGCGCAGACCTTGCCCACGGTGCTCGCAGAAACGCCGCTCGACGAGCGTGACGGGCGCTACCTTCGCAAAGCCATCGTCTGGTCGCATGCCGCGCGCCGGCGCGGCAACCGGCCCTTCGGGGCGATCATCGTGTCGGCCGACGGCGAGGTGCTGGCCGAGGCCTACTGCAACACCACCGAGACCGACGACGTCACCGGCCACGCCGAAACCAATGCAGTGCGCATGCTGGCCGGGCGCGGGCTCCCGCGCGAAGCCCTGGCCGGCGCCACGCTGTATTCGTCGGCCGAACCCTGCGTGATGTGCGCAGGCGCCATCTTCTGGTCGAACATCGGCCGCGTGGTGTTCGGCATCGACGCCGAGCGGCTGCGCGTGTTCCGCGGCGAGCGTGCCGAGCAACGCGATGCGGTGCTGTCCTGCCGCGACGTGTTCGAGGCCTCGCCGCACCCCATCGATTGCGTCGGGCCGGCGTTGCTGGACGAGGCCATCGCAGCGCATGTGGGGGCGTGGAAAAGCTAGGGCTGTCACATCCGGTTAACGCTTTTTTCCACATCCCCGCCTTGGCGGTGCAAAAAGGCACTTGGCTGGTGCGTCGGCTGCTTTCTCCTCTGCCGATTCCTTGAGCAACCTGGTGCGATCCCTTGCAGGACAACGCTCTTTCGACTTGTTCGCCGAGTTTTCCACAAGCTTGTCCACCTTCTCGGCGAAGAACTCCGGCCACCGGGACGCCTCCCTTCCTGCTCCTACACTCTCGGCCCATGCCCTGGAATGCGCGACTCGCGCTCGACTATCGACTGGAAGGCGCACGCAGCGTCGCCCGCTTTCGCCATGAAGGCCCGCTGCGCATCCTTCAGAGCCTGTACCCCGAAGGCGACACGGTCTGCCACAACGTGCTGGTGCATCCGCCCGGAGGGCTGGTGGGTGGCGACACCCTGGACATTGCCGTTCGCGCCGCCCCGGGCAGCCACGGCCTGATCACCACGCCCGGCGCCAGCCGCTTCTATCGCTCCGAGGGCGAACTCGCCCTGCAGCACACCACGCTGGACCTCGAGGCCGGCGCCCGCGTCGAGTGGTTGCCGTTGGAAGCGATCTGCTTCAGCGGCTGCCGCGCCGAAAACCGGCTGACGATGCGGCTGGCCGCGGGCGCCGAACTGATCGGCTGGGACGTGGTGGCCCTCGGCCTGCCCAATGCCGGCAAGCCCTTCGAGCGCGGCGTGCTGCAGCAGCACCTGGAGCTGCCGGGCGCCTGGCTGGAGCGTGGCCGCATCGAAGCCGCCGACCGGCGCCTGCTCGACGGCCCGTTGGGCCTGGCCGGGCATCGCTGCCTGGCCTCGATGTTCTTCGTCACGGGCTCACCCCTCGCGCGGGCACGCCGCGAAGCGGCCCTGGACTGCGCGCGCACGCTGGCCGAGGCGCACGCGCTGTGCGAGAGCGCGGGCGCCACCAGCCCGCAGCCCGGCGTGGTGGTGTTGCGGGTGCTGGCACCCGTGGTGGAGCCGGCCATGCAGCTGTTGAGGCAGGTCTGGCGCACATGGCGTGCCGAGCTGTGGAAGATGCAAGGCCAGGCGCCGCGCATCTGGTCGATGTAGCGCACGGCGACGCAAGCCCTCGCCCTACTTCGCGCTCGGGCCTTCTCCGTCCGTGCGGGGCCGCGCGGCGACCTATCGTGGAAGCACACAACCACACAGGAGAACCCTTCCATGAAAAGCATCATCCTCTGGCTCTGCGGCGTGCCGATCGGCGTGATCATCCTGTTGAAGGTCTTCGGGGTCTTCTAAGCCTTCCTGTAGCCATTCGAGGTCCGCGACCTCGATGGCCGGCTGGCAAGGTTGCTGCATCGCTCGGGCTTTGCACCTACGGGTGCCGGCCCTGATGCGGGTTAGGCTGCGCCCCATGGACTGCACGATGATGCCGTCGCAATGACGGGCTCCGCCAGCGACATCCCTGCCCGCCTCGACCGCCTGCCCTGGTCGCGCTGGCACTGGCGCGTGGTCATCGCACTCGGCATCGCCTGGGTGCTCGACGGACTTGAAGTCACGCTGGTGGGTTCGATCGGCGGCGTACTCGAGCGGCCCGACACCTTGGCGCTGAGCGCGGCGCAGATCGGATGGTCGGGTTCCATCTACATCGCGGGCGCCGTCATCGGCGCTCTCTTCTTCGGACGCATGACCGATCGGTTGGGCCGCAAGAAACTTTTTCTCATCACCCTCGCGGTGTATGCGTTGGCCACGCTGGCCACTGCCTTCTCCCCCAACTTCGCCTTTTTCGCGGTGTGCCGCTTCTTCACGGGGCTGGGCATCGGCGGCGAATATGCGGCCATCAATTCGGCCATCGACGAGCTGGTTCCGGCGCGTGTGCGCGGCCGGGTGAACCTGGCGATCAACGGCAGCTTCTGGATCGGTGCGGCGCTCGGCGCAGGCCTGAGCCTGTGGCTGCTCGACCCGGCCGTGCTCGGCCCCGTGTGGGGCTGGCGCGTGGGCTTCGGTCTCGGTGCCGTGCTCGCCGTGGCGATTCTCCTGGTGCGCCGCCACGTGCCCGAAAGCCCGCGCTGGCTCATCGCGCATGGCCGCGCCGACGAGGCCGAAGCGATCGTCGCCAAGATCGAGGCCGAGGTCGCCGCGCAGCACGGCCCGCTGGCCACGCCACAGGGCCGCGTGGACTACGGCCCCCGCAAGAGCCCGGGCTGGCGCGAGGTGATGCAGGTGCTGGTGCGCCGCTATCCGCAGCGCAGCGCCGTGGCGCTCGCATTGATGATTTCGCAGGCCTTTTTCTACAACGCGATCTTCTTCACCTACGCGCTCGTGTTGACGCGCTTCCATGCCGTGCCGGAAGGCCAGGTGGCGCTCTACATCTTTCCCTTTGCGCTCGGCAACGTGCTGGGGCCGCTGATCCTGGGACCGCTGTTCGATCGTGTCGGTCGCCGACGGATGATCGCGTTGACCTATATCGGCGCGGGGGTCGGCCTGGCGCTGACCGGATGGGCGTTCATGCAGGGCATGCTCGACGCGCGCAGCCAGGCGCTGGCCTGGTCGGCGGTGTTCTTCCTCGCCTCGGCGGCAGCCAGCTCGGCCTACCTCACTGTGAGCGAGGTGTTCCCTCTGGAGATGCGCGCGATCGCCATCGCGATCTTCTATGCCGTGGGCACGGGCGCGGGCGGCTTCGTGGCGCCGGTTCTGTTCGGCGCGCTCATCGAAACCGGCAGCCGCGGCGCGGTGGCGGTGGGCTATGCGATCGGCGCCGCTCTGGTCGTAGTGGCGGGGCTCATGGCGCTGCGTTTCGCGGTCGATGCGGAGCGCAAGCCCCTGGAGGAAGTGGCGCCGCCACTGGGCAGCGACGACATGCCCGGCCCACTCACTCGATGAGCGCGCGCCTCACGTCGTCCTGAAGGCTTCGCAAATGCTCGCGCATGGCCGCGCGAGCGCGCTCCGGGTCGCGCGCCCGCAGTGCCGCGATGATCGCGCCGTGCTCGTCGTGGTTCTCGCGCTGCCTGTGCAAGGGGCTGTGCAGGCGGAACAAGCGCGCATTGACACGCAGTTCCTCCACCAGGCGCGGGAACACCACGTTGCCACTGGCCGTGGCGATCACCATGTGAAAGCGGTCGTCGAAGTGGAAGTGCTCGGTCTCGCTGTGCTCGCCGCCATGCAGCGCCAGGCTCTCGTCTTCGAGCGTCTGGATTTCGGCATCGGTGATCTTGCCCACGGCCAGCGCGATCGCCTCTCCTTCGATCACTTCGCGCGCGCGCATGCAGTCGAAGTATTCCTTGGTGCCCAGCGCGCGCACGGCATACGAGCGCGCATCGCGGCGCACCAGCAACCCTTCGCCGGCGAGCCGCACCAGCGCCTCGCGCATGGGCGTGCGCGAAATGCGCAGGTCTTCCGCCAGGCGGGCTTCCTGCAACGGGCTGCCGGCCGAGATCTGGCGATCGAGGATGAGCGTCCGCAGGCGCTCGTAGGCCTGCTCGGCCAGGCTGGCGGAGCGCACTTCGAGCGGCGCGATGGTGATGGTGGCGGGTTGCGCCGGACTGGGAAGGCTGGGCATGCGAACGGAAGAATGTTCCACGGGGCGCGAAAAGCTTAGCAGGCCCGGCCCGCCGCGGCCGCACCGCGACGGTACGCCGCATCTTCGACGGCATCGGCGAACCCATCCGACGGAACGACGCAGCGCAGCTTGTAGCGCAGCTTCACAGCCACTTCTGCAGCGGATTTCCCGCATTCGGCAAGCGCGGCCGCAGGCATGGCAGGAACTCGCCGCTGCCCGCTTCGGCGCAGAACACGCCGTCTTGCCACACGACCCGTCCACGCGACACCGTGATGCCCGGCCATGCCCGCAGCTTCATGCCTTCGTAGGGCGTGTAGTCGGCCGCGTGGTGAAGCATGCCGTTGGCGATGGTGATTTCTTCACCCTCGTTGAACTGGTCCCACACCACGAAGTCGGCATCGCTGCCCACGGCGATGGTGCCCTTGCGCGGATACAGGCCGTACAGGCGCGCCGGATTGGTGGAGGTCAGCTCGACGAAGCGATGGATGTCGAAGCGGCCTGCCATCACCCCCTCGCTCATCAGCAGCGGCAGCCGCGTCTCCACGCCCGGAATGCCGTTCGGAATGCGGTCGAAGGAGGCGTCGTCGCCAGCCACCCGCTTGCCGTCGGCGCCCTGCATGTTGAACGGTGCGTGGTCCGAGGAGACGATGGTGAACAGGCCACTGGCCAGCGCATTCCAGATGAAGGGCTGGTTCGCCTTGTCGCGCGGCGGCGGGCTGCAGATGCAGCGCGCGCCGTGCAAGGGGTCTTCGTGGTCCAGGCCCAGGTCTTCGGCGCTCAGGAAGAGGTACTGCGGGCAGGTCTCGGCATGGATCGGCAGCCCGCGGCCGCGCGCCCAGTGGATCTGCTCGACCGCCTCGCGACCCGAGACGTGGACGATCAGGATCGGCGTGTCGACCAGTTCCGCCAGCGCGATGGCGCGGTGCGTGGCCTCGCGCTCCACCGCCATCGGCCGGGAACTGGCGTGGTAGCGCGGTGCGGTGAGCCCCGCGTCGAGCAACTGCTCGGTGAGCCACGCGATGCAGTCGGCGTTCTCGGCATGGACCATCGTCATCGCGCCATGCCGTCGCGCCGTGGCCAGCACCTCGATGACCTGGCGGTCGTCCAGCTTGAGATCGTCGTAGGTCATGTAGATCTTGAAGGAGGTGTAGCCCTTCTCGATCAGCGCCGGCAGCTCCTTGCGGGTGACCTCGCGCGTGGGGTCCGACACGATCAGGTGGAAGGCGTAGTCGATCACCGCCTTGCCTTCGGCGCGGCGGTGGTAGTCGTCGACGGCCGCCTGGATGCTGTGCCCCTTCTGCTGCGCCGCGAAAGGCAGCACGGTCGTGGTGCCGCCGCATGCAGCCGAGCGCGTGCCGGTGTAGAAGTCGTCGGCGGAGCGCGAGCCGTCGCTGGTGGGCTGGTCGAAGTGGCAGTGGCCGTCCACGCCGCCGGGCGTGACCAGGCGGCCGCCGGCGTCGATCTCGCGAGCGGCGCTGCCCTCCAGGCCCTGCGCGATGGCGCAGACGCGGCCGTCGCGCACGCCGATGTCGGCGCGATAGCGGTCGCCCACGGTCGCGATGTCGGCGTCGCGCAGGATCAGGTCGTAACGGGTCATGCGTTTCCTAGTTTCCTAGCGTTGCTCGAGTGCAGCCTCGGGGGGCACCGCGGCGGGGGTACTGGCATTGCCGTATGCGCGGCCGTAGTGGCGTTCGATGCGGCGCTGCACGAAGTCCCAGGCGGTGGTCATCAACAGGTAATAAAGAGCGGCGACGAGGAACAGTTCGAGCACCATGAACTTTTCCTGGATCAGGACCTGCGTGCGGCGCAGCAGCTCCTCCATCGAGATCACGGACGTGATCGACGTGGTCTTGAGCAGGCCGTTGATGCTGTTGCCCAGCGTCGGCACGATCAGCCGCATGGCCTGCGGCATGACGATGTAGCGCATGGTCTGCGCGCTGCTGAAGCCGACCGCGCGGGCCGCGTTGGTCTGGCCCACCGAGATGGACTGGATGCCCCCCCGCACGATCTCGGCCAGGTAGGCCGCTTCGTTCAGGATCAACCCCAGCAAGGCCGACTCGATGACCGACAACTTCAATCCCACTTGTGGCAGGCCGGTGTAGATGATGATCAGCTGCACCAGCAGCGGCGTGCCCCGAAACACCCAGATGTAGAAGTGCGCCGGCGCCGCCAGCCAGCGCCGGCTGGACAGGCGCGCCAGTGCCAGCGCGCAGCCGACCACCAGGCCGCCCGCGATCGCGGCGAGCGTGAGCCACAGCGTGGTGACGGCGCCGCTCAGCAGATATGGATTGAACAGGTAGTCGATGAATCCCGACCAGCTCCAGCCTTGTCCCATGGTGTTCCTTCGATTGACCGACGGCCGCGGCGCGGCCTCAGCCCGCCGGACCCTTGACCGAGGCGGCGCCGTCCACGGCCTTCACGCCGTACTGGTCGAACAGCTTCTGGAAGCTGCCGTCGGCCTTCATGTCGTTGATGACCTTGGCCATGGCCCCGGCCAGGTCCTTGTTGCGTGCAGCGAGCGCGACGGGCGTCGGAAACAGGCCATGCAGCACGCGGTCGAAGTCGCCGCGCTTCTGGTATTCGGCGCCGGTGGAGTCGATCGACAGCGCCACTTCCACCTGCCCCGCGCGCAGGGCCTGGAAGGCCATCGCGAAGTTCTCGAAGGTGCGGATGGTCATGCCCTTCATGCCCTTGTCGGTGAGCTGCTTGTCGAGTTCGCGGGCCTTGCGCTCCTCGAAGCCGCCGATCTCGACGCCGATGCTCTTGCCCGACAGGTCGTCCGGCTTGCCGATCTTCAGGGGGTTGCCCTTGGCGGTGCTGATGCTGATGGCCTGGTCTTCATAGATCACCATCTGCATGAGCTTGGCGCGTTCTTCGGTGTAGAAGATGCCGGTGTTGATGACGTCCCAACGACCCGCTTGCAACCCCGGGATCATGGCGGAGAACTCGATGCGGACGTACTCGGGCGTCAGGCACAGGCGCTTGGCGATCGCCTCGCCCAGTTCGACGCGCATGCCCTTGAGCGCGCCGGTCTGGTCGACGAACTGCATCGGCGGGAGGGTCGGGTTGACCGACATCACGAGGGTGCCCTTCTTGACCAGCGCCGAATCGGGCACCGGTGACTTGCAGGCCTGGGCCTGGGCGACGCCCGTGCCGAGAAAGAGAAGAAACGAGGCCGACACGAGAGTGGGAAGCAGTTTCATGGTGATGTCCTTGGAAAGTGGAAAACCAGCGAAAGAGGCGTGAACGTGAACGCGTTGTCAGGCGCGAATCGAGTCGAGAAGCTGCAGGCGATCGAGCGCCCGGCGCAGGTCGGCCGCATCGGCCTCGGGCAGCGGCAGGCGCGGCGCGCGCGGCTTGCCGACCGGCAATCCCATCATCGTCAGGCCGTCCTTGGAGGCAGCGACGTAGCGATGGCCACCGACCCAGCGCACGATGGGCAACATCTGCTTGTACAGCGCGAGCGCCGCGGGCATGTCGCGCTCGTCCGCCACCAGCTCGAACAGCCGCGCCGACATCTTCGGGATCAGGTTGGAGCAGACCGCGACCCAGCCCTGCGCGCCGAGCCAGAACGACTCGTAGCCAAGAATGCCGGCGAACACCGTCATGCGGTCGCCGCAGAGCTCGATGATGTCGCGCACGCGCGTGACCTCGAGCGTCGACTCCTTGATGTACTTGCAGTTGTCGATGCGCGAGAGACGCGCCACCAGCTCCGGCTTCAGGTCCACGTTGGCCGTGGCCGGGTTGTTGTAGACCATGATGGGAATGCCGATCGCTTCGCCCACTTTGCGGTAGTGCTCGAACAGCTCGTCGTCGGTGGGCGTGCTGTAGAAGGGCGGAATGATCATCACGCCATCGGCGCCCATCTGCTCGGCCTCGCGGCTCAGCCGCACGCATTCGTCGGTCCACTCCGCGCCGGTGCCGATCAACACAGGCACGCGTCTTGCGGCGGTGCTGACGCACGTTTCGATGACCAGCTGCCGTTCTTCCTGCGTAAGCGACAGGAATTCGCCGGTGCTTCCCAGCGGAATCAGGCCGTGGATGCCTTCCTCGATCTGCCAGTCGACCAGCTTGCGCAGGGCGGGCACGTCGACCCGGCCGTCGGCGGTCATGGGGGTGATCAGCACCGTGTAGGTGCCTCGAAACGCTGTCATGGCTTGGGTCCTCGGGAAATCGGGTGACGCGGTATATGTATACGTGTAGTATACGTATACGTTAATCCGCGTCAACGACGTTTTCGCGTCGAACCGCCTCCCATCCCGACATGAGCGCCAGACTGACCAATCCCGCCATTGCCACGACCGGCCGCCCCGTGCGGTTCTGGTACGACGGGCAGCCCCAGGAAGGGCTGGAGGGCGAAACCATCGCCGCTGCGCTGGCGGCCGCGGGCATCCGCGAGATGCGTCACACGCGCGAAGGCGGTCGCCGTGGCCTTTACTGCGGCATGGGCGCCTGCTTCGATTGCCTCGTGACCGTCGATGGCCGCTCCAGCCAGCGCGCCTGCCTGACCAAGGTGGCCGAAGGCCAGCAGGTGCGTTCGGCCATGCCGGCCGGCACGGCGTCGGACCCGCTGGTCGCCCTCGCACCGGAGGCCGCCGCGGCGCCCGAGCAACTGGAAGTCGACGTGCTCGTCATCGGCGCCGGGCCTGCCGGCCTGTCGGCGGCCCTGGCGGCACGCCGAGCCGGTGCCATCGTGCTGGTGCTCGACGAGCGCCTGGAATCGGGCGGCCAGTTCTACAAACCGCTCGCGCCGTCGCATCGGGCCCGGACGCCGAGCGATCGGCAGTTCGCGGATGGTTTGGCGCTCGAACGCGAGACGCTCGCCGCTGGCGTTCGAATCAGCCAGGGCGCACAGGTCTGGGCCGCGTTTTCGCCGCGCGAGGTCGGTGCGCTCGTCGACGGCCGAGCGCACGTCATCGCCTGCCGCCAGCTGGTGATCGCCCCGGGCGCCTACGAGCGACCCGTGCCCTTCCCCGGCTGGACGCTTCCCGGCGTGATGACCACCGGCGCCGGCCAGACCCTGGCGCGCGCCTACCGCGTGGCACCGGGCCGGCAGGTGCTGATCGCCGGCAACGGCCCGCTCAACTTGCAGCTCGCCGCGGAGCTCCTGGCCGGCGGTGCCCAGGTGCTGGCGGTGCTGGAGTCCGCACCGCGCCCTTCCTTGCGCCAATGGCGGCAGATGCTGGTAGCCGCGCGCACTGCGCCCGACCTGCTGCAGCAGGGCTGGCGCTACCTGCGCCAGCTGCGCGCCCGCGGCGTACCGGTGCTGTGGGGCCATGTGGTCGAGGCGGCCGAAGGCCGGGACGCGCTGCGGGCGGTCACCGCCGTGCGCACCGACGCACAGGGCCGCGCCGTGCCGGGCACCACGCGCCGCTTCGAGGCAGACACCCTGTGCCTCGGCTACGGCTTCATCCCGTCGACCGAACTGGCCCGCATGCTGGGATGCGAGCACCGCCTGGCCGATCGGCACCTGGGCTACCCGGCCACCGTGACGCGCGAGGATGGCGCGACGAGCCTGGACGGCGTGTACGTCGTGGGCGATGGCGCCGACCTGGGCGGCTCGCGCGTCGCCTTGGCACGGGGCCGCCTGGCCGGCCGCGCCGCGGCGCGCACGCTCGGGTTCGACGCACCGGAACCGGCCGATGCGCTCGATGAGCTGCACCGGGCCCAGCGTTTTCAGCAGGCCCTGTGGTCGATCTACGCGGCGCCGCCCGTGTCGCTGGCGGCTGTCCCGGACGAAACGCTGCTGTGCCGATGCGAGGAGGTGAGCTTCGGCTCGGTGCGAGAGCAGATCCGCGCCGGCCGCGACACGCTGGCCGCCATCAAGCGCAACACGCGCCTGGGGATGGGCCGTTGCCAGGGTCGCTATTGCGCAGCGACCGCGGCCCGGCTGGTCGGCGAACTCACGGGCCGGCCGCCGCACGCCGAACAGTATTTCGCGCCGCGCCCCCCGGCCAAACCGGTGCCGGCCGGCGCCCTTGGCTTCGAAAAGCCCGAATGGGGCGGGCACAAGCCTGCCATCACGCCGAACCTCGCGCGGCCGGTGGAGCACACGCCGTTCGCACCCCTGCGCACCGATGTGCTGGTGATCGGTGCCGGCGTCCTGGGCTCCTGTCTCGCCTATTACCTGTCGCAAGACGGGCAGGACGTGACCGTGGCCGACCGCGACGACGTCAACCTCCAGGCCTCGGGTGCCAACGCAGGCAGCCTGCACGTGCAGCTGCTGTCCTTCGACTTCGGCGCCAAGGCGCAGGCCGGCGGCGGCCCCGCGGCCGCCACGCTGCCGCTCGGGCCGACATCGGTGCGCCTGTGGCAGGAGATCGAGGCCGCCTGCGGCGAAGACCTGGAAGTCAAGATCACCGGCGGGCTGATGGTCGCCGACAGCGAGGCCGGCATGCGATTCCTCGAAGCCAAGGCCGCGCTCGAGCGCAGCCACGGCATCGACACGCAAGTGATCGACGGCGCCGGGCTGCGCCAGCTTTCGCCGGCCCTGAGCGAGCGGCTTCTGGGTGCGGCGCACTGTCCACTGGAAGGCAAGATCAACCCGCTGCGCGCCACCTACGCCGTCGCCCGGCGAGCGCAGGAGCAAGGCGCGCGCCTGCTGCGCGGCTGCGACGTGCAGCGCATCGAGCGGCTGCCTGGCGATGGCGCCGGCTTCGTGGTGCACACCTCGCGCGGCATCATCCATGCGGGCCGCATCGTCAATGCCAGCGGCGCCTGGTCGAGCACCATCGGCCACATGCTGGGCGTGCACATCCCGGTCAAGGGCGCGCCGCTGCAGATGATCGTGACGGAGCCTGCTCCTGCGCTGGTCAACCACCTGGTCGCACACGCCGACCGGCACCTGAGCCTCAAGCAGGCGGCCAGCGGCGGACTGATCATCGGCGGCGGCTGGACCGCCGCCTTCCACGACGACATGCGGCTCAATCGCGCCGAGCGCGCCAGCATCGAAGGCAACCTGTGGGTGGCGCGCCAGGTGCTGCCCGCGGTGAGCGGCCTGCACATCGTGCGCTGCTGGGCCGGCATGAACGTCAACATCGACGGCGCGCCGATCATCGGCGACGTGCCCGGGGTGCCCGCCTTCTTCAACGCGGTCACCTCCAACGGCTACACGCTGGCGCCGGTCACCGCTCGGCTGGTGACCGACCTGATCGTGCGCGGCCGCACCGACATCGACATCACTCCCTTCCGCATCGACCGATTCCTCTGAACCCATGAACGATCCGACCCGCGCACGCGAAGCGCTGCGCCACACCATCGACACGCATTTCGAAGAGCAAGTGCGCACGCTCGCGCGGCTCGTGCAATGCCCTTCCGACAATCCGCCGGGCGACTGTGCACCGCACGCCGAGCTCACGGCGGGCCTGCTCGAGGCCATGGGCTTCGCCGTCGAGCGCCACCCGGTGCCGGCCGAGTTCGCGGCCGCGCACGGCATGCGCAGCGTGACCAACCTGATCGTGCGCGAGCGCTTCGGCAACGGGCCGGTGGTGGCGCTCAACGCGCACGGCGACGTGGTCCCGCCCGGCGATGGCTGGAGCGTCGACCCTTACGGCGGCGAGGTGCGCGACGGTTGGCTCTATGGCCGCGGCGCCGCTGTGTCGAAGTCCGACTTCACCACCTATGCCTTCGCGCTGCGCGCGATCAAGGCCCTGGCAGCATCCGGAACGCCGCTGGCCGGCACGGTCGAACTGCACCTGACCTACGACGAAGAAACGGGCGGCATGACGGGCCCCGGACGCATTCTGTCGGAGGGCCTGAGCCGTCCCGACTTCGTGCTGTCGGCTGCCTTTTCGCACCACGTGGTGGTCGCTCACAACGGCTGTCTGCACCTGGAGGTGACGCTGCGCGGCAAGTCGGCGCATGCGGCGCGGCCGGACACGGGCCACGACGCGATCGAGGCCGCGGCGTCGTTGCTGCCGGCGCTCTACCGGCATCGCGACGAACTCGCCCGACGCCCCTCGCAGACGGTGGGCATCACGCATCCCACCCTGGTGGTGGGCCTCATCGCGGGCGGGATCAACACCAACGTGGTGTCCGATGTGCTGAGCCTTCGTATCGACCGCCGCATCGTCCCCGAAGAGTCGCCCGAAGCGGTCGAGGCCGAGCTGCGCGAAGTGATCGAATCTGCATGCCGCCCCCTGCCGGGCATCACGGCCGACATCCGAAGGATCTTGCTGGCCCGGCCGTTCGCACCCGCGCCGGGCGCGCAGGCGTTGACCGACCTGGTGTGCGACGAAGCGAGCCGGGTGATGGGCAAGCCGGTGACGCCGATCGGAGTGCCGCTCTACACCGACGCGCGCCTCTACAGCGAAGCCGGCATCCCCACGGTGATGTACGGTGCCGGCCCCGAAAGCCTGCTGGAGGCCAACGGGCACCGCGCCGACGAGCGCGTGCCGCTGGACGAACTGCGCAAGGCGACGCTCGTCGTCGCCAACACCCTCCACCGAATCCTGACCACCCAGCCATCCACGCCATGATCGAGATCAGTCAAGTCAACAAGTGGTACGGCGCCTTCCAGGTGCTGACCGATTGCACAACCACCGTCCGCAAGGGCGAGGTGGTCGTCGTCTGCGGCCCGTCGGGCTCGGGCAAGTCCACGCTCATCAAATGCGTCAACGCGCTGGAGCCGTTCCAGCAGGGCCGCATCACGGTCGACGGCGTGTCGGTGGGCGACCCGAAGATCAACCTCAATACGCTGCGCTCCCGCGTGGGCATGGTGTTCCAGCACTTCGAGTTGTTCCCGCATCTCACGATCGAGGAGAACCTGTCGATCGCGCAGCTCAAGGTGCTCAAGCGCTCTGCCGCCGAGGCGCACACCACCTCGATGGCGCTGCTGGAGCGCGTGGGCATGCGCGCCCATTCGCACAAGTTTCCCAACCAGCTTTCCGGCGGACAGCAGCAACGCGTGGCGATCGCCCGTGCGCTGGCCATGAACCCGGTCGCGATGCTCTTCGACGAGCCCACGTCCGCGCTGGACCCGGAGATGGTCAACGAGGTTCTCGACGTGATGGTGCAGCTGGCACGCGAAGGCATGACGATGATGTGCGTCACGCACGAGATGGGCTTTGCGCGGAAGGTGGCGAACCGCGTGATCTTCATGGACCGCGGCGCCATCGTGGAAGACTGCGCCAAGGAGGAATTCTTCGGCAACCCGTCGGCACGCTCCGAGCGCGCGCAGCAGTTCCTGTCGAAGATCCTCCAGCACTGAGCCGAAAGGCCCGCCCCCCGATTCCGAGCATGCGTGGACACGCCCGGCGTGCCAGGGCGGCGCTCGGGCCTGAAGGCTCTCAGTGGGTTCTAGCCTTGTGGATGAGGCGCCGTGGGGTGCCCGGCCGCCACCCAGGCTTCCAGGCCTCCCGCCAGCGGCCGCGCACGCATCAGTCCGCGCTGCATCAGGGCCTGCGCGGCCAGCGCCGCCGAGACTTCGTTGGGGCAGTTGCAATACAGGATGATCTCGCGCTGGCCCGCGTCGAAAGGCAGCGCGGCGCTGCGCTGCTGCAAGGTCTTGAGCGCGATCGGCACGGCACCGGGAATGCGCCGCGGATCGACCTGCACGCCGGCCTCACCACGCACGTCGATGAGCAGCGGCGGTTCTTCGCCCGACATCAGCGCGGCCAGTTCGTCGATGGAGGCGCGTGGCATGGTCGTCACGCGCAGGAAAGCGCGCCGCCGCCACCAGCGCCGCAACAGCAAGGCGGCAATCACGACGACCAGCGCCGCGGTCGCGACGCCGCCCGCATTGGCCAGTGCGTCGAGCACCGCCTGGATCTGCTCGCGGAACACCCAGCCCAGGCACAGGAACACGCCGGCCCACAGCAGCGCGGCCAGCGTCTCGAAGGCCAGGAAGCGCAGCGAGCTCATGCCGAGCGCGCCCGCCATCGGCGGCGCCACCACCGACACGCCCGGCACGAACTTGGCCGCCACGAGCGACAGGCCGCCCCACCGGGTGATCAGCGATTCGCTGCGGCGCACGCAGGAATCCGGCGACATCGAGATCTTGCACAGCACGCGCATGAAGCGGTAGCCGTAGATGCGCCCGGCGTAGAACCAGACGGCGTCGCCCAGCACGTTGGCCACCAGCGTGGCACAGACCATGGCGACGATGAGCACCGGCTCGGCAATGGCCGCGATGCCGCCGGCCACCACCAGCACCGGCGCGGCCGGAACGGGCAGGCCCACGCGGGCCGCGAAGGTCACGGCGAAGACCACCGCCAGGACGTGGTCGACCATCAGCGCGATCAGCGCTTCCATGGAGCCTCCCGGCGACGTGAGCAGGCAGTTAGGCGGTGTGGGTTGGCGGGCAAGGCGGGCGGGCGAGTGAAACGGCCGCTAGCGTAACGCGCCCGGCCCGTCTCCGGCGGTCTCCTTCAGAGATCGAGCACCAGCGGCCCGCGGCGGCAGCGCGAGACGCAGATCATCATGCTCTTGTTGGCCGCACGCTCCGCTGTGGTGAGGATGCCGTCGTGGTGCTCGGCTTCGCCGGCGAGCAGGCGCGTCTCGCAAGCGCCGCAGACGCCTTCGCGGCAGCTGTGCGCGGCATCGATGCCGCCGTCGAGCAGCGCATCGAGTATCGATTGGCCGGGGGCGACCTCGATCGAGCGCTTGCTGCGACGCAACTCGACGGTGAAACCGCCTTGGTCCGCCGCGGGCGCCACGACCGGTGCCGCGAAGCGCTCGACATGGACGTTCGCATGGCCCAGGGACTCGCAGGCTCGCTCGAACGCGGCGAGCATGGGCGCAGGGCCGCAGCCATAGAAATGCGCGTCGCGTGGGCGGTCCGCCAGCCAAGCCTGCAGATCCGGCGGACCGCCCGCCTCGTCGTCGAAGTGCCAGTGCAGGCGCACCAGGCCGCCGGCCAGCAGACCGATCTCGCCGGCGAAGGCCGCCTCGCGCCGCGATCGCGCGCAATAGAAGAAGTCGACCGGGCGGCCCAGGACCACGAGCCGGCGCAACATGGCCAGCAGCGGCGTGACGCCGATGCCGCCTGCTACCAGCACGCTGTGCGCCGCCTCTTCGCGCAGCCGGAACAGATTGCGCGGCGCGGAGACCGGCAGCGTGCTGCCGACACGCAATTGCTGGTGCACATAGCGCGATCCGCCGCGGCTGGCGCGGTCTTCCTGCACCGCGACCACGTAGCGGTGGCGCTCGCTCGATGGATTGATCAGCGAGTAGCTGCGCACCAGCCCGTTGGGCAGGTGCAGGTCGAGATGCGCCCCCGGCTCGAAGGCCGGCAGCTCGGACCCGCCTTGCGAACGCAGTTCCAGGCTGAGCACGCCCGGCGCCTCGTGGCGCAGCGTATGGACCAGCGCGTCGATGGTGGGAGCAGACATGGACGCATCCGCCTCACATGATCGACAGGCCGCCGTCCACCATCAGCGCGGTGCCGGTGATGAAGGAGGCCTCGTCGGAGGCCAGCCAAAGAATCGGCCGCGCGATCTCTTCCGGGGCCGCCCAACGGCCGAGCAGCGACGTGGTCTGGCGCTCGCCCTTGAGCGTCTCGACGCTCTTGCCCTTCTGGCCCGCGCGTGCCACGTGGAAATCGGTCAGCGTGGAGCCCGGGCACACTGCGTTGACACGGATGCCGTGCTCGGCCTCCTCGAAGGCCAGCGTGCGCGTCATGGCCAGCTGTGCCGCCTTGGTCGCGTCGTAGAGGCCCATGCCCTTGCGACCCGTCACCGCGTAGCAGGAGGACACGTTGACGATGCTGCCGCGGCCGCTGCTGCGCAGCGCCGGCAAGGCAGCGCGGCAGTAGTTCGACGCGCCGATCAGGTTCACGCCGACCATGGCCTGCCATTCTTCCGGCGTCGCCTCGGCCAGCGCCGTGTAGTTGCGCATGGCCGCGTTGTTCACCAGCACGTCGATGCGGCCGAAGGCGGCCACGGCCCGGGCCACGGCCTCGGCGGCCTGGCCGGGGTCTGCCACGTTGGCGGCATGGCCATCGATGTGCGCACCGGGGACTTCGCTGCGCACGGCGTCGATGGTGCGGGCCAGCGCGGCAGCGTCGGCATCGACCAACGTGACCGCAGCACCCTCGGCGCAGAACAGCAGCGCCGTCGCCGCGCCGATGCCGGCACCGCCGCCGGTGATCAGCGCGGCCTTGTTCAAAAGTCTGGGCATGTCAGTCCGCCTTCGCGCCGGTGGCCTTGATGACCTTGCCCCAGCGCGGAATCTCGGCGCGGATCCAGCCGGCGAACTGCGCCGGCGTGCCAGCCACCACCTCGAACTCCATGGCTTCGAGCTTCTCCCGCACATCGGGCATGTGCAGGATCTTGACGATCTCCTTGTTGTAGCGGTCGATGATGTTCTTGGGCGTACCGGCGGGCGCCAGGAAACCGATCCACGACGTGGCGACGAAATCGGGGTAGCCCGACTCGGCCAACGTGGGCACGTTCGGCGTGCTCGCGAAGCGCTTCTGGCCCGATGACGCGACGAGCCGCAGCCGCCCTTCCTTGACGAACTGCTGCACGTTGCCCGGCACCAGGAAGGCAGCCTGCACGTTGCCCGCCACGAGGTCGGTGATGGCCGGCCCGGCGCCGCGGTACGGCACGTGCGTGGCATCGAACTGGGCGGCCGACTTGAACATCTCCATGGTCAGGTGCGACGCGCTTCCGGCTGCCACCGACGCATACGAGAGCTTGCCCGGATTCGCCTTGGCCCACGCCACGAACTCCTTCACCGACTTGACCGGCAGATCCGGGTTGACGGTGAGGTATTGCGGCGTGCTTACCGCGAGCGTGATGGGCGCGAGGTCCTTCACCGGGTCGTAGGGCATCTTGTCGAAGAGCGTCGCGTTGATGGCGATCGGCCCGTTGTAGCCCACCAGCAGCGTGAGCCCGTCGGGCGGCGACTTGGCGACGTAGTCGGCGCCGATGTTGCCGCCTGCGCCGGGGCGGTTTTCGACGATCACCGGCTGGCCGATCAGGTCTTGCAGCTTGGCGGCGACGATGCGGGCCAGCACGTCGTTGGTGCTGCCGGTGATCGGCACGATGATGCGCACCGGTTTGGTCGGCGACCATTCCTGCGCCGGCGCGGTGCCGGCCAGCGCCAGGCCCAGCGCGGCCGCCGCCAGCGCCCTGATGAAGTTTTTCATGGGGTTGTGTCCTTGTCGTTCGTTGTGTCGGCGCGCATCAGATCGAATACACGGGCTGCTTGCTGCCATCGGCGAGGTGCTCGCGGGCCCACTCGCTCGGGTTGTCGCCGCGCGGCAGCAGCACGCCGGCTGCGCGCACGTGCTGCATGGACGCGTCGAGCGCAGGCGGCTCCACGCCCTCGGCCAGCCCCAGCGCCGCCTCGTGCAGCATGCGGCGCGCCATCACGATGGCCTTGTCGGTGGGCAGCAGGCGCTCGGCCTCGTGGTCCTGGATCGGGCCCATGCTCTCCTGCAGCGACGCGTCCTGCATGCTGAAGCCGAAGATGCCGCTGTAGGCGCGCTTTTCCTGCTGCGCGCGGCGGTCCATCAGGTAGTCGTTGTCCTTGTTCGCGAGCGGACGGAAGCTGTCGGGTGCGTACACCACGTGGATGCCCTTGCCCTCTTCCATGTCGCGCCGCTCGTCGGCCGACAGCGGCTTGTCGGGGTGGAAGTTGATGCTCCAGGCCCAGCAGTGGTGGTCGTCGATCGGCACCCAGACGTGGCCGCCCAGCGCATGCTCGCCGAAGGGCGGGATCAGCGTGAACCACGGAAACAGCCATTGCGTGACGCGCCAGTAGTACGAATCGGGCTCGCCGTTGCGCCTTCCGAAGAGCGTGAGGCCGAAGGGGTTCTTCTCGATGTCGAAGATCACGTTGCCGTCGGCCTTGATGTAGTCGTTGGCCTTGGTGCCCTGGTGCATCGGGTCGGTGTCGACTTCGTAGCGGTGCACGTACGAGACGTGGCTGGTGTCGATGCCGCCCTCCATGGCTTGCAGGTAGTTGCTCTCCTGCAGGCGCTTCGACACGAAGACGTGGCTGGCCGGCAGGTTGCACCACTCGACTTCGGGGGGGGCCGGCTGCTTGTCGGCCGGGCCCATGTAGGCCCAGACCAGGCCTGCGCGCTCGATGCACGGATAGCCCTTGATGTTCATGCGCGCGCACGACTGGGGCGACGAAGGCACGTCGACGCAGTGGCCCTGGCGGTCGAACTTGAGGCCGTGGTAGGCGCAGCGAATGCCGCCCTCTTCGTTGCGGCCGAAGTACAGCGACACGCCGCGGTGCGAGCAGAACTCGCTGATGAGCGCCGCGTGGCCCTCGGTGTCGCGAAAGGCGATCAACTTCTCGCCCAGGATCTGCACGCGCACCTGCGGGCCGTCGGGCTCGGCGATTTCGCTGGACTGGAGGATCGGCACCCAGTAGCGCCGCATCAGGTTGCCCATGGGGGTTCCGGGGCCGGTGCGCACCAGCGTTTCGGACATCTCTTTGTTCATGTCTTGGATTTCCTTCGTGGGTGAATGACGGGGCTCGACGGCTCATGTTGTCCGTCTGATGAGATTAGTATCCGTTCTATGGACACATCATGTCAAGCCCGGTTGCCGTGCCCGATACCATCGGCGCTGCAATCGACCCGAGGACAAGGAACAACGTGGCGGAGAGCGAAAAGCTGAGTGACAGCGTGCGTGCGGTGGACCGCGCGCTGGAGATCCTGTTGGCCTTCACGCCCGGCGACGACGAGCTGTCGGCCGGCGAGTTGCTCAAGCGCGTGCAGTTGAGCCGGCCCACGCTCTATCGACTGCTGAACACGCTGGAGCAGAACGGCTTCGTGGTGTCGGTGGGCGAGCCGCAGCGCTTCAGGCTCGGGCCATCGGTGGCGCGGCTGGCCCACGTGTGGACGGCCACACAGGACATCGGCGCGGTGGCCCAGCCCATGATGCAGCGCCTGCGCGAGCGCACCGGCGAGACGGTGGCGCTGTTCATCCCGCAAGGGCTGCACCGCGTCTGCGTGGCAGAGTTGCCGAGCAACCAGCCGCTGAGCTTCAAGCGTGGCGTGGGCTATTCGGAGCGCATCGTGGTGGGTGCGAGCGGCCGGGCGATCCTGGCCCACATCCCCTTCGGCGACCGCACCTTGCAGGACTACGCCGCAGACATGAAGGTCGACCTGCGCGGCTACCCCAAGGAGCTGGAAGCGATCCGCCAGCGCGGCTACGCCACCAGCCGCGACGAGCTGCTGCAGGGTGCCGTCGCCATCGCCGCGCCCTATTTCAACGGCAGCGGCGAGGTGGCGGGGTCGATCGCGGTGTTCGGGCCCAGCGCGCGCATCCACGCGCCCGAGGTCGAGGCCATCGGCAAGCTGCTGGTCGAGGAAGCGAAGGCGCTGTCGAAGGCGCTCGGCCAGCGCTGAAGAGCAGGGATCAGATCGCGACCAGCTGCCGCACGCCCTGGGCTTCCATGTCCTTGCCCAGGCCGCGTGCGATGACCTCGCCGCGCTCCATCACCAGGTAGTCGTCGGCCAGCGCCTCGGCGAAGTCGTAGTACTGCTCGCACAGCACGATCGCCATGTCGCCGCGATCGGCCAGCATGCGGATCACGCGGCCGATGTCCTTGATGATGCTGGGCTGGATGCCTTCGGTCGGCTCGTCGAGCACCAGCACCTTGGGGCCGGGCGCCAGGGCCCGCGCGATGGCCAGCTGCTGCTGCTGGCCGCCGGACAGGTCGCCGCCGCGGCGGTTCTTCATCTGCTTGAGCACCGGGAACAACTCGTACAGCTCGCCGGGAATGGGCGTGCCGGCCGAGCGGTAGGCCAGGCCCATGCGCAGGTTCTCCTCGACCGTGAGCCGGGCGAAGATCTCGCGGCCCTGCGGCACGAAGCCCAGGCCGGCGCGGGCGCGCTCGTAGGGGGTCCATTTCTGGATGGGGGCGCCGTCGAATTCGATGCTGCCGCTCTTGATCGGCACCAGGCCCATGAGCGACTTGAGCAGCGTGGTCTTGCCGACGCCGTTGCGGCCCAGCAGCACGGTGACCTTGCCCGCGTGCGCCTCGAAGCTCACGTCGCGCAGGATGTGCGAGCCGCCGTAGTACTGGTGGATGTTCTTGACCTTGAGCATGTCCTGCCTTTTCTCAGCGGCCGAGGTAGACCTCGATCACCCGCTCGTCCGCCTGCACTTCGTCGAGCGTGCCTTGCGCGAGCACCGAGCCGTCGCACAGCACGGTCACGATCTCGGAGATGGTGCGCACGAAGCTCATGTCGTGCTCCACCACCATCAGCGAATGCTTGCCCTTGAGGTGGAGGAAGAGTTCCGCCGTGCGTGCCGTCTCTTCATCGGTCATGCCGGCCACCGGCTCGTCCAGCAGCAGCAGCTTCGGGTCTTGCATGAGCAGCATGCCGATCTCGAGCCACTGCTTCTGCCCGTGGCTCAGGTTGCCGGCCATGCGCGACACGCTGTCGGCCAGGTGGATGGTGTGCAGCACCTCGGCCAGCTGGTCGGATTGCGCGGAATCGAGGCTGAACAGCATCGACGACTTCACGCCCTTGTCGGTCTTGAGTGCCAGCTCCAGGTTCTCGAACACGGTCAGGTGCTCGAACACCGTCGGCTTCTGGAACTTGCGCCCGATGCCCAGTTGCGCGATCTCGGCTTCCTTGTGGCGCAGCAGGTCGATGGTGCTGCCGAAAAACACGGTGCCTTCGTCCGGCCGCGTCTTGCCGGTGATGATGTCCATCATCGTGGTCTTGCCCGCGCCGTTGGGGCCGATCACGCAACGCAGTTCGCCCGGTGCGATGTCGAGCGACAGCTTGTTGATCGCCTTGAAGCCGTCGAAGCTCACGCTGACGTCTTCCAGGTAGAGGATGCGGCCGTGCGTGACGTCGACTTCGCCCGGCGAAGCATGGCGGCCGTAGCCGGCCTCGCGGCCGCCGGATTCGGTGAGCTGGCCGGCCGCCCCCGGATAGGCATGGCGGGCAATGCGCTCGGCGCCGGCTTCCATCAGGTCCGGTGTCATGCCCGTGCTCCCTCTGCCGGCAGCGCGGCGGGCTCGACGCCCTGCTCCACTGCCACCGAGCGCTGCTTCGGCTCCTCGGCAACGACCTTCCTCTCCCGGCCCACCCACTTCTTGACCAGGCCCACGACGCCGTTCGGCAGAAACAGCGTGACAGCAATGAACAGCGCCCCCAGAAAGTACAGCCAGTACTCCGGATAGGCCACGGTGAGCCAGCTCTTGGCCCCGTTGACGATGAAGGCGCCGACGATCGGCCCGACCAGCGTGGCCCGCCCGCCCACGGCGGCCCAAATGGCGATCTCGATCGAGTTGGCTGCGCTCATCTCACCCGGGTTGATGATGCCCACCTGCGGCACGTACAGCGCGCCGGCCACGCCGCACATGACGGCCGAGATCACCCAGATCGTCAGCTTGTACGGCAGCGGGTTGTAGCCCGAGAACATCACGCGCGACTCGGCATCGCGGATGGCCTGCAGCACGCGGCCGAACTTGCTGCCGATCAGCCACTTCGAGAGCAGGAAGAAGCCCAGCAGCGTCAGTCCGGTCAGCGTGAACAGGGTCATGCGCATCTCCTGCGTGGCGATGGGCGTTCCCAGGATGCGCTTGAAGTCGGTGAAGCCGTTGTTGCCGCCGAAGCCGGTTTCATTGCGGAAGAACAGCAGCATCGCCGCGAAAGTCATGGCCTGCGTGATGATCGAGAAGTACACGCCCTTGATGCGGGAGCGGAACGCGAAGAAGCCGAAGACGAAGGCGACGACGCCGGGCACGGCGATGATGAGGACCAGCGTGGCCACGAAGCTGTCGCTGAAGGTCCAGTGCCAGGGCAGCGTCTTCCAGTCGAGGAACACCATGAAGTCCGGCAGGTCGCTCTTGTAGTTGCCGTCGCGGCCGATCTGGCGCATGAGGTACATGCCCATCATGTAGCCGCCCAACGCGAAGAAGAGGCCATGGCCCAGCGACAGGATGCCTGTGTAGCCCCAGATCAGGTCCATGGCCAGCGCGCAGATGGCATAGCACATGATCTTGCCGACCAGCGCGACGGCGTAGTCGCTCATGTGCAGCGCGCTGCCGGCGGGCACCAGCAGGTTGAGCACCGGCGCCAGTGCGCAGACAGCGATCAGGGCGACGAAAAAGGCCGTCCAGCCCTTGCCGCTCAGAAGCGGCGCCTTGGAAGGAAGTACGACCCCGCTCATGCCTCTGCACTCCGGCCCTTGACTGCGAAGATGCCCTGCGGCCGCTTCTGGATGAAGATGATGATGAAGACCAGCACCGCGATCTTCGCGAGCACCGCGCCGGCCCAGCCTTCGATGAACTTGTTGAGCACGCCCAGGCCCAGCGCCGCGTAAACCGTGCCTGCGAGTTGGCCGACGCCACCCATCACGACCACCATGAAGGAGTCGACGATGTAGCTCTGGCCCAGGTCGGGGCCGACGTTGCCGATCTGCGAGAGCGCGCAACCCGCCAGGCCCGCGATGCCGGAACCGAGCGCGAATGCATAGGTGTCGATGCGCGCCGTGTTCACGCCCATGCACGAGGCGATCGGCCGGTTCTGCGTGACGCCGCGCACGAAGAGACCCAGGCGCGTGCGGCCGATCAGCCAGCCCATGGCCAGGAGCACGAGCACCGCGAAGATGATGATGCAGATGCGGTTCCAGGGCAGCTGCACGTTGCTCAGCATGGTGAGGCCGCCGCTCATCCAGCCAGGGTTTTCGACACCCACGTTCTGCGCGCCGAAGAGCGAACGCACGAGCTGCTGCAGCATCAGGCTGATGCCCCAGGTGGCCAACAGCGTTTCGAGCGGCCGGCCGTAGAGGAAGCGGATCACACCACGTTCCAGCACCGCGCCGACCAATGCCGAGGCCATGAACGCGACCGGGATCGCAGCCACCAGGTACCAGCCGAAAGCGGCCTCGGGCATGTAGCGCTGGAACACGCCTTGCATGACGTAGGTGGCGTAGGCGCCGATCATCATCAGTTCGCCGTGCGCCATGTTGATGACGCCCATCAGGCCGTAGGTGATGGCCAGGCCCAGCGCGGCCAAAAGCAGCACCGAGCCCAGGCTGATGCCGCTGAACACCGCGCCGATGCGCTCGCCCCAGACCAGCGACGCGTCGATGGATGCGATGGCGGCGCCGATGGCCGACTTCACCTCGGCGTCCTGTTCTTCGCCCAGGCGCTCGTTGAGCAGCAGCTTGGTGTCGGGGCTCTTGCTTTCGCCGAGCGCCTTGATGGCATCGATGCGTCGCGCCTTGTCGGGGCTGGAGAGCATGCTCGCGGCACGCACGAGCTCGAGCGTGGCCTTGATGCCTGCATCGGACTCCGCCGCCAGCGCTTTCTCGACCAGCGGAAGGCGCGATTCGTCGGGCGAGCTCAGCAGGCCCTTGGCACCCTCCGCACGCACCGCGGCGTCGGGGCTGGCGAGCTTGAGCGCGGCCTGCGCAGCGTCGAGCGCGCTGCGCATCAGGTTGTTGTTGATGACCTCTTCGGCGTCGTCGGGCAGCTTGAGTTCTGCACCGGTGACGGGGTCATAGCCCTTGTCGTCCTTGACGACGAAGACCTTGTCGGCCGTGTAGCGGACCGCATTGTCGGACATGGCCTGGATGAAGTCCGCGGTCTTCTGGTCGGCGTTGGTCACCGCGCGGTTCAGCGCGGCGACGCGCGCCTCGGTGTCACCCGAGGCGATGGCTTTCGCCTCGTCGATGGTGAGGGCCACCGCGTGGCCCGCACACAGCACTGCCGCCGCAGCGAACAATCCCTGAACAATTCGCTGTAGCAGCATGCGTTCGTCCGCCTTACATCTTGGACTTGCCGTCCGGCTCGTCCTTCTTCTTGTCGTTGCCCTCGATGTAGGGGCTCCACGGCTTGGCCTTGACCGGTGCCGGCGTCTTCCACACCACCTTGAACTGGCCGTCGGCCTGCACTTCGCCGATGAACACGCTCTTGTGCAGGTGATGGTTCTTCTCGTCCATTTTCGAGACGATGCCCGAGGGCGCAGTGAAGGTCTGGCCGGCCATGGCGGCGATCACCTTGTCGGTGTCGGTGCTCTTGGCCTTCTCGACCGCCTGCTTCCACATGTGCACACCGATGTAGGTGGCCTCCATCGGATCGTTGGTGAGCGGCTTGTCCTTGTGGCCGGCGATGTTCTTGGCCTTGGCGTAGTCGCTCCACTGCTTGATGAAGGCGGTGTTGGTCGGGTTCTTGATCGACATGAAGTAGTTCCATGCCGCCAGGTGGCCCACCAGCGGCTTGGTGTCGACGCCGCGCAGTTCTTCTTCGCCCACCGAGAAGGCGACCACGGGCACGTCCTTGGCCTTCAGGCCGGCGTTGCCGAGTTCCTTGTAGAAGGGCACGTTGGAGTCGCCGTTGATGGTCGACACCACGGCCGTCTTGCCGCCCTGCGAGAACTTCTTGACGTCGGCGACGATGGTTTGATAGTCGCTGTGGCCGAAGGGCGTGTACTTCTCGTCGATGTCGCTGTCCTTCACGCCCTTGCTCTTCAGGTAGGCGCGCAGGATCTTGTTGGTGGTGCGGGGGTACACGTAGTCGGTGCCCAGCAGCACCCAGCGCTTGGCGCCGCCGCCTTCCTTGCTCATCAGGTAGTCGACCGCCGGAATGGCCTGCTGGTTGGGCGCGGCACCGGTGTAGAACACGTTCTTGCTGAGCTCTTCACCCTCGTACTGCACGGGGTAGAACAGCAGGCCGTTCATTTCCTCGACCACCGGCAGCACCGACTTGCGCGACACCGAAGTCCAGCAGCCGAAGATGACCGAGACCTTGTCCTGGCCCAGCAGCTGCTTGGTCTTCTCGGCGAAGAGCGGCCAGTTGGAGGCGGGGTCGACGATCACCGGTTCGAGCTTCTTGCCCATCACGCCGCCCTTGGCGTTGATCTCGTCGATGGCCATCAGCACCGTGTCCTTGAGCACGGTCTCGGAGATGGCCATGGTGCCCGACAGCGAGTGCAGCACGCCGACCTTGATGGTGTCGGCCGCGAAGGCCGGCACGACGGAAAGGCTGGCGAGCGCGACGGCGGCCGTGAGCGCCTTGAGAGTGAAACGGCGTTCTTGCATGAGACTCTTCTCCTCTAGGTGTGAATCGATGGGAGGAGTCTGCGGTCGAGCGCGCCCTGGAGCTATACGCCGGGTGGCGTACAGGCAGGCGACCAGTGCACGCGCACCGGGTCACCATGACCCATGGAATGGGTATTTTTCAATTTACCTTCCATGTTGGTAAATTGCACTTTACCCGCTTCATCGATAAACTGCCGTTATTCGTCTTGCGGATAAAAACATGCGGCAACTGCTTTCCGTTTCTTCGCAATTGGGTCCGTGGATCAAGGCCGCCCGCCGCGAGGCGGGGCTGTCGCAGGAGCAGCTCGCATCGAGGCTGGGCATTAGCCAGAGCCGGATCTCGCACATGGAGCTTCACCCCGGCACCCTCAGCGTCGAGCAGCTGCTCTCCATCTTCTCCGTGCTCGGCCTCGAGATCATGATCGGACCCAAGCCCTCCGGCGCACCGCCCGGTCTGGCACTGGCGGCCCGCGAACCCGCCCCTCCGGAGTGGTAGCCATGGGCCGCAAATCGCACGCACGCACGCTGTCGATCTGGGCCAACGGCGAACGCGTCGGCCGCTGGCACATGCCTGGCCGAGGCGAAGACGAACTGGTCTACGACGCGAACTGGCTGCGCTCCGCAGCCGGGCGGCCCTTGTCGCTGTCTCTACCGCTCATCGCGAACGCCGTGCATCGCGGCGACGCCGTGCGGAACTACTTCGACAACCTGCTGCCCGACAGCATCCCGATCCGGGAACGAATCGCAAGGCGCTTCCGGACGGGCTCGGCCGACACCTTCGATCTGCTCCAGGCCGTCGGGCGCGATTGCGTCGGCGCCATCCAGTTGCTGGGCGAGGACGACACACCCTCGGGCGTCGAACGCATCGAGGCAACGTCGCTGACCGAGCAGGACGTCGAGCGACTGCTCCAGCACGCCGTCGATCCCGGGCCCGCCGGCACGCCGAACACGGCAGAAGACGAACTGCGTATCTCACTCGCCGGCGCACAGGAAAAGACTGCGCTCCTATGGCACAGCGGCCAGTGGCTGCGGCCGCACGGCGCGACGCCCACCACCCACATCCTCAAGCTCCCGCTGGGCCTGGTCGGCCACCGCCGTGCCGACTTCAGCACCTCGGTGGAAAACGAATGGCTGTGCCTCAACATCCTCCAGGCCTACGGCGTGCCCGCGCCCGACTCGGCGATCCTGCGCTTCGGCGCGCAGAAGGTGCTGGCCGTGGAGCGATTCGATCGCCGGTGGCATTCGTCGGGCCGCTGGCTGCTGCGGCTGCCGCAAGAAGACTTCTGCCAGGCGCTGGGCCTGCCTTCGCACCTGAAGTACGAAGCCGACGGCGGCCCCGGCATGCTGGCCCTGGCCGGCGTGCTGCGCCAGTCGGCCGAGGCGCGCCGCGACCTGGGGACATTGCTCACGGCGCAGATTCTTTTCTGGATGCTCGGCGCACCCGATGGCCACGCCAAGAACTTCAGCATCCGCCTGCAGCCGGAGGGCCGCTACCGGCTCACGCCGCTCTACGACGTGATGTCGATCTGGCCGGTGGAGGGCAACGGCCCGAACCAGTTCTCACGCCACGAGGCCAAGCTGGCCATGGCGGTGCTCGGCAAGAACAAGCACTACCATTTCAAGACCATCCAGCGCCGGCACTTCAACGAGACGGCGCGCAAGTGCCTGTACGGCAACGATGCCGAAAACTTGGTCCAAGCCATCCTGGCGCGCACGCCGCAGGTGATCGCCCAGGTGGCGGCGCAGCTTCCCGCGGGATTTCCGCAACGGGTCGCGGACACCATCCTGAAAGGCCTCGCCGATGCGGCGCGGCGCCTCGAAGCCATGCCACCGTCCTAGTGCCTGGACCTCAACCAGAACCTGGGGGCCAAGCCTAGAAATACGCCCGCGCGTAATTGATCGGCGCATGGTCCGCCAGGTCGCGCAGCAGCACCGCGCCGCGCTTCCACGCATGGTCGACCACGTAGCTCGCCCGGCCCTTGGCGCGGTCGCTTTCGATGAACCCGACGTCCGGGTTGTGCATGGGCTGCCCGTCGCAGCTGATGTAGCAGGTGGGCCCTGCATGAGCATAGAGCGAGAAGGCCGGCGGGAGCTGCGTGACGATGTCGCAGCCGTTGACCAGCCTCAGCATCTCGACGTCGGCGAGCGCGGCCACGAACGCCGTGTTGCCGACGCGCGGCCCACCCAGGGTGACGATCAGGTTCGGCGGCATCACGGTGGCGATCAGCGTCGCGAGCGCGCCGCCGAGGCTGTGGCCGCAGAAGATCAGCGCACGGCGGCTTGCGCCCTCCCCTGCATCGAGCCATTCGCGCACGGCCGGCAGCAGGGCACGCGCCGCGCGTGCGAAACCGGCGTGCACCCGGCCGCCGCTCTCGGGCCAGTCGACCTGGTTCGCCTGCAGGCTGGTGGCGATGTCGCGAATCTCGTCGGGCTGGGTACCGCGGAACGCGACCAGCGCCGTGCCGTCGGCATGCATCGCCGCGAAGGCGAAGCTGTGCGTGCCTTCGTGCGTGATGAGCGTCGGGGCGCCGAAGCCGCGGAGGCCAGTGCGTCGGCCAGGCGCCGGTGCTCGGCTTCGGAGAGCTCGGCCCGGTAGTAGGCCAGCCGCGCGGCCTCGATCGCCCATTGGGCGTCGCTGAGGCTGCGGCCGGGCTCGAACAGGGTGTCGTGGCGCTCGGGCGAATAGAGCGCGGTGCGGCTGGGGTCGTAGGCGATGCCGCTCATGAATCGATCGCCTTGAACTGCTTGGTCACGAAGCCCCAGATCAGCCGCGAGGCATTGGGCCCGGCGGCATCGCTGAAGGGCAGCCGCGGCGCGCCGCCGCTCCACGCATGGCCGAGGCCGGCGATTTCGCACAGCGTGACGAAGGTGCGGCCCTCGCGCTTGAATTCCGTCACCCGCATGGGATGCCGCTTGCCGCGCTGCACGGTGCGTTCGATGCCGGGCCGGGCACCGGTGGCTGCAGCCCACACGGTAGCCGTGCTCATCGCATTGCTGGCCGACACGACGATGTCCACATCGCCATGCAACACCAGCAGCGGCGGCAGGGTGGTGAAGACGGCTGCAGCGCCCATCGCCTTGCCCACCGCAGTGACGGGCATCGGCGGCACCTGGCGGCCCCGCATGGCGCTCAGCGCGGTAGCCGACGAACGGGCGGCGCCGGGCGCCACGCCCGAGTGCATGGCCGCGGCCTTGAAGCGCGCCGGGTAGCGCGTGGCCATGAGCGCCGCCATGCCGGCGCCGGCGGAGAGCCCGGCAACGGCGACACGGTCGCGGTCGATCGGGTAGAGCACCTTGACCTGGTCGACCGCCGCCATGAGCGTCGCGGCCTCGGCGTCGGCCTTGCCGGAGCGCCGGTCGTACCAGTTCCAGCAGCCCTGCGGATTGACCAGCCGGTCCTGCTCGGGGTACAGCACGAAGAAGCGTTCGCGTGCCGCGATGAGGTTCATGCGGGTGCTCGCGGCGAAGTCACGCCCCGTCTGGCCGCAGCCGTGCAGCATGACCAGCAAAGGCAGGCGCTCCCCCACGACAACCCCCGGCGGCCGGTACAGGTGATAGCGGCGCGCACCGCCGGGGCCGATGGCGAGCCCGGAGAGCCAGTCGCCCGGCCCACGCGGGGGCTTGATCTGTTCGGCTGCGGCGCGCTGCACCTGGGTGGCGATGCGCTTGCCGCTGCGCAGCGTGGCCTTGGTGAGCGCGCTTACCCCGCGCTGGTAGGCGCGGGCGAATGCGGAGGCGGCGGACGTGGACGAGCGGCGACGAGCCATGGTGCGAGAGCGGGAACTGGCCGCACCTTAGCAGCTTCCGGGCCGCGGGCAACCCGGCCGAAGAAGGCTCGAAGGCTCAGTACACCTCGGGCACGATCATCGCGGCCGGCACCGGCTGGCGCAGGTAGTCGGCGTGGCGCACGCGAGCCGGCAGCTCGATCGGCGGATGCGGCACCTCGTGGTAGGGCATCTGCCCCAGCAGGTGGCTGATGCAGTTCAGGCGCGCCTTCTTCTTGTCGACCGCCTGCACCACCCACCAGGGGGCTTCGGCGATGTGGGTACGCTCGAGCATGGTTTCCTTGGCCTTGGTGTATTCCTCCCAACGGCGGCGGGATTCCAGGTCCATCGGGCTGAGCTTCCACTGCTTGAGCGGGTCGTGGATGCGGCCGAGGAAGCGCATGTGCTGCTCTTCGTCGGTGATGGAGAACCAGTACTTGATCAGCTTGATGCCGGAGCGCACCAGCATGCGCTCGAAGTCGGGCACCGTGCGGAAGAACTCTTCGTACTCGTCGTCGGTGCAGAAGCCCATCACGCGCTCGACGCCGGCGCGGTTGTACCAGCTGCGATCGAACAGCACCATCTCGCCCGCAGCCGGCAGATGCGACACGTAGCGCTGAAAGTACCACTGCGTGCGTTCGCGGTCGTTCGGTGCGGGCAGCGCCGCCACGCGGGCCACGCGGGGGTTGAGCCGCTGGGTGATGCGCTTGATCACGCCGCCCTTGCCCGCCGCATCGCGGCCTTCGAACAGGATCACGACCTTCTGGCGCGAGTGCTGCACCCAGTCCTGCAGCTTGACCAGTTCGCCCTGCAGGCGGAACAGCTCCTTGAAGTAGGCCCGGCGCGCGTCCTTGTCGGTCGCGTTGCCGGATTCGAGCTCTTCCACGTTGCGGTCCTCGATCTCGAGTTCAAGTTCCTCGTCGTAGCTGTCGATCAGGTCGCGCGCGATGCGCTGCACCAGCTCGTCTTGGTTGCTCAGGGTGGAAGGCAGCGTCATGGCAGGGCGGGGGAATACAGGAGGAAGACCCATCCTGCCCCTGCGAAATGACGAATTGGTGACAGACTGAAAGCCCTGCCCGCGTCGTCACAACACTGACATACGGCGCGAACAGCATGGCGCGAAGCTTCACAACATCTCCAAGACCATGAGCTCGATCGTCGCCGAAACTTCGTCTGCGGCCGCTTCGGCCGCGGGCCGCCCGCAGCTCGACAGCAAGCCCGGAGCGGCCACCCTGGTGGTCTTCGTCGGGCTGCTGGCAGCAGGGCTGCTATACACGGCCTGGAGCCTGGCCCAGGACGTGACCGCCACGGGCACTCCGATCACCACCTACGTACCCTTCATCCTGCTCGGCGTGGCCTTGCTGATCGCGCTGGGCTTCGAGTTCGTCAACGGCTTCCACGACACCGCGAACGCCGTCGCGACCGTGATCTACACCCATTCGCTGCCGCCCAATTTCGCGGTCGTGTGGTCGGGCTTCTTCAACTTCCTCGGCGTGCTGGTCTCCAGCGGCGCCGTGGCCTTCGGCATCATCTCGCTGCTGCCGGTGGAACTGATCCTGCAGGTGGGCTCGGGCGCCGGCTTCGCGATGGTGTTCGCACTGCTCATCGCGGCCATCGTCTGGAACCTCGGCACCTGGTGGCTGGGCTTGCCGGCCTCGTCGTCGCACACCCTGATCGGTTCGATCATCGGCGTGGGCGTGGCCAACGCGCTGATGCACGGGCGTGACGGCACCAGCGGCGTGGACTGGGCACAGGCCACCAAGGTGGGTTATTCGCTGCTGCTGTCGCCGCTGGTGGGCTTCTGCTGCGCGGCGCTGCTGCTGCTGGCCCTGCGCGCACTGGTGAAGAGCCGCGAGCTCTACGAAGAGCCGAAGGGCAACGCCCCGCCGCCCTGGTGGATCCGCGGCATCCTGATCCTGACCTGCACCGGCGTGTCCTTTGCGCACGGTTCGAACGACGGCCAGAAGGGCATGGGCCTGATCATGCTGATCCTGGTCGGCACGGTGCCGATGGCCTATGCGCTCAACCGCGCGATGCCGGCCGACCAGACGGTGCAGTTCGTCGCCGTCGCCGAGCTGGCGCAGAACGCGCTGGTGCGCAGCGCGTCGGGCGCCGTGCCCGCGCCGCAACCGGCGCAGGCGCGCGACACGCTCTCGACCTATGTCCGCACCAAGGAATTCGGGCCAGCCGTGGTGCCGGCCGTCGCGGCCATCACCGGCAGCATCGGCGCGCAGGTGCGCGAGCACGGCTCGCTCGCCGCCGTACCGGCCGAGAAGGTCGCCAACGTGCGCAACGACATGTACCTCGCCTCCGAAGCGATAAGGCTGCTCGACAAGAGCGGCGCAGCAAGGTTGGACGAGGATGCCAAGGCCAAGGTCGACGCCTTCCGCAAGGAGATCGACGACGCGACCAAGTTCATTCCCCTGTGGGTGAAGGTGGCGGTGGCCATCGCGCTGGGCCTTGGCACCATGGTGGGCTGGAAGCGCATCGTCGTGACGGTGGGCGAGAAGATCGGCAAGACGCACCTGACCTATGCGCAGGGCGCTTCGGCCGAATTGGTGGCCATGGTCACGATCGGCGCGGCGGACATCTACGGGTTGCCGGTCTCGACGACCCAAGTGCTTTCGTCGGGCGTGGCCGGCACCATGGCAGCCAACAGATCGGGGCTGCAGATGGCCACGCTGCGCAACTTGTTGCTGGCCTGGGTGCTGACGCTTCCGGCCGCGATCATCCTGTCGGGCTCCCTATATTGGCTGTTCACGCATTTCTTCTGAGTTTTCTTCCGAGTTTCCGCTCCTGAACCGCCCCGTCCTGCCCTCGCCCCGGGATATCGCGTCCGCCCCCTACGGCGGCGACGAAGCCGGCCTGATCTGCGGCTACCTCTTCGACGCGACAGCCGACGATTCGGCGCGTGCCATCGACTCGAACGAAGTGGCCGACTGGCTCGCGCAGCAAACGGTGCCCGAGGGCGCCTATCTGTGGCTGCATTTCAACCTGAGCCATGCGCAGGCGGAGCGCTGGCTTCATCGCCATGCTCGGCTGGCCGACACCTTCTTCGAGACCCTCAAAGACGGCATGCATTCCACCCGCATCGAGCGGGCCGACGATTCGCTGATCGCCGTGATCAACGACGTCCATTTCGACTTCAGCTTCGAACCGTCGGACATCTCGACCCTGTGGATCAACGTCGGCCAACACCTGGTGGTGACGGCGCGCACCAAGCCGCTGCGTTCGGTCGATGCGCTGCGCACGGCCGTGAAGGCGGGCGATGTGCCGCTGTCGAGCGCCGAGTTGCTGGAGCACCTGCTGCGCGTGCAGGCCGATGTGCTGGTGAACGTGGTGCGCGGCGTGACCGCCCGCGTCGACGCGATCGAGGACGACTTGCTGATCGGGCGACTCGACCACAAGCGCGCGCGGCTGGGCGAGATGCGGCGGCTGCTCGTGCGGCTGCAGCGCCTGCTGGCACCGGAGCCGGGCGCGCTGTTCCGCCTCTTGCAGAAGCCGCCGGAATGGCTGGCCGAGGACGATGCGCAGAAGCTGCGCGGCGCGACCGAGGAGTTCTCGGTGGTGCTGCGCGACATGGGCGCATTGCAGGAGCGCATCAAGCTGCTGCAGGAAGAAATCGCCGCCAACGTCAACGAGGACACCAGCCGCAGCCTGTTCGTGCTGACCGTGGTGACAGTACTCGCACGCCCGATCAACATCCTGGCTGGCCTGTTCGGCATGAACGTCGGCGGCATTCCGCTGGCCGAAAACAAGCATGGGTTCTGGATCCTGCTGGCGATCGTGATCACATTCACCGTGGTCGCCGCCTGGGTCGCGTTTCGCCGCAAACGGTGAAAGCACCCGCCGGCGCCCCTTGTTTGCTACGCATTCGATAGCGCGAGGGGCAGCCGCCATGCGCCCTGCAAGCCCATGCAAGAAAGAATAAGATTCGGGGCGTGTCTTCCATCCTGAACGCCGACCTGCATTGCCACTCCGTGGTGTCCGACGGCACCCTGACGCCCGAGGCCCTGGCCGCCCGCGCAGCCGCCAACGGCGTCGAACTGTGGGCGCTGACCGACCACGACGAGATCGGCGGCCAGCACCGTGCCGCGGCCGCGGCACGCAGCCACGGCATGAAGTACCTCACCGGCACCGAGATCTCGGTGACCTTCGCCAACGAGACCGTGCACATCGTCGGCCTGGGCTTCGACCCGGACGATGCGGCCATCAGCGAGGGCCTGTACGACACGCGCGGTGGCCGCGGCCGGCGGGCGCAGGAGATGTCGGAAGGCCTGGCCAAGGTGGGCATCCAGGGCGCCTACGAAGGCGCGCTCAAGTACGTGGGCAATCCCGAGCTCATTTCGCGCACCCATTTCGCCCGCTTCCTGGTCGAGCAGGGGCACTGCCGCGACACCTCCGAGGTGTTCCGCAAGTTCCTGACCGAAGGCAAGCCCGGCTTCGTGCCGCACCGCTGGGCCGCGTTGAAGGACGCCGTGCGGTGGATCACCGAGGCCAAGGGCCTCGCCGTCATTGCGCATCCGGGCCGCTACAAGTTCACCGCCAACGAGGAATACGCCTTGTTCCTGGAGTTCAAGGAACACGGCGGGCGGGCCATCGAGGTGGTGACGGGCAGCCACACGACGGCCGAATACACCGAATACGCCGACAAGGCCCTCGAGTTCGGCTTCGCCGCCTCGCGCGGCAGCGACTTCCACAGCCCCGACGAGAGCCATTGCGACCTGGGCCAGCTGCCCCTGCTGCCCGGGAAGCTCACCCCCGTGTGGGAGCTGCTGCAAGACCGCATCCAGTGACGGGTCCGACCACGACCACCGGCGGCCTGGACGTCCGGAAGAGTTCGCGCGACATCGAGTCGGAACGCATTCTCGCCGGCATCGGCCTGGTGCTGCTGGCCACGGCCTGCTTCGCCACGCTCGACACGGCGACCAAGCTGTCGACCGCGGGCGTGCCGATCTTGATGGGGGTGTGGTTCCGCTATGCGTTCCAGGCCATCGCGACCACCGTCGTGCTGCTGCCGCGCGAAGGCGCTGCGCTGCTGCGGACGCGGCATCCAAAGTTTCAGCTCCTGCGGGGCGCGCTGCTGCTGACGTCGAGCACGCTGGCCTTCTTCAGCCTGCGGTACATGCCGGTGGCTGAATTCACCTCGATCGTGCTGATCGCACCGCTGGTCATCACGCTGCTGGCCGCCATCACGCTCAACGAGCAGGTGTCGCCACTGCGTTGGGCCTTGGTGGCGGGTGGCTTCGTCGGCACGCTGGTCATCCTGCGGCCCGGCGGCGAGGCGCTGAGCTGGGCCGTGCTGCTGCCGATCGGTCTGGTGCTCACCAACGCGTGGTTCCAGGTGCTCACGAGCAAGCTGGTGCGCACCGAGAACCCGCTGACGATGCACTTCTATACCGGTTGGGTCGGCACGCTGATGGCCTCGCTGGCCCTGCCCTTCGTGTGGACCTCGCTGCCGGGCTGGGAATGGTGGGCGCTGCTGTGCCTGATGGGCTTCCTGGGTACCGTGGGGCACTTCATCCTGATCCTGGCCTACCAGCGCGCCCCTGCTTCCACGCTCACGCCGTACCTCTATGCGCAGATCGCCTTCGCCATGCTGGGCGGCTGGGTCATGTTCTCGCAGGTGCCGGACCGCCTCTCGCTGATCGGCATGGCGCTGATCGCCGTCTGCGGCGCGGCCGGCGCCTGGCTTACCGTGCGCGAGCGGCGGGTGCCGATCGAACCTGCGGAGTCGTAGCGGGCGAGCCCGATCCTTGCTACGCGGCACAATGCAACGAGCACCATGGCCCAGTTTTTCGAACTCCACCCCGACAACCCGCAACAGCGCCTGCTGAAGCAGGCCGCCGCCCTGCTGGCGCGCGGCGAGATCGTGGCCGTGCCGACCGACTCGAGCTATGCGCTGGCCTGCCACCTCGACGACAAGGACGCGGTCGACCAACTGCGGCGCATCCGGCAGGTGGACGAGAAGCACCACCTCACGCTGCTGTGTCGCGACCTGAGCGAACTGTCGAGCTACGCGCGTGTGGACAACAAGCAATACCGCCTGCTGAGAGCCGCCACGCCGGGGCCCTACACCTTTCTGCTCGAAGCCACCAAGGAAGTGCCGCGGCGCGTCAGCCATCCGCAACGCAAGACCATCGGCCTGCGCGTGCCCGACCACAAGGTGCTGGGCGAACTGCTGATGCTGCACGGCGAGCCGCTGCTGGCCACCACGCTGATTCCGCCCGGCGAGACCGACGCACTCAATGACGCCCAGGCCATCCGCGACCGCTTCGAGAAGCAGATCGGTGCCGTGATCGCCTGCGGCGCCTGCCCCTCGGAACCGACCACGGTGGTCGACCTCACGCCGATGGGCACGGGCGGCGAGCCGGTGCTGGTTCGACAGGGCCGCGGATCGCTCGCACCGCTGGGGTTGTGAACTTTTGCGCTGCTTCGCGCGCGGAGCCGTCTGAGACAATCGCCCGGTGGATATTTCGAACCTGATTGAAACGGTGCTCATCTATGCGCTGCCCGTGATCTTCGCGATCACCGTGCATGAGGCAGCACATGGCTACGTGGCCCGTTACCTGGGCGACCAGACGGCCTGGATGATGGGCCGCGTGACGTTGAATCCGGTCAAGCACATCGACCCGCTCGGCACCATCGTGATGCCGATCGTTCTCTATATCGCCACGTCCGGCAATTTTCTTTTCGGCTACGCGAAGCCAGTGCCCGTGAACTTCGGGCGCCTGCGGCATCCCAAGCGCGACATGATCTGGGTGGCGCTTGCGGGCCCGGCGTCGAACTTCGTCCAGGCGATCTTCTGGGCGCTCGTATTCGTTGCGTTGCCCGCGGCCGGCGTCACCGAGCGCTTTTTTCTCGAGATGGCGAAAGCCGGGGTGCTCGTCAACCTCGTGATGTGGGCCTTCAATCTCTTTCCCTTGCCCCCGCTCGATGGCGGCCGCGTGCTGGCCGGCCTGTTGCCGCGAGGTGGCGCGCAAAATCTACTCGCCCGCATCGAGCCCTACGGATTCTTCATCGTCATGGGCCTGGTCATCGCCGGCATCGTCGGCACCTGGTGGCTGCGCCCGCTGATGATCGCCGGCTACACCGCCATCAATTTTCTGATCTCGCCTCTGCGCTGAGCCCCATGGCAAGCACTTCCAACCCCTCCACCGTGCGCTTCCTCACCGGCATCACCACCAGCGGCACGCCGCACCTGGGCAACTACGTCGGCTCTGTGCGCCACTCGGTACGCTTCAGCCGCCAGGCCCACGTCCAGAGCTTCTACTTCCTGGCGGACTACCATGCGTTGATCAAGGTCGACGAGCCCGCGCGCATACAGCGGTCCACGCTGGAGATCGCCGCCACCTGGCTGGCCTGCGGGCTCGATCCGGAACGCGTGACCTTCTACCGCCAGTCCGACATCGTCGAGATCCCCGAGCTGACCTGGTTCCTCACCTGCGTGACGGGCAAGGGCATCCTCAACCGGGCCCATGCCTACAAGGCCCAGATGGACAAGAACGTGGCGCGCGGCGAAGACCCGGATGCCGACGTCAACGCCGGCCTCTTCATGTACCCCGTGCTGATGGGTGCCGACATCCTGATGTTCAACGCCCACAAGGTGCCCGTGGGCCGCGACCAGGTGCAGCACATCGAGATGGCGCGCGACATGGCACAGCGCTTCAACCATCTGTACGGCGAGCATTTCACGCTGCCCGAGGCCGAGATCGACGATGCGGTGGCCACCCTGCCTGGCCTCGACGGCCGCAAGATGAGCAAGAGCTACGACAACACGATCCCGCTCTTCACCCCGCGTGCCCAGTTGCAGAAGCTCATCGCCGGCATCGTGACCGACTCGCGCGCACCCGGCGAGCCCAAGGACACCGAAGGCTCGGCGCTGTTCCAGATCTACCAGGCGTTCGCCGACGCGCAGGAAACCGAGGCGCTCAGGCGCGCTTTCGCCGACGGCATTGCCTGGGGCGAGGCCAAGCAACTGTTGTTCGAGCGCATCGACCGCGAGGTGGCGCCCTTGCGCGAGCACTACGACGCGCTCATCGGCGACCCGGGCAAGATCGAGCAGATCCTCCTGGCCGGCGCCGAGAAGGCGCGTGCCATCTCGCGTCCCTTCATGGCCGACCTGCGCCATGCCGTGGGCCTGCGCAACCTGGCTGCGAGCGCCGGCAAGGGTGCCGCCAAAACCAAGACGGCGAGAGCCGCCAAGCCCTCGTTCAAGCAATACCGTGAGAAGGATGGGCTTTTTTATTTCAAGCTGCTCGACGAAAGCGGTGTACAACTGTTACAAAGCTTGAGTTTCGCATCGCCGCAGGACGCGGGCCGAGCCATCGGCACGCTTCGAGCGCAGCGCGGCGCGGCTCTCGCACTGCTCGCTGAGCAGTTGGAACCGGTCGACAATGCGAACACGCGTGCAATCGAGGACGCGCTGGAGGCGCTGGCGGCCGATGCCGCCGGCGATAAGAGCCAAGGGACGATATCGCGCGACACAACGACCGGCGGGGCCGGAGCGCACACAGTGAGAAATGAGCCATGAGTATCTATGTCATCGACGACCACCCCTTGATGCGCGACGCGATCGTGATGGTCTTGCGGCGCCTGCGGCCCGCCGAGACCATCGTCGAGCTGGAGCGGCTCGACAAGCTGGCCAGCGCGGTCAAGCAGCATGGCGAACCCAACCTGTTCTGCCTCGACCTGAAGCTGCCTGACGTGACCGGCGTCTCCGGCGTGCTCGCGGTCAAGAAAATCTATCCCGACGTGCCTGTCGCCGTGTATTCGGCCTCGCCGGCGGGTGACATGGAAGAGGCCTGCATCGAGGCCGGTGCCGACACCTACATCGAGAAGTCGGCCAGCTCCGCCGAGCTGACCGCCGCGCTGCGCGGCCTGCTGATGGCCGACACCGAGGTCGAAGAACCGGTCACCGCCACCAACAGCAAGTTGTCGAAGCGCCAGACCCAGCTGATCGCCATGCTCGACCAGGGCATGAGCAACCGGGACATCGCCACCGAACTCGACATCAGCGAGCACACGGTGAAGGTGCACCTGTGGCGCCTGTTCCGCCGCCTTGGCGTGAAGAGCCGGACCCAGGCATTGCATCACGCGCGGACCAACGGTTTGCTCTCGAGCAGTAACTAGCTCTCCCCCAGGCTCCCCCACTTCGTGTGGTCCGCCAACCCCCTCACCGGGGGCGACACCAGCGGCCCGGCAAAGCCGGTTCCGCGGTGTCCACGAACGAAAAGACCGCCGCTGGCGGTCTTTTTTTATCCGACTGCGCCGGAGATTCGCGTTTGAGCTTGTGACTCGTCGGCGTCATGCAGCGCGACGCGGAACACGCTGCCGCGGCCAAGCCTGGAGCGCACGCTGACGGGATGCCCCAGCGCGTGCGACAGCCGCGCCACGATCGCCAGGCCCAGGCCGAAGCCGTCCGAGGTGCCGGCATGGTCAGCCACCTTGTAGAACTCCAGGAAAACGTCGCGCAGATGCTCGCGCGCGATGCCGATGCCGGTGTCCCACACCTCCACCCGCAGCCCGTCGCGGGTGTGGCGCGAAGCGAGCAGCACGCCGCCCTCGGCCGTGTACTTGATGGCGTTGGCCAGCAGGTTGCCGATCATGCGGCGCACGCGAATCGGGTCGGTCAGCACCGTGCCGGAGCTCACGTGCATGCGAAAGCTCAGGCCCTTGGCCTCGGCGACGGGGCGGTACTGCAGTTCGAGGTCGTGCAGCAGCTGGGCCACGTCCACCCGCTCGATGTGCAGGCGCACCTGGCCCGAGTCGATGCGTGCCAGGTCGAACAAGGAGTCGAACAGCGCATTGACCGCGTGCGTGGCTCGAACGATCTTGGGCGCGATCTCGGCCACCAGCTCAGGTTCGTTGCGCAGCCAGTCGGCGTAGAGCGACAGCGCCAGCACGGGCTGGCGCATGTCGTGGGCCGCGCTGGCCAGGAAGCGGTTCTTCATCGCCACCGCCGACACCGCCGCCTGGCGCTGCTGCGTCAGCGAGTTGATCAGAATGTGGTTGTGAAAGAGCAGCTCGAAGCTGTTGCGCGCGGTTTCGTGGATGCGCCGGCCGGCCCTCAGCAGCAGCCACCAGTGCAGCCCTGGCAGCAGCAGGAAGCCGTAGTGGAAATGCGGCCGCTCGAAGTTGAGTTCGATCACGCGGAACACGATCGCCACCAGCATGGTCACGAACAGCGTGTTGACGTAGCGCTTGAGCAGCGGCGGATGCAGCGCCAGCCCGTTGAGCGGAAAGGTGGCGACGCCGGCCACGATGAGCCAGCTCATGAACTGGTTCACGAGCGGCGTGCGCTCGAAGAAGATCAGGATCGACAAGCCCCAGGCGAAGGCACTGGCGCTCCAGAGGTATCGGTAGCGCTCGATGAAGTACTGCTGCGCGGCCGAGTCGCGGTCGGCATAGTGCCGGCCGTACACCTGCTCGCCCCAGATGCGGCAGCCGGTCGCGCCGATGCCGATGGCCAGCCACGCGAAAAGCTGCCAGGGCGGCACGTGGCCCCAGCTCAGGCCCACCATGGCCGGCATCAGCGCCGCGGCCAGCAGGTAGGAGCCGCGCGAGGCCCGCATGAGGCTGCGGATCAGTTCCCCGCGAACCCACGGTTCAGCCTCGTCGGCCGAGGCCGGCGCAGGCGTCAGGCTGGCGAAGGACGAATTGCCCAGCCCGGCGAAGGACGAATTACCCATCATGCGCGCGGTCCCTCTTTTCCCAGGTCGGCTATGAATGCGGCCATAAAAAAAGCCCCTTGTTCGAGGGGCCCCTGCTCGCGGCTCTGAGGCACGCTGTAAAAAAATCCGGCAGCGGGTGCGGCACGACGGCCCTGCCCGCGAATGCGCGGCCTGGCTGCGATCTTAACTGCGGCGCGGCGCCGCCGAGCTACGCGCCGCCGAAGTAGCGCATGGCCGTGCGGCCGAGCGGCGTCAGCGCGATGACCACCGCGCCGGCCTGCGCCGCACCCTGCGGCTCGAATTCCGCTTTCACATATCCCGCATCGCGAAGGATGCGCAAGTCCTCGATGTCCGCCTGTGAATCGAGCGTCATCGGCAACGAAGCGCCGGCAATTTTTCTCAGCAGCTCGTAAGCCATCCCCGTCCTCCACTGGATTCGTTCGTCTTGTTGGTCGGCATTTTGGCGCATGCCGGCGCTCCGCCACCGCGCTCCCGGATCAGGCTTTTCCCTGAGCGCCGGGCCATTCGAGGACTACCGCGGTACCCCCCTCCCGCCCGCCTCCGATCTGCAAGGCCGCACCGATGGCGTCGGCGCGCGCATGCATGTTGGCGATGCCGCGACCGGCGGCGGCCGGCGCCTCGCCGCTTCGCATGCCGCTGCCGTTGTCTCTGAGTTCGATGCGCACCTTCGGCGACGGCCCGTCCTGCCAGCTCGCAAGCAGCGCGATGCGCGTGGCCCTGGCGTGCTTGAGGACGTTGGTGAAGGCCTCCAGCAAGATCCGCTGAAGCTGCAACGAGGCTTGCGCGTTGAAGGCCGCGATCGGCGGCAGCTCCACCACGTCCCAGTCCAGCGCAATCCCGGCCGCGTCGAGCCGAGGCTGCAGGCGGTAGCGCAGCGTGGCGAGCATGGTGGGCAGGTCGTCGTGCATGGGCTGCAGGGAGTCGACCGCCATGCGCATCTCGTCGAGCGCCTGCTGCACGTGTTCGGTGAGCACGTCGGTGCGCGCATCGCGCTGCGTCACCAGGTTCAGCAGCCCGACGAGCTGCGAGCCGACACCGTCGTGGATCTCGCGCATGATGCGCTGCCGCTCGAGCAGCACCACCTGCTCCTCCTGCTGCGTGCGCAGTGTCTCGAACGCGGCACGCAGTTGCTGTTCGCGCTCCGCCACCCGCTGCGACAGCTCGGCATTGAGCACCCGGTAGTCCGCCACCAGCCCGCTGTATCGCTCGACCACCAGCCCGGCGAGGATCAACACGAAGAAGAAGATGGCGTGCGAGGTCAACGTGAACTCGGCGCCGCCGAACAGGCCGGCACGCACAGCCAGCAGATCGTGCGCGCCCGCCATCACGGCCAGGCTGCCGGCGCCCATCAGCACCCATGCGATGCGCCGGCGGCTGCCGAAGGCCTCGCGCACCACCACCGGCAGGCAGACGGCCGCCGCCAGTTCGAGCAGCGTCAGGCCGATGGTCCAGAGCACGGGCCGCGACAGCGCGAACGAGGCCGCTGCCAGCACCACCGCCGTACCCAGAGTGGCCTGGATCGTCCTGACCAGCCAGGGCGGGTTGCGTCCCAGCACCAGCAGCACGAAGCGCGCGATGAGCGCGATGTGGCAGGCATATCCGATGGCCACCAGTGCGCCCCACAGCGGCCAGGGCACCGGCACGTCGACCCAGGCGCGATCCAGATTGCGGATCACGCCGGACAAGGCGGCCAGGCTGAAGCAGCCGTAGAGCACGTCGCGCTGCCGCCACCACAGGCCGGCCGCCAAGCCGCCCATCAGCAGCAGGCTCACCGCATAGACCACCGAGGACGTGTGCCGCCAGCGACGCTGCGCGACCTGGACGGCCTCCATGGCCGTCTCCGGGCCGTAGCGCACCACGCCCAGGCCGCCACCGCGCTGGCGTTGCATGCTCGCCTCGACGAGCAGTTCGTTGGGCTGCGAGGCGCGCAGCAGCACGGCCGGAATGCGGAGCAGGTGGCTCGCCTTGGCCGCGTCGTGGCCCGGGTCGCCCAGCGTGCCGAGCTGCGCGATGACCACGCCGTTGAGCGACACCCGGGCCTGGTTGCCGGTACCCGAGAGGACCAGGGCCTGCGGCTCGCCATTCGCGCCGGCGCCGGGCGGCAGCTCGATCCGGTAGCGCGCCGTCCCGCCGCGGCCCGGAAACTCGTGGTCCCATCGAAACGGAAGTTCGATGCGCCGCTCGCTGGCAGGCAGCCCCTCGGGCTGGAATGAGGCGATCGCCGAATTCGACACCGATCCCTGGGCCAGCGCCTGCGCCGGCATCGCCAGGACCATGCAGGCCATGAAAGCCACGAAGGCCAAGGCGGCCGTGGCCCACCGGCCCCGCCTGCGGCACAAATGCGCGAAGCGCGCCACGATCAGGGAAGCCACCCCAGGTTGCGGGCCTCGAACACGGCTTCCGACTTGTTGTGGACGTCCAGCTTGCCGTAGATGTTGCGGATGTGCGTTTGGACGGTGGTGATCGACACCCCCATCCGCCCCGCCACCTCGAGGTAGGGAAAGCCGCGCGAGACCAGGTCGAGCACCTCGAACTCGCGCGGCGACAGGCGCTCGGTCGCAGCGCTCGCGCTCGGGACACCCGCAGGCGCCAGCGTCGGCGCAGGCGTCGGCATCGGTGGCTTGTTCGACTGCCAGCGCCGCAGCAGCTGCCGGGCGATCACCGGCGACATCGGCGAGCCGCCCGCGCGCAGGTTGCGGATGTGCGTCGCGAGGTCGGCCTCGGTTCCGTCCTTCAGCAGATAACCGCTGGCGCCGGCCTCGAAGGCCTGCACCATGTTGGCCTCGTCGCCGAAGATCGAGATCACCATCACCGCGCAGGCCGGCTGGGTGCGCCGGCATTCGCGGATCACCTCCAGCCCCGAACGGTCGGGCAGGCCCAGGTCGACCAGCAGCACGTCGACCGGGTTGTCGGCCAGCCAGGCCAGGATGTCGCGCGCGCTGCCCGCGCCGTGCACGAGCGCCAGCGACGGATCGGCGCGGATCACGCGCGAGATGCGTTCCCGCATCGAGCAGTCGTCTTCGACCAGGGCGACTTGGGTGGGCGGCATCATGAACGACGTAGGGGATGTGGAAACGAAGGCCCGCGCATTGTTCATGGCCTGGCCCGCGCCGGCAAGGACGCTACTGCCATGCGGCGCGATCGATGCTGCCTTGGTACTGCAAGACACCCGACTTGAAGATCTCGATCTTCACCGTGCCGTCGTCGATGTCGAGCAGGCCCCAGTTGCGCTGCAGCGCGCCGATGGTGACGCCGGTGCGCACCGCCGCGCCGGAAGAGGTCGTCTCGAAGAGGCGGCGGCCGCCGGGCAGGTCGTAGCTGGCCAGGTTGTTGTCGTGGATGTCACCGCTCAGGATCACGATGCGGTGCTGAGCGGCAAGTGCCAGCAGCCGGTCGTATTCGTGCTTGTGGTCGAGCCAGGTCTCGCCGTTGCGCGCGTCGAACACCACGCCGGTCGCGATCAAATGAACGGTGGCCGGGTCGGCCGCCGCGCAGGCTGCCTCCATCGCAGCCAGCTGGGCCTGGCCGAGCAGCGGTCCGCTGCCGCGACGGCTCTTGTAGCTGCGCCCATCGGTCAGGTGGAGCAGCACCTTGTGGGCAAGCTGCACCGTGCTGTAGCCCGGCTCCGGCACATTGTTCGGCCAGGCGAAAGGCGCCGCCGGATAGCTGCCCGGTGCCAGGCGCGCCGCGAGCGCCTTGCGGAACGCGGCAAACACCGCCCGGCTGGGCGGAATCAGATGCGCCCACGCCGGCTGCTTGGCGACATCGGCGCCGCAGGCGTCGTTCCACAAGAAATCGTGGTCATCCCAAATGGCGTGGGTCTCCAGCCCGGGCATCTGCACCAGCGCGCGAAAGTCCGGCTGCGCCAGCTGGCTCGCGATGCGCCCATGCGCATGCTGCGCGAACTGGTTCGCGGTCATCTCCTTGATCGCGCCGACGCTGGCACCCTGCCCCACGTCGTAGTAGGCCGAATCGCCCAACAGCACCAGCACGTCGGGCTGGCGCGCGGCGACCTCTTGCCACGCGGGCTGTTGCGGAAAGCTGACCGCGGACATGCACGAGCTGAAGGCGATGCGCATTGGTGATCCTCGAACGTGGGCGAGCGCAGCATAGGCGTCGCCCGCCCCGTCGGCCATCCTGCCTTTGAGGGAGGCGGCCTTCCCCGCTACGCCAGCGCCCGCAGTTCCCGCAACGCCACGGCGAGCATGGCCGCATCGGGCGCCGCCACCGCGCGCAGTTCGCCCATCAGCTGCGCGGCGCGTTCGAGCGTGCGGCCATTGCTGGCCTGCCAGGCATCGACCAGCGCATCGGGCGATTCCGATTCGGCCGCGGGATCGGACTCGGCGCCACCCGCCAGCACCGCGCCGGTGATGGCGCGCTGCAAGCCCGACAGGTCGTCCTGCATCGCGCCCTTCGCCAGCGCCTGCCAGTGCTGGTCGCCCGGCAGGGCCGAGATGCGGTCGCGCAGCCAGGGCATGCCGAGCTTGTTGGCCAGGTCGAAGTAGATCGCCGCGACCAGTTGCACGGGCCAGCGCGCGCTGCCGGCGATCTCGGCGATGTCGAGCGTGGCGTAGAGCGTTCCGAAATTGAGCACCCGTTCGGCCAGCTCGCGCGGCACGCCCTTCGCGGTGTACTGCTCCACCGCGGCTTCGACGCGCGCACGCTCGTCGGCGTCGAGCAGCTGCGGCAGCCGCGCCGACAGGGTTTCGACGTTCGACTTGAAGTGCTCGATGGTCGACGCCATGTCCTCGGCCAGACGCCGAGAGCGCAGGAACCACGTGGTGCCGCGCTCCAGCTGGCGACTGGTGTCGATGAGCATGCGCGACTGCACCTCGTCGTCGACGCGGTTGTCCAACGCCTCGATGGCCAGCCACAGCGGCACCATGCCGAAGATCTCGCGCGACAGCAGGTAGGCACGCACCACCTCGAAGGCACGCGCGCCGGTGGTCTCGACCAGCCGGTGCACGAAGGTGCTGCCGACGCGGTTGACGGTGCTGTTGGTGACGTGCGTCGCGATGATCTCGCGCTTGAGCGGATGGCGCGGCATCCAGCCCGCGAACTTCTCGCGCATCAATGCCGGGAAGTAGCGCTCCAGCGCGGTCGCGACCCAGGGGTCGTCGGGCAGCGGCGATTCCAGCAGCTCGTCGTAGAGCCAGATCTTGCTGTACGCCAGCACCACCGCGCGCTCGGGGCTCGACAGGCCCTGGCCCTGGGCGCGGCGCTCGGCCAGCTCCTCGTCGGTCGGCAGGTATTCGATCGCGCGGTTGAGCCGCCCGGCCTTCTCGAGGAACTGCATGAAGCGCGTCTGCGCATCGAGCAGCTGCGGCGCCATGCGGCTCGTGACCGACAACACCTGCGTCTGGAAGACGTTGTCGCGCAGCACCAGCGCTGCGACGTCGTCGGTCATCTCGGGCAGGATCGCGTTGCGCTGCTTCTCGGTGAGCTCGCCCTCGGTGATCGGCAGGCCCAGCAGGATCTTGATGTTGACCTCGTGGTCGGACGTATCGACCCCCGCCGAGTTGTCGATCGCGTCGGTGTTGATGCGCCCGCCCGCACGCGCGAACTCGATGCGCCCGAGCTGCGTGGCGCCCAGGTTGCCGCCTTCGGCAAAGACTTTGCAACGCAGCTCGCGGCCGTTGACGCGCAGCGCATCGTTGGCGCGGTCGCCCACCTGGGCATGGGTTTCGCTGGTCGCCTTGACGTAGGTGCCGATGCCACCGTTGTAGATCAAAGCGACCGGCGCCTTGAGGATCGCGTTGACCAGCTCGGTGGGCGTGAGCGAATCGGCTTGGATGTCGAGCACCTGCTTGACCTGCGGTGTCAGCGCGATCGACTTGGCGCTGCGCGCGTGGACCCCGCCGCCTTCGGAAATCAGCGAGGCATCGTAGTCGGCCCACGACGAGCGCGGCAGCTTGAACATGCGCTCGCGTTCGGCGAAGCTCTTCGCGGCATCCGGCGTCGGGTCGAGGAAGATGTGTCGATGGTCGAAAGCCGCCACCAGCAGGATGTGCCTCGACAGCAGCATGCCGTTGCCGAACACGTCACCCGACATGTCGCCCACGCCCGCCACCGTGAACTCGGTGCTCTGGGTGTCGATGCCCATCTCGCGGAAATGCCGCTTCACCGATTCCCACGCGCCGCGCGCGGTGATGCCCATGGCCTTGTGGTCGTAGCCCACCGAACCGCCCGAGGCGAAGGCGTCGCCGAGCCAGAAGCCGTATTCCTTGCTGATGCCGTTGGCGTAGTCGCTGAAGGTCGCGGTGCCCTTGTCGGCGGCCACTACCAGGTAGGGGTCGTCCGGGTCGTGGCGGCGCACCTGCGCCGGCGGCACCACCCTGGTACCGGCCAGGTTGTCGGTGATGTCGAGCAGGCCGCGCAGATAGTCCTGGTAGCAGGCCACGCCCTCGCGCATGTAGGCGTCGCGGTCGCTCGGCGAAGGCGCACGCTTGAGCACGAAGCCGCCTTTCGAACCCACCGGCACGATCACGATGTTCTTGACCATCTGGGCCTTCACCAGGCCCAGCACTTCGGTGCGGAAATCTTCCGGCCGGTCGGACCAGCGCAGGCCGCCGCGCGCCACCCGGCCACCGCGCAGGTGCACGCCCTCGAAGCGCGTCGAGTAGACGAAGATCTCGAAGAGCGGCTTGGGCGCCGGCAGGTCCGGCACCTTGGCCGCGTCGAACTTGAAGGACACGAAGCTGCGCCGCCGCCCATCGGCATCGCGGCGCCAGAAGTTGGTGCGCAGCGTGGCCTGCATCAACGCCAGGTACTGCCGCAGCACGCGGTCTTCGGAGAGGTTCGACACCGCATCGAGCGCCGTCTCGATCTCGCGTACCTTCTGCGCTTCGCGCTCGGCCGCGTCGCCGGCCACCTCCGGATCGAAGCGCACCTTGAAGAGCTCCACCAGCGCGCGCGCGATGCCGGCATGCGTGGCCAGCGTGCTCTCGATGAACGATTGCGACAGCGAGAAGCCGATCTGCCGCATGTACTTGGCGTAGGCCCGCAGCACCACGATGTCGTGGGCCGGCAGGCGCGCCGCGAGCACCAGCCGGTTGAAGTCGTCGTTCTCGACCTCCCCGCCCAGCACGGCGGCGAAGGCCTCTTCGAACACCGGGCGCAAGGCGTCGACCTCGATGTCGGCGTCACCGGTGGCGCTCTGCAGGCCGAAGTCGTGGATCCAGACCGGTGCCTCGCCAGGCGGCGACAGGCGGTGCGGATGCTCGTCGAGCACCTTCATGCCCAGGTGCTCCAGCATCGGCAGGCTGGACGAGAGCGTGAGCGGCTCGCCGCGGCGCAGCAGCTTGAAGCGCAGCGTGTCGGGCGGCGCTTCGAGCGGCCGGTACAGGTTCATGCCCAGCGGCTGCGCATCGTCCAGCCCCGAGATCAGCTCGATGTCGTGCACCGCGGCGCGCGCGGCGAATTCATCGCGGTAGCCGGCCGGGAAGGCGCCGCCGAAGCGCCGCAGCAAGGCATTGCCGCGGGCCTCGCCGGCGGCTTCGATCAGCGCCGTCTTCAGGTCGTCGTCCCAGCGCCGGGCCGCGGCGACCAGCCGCTCTTCGAGCTCCCGCACGTCGAAGTCGGGAATGCTGCCGGGCTTCGTGCGCACCGTGATCTGAATGCGCGCCAGCACCGACTCCGACAGATGCACGTTGAATTCGGAGCTGGTGCCGTTGAACGCGCGCAGCAGGATGTCCTGCCATTTCTGGCGCAGCTCGGTGGTGTAGTTCTCGCGCGGCGCGTAGATCAGGCACGACAGAAAACGCTCGAACGGATCGCGCCGCACGAACAGCCGGAAGCGCTGGCGTTCGCCCAGGTGCAGGATGCCCATGGCAGTCTGCAGCAGGTCGTCGTCGCCGGTCTGGAACAGCTCGTCGCGCGGATAGGTCTCGAGGATGTTGATCAGCGCCTTGCCCGAGTGGCTTCCGGCCGCCAGGCCGGCGCGCTCGACCACGCTCGCGATCTTGCGGCGAAGCAGCGGAATGTCCGCCGGGTTCGCGCTGTAGGCACTCGAGGTGAAGAGCCCGAGGAAGCGGTCTTCGCCGCAGACCTCGCCTTGGTTGTCGAAGCGCTTGACCGCCACGTAGTCGAGGTGGCCGGGGCGGTGCACGGTGGAGCGCGAGGTCGACTTGGTCACCACCAGCAGCTCGGGCCGGCGCGCGTAGGCCCGCACCTCCGGCGGCAGGGCGGCGAAAGCGGCGGCGCCGTCCGACTTGGACCCGGCCTCGCGCAGGATGCCGAGCCCGGAGCCGGCAACCACCTTCAACACGTCTTCGCCATCGACGCGCGCCAGCTCGTGGCTGCGGCAACCGAGGAAGGTGAAGTGGCCATCGGCCAGCCACCGCAGAAAGGCCTGGCCCTCGGCCAGCTCCTGTGGCGGAAGCGGCGGCGCACGTTCGTCCAGGCCCTGCACGATCGACAGCACACGCTCCTGCATCGCCTTCCAGTCGCCCACCGCCAGCCGCACGTCGTCGAGCACGCGGGCCAGGTCGCCGGCCAGCGCCTCCATGCGCTCCGCCTCGGACACGCGGTCGACCTCGACGTGAATGAAGGATTCGCGGCGCGCGTCGGGCGAGCTGCCGTGCTCGGCGGCCAGGCCTTTCAGAACGCCATCGGCGCCCCGCTCGACCGCCACCAGCGGATGGATGATCAGGTGCAGCGTGAGCCCATGCCGGTTGACTTCCATCGTCACCGAATCGACGAGGAAAGGCATGTCGTCGTTGACCATCTCGATGATGGTGTGCGTGGACTGCCAGCCGTGCTCCGCGACGGTCGGGTTGAAGACGCGCACCTTGGGACGGCCCGGCTCACGCTTGCGCGCGAAGCCCCAGTGCGAGAGCGCTGCGCCGTAGAGGTCGGCGGCTTCCCGGTCGGCCAGATCCTCGGGGTCGACCTGGCCGTAGTAGCGCTGCACGAAGCCGGCCACTTCGCCTGCCGTTTCGGCCGGCAGCTTCGTGCGTACCAGCCGCTCCACTTCGTCCAGGCGTTCTGCCCGGCGTTCCGTTTCCGTCGTCTGCGTTGTCATCAGCATGCTCGTCTCCGGTTCGGGCTCGTAATCTACATCGCAACGAGGGCGAAAGGATGACTTGCGGATGACGATGCGCCGCGGCGCCCGGCATCGGGAACCACCGGGTCGGATCGGGGCGCACGTGAGGGAGCACCGGGCATCGAATGCCCGTCGATCGCAGCGAGTGGCGGCGTATCAGCCGGCGATGTACTGGTGCAGCTGCTCGATGATGAACTTCTGCTCCGAGATGATGCCCTTGACCAGGTCGCCGATGGAGATGAGCCCGATCAGCTTGCCATCGTCGTCGAGCACCGGCAGGTGGCGCACGCGGCTCTCGGTCATCACGGCCATGCACTCCTCGCTGGTCTGGGACGGGCGCACACAGATCACCGAGCTGGTCATGATCTCGCGCAGCTTGGTGTCCTTGGACGAGCGCGCCATCAGCACGACCTTGCGCGCATAGTCGCGCTCGCTGAGCACGCCGACCATGCGGTCGCCTTCCATCACCAGCAGGGCGCCGATGTTCTTTTGCGCCATCAGCGCGACGGCCTCGAACACCGAGGCGTCCGGCCCGATGCTGTGCACGACGCCGGTGCCGCCTTTTTCCTTGAGGATTTCAGCCACTGTCTTCATTCATCTCTCCGGGTAGGGCACGTGCATGCATGAAAGCACAGGCCGGGCAGGCTCGGCAAGCCCCCTCTACCATCGACGTCATCGCAATACCACGGTGGAGTGACTCATGGATCTCGAACTCAGCGGCAAGCACGTGCTCGTGACCGGCGGCAGCCGAGGCATCGGGCTGGCCTGTGCGCGCGGCTTTTTGCGCGAAGGCGCGCAGGTCAGCCTCGCGGGGCGCAGCCAGGGCCACCTGGATGCGGCGCTCGCGCAACTGCGCTCGGAGGGCCACGCCGCGGTGCGCGGCTACGCGGCCGACCTGGCGGATGCCCAGGCCGCACTCGCGATGCTGGACGCGGCCGAGGCGGGACTGGGGCCCGTCGACATATTGGTCAACTCGGCCGGCGCGGCCCGCCGCACGCCCTTCGACGAACTGCAGCCCCCCGCCTGGCAAAGCGCGATGCAGGCCAAGTTCTTCACCTACATCCACGTGATGGACCCGGCCATCAAGCGCATGGGCGCGCGCGGCGCCGGCGCCATCGTCAACATCATCGGCATGGGCGGCAAGGTCGCTTCGCCCACCCACCTGGCCGGTGGGGCCGCCAATGCCGCGCTGATGCTGGCCACCGCAGGGCTGGCGACCGCCTACGGGCCGCGCGGTGTGCGCGTGAACGCGGTCAACCCGGCCATGACGCTCACCGACCGCATGGCCGAGGGGCTGGCCGCCGATGCGCGGCTCAAGCAGCGCAGCGTGGAGGAGGTGCGGCGCGACGCCGAAGCACGCATGCCGCTCGGCCGCATCGCCACGCCGGAGGACATCGCCGATGCGGTGCTGTTCCTGTGCTCGCCGCGCGCGGGCTACATCTCGGGCGCGATCGTGTCGATGGACGGGGCGGCGACGCCGATGGTGGTCTGAGCGCTCGAGCCGCTAGCGGGTGACGCTGCCGCGCACCGACGCCGGCGGCCGCAGCTTGTCGAGGTCGAGCAGTAGGCCGGGCACTGTCATGAGCCGCAGGGCTTCGACCTGGGTGTACTCCTGGTCCCCTGCCAGAAAGCGCAGTTCGCAGGCGCCGACGCGGATGCTGTCGCCGTTGGCGAGCACCTGGGTCTCGATGCGCTCGTCGTTGACGTAGGTGCCGTTGCGGCTTCCCATGTCCTTGATGGTGACGAAGGCCTCACCCACGGAGATCAGGGCATGCACCCGGCTCACCTGGTCCACGTCGATGACGAGATCGTTCGTGGTGGCCCGGCCGATCCTGGTTTCCTTCCCCAGCGCTATCTGCTTGGTCTGGCTCGCGCTGATCATCATGATCAATCGTGGCAAAAATCGCTCCTCTTTGTAGGCTTAGTCTTACAAAGGAAGCGTAGCCCAGATTCCCAGGGCCACAGGTCGTAGAACCCCTCGTCGGGGTAACAAGGTGTTCGAGCCCGCGCGGCACTCTGCCGTGGCGCCTCAGACCATGCCCATGGTCCGGGCGATCAGCTCGAACTGCTGCCGCAGCCAGCGATGGGCCGGGTTGTGGTGCATGCGCTCGTGCCAGAACATCGACGTGCTCACGTCCTCGAGCGCGAGCGGCGGTTCGAGCACCTGCAGCTGCCACACCACGGCAAAGTGCTGGGCGATGCGCTCGGGCAGCGTGGCCAGCATGTCCGACTGCGCCACCAGGCCCGGCGACACCAGGGTGGACGACACCCGCGCACCGATGGTGCGTGCCATGCCCGCATGCTCCAGGGCTTCGTCGACCACGGATTCAAGCGTCGATGCCCCCGTGCGGCCCAGGGCGTAGAACACATGCGGGTACCTCGCGTACTGCGCCCGGGTCAGCCGCCCCTGCACCTCGGGATGCCCGGCCGCGGCGATGACCCGCATGGGCTGGCGCAGCAGCGGCGTGAAGCGCAGGCCCGGCGGCGCATCGCGGATGAAGGCGACCACGAGGTCGATGCCGCCCTCCTCCAGGTCGTGCCGCACGCGCGCCAGGTCGGGCGGCTGCAGGGTCAGCTGCACGGCCGGCGCGAGCCGGCGCACGTGCGCGATCAGCGAGGGCATCAGCAGGTAGCCCAGGGTTTCGCTCGCGGCGATGCGGAAGCGCTCGGTCGCCGTCGCGGGCTCGAAGTCGGCACGGTCGGCCACGGCCTGATCGACCAGGTCGAGCGCCTGTTGGAAGCGGTCGGCCAGTTGCCGCGCGCGTGGCGTGGCGACCATGCCTTTGTCGGTTCGCACCAGCAGCGGATCGGCGAACTGCACACGAAGCCGCGCCAGGGTGGCGCTCATCGCCGGCTGCGTCATGCCCATGCGCTCGGCAGCGCGCGTCACGTGGCCCTCGGCCACCAGGGCGACGAGGCAACGCAGCAGGTAGACGTCGAGATGGCGGGCTTGCATCGCCTGGATTATCCGCAGCGCCGCATGACCGCGCAGCCCTTCATGTGTGCCACGGCATGTCTGCATGCCGGGCCGGACATGGCGTGCGACGACGCCGCTCCACACAATCGCCGCAAGACCACAGGCCACAGGAGACGACACGATGAAGACATTCGCCATGCACGCACTACTGGCCGGCACTTTGCTGACCGCCGGCCACGCGGCGCACTCGCAGCAGCCCGACAGCTACCCCTCGAAGCCCGTGCGCATCGTGTTCGGCTTTCCGGCCGGCAGCGCCACCGACGTGGCGGCGCGGCGCGTGGCCGCCAAGCTCAGTGCCGAGCTGGGCCAGACCTTCTACGTCGAGAACCGGCCAGGCGCCGGCGGCAGCATCGGCGGCGAGGTCGCGGCCAAGGCGCCGGCCGACGGCTACACGCTGCTGGCCGCCACCACCAGCGAGATGGCGATCAACAAGCCGGCCGGCATGCGCGTCGGCTTCGACCCGGCGAAGGACTTCATCCCCATCGGCCTGCTGTTCACCAGCAACCCGGTGCTGGTGGCGAGCAACGCGTCGAAGCTCGAGACCGTGCCCGAACTCGTCGCACGCGCCAAGGCGCGGCCGGGCGAGGTGAACTGGGCGACGGTCAACGCATTCCAGCAGGTGTTCATCGCTTCGTTCCAGAAGGCCGCGGGCGTGAAGCTCAATGTCGTGCCCTACAAGGGCACCGCCTTCGCGATGACCGACGTGGTCGGCGGCCAGCTCGACGGCATGGTGGGCTACCCGGCCGAAGCCATGGCCCAGACCTCGGTCGGCCGCGCCAAGGCGCTGGGGTTGGGCGGCGCGCAGCGCAACACCTTCATGCCCGCCACGCCCACGCTGGGCGAGCTCGGCTATGCCGACCTGGACCTGGTCGTCTGGGGCGGCATCTTCGCGCCTGCGGGTACGCCGCGGCCCATCGTCGACAGGATCAACCGCGCCATCCGCAACGCCAACGCCACGCCCGACGTGCGCGAGGCACTGGCCAAGACCGGCTCGGAGGTGAAGCTCTACAACGCCGACGAGTTCGCCGCCTTCATCGGCAACGAGATCACGCGCTGGGACAAGCTCGTGCGCGAGACCGGCGTGAAGATCGGCGAATGAGCGCGTCGCCGGTCCAGTATTTTTCCAACCCCGTCAAAAGAAGGCCCATCCCATGACCGTCGCCGACAAGACCTACGAGATGCCCATCCAGGCGTTGACCCCGCAGCAGATGCAATCGCGCGTGGCGCGTTTCAAGGAGCTGCGCTTCCCGCCCGACCGCTACCCCGACAGCCAGCTGCCGGGCCACGTGCGCCGCAACTACCTGGTCATCGGCCGCGGCCTGGTGGTCGAGGGCGGCAAGGACCCGATGTCGGCGATCCCGATCGACGAGGGCTTCCAGATGTCGTACGTCGAAGCCGAGCCCGGCAACGGCCCGATGCTGCACAACCACGACACCAACGAAACCTTCGTCGCCATCAAGGGACGCTGGCGCGTGATCTGGGGCGTGGACGAGGAGCATTCGGTCGACCTCGATCCGCTGGACGTCTGCTCGATGCCGGCCTACACCCCGCGCCGCTTCATCAACCTCGAGCCCGGCGAGGGCAGCACCATGGGCCTGCTGCTCGCGGTGCAGCCCGGCAACGCGCCCAACTGCGAGTTCATGTGAGCGGCTCCGAAGAAGGCATCACGCTGCAGGTGCTGCACACCACGCGCCGCCGCGTGCCGCTCGCGATCTGGCACCGCGCCGGCCTCGACACGCCGCGGCCGCTCGTGTTGATCGGCCATGGCGGCAGCGGCCACAAGACTGCGGCGGCCGTCGAGCGCGTGGCGCATGCGCTGGTGCGCGAGGCCGACTTCGTGGTCGCCGCGATCGACGGGCCGGTGCATGGCGAGCGGGCCGCAGCAGGCGAAGGCGCCGAGGCCGTGCGCGACCGCTTTCGCACGCTGTGGGCAGATGGTGGCAGTGTCGAGCCGATGGTGGCCGACTGGACCGACGCGCTCGACGACCTGTGCGCGATGCCCGTCGTCGACGCCGAGGTGATCGGCTGGTACGGCCTCTCGATGGGCACGGCCTATGGCCTGCCCGTGGTCGGCCGAACGCCCCGCGTGCGCTGCGCCGTGCTGGGCCTCTGGGGCGACTGCCGCCCGCGCGGTGACGAGATCCTTCAGCAGGCCGCGGCCGTGCGTGTTCCCGTGCTGTTCCAGGCCAAGCCAGGGGACGAGATCATCACGATCGCGGGTGCGCAGAAGGTCTTCGCGGCGCTCGGCTCGGCCGACAAGCGGCTCACGCTGCATCCGGGCCTGCACATCGAGATCGGCGAGCCGCAACTGGCCGAGGCGGTCGACTTTCTGCAGCAACGCCTGCGGCGCGGACGGGCATGAACGGCGCGTCGCCGATGCGCGCGGAACCGCGGCACCGCATCCTGACCGCGCCGCCGCCACCGCCCGCCGCGCTCGTGGAGGCGCTGCGCGCCTGCGCGACGGCCAACCTGGCTGACAGCCTGCCACAAGTGCAAGTCGCCCTCGGCCTCGTGCCGCGCCATGCCGTGGCCGGCGTGCTGTGCGGGCCTGCGCTCACCGTGCGCGTGGCCGCCGGCGACAACCTGCTGGCCCAGCATGCGATCGATCTTGCACAGCCCGGCGACGTGATCGTGATCGACGGTGCCGCCGGCGCGGAGCGCGCGCTGGTCGGCGAAGTCATGGGCCGCTGGGCGCACGCACGCGGGGTCGCCGGCTTCGTGGTCGACGGCGCGGTGCGCGACCTGGACTACCTGCGCCAGGGGCCGCTGCCGGTCTATTCGCGCAGCGTCTCGCCGCGCGGGCCCATGCGCACGGGCAACGGTGAAATCAACGGCGAGGTCACGGTGGGCGACGCCGTCGTCCGCGCCGGCGACCTGGTCGTGGGTGACCTCGACGGCGTTGTCTTCGTGCCGCAGGCCAGCGCGCCCGCCGCGATCGAGGCTTGCCTGCACATGATGACCTGCGAGCGCGAGACCTTCGAAGCGATACGCAACGGCACGCTGTCGCGGGCGTGGGTCGCCCAGGCGCTGGGCGGCGACGTGGCGGGCTAGCAGCCGATCGTTCCACTTCGGGCGACACAGCGTCCCCGGTTCCGGGGCTACCTTGGCGCGTGAGGGCGCAGCATCATCACGCCAGCCTGCAAGCGGAATCGGTTCGACGCTTCGGCGAGCCTCGCGAGACGAGCTTCGACCGTCACGGTCGAGGCACACCTCGGCGCTATCTCAACGCAACCGGAGCACGTCTTATCGCCTCGCCAGAGTCGGCGCAGTCTCATCGCTCGCCGCATCTATTCGCAACCTGTGTTCATGCCGGCATCGTGGCGATGGCGCTCGGGCTCGGCGCTTGCAGCACATTGCCCGACCAGAGCCCTCGCCTGCGAACCGTCGCGATTTCCGCCGAAGGATCGCAAGCCCGGCTGGACCACGTCGCTCAGGCGTCCATGGCCGATGCACCGGCTGGCGCCAGCGGCTTTCGACTGATGCTCGGTCCGGGCGGGCTGGACGCCCGGCTCGCGCTCATGCGCGGCGCGCAGCGCTCGCTCGACCTGCAGTACTACCACCTTCACGACGATGCCACCGGCCGGCTGGTGCTGCGCGAGTTGCGCGACGCCGCGCGGCGCGGCGTGCGCGTCCGGCTGCTGCTCGATGACTTGTACACGGACGGGCTGGAGCCGCTGCTCGAGGGGCTGGACGCCTACCCGAACGTCGAGATCCACCTGTTCAACCCCTTCCCCACGCGCGGCAGCATGGCCAAGCGCTTTGCGGCCGCGATGCTGGACTTCGCGCGGCTCAACCGCCGCATGCACAACAAGCTCTTCGTTGCCGATGGCGTGCTGGCAGTGACCGGCGGGCGAAACCTCGGCGACGAATATTTCATGCGCGGCACCCAATCGAACTTCTTCGATTTCGACATGCTCGTGGCTGGGCCGGTAGTCGCGCAGATGTCCAGCCTGTTCGACGAGTACTGGAATGCCGAACAGGTGCGAACCGCTGCATCGGTACTGCGCCCGGTCGCATCTTTCGCATCCCTGCGGCAAGCCTTCGATCAGCGCGTCGATGGCGTCGACACGCCTGATCCGCCGGCTTTTCGCGGGTTGGATCGATCGGGCCGCTTGCCGGTGGCCGACGAGCTGCGCGCGGGGTCGGTGCGAATGGTGTACGGCGCTGCCCAGGCCTTCGCCGACTCGCCGGCCAAGGCCTGGGGCGAGCGGCAGAGCCACCGCCTGCCGAGCGGCGCGCTCCTGGACAACAGCCACGTGCTGCTGACGACCGAGTTCCGTGCTGCGCAGCACGAGATCTGGCTCTCGTCGCCTTACATGGTCCCAGGCCCGGAGGCGCTGGAGCATGCGCGCACCAGTCGCAAGAATGGCGTGCGAATCAGCCTGCTCACCAACTCGCTGGCGGCCACGGACGAGCCTGTCGTGCATACCGGCTACCGGCGTTATCGCGACAACATGTTGCGGGCCGGCGTGCAGATCCACGAGCTGCACCCGAGCCTCGGCCGGCGGCTGCTTCTGCCCGGTGAGGTCGGCAGCGCGCCCCTGCGTCTGCACACCAAGGCCGCGGTGATCGACCGCAAGCAGATGTTCATCGGCTCGGTGAACATGGACCCACGCTCGGAGTCGTTGAACACGGAATTCGGGTTGCTCGCACAAAGCCCCGAACTGGCCGCTGAAGCGATCGGCCTGTTGGAGCTGCTCAAGCAGGAGGCCTCTTACCAGGTCAGGCTCAAGCAGGACTCCAGCCGTGATCTGGAATGGGTCTGGACCGATGAACGCAAGCAGCTGGAGGTGATCGACACCGAGCCCGGCTCGGACCCTTGGACGCGCCTGAAGCTCTACATCCAGTCGCTGCTGATTCCGGAGTCGCTGCTCTAGGCGGGGGCACCACGTCGATGCCACGAGAGCCCGCAACGATGATTGCCCTGCAGGCGCTTCTGCCCGATACGAAAGGGGCGTTTCATGCCCCTCGCATCGTCTTATCAGGCGCTGGCGGGCACCGGCGTGTTGAGCAACTGCTGCTCCCAGAGGTACGCGATGCCGCTGCCGCCGGCATGTTGCGTGATCACCTTCGTCAGTTCGGCGGCTTTTTCGGTCCGAGCCCAGTCCCGCTGCCATTCAGACGCCACCGCGAGCCAGGTCAGCATGTTCGCGCCGGCTGCGATCATCCGCTGGATGGCGACCTGATGCGCCTCGACCGACACGCCGCCGGAAGCATCGGTGACGACGGTGACGTCCCAGCCTTCGCCGAGGGCCTGGATCGTCGGCATCGCGACACACACCTCGGTCCACAGACCCGCGATGATCAGTTGCTTGCGGCCGGTTGCCTTGACGGCGTCGACCACCGTCTTGTCCTGCCAGGTGTTGATGAACGTACGGTCGATCACCTCCTGGCCGGGGAAGACCTCGGTGAGTTGAGGAAAGAGGAGGCCGCCTCGTTCGGCGATCACGCTGGTCAGGATGGTGGGCACACCGAAGGCCTTGGCGGCTTTTGCCAGGCCCACGGTGTTGTTGATGACCATCTGCGGTTCGTGACTGTTCAAGTTCGCAAGTTGGTAAGGCTGATGATCGATCAGGACGAGGATCGAATCTTCCGGACGAAGAAGTGAAGAAAGACCGTTGCGAGAAGTCATTGATGGGTTCCTGTGTTGCCGCTGCATGCGGAATGGCGGGATGGGTTCCGGGCGACGATGCCTTCGTGGCGTCGTCGCCTGCAGCCAGTATTCCGGTCTCGCGCAGCACGCGGTAGTACCATCATTCGTCGAACTGTGTCGCCGTCAAAGGAACGCCAGATTGGACATCGAGGACCTGCGTACATTCGTCGAAGTTGCCCATGCCGGGGGCGTTTCGCCGGCTGCCGTTCGGCTGGGAATTTCCAAGTCGATCGTGAGCCGGCGGCTGGTCCGGCTCGAGGGGGAACTCGGTGTCCAGCTTCTCGCGCGATCCACGCGCGGCGCGGCGCTCACCGAAGCCGGTGCCACGTTCCGGGACCATGCGGCCAGGGTCTGCGCCGAGATCGACACAGCCATCGAAACGATCCGGCCTTCAGGCGAGCTTCGCGGCCGCCTGAGGATCGCTGTGCCGCTGACGTTCGGGCCGACCCACTTCGCGCCCATGCTCGCGGAATGGGCCCGACGCCACCCCTTGCTCCAGCTCCAGACCTGCTACAGCGATCGATTCGTCGACCTGATCGCGGAAGGCTACGACTGTGCAATTCGTGTGGGCTATCTCGAAGACTCCAACCTCATCGCGAGGCGCGTCGGCCCCATCTACGGCAAGCTCGTGGCGAGCCCGGGGTATGTCAGCAAACATGGCGCCCCCGAAACACCGGATGAGCTGTCCGGCCATGAGGCCCTGATGCAGGGCACCGAAGCCTGGCAATTGATGGATGGCGACCGAATCATCAGCGTTCGGCCGCAGGGACGCTTCAAGGCCGACAACGGCACGGCCCTGGTGGCCGCTGCAGTCGCGGGAATCGGCATCGCGTACCTGCCCGACTGGCTCACTCACGAGTACGTTGCTTCTGGCGCGCTCGTGCCGATCATGGAGCGCTACCCACCGCCGCCAGCGGGTGCGTATGTCGTGCGACCGCCGGGCCAGCATCCCGCACGCAAGATTCGCGTGCTGACCGAGTTCCTGATCGAACACTGCGAGCAGTTGTCGGAACGACGATGAGCCGGCCCTGCGGGACGGTCAACGCCGTCGCGCGTCAGCGGAAGACAGGCACGTTGCCGGTGCTGGTGCGACGGTTTCCCGCTGCGACCATGCGTTGACGCAGTTCTTCGATGCGACGCTCGCCGGCCTCCAGCGCCTGCGCGGACGTGTGCACCGAGTAGTTTCCAAGGTGCAGTTCGTGCGGGTGCGGAACGGCCGAGGCCATCACGAACACTGCATCGCCCTCCGGCCCTGCCTGCACAGTGATCGCGGCTTCTGCGTCTTCGAAGACCACCATGTCACCCGCACGCACGGAGGTGTCGGCCTGCAGGGCTCCTTTTGCCAGGGCCAGCCAGCCGATCGAGTGGCCGGCCGGCGGCTGATAGGTCCACGACTCACCGGCCTTCAAGGTCACCAGCAGGTAGTTGATGCCTGACGGAGCCGGCGTCGGGCTGGTCACCCCTGCATGGGTTCCGAGAATGATCCTGGCCGGTCCGACAGTCGGGATGCCTTGCGACTCGATGTAGCGGCTCTCCGGTTCGCCGTTCTCCAGATCGGGCGGTAGCGCGAGCCAAAGCTGAAAGCCCTGCACGAAGTTCACGTCGTCTGGCGTGAGTTCCTTGCCATGCCACACGCCACTGCCTGCGCGCAACCATTCGACACCGCCGTACGACAAGGTCCCGGTACCCGACGACGGATCGTCGAACTTCATGCGTCCCTCGGTCAGCACGGTCACGGTCGCGATCCCGGAATGGGGATGGATGGACATGCCCGCGCCGGCGCGCATCGCGTCGAGCATCGGACGTTCCATGTCGAAGATGTCGAGGAAGACGAAGGGCTTCAGGCTCTCGCCCAGGTCGGACGGGCTCATGAGACGCGTAATGCCGCCATGGCTGTGCCCGCGGGTGCGATAGACGATGCGCCTGATGGTGGTGGTGGGGCTGGCGACGGCTTGCATGATCGTTCTCCTTGTGTACGGAAGATCGTAGGCTGGCAGGCCGTTCTTCACTAGCCTCGCGGCATCGACATCAGCGTTGCGAAATGCGGAACGCCCGAGGCGCAGCGATGTTGCTGCACCCCGTGCATGCCGCGCATGCCTTCATCGTTCCGTGTCGGCCCCGAGGAAACGCTGTTCTCGATGGCGCCCCTGATAGAACGCATGTCGATTGCGAAGTCGCCGGGGCAAAAGAAAACCCGCGCGAGGCGGGTTGTCTGGAGGAGAGGGAGGGATTCGAACCCTCGGTCCGTTCGCACGGACGCCTGATTTCGAGTCAGGTACATTCGACCACTCTGCCACCTCTCCGGTGTCTGGTCTCTTGTCGAGCCCGCGATTCTAGCAGCAGTTTTGGCTGCTTTTTCAGGCCCGAAGCACGCCGAGACCGCCCAGGTAAGGCCGCAGTGCTTCAGGCACCGCGATGGAGCCGTCGGCCTGCTGGTGGTTCTCGAGCACGGCCACCAGCGTGCGCCCGACCGCCAGGCCCGATCCGTTGAGCGTGTGCACCAGTTCGTTCTTGCCCTGCGCATTCTTGAAGCGCGCCTGCAGCCGCCGCGCCTGGAAGGCATCGCAGTTCGACACCGAGCTGATCTCGCGGTAGGTGTTCTGCGCCGGCAGCCAGACTTCGAGGTCGTAGGTTTTCGAAGCACCGAAGCCCATGTCGCCGGTGCACAGCAGCACCACGCGATAGGGCAGGTTCAATGCCTGCAGCACGGCCTCGGCGTGGCCGGTCATGGCCTCGAGCGCTTCGTCGCTCTTCTCCGGATGCGTGATCTGCACCATCTCGACCTTGTCGAACTGATGCTGGCGAATCATGCCGCGCGTGTCGCGGCCGGCGCTGCCGGCTTCCGAGCGGAAGCACGGGGTGTGTGCGGTCAGCCGGATGGGCAGTTGCGCCTCGGTCACCACCTCGTTGCGCACGAAGTTCGTAAGCGGCACCTCGCTGGTGGGGATCAGGTAAAGCGCCGAGTGGTCGGGTGCGGGCTCGCCTTCCTGGCCGCCCTTCTTGGCGGCGAACAGGTCGCCCTCGAACTTGGGCAATTGGCCGGTGCCGCGCAGTGTGTCGGCATTGACCACGTAGGGCACGTAGCACTCGGTGTAGCCGTGCTGCTGCGTCTGGATGTCGAGCATGAACTGCGACAGCGCCCGATGCAGCCGTGCGATCGGGCCTTTCATGACGGTGAAGCGCGAGCCCGCCAGCTTGACGCCGGTTTCGAAGTCGAGCCCCAGCGGCGCACCCAGGTCGACGTGGTCGCGCGCCTCGAAGCCGAGCGCGCGCGCGTCGCCACCGTTGCCGCCCTCGGGGCTCCAGCGGCGCACCTCGACGTTGGCGTGCTCGTCTTCGCCCACGGGCACGCTCGCATGCGGCAGGTTGGGCACGGCGAACAGCAGCGCCTGCAGTTCCGGCTGGATCTGTTCGAGGCGCGTGGCGGACGATTCCTGCTCGGCCTTGAGCGCATTGACCTCGGTCATCAGCGCGTCGACCGATTCGCCCTTGGCCTTCAGCGGCCCGATCTGCTTGTTGAGCGCATTGCGGCGGGCCTGCAGTTCTTCGGTGCGGGTCTGCAGCGTCTTGCGCTCGGCCTCGAGCGCGCTGAAGCTGGCGACGTCGAGGAAGGTCTGGTTCTTCTTGCGGGTTTCGAGGCGGGCAACGACCGAAGCGAGGTCCTTGCGCAACAGGGTGATGTCAAGCATCCGGCGATTTTAGGTGGGGCGCGGCCCCGCGCCCTCTCCCTGTCGCCCCGTCAACCGGCCAGGGTCGCCGGGTCCACGTTCGCGCCGCACACGATCAAGCAGACCTTCTCGCCCTCGCCCGGCTGGTAGCGGCCGGTGTGAAGCGCCGCCAGCGGCAGTGCCGCGGCCGGCTCCACGGCCAGCTTCAGCTCGTTCCACAGCCACAGTTGCGCGGCGCGGATCGCGTCGTCGGACAGAAGCAGGGCGTCGTGCAAATGGCGCTGGGTAATGCCCCACGACAAGCCGCCGACGCGCCGTGCACCCAGCGCATCGGCCGCGATGCCGCTCACCTCGACGTCGACCGGCGCCCCGGCCTCGCGGGCGCGGTAAAGCGTCGGCGCGCGCTCGGGCTCGAGTGCCACCACGCGGCTGCGCTGCTCGAACCAGGCCGCCAAGCCGCCGATGAGGCCGCCGCCGCCGACGCTGACCAGCACCGAATCGGGCAGGCCACCCTCTTGCTCGATTTCGCGGCCCAGCGTGCCGGCTCCGGCCACCACCTCGGGCTGGTCGTAGGCATGCGTCAACAACGCGCCGCTCTCGCGCTGCCGGGCGAGGCAGGCGGCCAGCGCGTCGGCATACACGTCGCCACCGACGACCACGTTCGCGCCCAACGCACGCAACCGGGCGCGCTTGGCCTCGGACGAGACGGTCGGCAGGAAGACCTCGCAGGGCACGCCCAGCGCCTGCGCCGCGGCTGCGGTCGCGATACCGGCATTGCCGCCCGAGGCGACGATGGCGCCGGCGGCCGGTATCTCGTTGGCGAGCAGCCGGTTCGTCATGCCGCGTGCCTTGAAGCTCCCGCTGACCTGCAAATGTTCGAGCTTGAGCCAGACCTCGACGCCGGGCACCGCGATGCCCAATGCGCGGCCGGGCAGTTTCCACAAGGGCGTGCGGCGGACGAAACCCGGCACGCGCGCCTCGAAGCGCGCGGCGGCCGAATCGATGTCGTGCCGCCAGTCGACCACCACGTCGTCGGCGCTCACGAGATGTGCCCCGGCGCGGACTTGTCGTCCAGCTTCAGGCCCTTGGGCAGCGGGAACTTCAGCGTTTCTTCGATGCCGTCCATCTTGCGCACCGACACCGCGCCCAGCGCCTTGACGCGATCGATCACCTCGCGCACCAGGATCTCGGGTGCCGAGGCGCCCGCAGTCAGCCCGACGCGGCTCTTGCCTTCGAACCACTCGGGCTTGAGCTCGTCGGCCGAATCGACCATGTAGCTCTCGGTGCCCAGGCGCTGCGCCAGTTCGCGCAGGCGGTTGCTGTTGGAGCTGGTCGGGCTGCCGACCACGATCACCAGGTCCACCTGCGGGCTCAGCAGCTTGACGGCGTCCTGCCGGTTCTGCGTGGCGTAGCAGATGTCCTGCTGCTTGGGCTCGCGCACGCTCGGAAAGCGCGCACGCACCGCGGCCGAGATCTCGGCCGCATCGTCCACCGACAGCGTGGTCTGCGTGACCACCGCGAGCTTCTCTGTCTGTGCGGGCTGGACCCGCGCCACGTCGGCCACGTCTTCCACCAGGTGGATGCCGCTGGTGAGCTGGCCCATCGTGCCCTCGACCTCGGGATGCCCCTTGTGGCCGATCATGATGAACTCGTAGCCTTCCTTCGCGAGCTTGGCGACCTCCACGTGCACCTTGGTCACCAGCGGACAGGTGGCGTCGAAGATCTCGAAGCCCCGTGCACGCGCCTCTTGCTGCACCGCCTTGCTGACACCGTGCGCGCTGAAGACCAGCGTCGCGCCCGGCGGCACTTCGGCCAGGTCTTCGATGAAGATCGCGCCCTTGGCCTTGAGATCATTGACGACGTAGGTGTTGTGCACGATCTCGTGGCGAACGTAGATCGGCGCGCCGAACTTGACGATGGCGCGCTCGACGATCTCGATCGCGCGGTCGACGCCGGCACAGAAGCCGCGCGGTTCGGCAAGGATGACCTCTTGCACGTTGGCCATGTTCACAACACCCCGATCAGTTGCACTTCGAAGCTCACCGGCTGGCCTGCCAAAGGATGGTTGAAGTCGAAGCGCACCGCCGTCTCGCCGATCTCGACCACCGCACCGGCATAGCTGCCGGTGCCGTCCGGCGTGGGGAACTGCACCACGTCGCCCATCGCATAGCGCTCGTCGGGGTCGCCCATCTTGGCGAGCAGGGTGCGCGCCACCCACTGCTGCATGTCGGGATTGCGGTCGCCGAAGGCCTCGCCGGGCGGCAGCTCGAACGTGGTGTGCGTGCCTTCCGCCAGGCCGATCAGCCGCTGCTCCATCGCCGGCGAAAGCTCCCCGGTGCCCAGCGACAGGGTGGCCGGCTTGGCACCGAAGGTGTTGATGATGTCGCCAGCAGGCCCGGCGAGCCGGTAGTGCAGCGTGAGGAAGGAGCCGGGCGCGACGACGGCGGCGGAAGAGGTGGAGGACACGGTCGGGGATCGCTATAGACTCGGGGCCCGTATTTTAGGGAGCGGCCCAAGAGCCCATTCCAGCCATGTCTTTCGACGAAATTCCCCTGGAGATGCGCCCGCGTGAAAAACTCATGACGCAAGGCGTGGGTGCGTTGGGCGATGCCGAGTTGCTGGCACTGCTGCTGCGCACCGGCACCCAGGGCAAGAACGTCCTGCAGTTCGCGCAGGAAATCCTTCATTCCTTCGGCGGACTGGCCGGCCTGCTGCACGCCAAGGTCGACGATCTGCGCCGCATCAAGGGCCTGGGCGGCAACGCCAAGCGGGCCGAGATCTTCGCCGTGCTCGAAATCGCCCGTCGCACCTCGGCCGAAGAGCTCAAGCAGCGCGCGGTCATCGACAGCCCCGAGACGGTCAAGCAGCACATCCAGCTCCAGATCGCAGCACGGCCTTACGAGGTCTTCGCGGCGCTCTTTCTCGATGCCCGGCACCGGCTGATCGCACTGGAAGAGCTTTTTCGCGGCACGCTGACCCAGACCAGCGTCTACCCGCGCGAAGTGGTGGCGCGGGCGCTGCACCACAACGCGGCCGCCGTGATCCTGGCGCACAACCACCCCAGCGGCTGCGTCGAGCCCTCGCGGGCCGACGAAGCCTTGACCAACGCGCTCAAGGCCGCCCTGGCGCTCATCGACGTACAAGTGCTCGACCACGTGATCGTGGCACCCGGCCGCTCGTTGTCGATGGCGGAGCGCGGGCTGGTCTGACGCTGCCGCCGGGCCCGGGCGCGTATGCTCGGCCGGGTCATGCCCAGAAGCAAGCCCCCCGCACTCAAGAGCCTTTCCGACCTCAAGGGCGTGCAGAAGACGCTGGCCGATCAGCGCGAACGCGAAGCTGCCGAAGCAGCCGCGCGCGCCGCGGCCGAGGCGAAGCGCGCCGCGGAGCAAGACCTGTTCGCCCGTGCCGTCGGCACCACTCAGCCGTTGCGGCGCAACGCCTCGGTGACGCTGGCACCCGAGCCGCCTGCGCCGATCCCGGTGCAGCATCAGCTCGACGAGCAACGCGTGCTGCGCGAGTCGCTGTCCGACGAGTTCGACGTCACCACCCTGCTCGACGCCGACGACGCGATGAGCTTTCGCCGCCCCGGCATTCCGACCGAGGTGACGCGCAAGCTGCGCGCCGGCGAATGGAGCATCCAGCGCGAGATCGACCTGCACGGCATGCGCAGCGACGAAGCGCGCGAAGCCCTGGGCGGCTTCATCCGCGAGGCCGGCAAGCTGGGCGTGCGCTGCGTGCGCGTGGTACACGGCAAGGGGCTCGGCTCGCCGGGGCGCCAGCCAGTGCTCAAGGCCAAGGTGCAGCGCTGGCTGATACAGAAGAGCGAGACGCTGGCCTTCGTGCAGGCCAAGCCGGCCGAGGGCGGGGCCGGGGCGCTTGTGGTGCTGTTGACGCCGACGCGGCGCTGACGCCGCTCTTCAACCGTTGCGGTTGCGCATCCAGTCGGCGGTTTGAAAGAACGAGTCGCGAAGTCGTGCCCGCAAGCCTTCGGGCACACCCGTCTCTTCCATCGCCTGGCCCATGCAGGCCAGCCACTCGTCGCGTTCCTTGATGCCGATCGAATGGCCGCCGATGCTTTGGGGCATGTGCCGCGCCCGCAACATCGGATGGCCGAAGCGGTCGGTGTAGTGCTGGGGCCCGCCGAGCCATCCACAGAGGAACCAGAACAGCCGCTGGCGCGCGTTGTCCAGCGAAGGGCCATGGACGGCCCGCAACCGTGCATAGGCGGGCTCGAGCTCCATCAGGTCGTAGAACCGTTCGACCATCGCATGGACCTTGTCTTCGCCGCCGATCCATTCGAAGGGCGTGTCGAAGGGTGGTTTCTCTTGAATCTGCATGTCGGCAGTATGCATATGTGAATGCGGTATTTCGCCGCGAAGGCTTTTGTTGCTAAGGTGCCTGCCCCCTTTGCTCTGGAGAACAAGAGATGCGTTTTGCCTTCGCCGCCACCGCCCTCGCTGCGGCCACCCTGCTCATCGGCACCATCGCGCAGGCCGATCAGCTGGCCGACATCAAGAAGAAGGGCCAGCTCGTCGTCGGCGTGCTCGGCACCGACGAGCCCGCCACCTTCATCGACCCCAAGACGCGCGAGATCATCGGCTACGAGGTCGACCTGGTGAACGCCATCGCGAAGAAGATCGGCGTGAAGCCCGTGCTCAAGCAGATCGCGGTGGCCGCGCGCATTCCCGAGCTGCAGCAGGGCCACGTCGACCTGGTCGCGGCCGGCCTCACGCACAACAAGGAGCGCGAGGCGCAGATCGAGTTTTCGCTCACCACCTTCGTCACCGGCCAGAAGGCCATCGTCAAGAAGACCAGCAACATCACCGAGGTGTCGCAGCTCGGCGGCAAGAAGGTGCTGACCATCCGCGGCGGCACACAAGAGCCGAACATCCGCAAGGCGGTGCCGACGGCCGACGTCGTGACCTTCGACACCAGCCAGCAGGCCTTCCAGGCGCTGCAGCAGGGCAAGGGCGTGGGCTACGTCGACGACGAGGCCGCGCTGCTCAACAGCTATGCCAAGCTGGGCCCGCAGAAGACGCAGTACGTGGTGCTGCCGCAGAACCTGAGCACCGAGGCGCTGGCCATCGGCATCAAGAAGGGCGAAGCCGACCTCAAGAAGGTCGTCGACGACACGCTGCGCGAACTCGAAAAATCAGGCGAGGCCGACAAGATCTTCATCAAGTGGTACGGCCCGAAGACCAAGTCGGGCTTCGACAAGCGCAACTTCAAGATCGAGAGCGACAAGATCGACAGTTGATCCGCTGATCCGCTGATCCGCTGATCAACGGACGGGGCGGCCCACCGCCCCCGTCCGCGGATGCGTACCATGTGCCCCGCGCTCACGCCGGGGCACCGGCATCTCATCGCCCATGCCGCTTTTCGACTATTCGCTCCTGGTGTCCGGCCAGTACCACGACATGCTGGTCGCGGGTTTCCTGCTGTCGCTGCAGCTGCTCGCAGCCTCGCTCGCGTTAGCGCTGCCGGTGGCCCTGGCGGTGGCGCTGCTGCGCCTGTCGCCGGTCGCGGCGCTGCGCGGGATCGGCTTCGCCTATGTCGAGTCGATCCGCAACATCCCGCTGCTGGCCCACATGCTGTTCTGGTACTTCGGCGCGCCCGAGCTGCTGCCCGACAGCATCAAGGAACGCCTTTATGCCGGCCGCATCGAGGCCATGAGCGCCATCGTGGCGCTGGGCCTCTACACGGCGGCGTACATGGCCGAGGACATCCGCAGCGGCATCCGCGCCATCCCCGCGGTGCAGATGGAAGCAGGCCGGGCGCTCGGCTTCGGCTTTCTCGCGACCATGCGCCGCGTCATCCTGCCGCAGGCGCTGCGCGTGACCGTGCCGCCGCTGATCTCGCAGACGCTCAATCTCTGGAAGGGCACCAGCATCGCGACCGTCGTCGGCGTGGCCGAGCTCATGTACCAGGCCGGACAGGTGGAAAGCGCCACATTCCGCAGCGCCGAGTCCTTCGCCTTCGCCACAGCGGCTTATCTGACGGTGTCGCTGCTGATCACCGGCGCGGCCAGCTGGTACCAGTACCGCTATCCGCCGAGGGCGATGTGAAACCGGGGCACGCGACGTGATCGACCTCATCCGCGACTACTGGGTCTACTTCCTGATCGGGCAGTACCCGAATGGCCCGCTGGGCGGACTCGCGCTGACCGTGGTGCTGGCCTCCCTGGGCCTCGTGCTCGCACTGCCCTTCGGCCTGCTGCTGGGCCTGGCGCGCGTGAGCCCCTGGCGCTGGTTGCGCTGGCCGGTCACCTCGGTGGCCTTCGTGGTGCGCGGCACGCCGCTGCTGATGGTGGTGTTCTGGGCCTACTTCTTCCTGCCCAGCGTGACCGGCGTCAAGACCGACCAGTTCACCACCATGCTGATCGCGCTGGTGGTTTTCGACGGCATCTACATCGGCGAGATCGTGCGCGCCGGCATCCTGGGCCTGCCGCGCGGGCAAGTGGAAAGCGCGCGCTCGCTGGGCCTGGGCTGGGGCCGCACCATGCGCCTCGTGGTGCTGCCGCAGGCACTGCGCAGCATGCTGCCGTCGCTGGTGAACCAGTTCGTGTCGACCATCAAGGAAACGTCACTGGGCTACATCATCGGCCTGGCGGAGGTGTCGTTCATCGCATCGCAGATCAACACGCAGGTCTTCACCAAGCCGGTCCAGGTCTACCTGATCCTGGGCCTCACCTACTTCATCCTGTGCTTCGGGCTGTCGCGCTTCGCCTACTGGCTCGAAGCGCGGACCGGCAAGCGCACCACGGCCCGCGAGGCCCCGAAGGCACCCGCATGATCGAATTCGACAAGGTCGACAAGTGGTACGGCAGCTACCACGCGCTGGTCGAGGTCAGCGAGACCATCGCGCGCGGCGAGGTGGTGGTGGTCTGCGGCCCGTCGGGCTCGGGCAAGTCCACGCTGATCCGCACCATCAACCGGCTCGAGCCGATCCAGGGCGGCCGCATCATCGTCGACGGGCGCGACATCCATGCGCGCGACATCGACCTGAACGACTTCCGCTCGCGCATCGGCTTCGTGTTCCAGCAGTTCAACCTGTTCCCGCATCTGACGGTGATCGGCAACTGCACGCTGGCGCCGATCGCGCTGCGCGGGCTTTCGCGCGCCGAGGCCACCGAGCGCGCCATGGCCCTGCTCGAACGCGTGGGCTTGGCGCACAAGGCCGATGCCTTCCCGACCGAACTGTCGGGTGGGCAGCAGCAGCGCGTGGCGATCGCGCGGGCGCTGGCGATGCAGCCACCGCTGATGCTCTTCGACGAGCCCACCAGCGCGCTCGACCCCGAAATGGTCGGCGAGGTGCTGCTGGTGATGCGCGACCTCACGCGCGAGGGCATGACGATGGTGGTCGTCACGCACGAGATGGGCTTCGCGCGCGACGTGGCCGACCGCGTTCTCTTCATGGACGCCGGCCGCGTGCTGGAACGCGCCACGCCCGACGACTTCTTCAACCGCCCGCAGCACCCGCGCGCGCAGCAGTTCCTTGCCGACATCCGCACGCCCTTTGCCCATGCCGTTTGAGTTCGAGTCTGATAGCCTGCATTCGATGAGCTCTTCGCGTTCGCTCCCGGTGATCGACGTCGCGCCGCTGGTCGCACGCGCGCCAGAGCGTGCCGCGGTCGCCGCGCAGATCGGCGAAGCCTGCCGCGCGCACGGTTTCTTCTACGCCACCGGCCACGGCGTCGATCGTGCGCTCACGCAGCGGCTGGAAGACCTGAGCCGCGACTTCTTCGCCCTGCCCGAGGCCACCAAGATGCATTGGCGCATGGCGCTCGGCGGCCGCGCATGGCGCGGGTTCTTTCCGACCGGCGGCGAGCTGACCTCGGGCCGGCCCGACTGGAAGGAGGGCCTGTACCTCGGCACCGAGCTGCCGGACGACGACCCGCTGGTGCTGGCACGCACGCCCGTTCATGGCCGCAACCTGTTCCCGGCCGTGCCGGGCCTGCGCGAGACCATCCTCGACTACATGGCCGCGGCCACAGGCCTGGGCCACGTGCTGATGGAAGGCATCGCACTGAGCCTGGGCCTGCCCGCCGGCTACTTCGCCGAGCGCTACACGGCCGACCCGCTGATCTTGTTCCGGCTCTTCAACTACCCCACGCAGCCGGTGCCCGAAGGCCTGGACGTGGCGTGGGGCGTGGGCGAGCACACCGACTACGGCTTGCTCACCATCCTGCGCCAGGACGACATCGGCGGCCTGCAGGTGCGCACGGCCGAGGGCTGGATCGACGCCACGCCGATCCCCGATGCCTTCGTCATCAACATCGGTGACATGCTCGACCGCATGACCGGCGGCCTCTATCGCTCGACGCCGCACCGTGTGCTGCGCAATACGTCTGGGCGCGACCGCTTGTCCTTTCCGTTGTTCTTCGATCCCAACTACCACTCGCGCGTGAAGCCGATCGAGGGTTTACCCAGGCCGGCATTGGTCGACGACAGCGCCACCCGCTGGGACCGGGCCAACGTGCATGCATTCGACGGCATCTATGGCGACTACCTGCTGGGCAAGGTGTCGAAGGTCTTCCCTCAGCTACGCGAGGCCGTGCTGCCGTGATGCTGCTCATCGGCAGCGTCTGCGATGGCGATGGCGATGGCGATGCGATGCCGTGCCGTGCGATTGCCAGCCTCAATGACCCCAATTGAGGCTTTGTATTGCCGCCCCGACGACAACTAGCGTAGGCTGCGGGGGCGCCGTGTGCCCGCCACCTCTTCGGCCGGCCGCGACGGTTCTACTTGCACAACCCTAGCCACTCCCAGGAGAAAGCCATGGAATTGAAAGGTTCGAGAACCGAGCAGAACCTGAAGGACGCCTTCGCAGGCGAATCCCAGGCCAACAGGCGTTACCTGTACTTCGCGAACAAGGCCGACATCGAAGGCCAGAACGACGTCGCGGCGCTGTTCCGCTCCACAGCCGAAGGCGAAACGGGCCACGCACATGGTCACCTCGAGTTTCTCGAGCAAGGCTCGGGCGACCCCGCCACCGGCCTGCCGATCGGCGACAGCCGCCTCAACCTGAAGGCCGCCGTGGCCGGCGAAACCCACGAGTACACCGACATGTACCCGGGCATGGCCAAGCAGGCCCGTGACGAGGGCTTCGACGAAATCGCCAATTGGTTCGAAACGCTGGCCAAAGCCGAGCGTTCGCACGCCAACCGCTACAGCAAGGCCCTCGAGGCGCTGGTCGACTGACCCGGTCGCGCGGCGGCCGGCACCGGTGCAGCGGCGCGCAGTGCGCGCCCTGCCTGTCGTCGGCGCGCGCAACCGCAGTCCTTGCATGACGAATCGAGAAGGCAATCTCGAGGCGCCCACGCGCCATCCGGTGGACTGGAAGAACCCCGAGTTCTACGACCAGGCTGCCTGCGACCGCGAACTGACGCGCATCTTCGATATCTGCCATGGCTGCCGCCGCTGCGTCAGCCTGTGCCAGGCCTTCCCGAACCTCTTCGACCTGGTCGACGCCACCGAAGACGGCGAGGTGCACGGCGTCGACCCCAAGGCGTTCGGCAGCGTGGTCGACCAGTGCTACCTGTGCGACCTCTGCTACATGACCAAGTGCCCCTACGTGCCACCGCATCCGTGGAACGTGGACTTCCCGCACACCATGCTGCGCGCCAAGGCCATCAAGTTCCGCAACGGCGGCGTCGCGGGCGGCGAGAAGCTGCTGGCCTCCACCGACGTGCACGGCCAGTTCGCCGGCATTCCGGTGGTGGTGCAGGCAGTGAACGCGCTCAACCGCACGAAGCCGATGCGCAAACTGCTCGACGGTGCGCTGCACGTGCACCCCGATGCCTGGCTGCCCGACCTGGCCACCAAGCGCTTTCGCTGGAGCGCGCCCAAGGACGACAAGGCGCAGCCCGTGGTCGATGGCGAGCGCACACCGGGCAAGGTGGCCATCTTCGCGACCTGCTACGTCAACTACAACGAGCCCGGCATCGGCTTCGACCTGATCAAGCTGCTGCGCCACAACGGCATTCCCTACACCATCGTCGACAAGGAAAGCTGCTGCGGCATGCCCAAGCTGGAACTGGGCGACCTGGAGGGCGTGGCGAAGCACAAGGAGGCCAACATCCCCGTGCTCGCGAAGTACGCGAAGGACGGCTTCGCGATCCTCACGGCCATTCCGTCTTGCACGCTGATGTTCAAGCAGGAACTGCCCCTGCTCTTCCCCGACGATGCGGACGTGAAGCTGGTGCAGCAGGCGATGTTCGACCCATTCGAGTACCTGGTGGCGCGCCACAAGGACGGCCTGCTCAAGACCGACTTCAAGGCCGGCCTGGACAAGGTCAGCTACCACATCCCCTGCCACGGCCGCGTGCAGAAGATCGGCCGCAAGACCGAGGAGATGTTCAAGCTCATCGGCCAGACCGTGCCCGTGAAGCTCAACACGGTCGAGCGCTGCTCAGGCCACGCCGGCACCTACGGCGTGAAGACCCCCTACCACCCGGTGGCCATGAAGATCGGCAAGCCGGTGTTCAAGTCGATGGGCAAGGACCAGCCCGACTACATCAGCAGCGACTGTGCGCTGGCCGGCCACCACATCGCGCAGGGCATGGGCCACGAAGGACTGCCCGCCGCCAGGCTGCAGCATCCGCTGAGCCTGATGCGCATCGCCTACGGGCTGGAGTAGCTGCCATGACCATCACCCGCGACAGCCTGATGACGCTGGAGGCCTATGCCAAGGTCCGCAAGTCCAGCGCGGCGGCATTCATCGCCCACCGCAAGCTGCGCACCGTGCGACTGGGCGAGCATGTGAGCGTGCAGTTCGAAGACGAGGTCACCATCCGCCGCCAGATCCAGGAGATGCTGCACATCGAGAAGATCTTCGAGGAAGAAGGCATTCAGGGCGAGATCGACGCCTACCTGCCGCTGGTGCCCGATGGGAGCAACTGGAAGGCGACCATGCTGATCGAGTACACCGAGGTGCCCGAGCGGCAGCGCGAGCTGGCGCGGTTGATCGGGGTGGAGGACCGGGTGTTCGTGGAGGTCGAAGGGCATGCGCGCGTTTATGCGATTGCGGATGAAGACCTCGAGCGTGAGAACGAGCAGAAGACCTCAGCGGTGCATTTCCTGCGCTTCGAGTTTGGCGATTCGCAGTGCGCGGCAGTGCGGGCCGGGGCGCAGGTCAGGGTCGGATGTGACCACACCAACTACCTTGCGCAGGGCGTGATTCCTGCGGAAACACTCGCCAGTCTCGCGGGCGACCTGCAACGTTGAGCACCAATTAACTGCGCCTGGCGTAGCCACGCCAACGCGGAACTCCTGGGTCAACAAGTGCCACATAGTGCCGCTGGCAATTTCGCCGGTGAGATCGCTAACGTCATGATTCTCCAAAAAATACTTAAAAACTCATATAGAAATTCGCTTCCGCCGCAACCCCTCGATACACCTACTGACCTCTCAGTAAGTAACGAACCAAATATTGCTAGCGAGCTTACGAAACAATTGATTGAAAGCACCCACGACAGGTTTGCGTGCGAGCAGGTGCTTCAAAAAATGGCGGGGCGCGGTATCACGAGCCTTGCATTAAAGGGCATGATGATGACGAGGCAGCACGCGGACAACCTCGTGGCGGCATTGGCTAATACGCCTTCGTTTCTGCATCGACTGACGTCCCTGGATCTGAGCCAAACGTCTTTCAGCGGCGGAATCAGTGAGTTTTTGAAATTGCTGCCTCACGCGGAATGTCTCGAATGCTTGAATCTCTCCAACACCGGAATTTGGGGCTTATACGGGAATCAGGGAATCGAGGACATTAAATTTGGCACCCTGATGCCCAGCCACATTTCGATCATGATCGAAGGGGTAAAACAATGCACGCAACTGAGGGAACTGAAACTCGATGGCCAGCATAACCTCAAGGGCAAAATGGCCGATCTCATCAACTCCACCGGAAGATCGCGTATTGTTGAATTTAGTTTTAATGATTGTGAGTTGACTTCAAGCGATCTGCAAACAATTCATGAATTAATCGCAAGGCGCGAAGAACAGGGCGTCGGGACAGGCCCAACAATCATTGAACTCGCCGACAACCCAACCTTCGACAAAAACCTCGTCGTCGCGCTTGTTAATGTGCTGAATCACAATAAGTCAATCCGAGAATTGCACCTGCCCCAAGAGGCTTTTGACAAGATAGACGCATCGGAACTGGATATTTCGCAGAATCACACTCTTATTCGACTCCAACCCATCACTTCTTCCTTACGCATGTGTTGGGGTCTCATGCAAAATCTAATGGAACGAAATAAAATAAATTCAGCACAAATTTCACTTAAACAACAACTCAAAGACACCGAAGCGTATGAAGAATACATCAATTACGCCAGACAACTATCCACGTATTACGAGCCAAAGATCTCCGAAGAAAACATAACTGAAGATCACATGAGAGAAATACTCGCGCGCGAGCAAGAAAATCAATATTTCATGATCTGGAAAGGAGTGCAAACAATGCCGCTGGGCGATCAAAAGGCGGAAAAGCTTCTACACGCGGTTATGCTGATAACAGGAAACTTGTCACGTGGCAAGAAATACTCCCTTGACATTCGCGCGCCGCGTTCGAAATACCGGCATCTGATGAATCAATTGATCCTTAGAGACATTCGGCAGCAAACGCCAGAATCAGTGCTGGCCATCGCCAAAAATCTGGGATTGCTCAAGGAAAAAAATAAAAAGCACGTATAGGACATGCAGCAGAGCTTCGCGCAATTGCTCGACTTCGCGAAGTCATCGCCCGAAGAGCTCCTAATGGTGCGGAACACACAATCTGCGCAGCGCCCCTATGGGCGGCTGATCATGTCCAATGCGCTGGTGAGATCCGCTTGCAGATCCTCCAGCGCCTCCACGCCCACCGACAACCGCACCAGCCCATCCCCAATCCCCAACCGCGCCCGCGTCTCAGCCGGAATAGTCGCGTGCGTCATGATCGCCGGGTGCTCGATCAGGCTCTCCACGCCCCCCAGGCTCTCAGCCAACGAGAAGATGCGCACCGCCTCCAAAAAGCGCCGCGCGCCGGCCAGGTCGGTGCGCAGGTCGAGCGAGATCATCCCGCCAAAGCCCTGCGCCATCTGCTGCTTCGCCAACGCGTGCTGCGGATGCGAAGGCAATCCCGGGTAGTGCACGCGCGCCACCTGAGGCTGCGTCTCCAGCCATTGCGCCAACGCCAGCGCGTTGGCGCAATGTCGTTCCATCCGCAAGGCCAGCGTCTTCACCCCGCGTAGCGTGAGGAAGCTGTCGAACGGTCCTGCGATCGCCCCCACCGAGTTCTGCAGGAAGCCCAAGCGCTCACGCAATTCCGCGTGGCGATCCTCGCGCCCCACCACGGCGATGCCGCCGATCACGTCCGAATGTCCGTTGAGGTACTTGGTGGTCGAGTGCACGACGATGTCGAAGCCCAACTCCAGCGGCCGCTGCACGTAGGGGCTGGCGAAGGTGTTGTCGGCCACGCAGAGGATGCCGCGCTCGCGGCAGATCGCGGCGATGGCGCGCAGGTCGGCCAGCCGCAGCAGCGGGTTGGTGGGTGTTTCGACCCACACCATGCGCGTCTCGGGCGTCAGCGCCTGCAGCAATCGCATGGGGTCGGTCAGGTCGACGAAGCTGAAGCGATGTCCGGCGCTGCGCGCGCGCACCCTTTCGAAGAGGCGAAAGGTGCCGCCGTAGACATCGTCGCCCGAGACGATGTGCGCGTTGGCGTCGAGCAGTTCGAGCGTGGTCGATATCGCCGCCAGGCCGGAGGCGAAGGCGAACGCGGCCGAGCCGCCTTCCAGGTCGGCCACGCAGCGTTCCAGCGCCCAGCGCGTGGGGTTGTGCGAACGCCCGTAGTCCAGCCCCTTGTGCACGCCGGGGCTCTGCTGCACGTAGGTCGACGTGGCAAAGATGGGCGGCATGATCGCGCCGGTCGAGGGCTCGGGCGACTGGCCGGCGTGGATCACGCGGGTGGCGAAGTCGAGGTCGCGATCGTGTTGGGTGTCGTTGTCTTGGCTCACTTCAGCTTTCTCCGCAGGTGGTTGAGCAGGTCGGTGCGGGTGATGAGGCCGTGGAAGCCGGCCTCGTCCGAAATCATCGCGGTCAGGCCGCGGTCGAGCACCGCTTCGAGTTCGGCCAGGCTGGCGCTCGAAGGCAAGGTGTCGGGCAGGTCGGTCATGGCCTCCTTCACGCTGGCGCGAAAGCGCGCCGCATCGGCATGCACGCTCAGCAGCAGGTCGGACTCGTCGATCACGCCGACGAGCTGCTCGCCCTCCAGCACCGGCAGCTGCGACACGTCGGCCAGGCGCATGCGCTGGAAGGCAGTGAGCGGCGTGTCGTCTGGCCCGACGCTGATCACGCTGCCGTCCTCGAAGCGGCGCGAGACCACGTCGCGCAGGTCGCCGAAGCGCTCGCGCGCGAGCAGGCCCTGGTCGAGCATCCACTGGTCGTTGTAGACCTTCGAGAGGTAGCGCGTGCCCGTGTCGCACACGAAGCTGACCACGCGCAGCGGCTTCGTCTGCTCGCGGCAGAAGCGCAGCGCGGCCGCGAGCAGCGTGCCCGTGGACGAGCCGGCCAGGATGCCCTCGGCGCGCAGCAGCTCGCGCGCGGTGCCGAAGCTCTCTTCATCGCTGATCGAGTAGGCCTTCTTCACGCCGGAGAGATCGGCAATGCCGGGGATGAAGTCCTCGCCGATGCCTTCGACGGCCCACGAGCCGGCCTCGCCAACCGTGCCGCTGCGCGTGTATTCGGCCACCACCGACCCGGCCGGGTCGGCCAGCACGAAGAAGAGGCCGGGCTGCACCTCGCGGAAGTAGCGCGTCAGGCCGGTGACGGTGCCGCCCGAGCCGACGCCGACGACGATCGCATCGACGTCGTGGCCCATCTGCTGCCAGATCTCGGGGCCGGTGCTCGACGCATGCGCGAGCGGGTTGTCGGGGTTGTTGAACTGGTCGGCGAAGAAGGCGTCGGGTATTTCCTTGGCGACGCGCGCCGCGTAGTCCTGGTAGTACTCGGGATGGCCCTTGCCGACGTCGGAGCGCGTGGTGTGGACCTCCGCGCCGAGCGCCTTGAGGTGCAGCACCTTCTCGGTCGCCATCTTGTCGGGCACGACCAGCACGACGCGGTAGCCTTTGGCGCGTGCCACCAGCGCGAGGCCCAGGCCCGTGTTGCCGGCCGTGGCCTCGACCACCGTGCCGCCGGGCTTCAGGCGTCCGTCGCGCTCGGCCGCGTCGATCATCGCCAGGCCCACGCGGTCCTTGATCGAGCCGCACGGGTTCTGCGATTCGAGCTTGAGGAACAACGTGCAGGGCCCGGTGTCCAGCCGGGTGACGGGCACCAGCGGCGTGTTGCCGATCAGGTCGAGGACAGCGGGACGGGTCATGGTCATGCGGGCACCTCCGGCAGCCATCCTAGACCGTCGGGCCGAATCAGCTATACCTCGGGGCTTACCGCCCCTCCACGATTCGAGGACACCCGTGCCGACCGAACCCGCCTTCTCCCTGAAGCATCCCGTGGCGATGCGCTACTTCCACGAGGTGGCGAAGGCCGGGTCGTTCCGTCAGGCGGCCGAGCAGACGCACATCGCCGTGTCCGCGATCAACCGGCACGTCAAGCACCTCGAAGACCAGCTCGGCACGCTGCTGTTCGAGCGCGGCCGGGGGCGCAGCGGACTCAAGCTGACGGCTGCGGGCGAGATCCTGCTGCACCACGTCAAGCGCGCGATGAGCGAGCTGGCCGCGGCACAAAGCGAGCTCAACGCACTGCAGGGCCTGCGGCGCGGCACGGTCGACTTCGGCGTCAACGAAGGCATCTGGCGCGAGCTGCTGCCGCACTTGCTGATCGGCTTCAAAAAGGCGCACCCGGAAATCGACTACCGCGTCACCGCGGGCAGCTCGACGCGGCTGGTCGAACTGGTGATGGAAGACGAGATCGATTTCGCCGTGGCCTTCAACCCGCAGCTGAACGAGAACCTGAATGTCCTGATCCGGCGCAACGTCGACAGCGGCGTGATGGTGCCGCGCGATCATCCGCTCGCGAAGCGCCGCTCGGTGCGCCTGAGCGAATGCGCCGAATACGACCTGGTGATGCCCGACAGCTCGCTCGCGCTGCGGGCCACGCTGGACCTGATGTTCGCCCGCGTGGGCGTCAAGCCGCGTGCCGTGCTGACGACGAATTCGTACGAGATCATGCGCAGCGCGACGCAAGCCGGCGTGGGCATCGCGATCCTCACGCAGCACTTGTTTCACCATGCGCGCGAGCGGCACGAGGCCGCCTTCGTGCCGATTCGCGAGGCCTTGATCGGGCCACAGGTGCTGGTGTGCATAGCGCGCAAGGGGCGACATCTTCCGGTGGCGGCGACTGCGATGGTGGCGCAGATCGATGCGGCGTTGAAGGCGCCCTCCCGGCGGTAGATCCGCACCCCACGGCATCGCCATGTGTTCTCGCAACGAGAACACAAATGGAATTAATCGATGATTGCGAGGCGCATTGAGCGTCTATAGATTCGCTTTCACGCCACTCGAACGCCATGACTCCACGGCGTGTTGCGGAAAGGAATCCCTCGATGTTCAAGGCCACCGGCATGACCATGCCCGACCTCGCGCCGCTGCTGCGGCCCGCCTCCGTCGCCGTGCTCGGCGCCTCGACGCGCCCCGAAGCGCTGGGCCATCGCGTGATGAAGAATCTCATCGCCGTCGGCTACCCGGGCCGCATCTTCCCCGTGCATCCGAGCGCCGTCGAAGTCGAAGGACTGGGCTGCTTCCGCGACCTGCGCAGCCTGCCCGAAGTGCCCGATTGCGTCGCGGTTGCGCTGGCGGCCGATCGCGTCGTCGAAGCGCTCGACGAGGCCGCGCGCTGCGGCATCCGCGCGGCCGTCGTCTTCGCGAGCGGCTTCGCCGAAACCGGTGCAGAGGGCGGCGCGCTGCAGGCGCAACTCGCCGAGCTGTGCGAACGCACCGGACTGATCGTGTGCGGGCCCAACTGCCTGGGCCTGAGCAACGTGCACGGCCGCATGGCCCTGTACAGCGCGCCGCTGCCGGTGCCGCAGCAGGCCGGCGCGGTGGCGGTGGCCTCGCATTCCGGCTCGGCCTGCGTCGCGCTGAGCAGCACGGGCCGCCTCGGCCTGAGCCATGTCGTGTCGGTGGGCAACGGCGCCATGCTCGACGTCGACGACTACCTCGGCTTCTTCGCGGCCGATCCGGCCACCCGCGTCGCAGCGCTCTTCATGGAATCGGTGCGGCATCCCGCACGCTTCGTCGAGGCGGCGCGCCGCATGCGCGAGGCCGGCAAGCCGGTGGTGGTGCTCAAGGTCGGGCGATCGGCTGCAGGTGCTGCCGCATCGGCGGCGCATACGGGCTCCCTCGCGGGCTCGCATGCGGCCGCAGCCGACTTCTTTCACCGCGCCGGCGTGGTGCTGGTCGACGACATGGACGAGCTGATCGAAACCTGCGCGCTCATGGCACAAGACAACCCGGCGCCGTCCGGCGAAGGCATCGCCGTCATCAACATCAGCGGCGGCGAAGTGGCGCTGACCTGCGATCTGGCCCAGGAGGCCGGTGTCGAATTCGCCGCGCTGGGCGCCCCCACGCTCGATGCCCTGCGCCGATGCCTGCCGTCGTATGCCACGCCGGGCAATCCGCTCGATGCGACCGGCACCGCGGTCAGCGATCCGGCGATGTACGCGGGCGCCATTCGCATCCTGCTCGCCGACCCGAAGGTCGCGACGCTGGCGGTGTCGCAGGACTGCCCGCCCGGGCTGAGCCCGCAGGCGGCGAAGAACTACGGCGCGCTCGCCGACGCCGCCGCGCAGGTGAGCCGCGAGGTCGATAAGCCGATCGTCTTCTACAGCAACATCGGCGGCGGTCTGCATCCTGCCACCATCGCGCCGCTGGCTGGCACGCAGGTCGCGGCTCTGCAGGGCGCGCGTGCGTCGCTGAAAGCCATCGCGCATTTCCTGGCCTGGCATGCGTGGCAGGCCGACGCCGAAGCCGAGTCCGCCAGCGCCGCGCCGGCTGCGGCAGACCCCGCGTGGACAAGTCGTTTCGCATCCGGCCAGCCGCTGTCGGAATACGAGGCCAAGCGCTTTTTGTCGGAGCACGGCATCCGCGTGACGCGCGAGTCCCGCGCTGCCGATGCCGCGCAGGCGGCGCAGGCCGCCATGGCCATCGGCTTTCCCGTCGCGATGAAGGTCGACTCCGCCGACATCGCCCACAAGACCGAAGCCGGCGGAGTGCGGCTCCATCTCACCAACGAGGCCGACGTCCGCGCCGCGTTCGAAGAGATGATGGTCACCGTCCGCCAGCGTGTGCCCGATGCGCGCATCGATGGCGTGGTGGTACAGGAGATGGTCTCTTCGGGCATCGAGATGATCGCGGGCCTCTCGCGCCAGGCGCCCTTCGGACATGCGCTCATCGCCGGCAGCGGCGGCGTGATGGTCGAGCTGCTGCGCGACAGCAGCCTGGCGCTGCTGCCCGTCGACACTGCCCGAGCCCATGCGCTCGTCGAGCAGACGCGTGCCGCGCGGCTGCTGGACGGCTTTCGCGGCGCGCCGCCGGCGGACCGTGCGGCCTTCGAGCAAGTGCTCGTGCAGTTGGCCCGCATCGGCGAGCTCTACGGCGAGCACATCGAAGCGATCGACCTCAACCCCGTCGCGGTGCTGCCCTCGGGCGCCGGCGCGTGCGCACTCGACGCATGGATCGCGCTGCGCGCGCCTGCAACCTGATCCCCTTCCTCC
>NZ_LYVO01000020.1 GCF_001984055.1 Variovorax sp. KK3
CATTGGGCGGGCTTGGGCGCGGCAGGCGCAACGCTGGCCGGCGGATTGTTGGGGCGCGAGAAGCTGCGCTCGATGGCCCGCAGCGCCTCGATGCGGTCGCTCAGCTGGTCGATGCGGCGCTGGCTGTCGCGCAACTGCTGCGCCTGGCGGTCGCGGTCGTCCTCGACCCGGCGCTGTTCCTGGTAGCGAGCGGCGAGCAGGCGGGCGAGCGGATGCAGCACCTGCGCGTCGTTCGAGGTGTTGGCGATCACGCGTTGGATGAGCCCCAGCGCGCGCGCGAGGTCCGCCGCCGAGCGGGTCTGCGCCAGGGCCAGCGCCAGCTGCATCTGCGCGACGGGAACGTCGCCGGGCTCGCCCAGGCGGGCGATTTCGGCGCCCAGTTCGTTGCCGCCGAGCGGGCGCACGCGGTCGGCGTACACCAGCAGCGCGGCCACCGGCCCCTGCGTCTGCTGCATGAGGATCCACGCCGGCTGGGTGGCCGGCGCCATCGGTTCGGCCTCGACCGGCTGCACCGGCGGCGGTGCGGGCGGTGGCGGCGGAAGCGGTGCGGGCTGCACGGCCACGGACTCGGCCGGCGGCACGGGCGGTGTGGCGCAGGCGGCAAGCAGCACGGACACGCCGGCGACGGTCAGGGCCAGGGCGGATCTGCGGACGATCGAAGACAGGAACATGGGTCGGATGAATGCGCGTGGAGGGTGGTCAGGCGGAGCGCGGAAGCTCGATGCGAAAGCGCGCACCCGGTCCCTCCGGCAGCAGCGTGATGCGGCCGCCATGAGCTGCAATGTACTCCTGCACGATCGACAGGCCGATCCCGGTGCCCTTGACCGCGTGTTCGGGCTGGCGTTCGCCGCGGTAGAAGGGCTCGAACACGCGGTCGCGGTCGCCTTCGGCGATGCCGGGCCCGGCGTCCTGGATCTCGATGGCGGCGCGGTCGACCGTGCTCGACACGGTGATGGCGATGGTGCCGCCGCGGGCCGAGTAGCGAATGGCGTTCGACAGCAAATTGGCCAGAGCGGTGCCCAGCTTCACCGGGTCGACCACCAGCGCGAGCGGCTCGCCCTCGGCGCGCACCGTCAGGCCGTTGGCTTGCCACTGCAGGCGCTGGGCCTCTATCTGCTCCTCGATCAGCGGCAGGATCGGCGTGCGCTGGCGCCGCAGTTCGCGTGCCTCGAACGCGGCGGCGTTGAAGCGAAGCAGCGCTTCGATCTGGCCCTGCAGCGCGATCGTGTTCTGGTTGAGGATCTGCGCCACCTCGCGCTGGGCCGGGTTCAAGGCGCCGGTCACGCCGTCTTCCAGCAGCGAAACGCCTTCGCGCAGCGCGGCCAGCGGGGTCTTGAGCTCATGCGAGACGTGTCGTAGGAAGCGTGCCTTGTCGGCATCGAGTTCCGTCAGCCGCAGCCGCAGCCATTCGAGCTGCTGCGACACGCGCCGGACGTCGGCCGGGCCCTTGATGTCGATCGGCTCGTCCAGCCTGTTTTCGCCCAGGCCGACGATGGCACGCTCCAGCCGCTTGAAGGGCCGAGCCAGCCAGATGCCGAAGGCCAGTGCGAGCGCCACCGCCAGCGCGCTGGCCGCCATCACCTCGCGCATCAGGCGGCGCCGCGCGCTGTCGAGCCGTTGCGCAAGCGCGTTGTTCTGCGTCTCGATCAGGAACTGGGCCTGCTGCGCGATGTTGGTGTTCAGACCGTCGAGATCGCGAAACTGCATCGCCATCGAGCTTTCGCGCGCCAGCGAGGTTTCGGGCGCGCCGCTCATCAGGCCTTCGATCAGCGCGAGCTGGGCTCGCCACTGGTCGAGGCCGACGGAGGGCAGGCCGTTGGCGCCCAGCCGGTCCAGTACCTGGCGCGCGTCGCGCGCGGCGTCTTCGAAGCGCCGGCGCAGCACGCCGTCGTTGAGCACCAGCGACTGGCGGCCGGCGCGCTCCATGGCGGCGCTGCGCTCCGCCAGCGACTGCGCCGCGCCCGACAGCGTGAGCGCGCGCTCGGCGGCATTGCGGCTCTGGGCCATCAAGGTGTCGTACTGGAACACCGAGCGCAGCGACACGCCCACCAGCAGCGCGGTGATGAGCAGGAACGCGAACAGCAGCAGTTGCTGGAACGAGCCGCGCGCCGACTTCAGGCCCGCCATCAGGCGGCGGCCCCTGCGGGCTGGGCGATCTGCACCAGCCTCGATTCGGCGGTCGGCACCTCGCCGCGCAGCGAATAGGCCAGCGAGCGCGTGACGCGCACGTCGATCATCTGCCCGACCAGCCGCGGGTCGCCTTCGAAGTTGACCACCCGATTGCACTCGGTGCGGCCCATCAGCTCGCTGGCGTCCTTGCGCGAGCGGCCTTCCACCAGCACCCGCTGCAGCGTGCCGACCCGTTCCTGGCCGAAGCGCTTGACGTTGGCATCGATGGCGGCCTGCAGCCTCTGCAGGCGCGCCAGCTTGATCGCGTGTGGCGTGTCGTCGTGCAGCTGCGCGGCCGGCGTGCCGGGCCGCGGGCTGAAGATGAAGCTGAAGCTGTTGTCGAATTCGAGCTCGTCGATCAGCTTCATCATCTTCTCGAAGTCGGCATCGGTCTCGCCCGGAAAGCCGACGATGAAGTCGCTGCTGAGTGCCAGCCCGGGGCGGATGGCGCGCAGCTTGCGTACCGTGCTCTTGTATTCCATGGCGGTGTAGCCGCGCTTCATCGCCATCAGGATGCGGTCGGCACCATGCTGCACCGGCAGGTGCAGGTGGCTCACCAGCTGCGGCACGCGGGCGTAGGCCTCGATCAGCCGCGGCGTGAACTCGTTGGGGTGGCTGGTGGTGTAGCGGATGCGTTCGATGCCCGGGATCTCGGCGATGTATTCGATCAAGAGCGCGAAGTCGGCGATCTCGGCCGTGTCGCCCATGCGGCCGCGGTACGCATTGACGTTCTGGCCGAGCAGGGTGACCTCGCGCACGCCCTGGTCGGCCAGGCCCGCCACCTCGACCAGCACGTCGTCGAGCGGGCGGTTGACCTCCTCGCCGCGCGTGTAGGGCACCACGCAGTAGCTGCAGTATTTGGAGCAGCCTTCCATGATCGACACGAAGGCGGTCGCACCGTCCACGCGCGCCGGCGGCAGGTGGTCGAATTTCTCGATCTCAGGGAAGCTGATGTCGACCTGCGGCTGCCCGGCGCGCTCGCGCGCGTGCAGCATCTCGGGCAGGCGGTGCAGGGTCTGCGGGCCGAACACCACGTCGACGTAGGGTGCGCGCGCGATGATGGCCGCGCCCTCTTGACTGGCCACGCAGCCGCCCACGCCGATCTTCACGCCGCGCGCCTTCAGGTGCTTGACGCGGCCCAGGTCGGAGAACACCTTCTCCTGCGCCTTCTCGCGCACGGAGCAGGTGTTGAAGAGGATCAGGTCGGCTTCTTCCACGTCGGTGGTGAGCTCGTAGCCGTCGGCGGCGCGCAGGACGTCGGCCATCTTGTCCGAGTCGTACTCGTTCATCTGGCAGCCGAAGGTCTTGATGAAGGCTTTTTTGGGGGTGGTCATCGAAATTTCCCGTGAATGTGTTGCGCCATCGCGCGACACCGCGCAACTGGCTGCGCCAGGCCGCTGGTGTCGCCCCCGGCGAGGGGGTTGGCGGCTGCGCGAAGTGAGCGAGCCTGGGGCTGAGCCAGTTACTGGCCGTAGCGCGGAAGTTGGTCGAACGGCGTCTTGCCGTCGTCGCGTGGGCCGGTGTCGGCCACGAAGGGCCAGAAGTTCAGCAGGGGCTTGTCGGCACTCGCCCGCTTGGCCCGCGCCTCGTCGGGCGTGAGGATCCATATCTCGTTGACCTGGCCGGCGGGGTCGCGCCGGTAGTTCACCAGCAGGTTCTGGCCGGTCAGGTTGGCCGGCACCACCAGCATGTTCTGTGCGCTGCGGATGCGCACGCCGGGCGCCAGGCGCTCGGGCTGGCCGTCGAGCTGGATTTCGGGCGAGTTCACGACCATAAAGCGGCCGCGCAGCGTGTTCTGGGGAAAGTTGCGGCCGCCGAGCGCGGCTTCGTTCTGCGTCTGAATAGGCTCTTGCGCCGCAGCCGGCGCGAGCACGGCGCACAATGCTACGAAAACGAGAGCATTCCAGGAAGGTTTGCAGCGGTTCATGGTGTTCATCCAGAGGCTGTGGGGTGGGCGCGATTCTATCGGTCGCCCTCGCCGACGCCGGCCTTCGAACGACGCAGCTGTGCGTTCCTTCATGGCCGCTTTACTTAACTTTACGGCGGTGATAGACGCGGGCCCCACACCACTGCTCCAATAGCCAATGTCAGGCAAAAGTGCGCCTCGCAGAGCTGCGGACGCCTTTCTACCCATACCAAAGCGTTCATGAACAAGAAACTCGTCCTTGCCCTCGCGGGTGTGATCGTCCTGGCCGCGGCCGGCGCCTGGAAATGGTCCGGCAGCCGCACGCAAAGCGCCGCGGCCGGCGGGGCACCCGTGGCTTCCGGCAAGAACGCCGTACCGGCCGCCGGTGGCGGTGCGCCGGCCCTGGTCACGCTGGCCTCGGCGCAGAAGCAGGACGTGCCGGTCACGGTGCAGGTCAACGGCAGTGTCGTCTCCCTCAACAGCGTCGAGCTGCGGCCGCAAGTGACCAACACCGTGCGCGAAGTCCACGTGAAGGAAGGCCAGTTCGTCAAGCAGGGCCAGCTGCTCTTCAGCCTCGACGACCGACCGGACCAGGCCAATCTGGCCAAGGCCCGCGCCCAGCAGCAGAAGGACGAGGCCACCATGGCCGACCTGGAGCGCCAGTACCGGCGTAGCCAGGAGCTGGTGGCGCAGAACTTCATCGCCAAGGCCGCTGCCGACGCCACCCTGTCGCAGCTCGAAGCGCAGCGCGCCGCCGTGGCCGCCGACAAGGCCGCGGTGCAGTCGGCTCAGGTGGCGCTGGGCTACGCCACGCTGCGCGCACCCATCGCGGGCCGCATCGGCGCCGTCAATATCTACCCGGGCACGCTGGTGCAGCCCACCCTCACGCTGGTGACCATCACCCAGCTCGACCCGATCGCCGTGAGCTTCCCGGTGCCCGAAGGCCGACTGCAGGACCTGCTGGCCGCCGCCCGCGACCGCACGCCGGTCGAGGCCCTGGTGCCCGGCCGCCGCACGCCGGTGAAGGGCACGCTCAACTTCGTCGACAACACCGTCGATCCGCTGATCGGCACGGTGCGCGCCAAGGCCGTGTTCGACAACGCCGATCAGGGCCTGTGGCCCGGCCAGTTCGTCGAAACGCGCGTCACCGTGCGCACGCTGGAAGGCGCCACCGTCGTCCCGGCGGCCGCGATCATGATGCTGTCCGAGGGCAGCACGGTGTACGTGGTCGATGCCGAGCGCAAGGCGACCCGCCGCAAGATCCAGGTGCTGCACAACTTCGGCACCCAGGCCGCCGTGCGCGGCGTCGAGCCTGGCGAGCAGCTGGTCATCGAGGGCAAACAGAACGTGCGCCCCGGCGGCAAGGTGCGGCTCGACACCTCCGCCACGCAGCCGCCACCGCGCCCGGCCGGTTCGCCCGAGACGACGCCCGGCAGCGCGGCCTCTGCGGAGCCGGTCAAGCAGGCCGTGATCGCGGAGCGGGAGCGCACATGAACATTTCAGAGCTCTGCATCCGTCGTCCCGCGATGACGGTGCTGCTCTCGGCCGCAGCGGTAGTGGCCGGCATCTTCGCCTACTTCCAGATACCCGTCGCCGCACTGCCCAGCTACAACACGCCGGTCATCAACGTCAACGCGCAGCTGCCGGGCGCCAGCCCGGACACCATGGCCTCATCGGTCGCGCTGCCGCTCGAAAAGCAGTTTTCCACCATCCCCGGGCTGCAGACCATCAGCTCGACCAACACCCAGGGCGTGAGCTCGATCACGCTCGAGTTCGTGAGCAGCCGCGACATCGACGCGGCCGCGGTCGACGTGCAGGCCGCGCTGCTGCGGGCCCAGCGCCAGCTACCGGTCGAGCTGACGCAGATGCCCTCGTACCGCAAGGTCAACCCGGCCGATGCGCCGGTGCTCTTCATCTCGATGGTCTCGCCCTCGATGAACCCGGCCGAGCTCAACGACTATGCCGAGAACCTGGTGTCGCCCACGCTCTCGACCATCGACGGCGTGGCCCAGGTCGCGGTGTACGGCCGCAAGGCCTTCGCGGTGCGCATCAAGGCCGATGCCGACCTGCTCAACGCCCGCAGCATCACGCTCGACGAGCTGGCCAACGCGGTGCGGCTGGCCAACGCCAACACGCCCGTGGGCGTGCTCGACGGCCCGCGCCAGACGCTCACCATCCAGGCCAACGAGCAGATGCTGCGCGCCGCCGACTTCGCCAAGGTGATCGTCGGGCAGCGCAACGGCTCACCGGTGCGGCTGGACGAGGTCGCCACCATCGAAGACAGCTTCGAGTCGGTCAAGACTGCCAGCACCTTCAACGGCCAGAACTCCATTTCGCTGGCCGTGCTGCGCCAGCCCAATGCCAACACCGTGCAGGTGGTCGACGCGGTGCGCGCCCTGATGCCCCGCTTCCGCGAGGAGCTGCCGCAGTCGGTCGAGATCAACGTCACCAACGACCGCTCCATCTCGATCCGCGAAGCGGTGCACGACGTGCAGCTCACGCTGCTGGGCACGGTGCTGCTGGTGGTGCTGGTCATCTTCCTGTTCCTGCACCGCGTGGTCGCCACGCTGATTCCGGCGGCCACCATTCCGATCTCGCTGATCGGTGCCGTGGCGCTGCTCTACGCCTTCGACTACAGCCTGGACAACGTGTCGTTGCTGGGCATCACGCTCGCGGTGGGACTGGTGGTGGACGATGCCATCGTGGTGCTCGAAAACATCATGCGCTACGTCGAGCGCGGCATGGAGCCCATGGCCGCCGCCCTGCGCGGCGCGCGCGAGGTGGGCTTCACCATCATTTCGATCTCGATCTCGCTGGTAGCCGTGTTCATCCCGGTCTTCTTCATGCCGGGCGTCATCGGCCTGCTCTTCCACGAATTCGCGGTGGTGGTGGGCCTGGCGGTGATGGTCTCGGCCGTGGTCTCGCTCACGCTGGTGCCGATGCTGGCCAGCCGACTGCTGCGCCACCAGCCGCGCGAAGGCGGCGTGGTGGTCGAGGACGACGAGGACGAGCACCATCCCGAGCCCGGCACCGCCATCGGCCGCGCCTTCGAGCGCGGCTACCGCTGGGTGCACGCCACTTACCTGAGCACGCTCGACTGGACCCTGCGCCACCGCAAGGTGATGCTGGGCGTCGCCGCTGCCACCTTCGCGGCCACGGCCTGGATGTTCGCGACCATCCCGAAGGGCTTCTTCCCCGAAGAGGACATCGGCCAGATCCAGATCACGACCGAGGCCGCCGAAGACATCTCGTTCCCCGCCATGAAGGCGCTGCAGGACCGCGTGTCCGACGCGCTGCAGGCCGACCCCAGCGTGGCCTACGTCAACTCCTTCATCGGTGTCGGCGGTCCCACCGCCACGCAGAATGCCGGTCGCCTGTTCGCCGTGCTCAAGCCGCGCGGCGAGCGCCCGGCCATGCCGCAGGTGCTGGAGCAACTGCGTAAGCGCTTCCGCGAAATCCCCGGCGTCGCGGTCTACATGCAGCCGGTGCAGAACCTGCGCCTGGGCGGCCGCCAGAGCAAGGCGCGCTTCCAGTACACGCTGCAGAGCGTGAACGCCGGCGCGCTCAACGAGTGGGCCGACAAGCTGATGGAGCGCATGCGCGCCGACCCGGCCTTCCGCGACGTGACCAGCGACTCGCAGAACCGCGGCCTGCAGGCCACCCTGCAGATCGACCGCGACAAGGCCGGCGTGCTCGGCGTCGCCGTGGGCGACCTGCGCACCGCGCTCTACAACGCCTATGGCGACCGCCAGATCGGCAGCATCTACGCGCCCAGCAACACCTACCAGGTGATCCTCTCGGCGGCCGACGACGACCGCCAGTTCGAGGAAGACATGTCGCGCCTGTCGGTGCGCAACAAGGCCGGCCAGCTGGTGCCGCTGTCGGCCTTCTCCACCGTCAAGCGAACGGTCGGCCCGACCTCGGTCAACCACCAGGGGCAGCTGCAGGCGGTGACGGTGTCGTTCAACCTGGCGCCCGAAGTGCCCCTGGGCAACGCCACCGGCAAGATCGACCAGTTCAAGAGCGAGCTGAAGATCCCGCAGTCGATCATCACCAGCTACGGCGGCGACGCGGCCGTGTTCCAGAGTTCGCAGTCCAGCCAGGCCGTGCTGCTGGTGCTGGCGGTGCTGGTCATCTACGTGCTGCTGGGCGTGCTGTACGAAAGCTACATCCATCCGCTCACCATCCTGGCCGGCCTGCCATCGGCGGCGGTGGGCGCGTTGCTCTCGCTCAAGCTTTTCGGCTTCGACCTGACGCTGATCGCGACCATCGGCATCCTGCTCCTGATCGGCATCGTCAAGAAGAACGCGATCATGATGATCGACTTCGCGCTGGAGGCGCAGCGCTCCCAGGGCATGGAGCCGCAGGCCGCCATCCGCGAGGCCTGCCGGCTGCGCTTTCGTCCGATCCTGATGACCACGCTGGCCGCGCTGATGGGCGCGCTGCCGCTCGCGCTGGGCCTGGGCGCCGGTGCCGAGCTGCGCCAGCCGCTGGGCGTGGCGGTGGTCGGCGGGCTGATTTTCTCGCAGGTCATTACCCTCTACATCACGCCGGCCATCTACCTGGCGCTCGACCGCTACAGTGGCAGCGGGCCGATGCAGGAGCTGCCGGGCGAAGCGGGCGCACAGCAGCAGCCGGCAGGCCACGCGGCCTGATCCGCGCCGGCCCGCCCGGGCTTACTTGGCGAACAGCTGGCCGATGTCGCCGAAGGCCTTGATCTCCAGCGCGTTGCCCGAGGGGTCCATGAAGAACATCGTGGCCTGCTCGCCCGGCTCGCCCTTGAAGCGGATGTAGGGCTCGATCACGAACTTCGTGCCGGCCGCCTTCAGCCGGCTCGCCATCGCATCCCAGTCGGCCATCGGCAGCACGATGCCGAAATGCCGTACGGGCACGCCGTGGCCGTCCACCGCATTCAGCGCTGTCGTGCCCGTCTCGCCGGGCGCCAGGTGGGCGACGATCTGGTGGCCATAGAAATTGAAGTCGATCCACTCGTTCGAGCTCCGGCCTTCAGGGCAGCCCAGCAGTTCGCCGTAGAACTGGCGGGCGGCGGCCAGGTCGTGCACCGGAAAGGCCAGGTGGAAGGGAGAGAGCAGGGCGGGGTTGGTGGTGGGGGCGTTCATCGCAGGGGCAGAGAAAAGAACAAGAGACAAGCAGAAAAGAAACGGGAGCCCCGATCGTAGGCCTGGATCAGAAAAAGAAAAATCAATACATTTTTGAGCCCAGCATCAAGAGAATTTGTGAATGATCCGCGAGCTCAAGACCCTGATAGCCGTCGCCAGGCAAGGCACCTTCGCCGCCGCCGGCGAAAAGATCGGCCTCACCCAGGCAGCCGTCAGCGCGCAGATGCAGCGCCTCGAGGCCGAGCTGGGCCTGGCCCTGTTCGACCGCACCGGCCGATCGGCCCGCCTCAACGCCAAGGGCCAGGAGACGCTGGCTCAGGCCACCGAGCTGATCCGGCTCTACGCCCAGCTGGGCTCGCGCCACGCGGCCTCGCGCGCCGCGGTGCCGCTCGACATCGGCGCCATCGCGTCGGCGCAGCGCGTGCAACTGGCCGAGGCGCTGGCGGCATTCCATCGAGAGGTGCCGGACTGCCGCACGCGCGTCTTTCCCGGCGTGTCGATGGAGCTGTTGAACCGGGTCGATGCGGGCGACATCGAGATGGCCGTCATCATCCGACCGCCCTTCGCGCTGCAGAGCGATTTGCGCTGGACCACGCTGGCGCGCGAGCCCTTCTGCCTGCTGGTGCCCAAGCGAGTCCAGGGCGACGACTGGGCGGCACTGCTGACCGAACAGCCCTTCGTGCGCTACGACCGTGCGTCCTTCGGCGGCCGCCAGGTCGACCGCTTCCTGCGTGCGGCGCACCTGGAGGTGCAGGACATCTGCGAGCTCGATGAGCTGGACGCCATCGTGGCGCTGGTGGGCAAGGGCGTCGGCGTGGCTTTGGTGCCGCAGACCGCCGCGTACCGGCGCTGGCCGGCCGCAGTGCGGGCTGTCGATCTGGGTCGCCACGCATTTCATCGCGACATCGGCCTGGTGCATCGCGGTGGCCGATCACTCGCCGGACTGGCAGGCAGTCTGGCCGCACACATCAGATCGGCATACCGACGATCAACGCCGGCTACCCCTGACCCAGCGTCTTGAGAACTTCGGAAATCTTGGCGCTCTCTTTGTGGTCATGGCCCGTGGTGGCTAGCAGGATCTGGGATCGACAGTGTTTGTAGAAATCTTGATGGTTGTGCATTTCGTCGACCGTCTTACCGCCCGTCTTGTCGCCGGTTTTTTGCAATTCGTTGAGTGCATCGATCAGGCCCTTCGTGCTTTGCGACGGGCCTAGTCCCAGCTCTTGCTTGACTGCGTACCACGCCGATACCAACCCCTTTGCCAGCTTGCCTCGATCGGCTTCATTCGAGCCTCGTTCAAGCAAGACTTCCAGCGCCATCGCAACCTGCTGTGGCGTGCCGTACACCATCATGCTTCCGACGAGCAGCCCGAAGAATTCGCTGACGAGGTGGCGGCCTCCCAATTCAACGACGACGTCCCGAATGCTCTGCTGGCTGTTCATCCTGTTGAAAATCGGCTTCGCCTCGTAGATCTTCTCCATCACGGGAATGTCGGCCGACATGAGTTCGATGGCTCCTTGGGCGGCACTTGAAAGCTCGACGGGCGTCCGGTCCTTCCGCGCCTGAGCCGCCCGAACCCTTTCGATATCTCTTTCGCGGTCTTTGCGCAATTCGAATGCTTCGTCGAACGATGGCGGCGCAACTCGGTCTCGTGCCGTCTTTTGAAGCATCTCGAGCCTGGAACACAACGACTCACGCAGGTCGATGCGTACCGAGTTGTCGATGTCACTGCGGGCCACTTCCGCCAACTGCTGCAGCGCCATCAACTGAGGCAGCTTCATGCCCGGGTACTCGAGCATGGCTTCGAGGGCCGAGACCAGGCGCTCGGCATCGTCGCTGCTCCCTTGATGGTGGAGCGCAGTGGCGACCCATTTCACCGCGGGGCCCGGCATGCCGGACATAAGGGCGTCCGAGATCGCGCGTTGCATGTCGAAGGGCTTCTTCTCCGAACTCTCGCGTCGACGCAGTTCTACGAGCAAACCGCTCACGAATTTCGCCTGTTCTTGCGACGTCGCCTTGCCGCGGCACAGTTTGGTGATCAGATGCCTGAGTGCGTCGGGACGCTGGCCGAAGCTGTCCGCGGCCTCGCGGATCAAGAGGGGTATGGGTTCGATGTCGAGAAATTGCAGCCCCAGCCCGCGCAGCCTGGGTTCCCTGCCTTCTCGCCTGGCCTCCTCGTTCTCCTTTCCCTGGGTCTCTTGAAGCATCTTCGCCGCGTGAGGCTCGGCGTCGTGAAGTGCCAGGTTGATTCGCCCGATCGACAGCGTCAGCTTCACGTCCAGCGGCTCCCAGAAGGCTGTCAGCTTCTCGATCGCTTCATCGAGGGTCGGCGACTGGTCGCACGCTGCACGCACGACCGACTCGTTGCGCTCGAGCAGCAAGATGAGTTCGTCTCGCGCGCGTGGCGGACAGCCTCGAACGAACAGCTCCAAGTCCCTTGCGCAAGCGCTGATCCCTGAATCGAGAATCTTCTCGACCTGGCGAAGGAAGCGAGCGGCCTCGGGTTTGGCCTCGAGGTCTTCCGCCGATCCTTTCGCTCTCAGGCAGGCCTGCATGCATTCGTAGGCATGCGACTTCGTGAGTTCGGCGGCCACCTCGGGGCTCAAGAGGCAGAAGAAGCGTCGGGCGGCACGCGTGTCGGTCAGGACGATGCGCTGGAGGAGCAATGCCAGATAGGGCGCGAAACCTTTCAACTCGCCGTCCTTGAAGACGACGGCGCGGCTTTGGATCTTGACGATCAGCTCCTGCAGCCCGCCGCTGTCGAGAAGCTCTTTGCATGCGGCTTCGGTGAGGCCGATCGCGTGCACGAGGTCAATGACGACAAAGAGCTCGTTTCCGCTTCTGTAGCCCGTGCTGAGGTCGTTGAAGAGCGCAATCAAATGCTCCGGCCATTTCGCCTTGGTCGTCGACGGAGGGTAGGGTCTGTTCGATGGGGCCTCGGCACCGGATGGCTTTTGATCCGACTTGCGTAACGAATCGACGCTTTGTTTGACGCCGGTTTTGATGCGGCGCGTGAACGACTCAAGGCTGGGAAACATGCTGCGGACCCCTGGGATGTCATGGAGCCCCCTGAGTCACCTACGCCGCCCCTTCGTTCCCGACGTTCAGGACCCGGTCCCACAGTGCAAAGCGCCAGCGCAGGTTGCCGACGACTCGAGCGAACTCGGCGTGGCCCATGCTTTCGCGATCGATCCGAATCCAAAGCACATGGCGTCCCCGGAGGCGGTCCGTGCTCAGCATCCAGCTGCCATCGGCATCGATGCCGAGTTCCAGCAGTTCTTCCGGTTCGGCCTGCTGCTGCGAATCGATGCGGCCTTCGTCGTCCTCGCTCCCTCGACCAGCGCCGTGCGTTGCCGCCTTAGCACCGGGGTTCGCGAAGAACATCAAACTCGCGCCCGACGAACTCTGCTGCACGCCGAGCCAATGTGTGTCGTCGATCGGCACGCTGTAGATGCCGGCTTCGTCGGGAATCGGGGGAGTTCTGCCTTCGCAGGCCAAGAAGTTGTCGACGAGGCAGTCGAGCGGCAGTGTGTTCATGCCGTCGTCAGTAACCTCCGTCGATCGCTTGTTCCCAGGCCTTTCCGAGGTCTTTCAGCTCACCACGTCGTGCTGCAGCGAGCCCTTCACCATGCGGTTGCCAAGCTGCTGGGTGCTGCGACCGGTCGTCGCAGTGATACCGGCGGGTGCGGCGGTCGCGCCCTGCACCACGCGCAGCGCCCAGTCGCACACCACTTCCATGAAGGTCTGCTGCGACGCCATCGAGGTCAGGCTGTGGTCGATGTCGCCGATGAAGCGGTACTCGAAGCGCTGGGTGAAGTCTTCCTGCGCGAAGGGGCCGAGCTGGTCGCGGCCGCGGTCGACCACGTGCACGGTGCCCGTGTAGAAGAGCAGCACCGAGACGTTGCGCTCCGCCACCTGCGTCATCGAGCGGCGGAAGATGGCGGCCGTGACCTCCGGCGGATCGGGTTCGAAGATGTGCGCCGCGGCGGCCGCTGCCGCCTGCGGCGAGAACTTGCGCTTCAGCCAGCGCACGGTCTTGCCGATGACCGCCGGGTTGGTCGGCACTGCCAGGGCGCGCCGGAACTGGCGCTCCAGCTGCGCGCGGCGGCCCGGGAAGGCGTAGCCGTCGAACATCAGCAGGCCCACCACGCGCGCGTCGGCCACCGCCAGCGACAGGCCGTTGGTCGCGCCCGAGCAGAGCCCGATCACGATGAAGCGGCGCACGCCCAGCATGGTCTGGATCAGGTTCATCGCGGCCTGCAGGTCGAGCACGGCCTGGGTCAGGAAATGCTCGGAGCCGCTGGCCGGGCCGCTGTCGCCCAGGCCGGCCAGGTCGAGCCGCACGCTGCTCATGCCGCGAGCCGCCATCTGGCGCGCCAGCTTGACGTTGATGCGGCGCGGGCCGATGCGGTGGTTGGCGCCCATGTTCAGCATGAGGCAGGCGACGGGTGCCAGCGGGCCGTCGGCCGGCGTGGTGATGATGCCGATCAGCGAGCCGTCGGGCCCGAACTGGACGGGTGTCTCTTTGTAGTCAGTCATGGACTTCTGCCAGCAGACGTTGCAACGCCTCGGTGGGGACCATGGCGTTGTTGGGATGCGGGTCGGAGGTCCAGATCAGCGGGTGCTGAAAGGCCGCGATCCGCAGCGGCATGTGGCGGGCCGTCTCCTGGCCCGCCCATTGGTGAGCGGCTTGGTCCTCGGCATCGGCCAGGACCACGGTTTCGTGCAGCGCGGTGAGCTGCAGCGTGTTCGGTGTCAGCGCGCGCAGTTGCTGGCGCATCAGCGGCGACACGCCGAAACCGAACAGCTCGTCGGTGAAGGCGTCGGGGTCGCGCGCCAGCCGGCGGCGCCAGTCGGTGTCAGGCACGCAGAAGGAGCGCTCCAGCGCATCGACGTGGCCCGCACGCAGCGAGTCCATGTAGCGCGTGCCGTCCACGATCGGGTCCCACAGGATCAGGCGGCCCGGGTCGCAGCGGCCGCTCTTGGCGGCCATCACGGCCAGGGTCGCGCCCAGCCGGGCACCGAGCCACAGGATGCGGCGGTCTCCGGCGCGGCGGCGCAGTTCCTCGTGCGCGGTGCAGACGTCGCGGCGCCAGCCCTCGAGGTCGCCGTCGATGTCGTCGCCGGGCGAGTCGCCGCTGCCGTGGTAGTCGAAGCGCAGCACGGCGACGCCGGCGCGCGCGAGGCGGTCGGAGAGCACGCGAAACATGCGGTGCCCACGCACGGCTTCCTGGCCGAGGGGCATGCAGATCAGCACCGCGAGCTTGCCGTCTCGCTCCGGTGCGTGGTAAAGCCCGAACAGCTGCCTGGAGGCGGGGCCGAAGAGCATCGGTGTCATACGCAAATCTCTTGCTCGACCAGCGGGCGCTGTGGCTGAAGCTGCGGTGCCGCGGCGGCCTCTCGGGCCACCAGGCGGGCCACGGCGCACAGCGCACCCTGGACATCATGGAAAGACGATAGTGCCAGATGCACGAGATCGTCGCCCGCGCCGATCCGGACCTCGCAGGTCTCGGGCGTCACGCCGACCTCGAAGCTCCGGGTATCCACCGACAGGCCCATGCCGGTGGCCTTGAGGCAGGCCTCCTTGCGGGTCCAGCAGCAGAAGAAGGCACGCTCGCGTTCCTCGGCAGGCAGGGCGGCCAGCGCGCTGCGCTCGTCGGCGCTGAAATAGTTGTTGGCCAATGCCTCGGCGTCGGGCATCGGGCGCAGCAGTTCGACGTCCACGCCCAGTTCGGCATCGTCGCCCACGGCGATCAGCGCCAGCGACTGGCTGTGGCTCATGTTGAAATGCAGCCCGCCGCCGTCGACCAGCATCGGCTTGCCGAAGGGCCCGAGCGCGAACTCGAGCATCGAGGCCGGGATGCCGCATTGCGACGACAGAATCTCCCGCAGTGCGGCATGTGCGGCGATGAAGCGATTGCGATCCCGCTTGAAGACGAAGCGCCTGGCGCGTTCCCATTCCGCTTCCGACAGCGAAGCCACGGCTTGCGGTGCCGGCGTGGCGTCCAGGTCCACCTGCCAGAGGCGGCAGTGGGCGGTGGTGGTGGAAAGTTGCAGGATCGTCATCGCGGTGGTCCTCAGCCCTTGCGGCCCCAGCCCAGCATGCGGCCCAGCAGGCCGCCACGCTTGGTGCCGCTTTCGGCAGCAGCCGGCGCCGCAGGTGCGGCGTCGATCGCGGTGCCGGCCGCGGCCGAGGCCAGCTGGCCCAGGCTCTCGAACACGTAGCGCCGCGGCTCCACGCGGAAGCCCATCACCTGCTCGGCCTGCTGCACGACGCGCATCGCCAGCAGCGAATCGCCGCCCAGGTCGAAGAAGTTGTCGTTGGCGCGGATGTCGTTCACGTCGACGGCCAGGGCGCTGGCCCAGATCTGCGCCAGCTTGGCCTGCTCGGGCAGCAGCAGCACCTGCGGCTGTGCCGGCCGCGATGCCACCGTCTGCGCGGTGGTGGGCGTCGGCGCGTCGCTGGCGGCCAGGCGCTGCAGGTACACGGCGCTTTCCGAGCCTTCGGGTGCCGACAGCGTGGCCAGCGTGGCGTCGGGCTGCTCCGCCACCCTGCGCAGCAGCTCGAGGTAACGCTCCTTGAAGGCAGCGCCGGTTTCGCGCTTGTAGATGTCGGCGTTGTAGACCACCGCGCCTTCGAGGCCCGTCGGCTTGTCCATCAGCCAGATGCCCAGGTCGTCGGTGGCGCCGCGCTGCGGCAGGTGCATCTGCTTGTGGCGCAGGTTGCCGATGTCGCGCGGCCGTTCGCGGGCGTCCTGGAACGAGAACAGCGCCTGGTACAGGCCCACGCCCTGGGCGCGTTCCTTGAACTCGGGCTCTTCCACCAGGCGCTCGAAGGGCACTTCCTGGTTGCTCATCACGGCGATGAGTTCCTGCCGCACGTAGCGCATGAATTCACCGAAGCGCAGGCTCGAATCGACCTGGAAGGACAGCGGCAGCACGTTGTTGAAGAAGCCCATCACGTTCTCGAGCTCCGGCGCCTCGCGTCCGCGCACCGGCGTGGCGACCACGATGGCGCGGCTCTCGATGATGCTGCTCATCATCACCAGGTAGACGCCGAGCGTCAGCATGCTCAGCGTGACGTCGTGGCGCTGGCACAGCTCGCGCAGGCGGTTGGTGAGCTGCGCGTCGATCGTGATCCACAGGCCGCCGCCCTGGCCGCTCATGCCGGCCTTGCGCGGCATGTCGGGGCGCAGCGCCTTGGGCGTGGGCGAGTTGGCGAAGCGGTCTTTCCAGTAGCGCAGCTGCGTCTCGAAGCCCGGGTCGGTCAGCCACTTCGAGTACCAGTCGGCATAGTCGCCGTGGGTGGCGGCCAGCGCGGGCAGGCCGTGTTCCTCGCCGCGCACCAGCGCGCCGTAGATCGCGGACATCTCGCTCTGGAGCACGTCGAAGGACCAGCCGTCCCACACCAGGTGATGCGGCACGAACACGAAGGCGTGGTCGTCGTCGGCCAGCCGGTACATCGCCGCATGCAGCATCGGCGCCTTGTGGATGTCGATCGGGTTGTCGGCCAGCTCGTGCATGCGCTCGACCAGCTCGGTCTCGCGCTGGTCGGCGGGCACGTGGCTCAGGTCGATCACCGGCAGGTCGTAGCTGACCTTCGGCGAGATCAGCGCGACCGGCTCGCCCGACTCGGGGTGCTTGCCGATGGCCGTGCGCAGCGAGGCCTGGCGGTCGATCATGATGGCCAGCGCCGCCTTGAACTTGGCGACGTCCATCGGCCCGCTCAGGCGGTGCGCGGAGGGCGAGCTGTAGGTCGCGCGGCCCGGATGCAGTTCTTCGACGAAGCGGATGCGTTCCTGCGCGAGGGTCAGCGGCGCGCTGGTGCGACCGGGCAGGTGCGCGATCGGCAGCCGGCGCGGCGCGTCGGTCCCGTTCAAGCCTTCGATGGCCGCGGCCAGTCGCTCGGCGGTGGGCGCCTCGAACAGCAGGCGCAGCGGCACCGTCAGCTCGAACTCGCGCGAGAGCAGCGTGGTCAGCCGCGCCGCCAGCAGCGAGTGGCCGCCCAGTGCGAAGAAGTCGTCGCGGATGCCCATGCCGGGCAGGTTGAGCACCTGTTCCATGGTCTTGAGGACCGTGGCCTCGCGCTCGTTGCGCGGCGCCAGGCGTTCGCCGGCGTCCTTGTGCGTGGCGCTGGGCTTGGGCAGGGCCTTGCGGTCGACCTTGCCGTTGGGCAGCAGCGGAAAGGCGTCGAGCGTCACCACGTGCTGCGGCACCATGTACTGCGGCAGGCGGGCGCGCAGGTGGCGGTCGAGCGCGGCCAGGTCGATCGTGGTGCCGGCCGACGGCGCGAGGTAGGCCACCAGGCGCACGTCGCCCGGCTGGTCTTCGCGCGTCACGACCAGGCTGCGGGCCACGTTGTCGATGTCGTTGCAGCGGGCCTCGATCTCGCCCAGTTCGATGCGGTAGCCGCGTACCTTCACCTGGAAGTCGAAGCGGCCCAGGTGCTCCAGCAGGCCGTCGTTGCGCCAGCGGCCGCGGTCGCCGCTGCGGTAGATGAGCGTCTGCACGCCGTCGATCGCGGTGGTCACGAAGCGCTCGGCCGTCAGCTCGGGGCGGTCGAGGTAGCCGAGCGTCACGCCCAGGCCGCTGATGCAGATCTCGCCCGGCACGCCGATCGGGCAGGGCTGCAGGTTTGCATCGAGGATCCAGACGCCGGTGTTGGCCATCGGCTTGCCGATGGACACGCCGCGCGCCGCCACCAGCGGGCGCTCCATGCGCCACACAGTCGACCAGACGGTGGTCTCGGTCGGGCCATAGAGGTTCCACAGCTCGGTCGTGCGGTCCATCAGGTCGAGCGACAGCTCGGCCGGCACCGGCTCGGCGCCGATCCAGGCGCGGAAGCCGCGCGGGCCGGACCACTGCGCGTCGAGCAGCAGGCGCCACATGCCGGGCGTGGCCTGGAAGATGGTGATGGCTTCCGACTCGAGCATCGCGCGCAGGCGATTGCCGTCCATCGCGACTTCGCGCTGCACGATCACGATCTCGGCACCGGCGGCCAGCGGCAGCATGACTTCGGGCACCGCCATGTCGAAGGACAGGGTGGTGACGGCGGCCAGGCGGTCTTCGGGGCCGATGCCGGGCTCGCGCATCATGCTCTGCAGCAGGTTGGCGACCGCGCGGTGCGGCACGCACACGCCCTTGGGCTTGCCGGTCGAGCCCGATGTGTAGATGACGTAGGCGGCGTCTTCGCCTTGCGGGTCTTGCGCGCCGGGGGGCAGGGCCGTGGCGGGCAGTTGCTGCCAGTCGGTGTCGCGGTCCAGTTGCAGCACGCGCTCGGCCGCGTCGGGGCGCCAGGCCTTGGGCGCGGCGGCGACGCTCGACGAGGTCAGCAGCAGGCCCAGCTTCGCGTCTTCGGCGTAGTAGTCCAGGCGTGCCTGCGGAAAGGCGGGGTCGAGCGGCACGTAGGCGGCACCGCTCTTGAGCACGGCCAGCAGGGCGACGAACATGTCGATGCTGCGGTCCAGGCACAGGCCCACGCGTTCGCCGCGGCCCATGCCGCGCGCACGCAGCGCATGGGCGAGCCGGTTGGAGCGTTCGTCGAGTTCGCGGTAGTTCACGCGCTGCTGGCCATCGCGCAGCGCCGGCCGGATCGGCTGCGACGCGGCATGCGCCACGAAGCCGGCGTGCATCAGCGGCGCGCCCTCGATCGGCGTGGGCGCGGGCTGCAGCGCGCTCAGCGCGTGCGTTTCGGCGTCCGACAGCAGCGGCAGGCGGCCCACGGTCTGCGAGGGCTCGCGCACCACGGCGCGCAGCAGCGTCTCGTACATGCCGAGCCAGCGGCGCACGGTGTCTTCGTCGTAGAGGTCGGCGTTGTATTGCACTTCCATCTGCATCCCGCCGCGCACCGGCATGATGTTCAGGAAGAGCTCGAAGTTCTCGTAGCGCCGGCCGATGCTGCTCTGCTCGACCACCAGGTCGGGAAAGCTGCCGTCGCCGGGCGCGACGTCGCGGTCGACGTTGAAGAGCACGTTCACCAGCGGCAGGCGGCTCGGGTCGCGCGGCACCGGCAGCTTCTTGAGCAGCGCGCCGTAGCCCAGGGTCTGGTGCTCGAAGGCGTCGAGCAGCATGCTGGCCGATGCCTTGGCCAGCTGGTCGAAAGGCATCTGCGCCTCGACACCCACGCGGATCGGCAGCAGGTTGACGCAGTGGCCCACCAGCGTGGGCATGTCGCTGGGCATCTGGCCCGCGGCGGCGATGCCGACCACCAGGTCTTCCTGCGCGGTGATCCGGTGCAGCATGGCCGCGAAGCCGCTGAACATCGTCGCGAACAGGCTGGTGCCGGCGGTGGCGCCGAACTTGCGCAGCCCGTCGATCAGCGACTGCTCGAGGACGTGGTCGATGCGGTAGGCGTTGAAGGTGCGCACGGCCGGACGCGGGTGGTCCAGCGGCAGCTCCAGCACCGGCAGGCTGCCGCCGGCGTAGCGCTTGAGCCAATAGTCGACGTGGGCCTGCATCTCGGGGCTGGCCGACTCCTTCGTTTCCCATGCAGCGTAGTCGGAGTACTGGGCTGCGGCATCGAGTGCCGGGCCGGCGCCGACCTGTTCGGCATAGAGCGCACCGAGTTCTTCGCTGACCACGCCCCACGACCAGCCGTCGCACACCACGTGGTGTGCGCTCAGGATCAGCATGTGATCGATGTTCGACAGGCGGTAGAGCGCGGCGCGGAACAGCGGGCCCTGCTCCAGGTCGAAGCGCTGCAGCACGACGGAGAGGCTGTCTTCTTCGAGCCGGCGCTGCTGCGCGGCGGCGTCGAACGTGCTCAGGTCGTGTTCCGCCAGCGCCACCGGCGTCGGCTCGCCGATCAGCAGCTCGGTGCCGTCCGACGAGATGGTCGCGCGCAGCGACTCGTGGCGTGCCACCAGCCGGTCGAGGGCGAGTGCGAGCGCAGCGGAGTCGAGCGCGCCGCGCAGCCGCAGCCGCATCGATTCGTTGTAAGCCAGCGAAGCCTCGGGGCTCAGCTGGTCACCCAGCCAGACCTCGCGTTGTGCTTCGGTGGTGGGAACGATGCGCTCGATCAACCCTCCCGCGAACGGGTCGAAATCTTCGGCGGCGTCCGGGGCGGACAAGGTGGCGACGGCGTCGGTCATGCTTGGTACTTGGTGAATTTTCCTTGGGCCTTCGGATCGGGGACGAACCAGGCGGGCTGTCCGTCCTTGTCTCTTCCGAGGCGCGCGGTGGGTGTAGGCGGATGCGACGGATCGAGCGTCATCTTGGGTGCGGCGCGGCGCGGCAGCATCTCGGCTTCCTGCAGCTCGGCGACCGACTCCTTGAACGCCGACTTGATGGTGGCGATGTCCTGCTGCGTATGCGATGCGGTCATGAAGCAGGGGAAGTTGTCGAGGATGTGCACGCCACGGCTGCGCATCATCGCGAACAGAAGGTCCTGCAGGGGGTGGTCTTCCAGCCAGGTGATGCGCCAGAGCGAGGAGAAGTACCGGATTTCGATCGGCGCGCCGACTTCGCGGCAGAAGGCCGTGAGCTCGTCGGCCAGCGCCGCGGTGTGCAGGTTGAGCTGGGTCTGCAGCTTGTTGTTGTCCTGCTTGAGGAATTCGAGCGAGGCCTTGGCCGCGGCCAGCGCCAGCGGATGCCGCACGAAGGTGCCGGCGAAGTAGGTGACGCCCACGCCGGGCACCGAGTCGTCGCCGTACTGCCAGGCGCCGCCGTCCAGCGCGTCCATGAACTGGCGCTTGCCGGCGATCACGCCGACCGGGAAGCCGCCGCCCAGCACCTTGCCGTAGGTGGCGAGGTCGGCGCGGATGCCGAACAGGTTCTGCGCACCGCCCAGGTCGCAGCGGAAGCCCGTGATCACCTCGTCGAAGATGAAGCAGGTCTGCGACTTCTCGGTGATGGCGCGGATCTCGCGCAGGAACTCCTTGGGCTGGAACTCGGGCCGCCGGCTCTGCACCGGCTCGACGATCACGGCCGCCAATTCGTCGGCGTGCGTGCGGATGAACTCCAGCGACTCGGGCGCGCCGTACTCGAGCACGCGAATGTCGCCGAACATGCCCTGCATCACGCCCGGCGCTGCCGACATGCCCTTGGCGTTGCGGCCGGCCCGTACCAGCACCTCGTCGAAGATGCCGTGGTAAGAGCCGGTGAAGGTGACCACCGTGTTGCGGCCCGTCACCGTGCGCGCGATGCGCATCGCGCCCATCACTGCCTCGGAACCGGTGTTGCACAGGCCGGCGCGGTCGAAGCCGGTCAGCTCGCACAGCAGTTTCGACACGTCGGCGGCCAGCGGGTGCTGCGGGCCGATTTCGTAGCCCAGGTCGAGCTGCTTGCGCACGGCGTCGTTGATGAAGTCGGGCGTCCAGCCGAACAGGTTCATGCCGAAGCCGTTGAGCACGTCGACGTATTCGTTGCCGTCGATGTCCCACACGCGCGAGCCCTTGGAGCGGTCGACCACGATCTGGTAGGTGATCTCCTTGGTGGCCGGGCGGAAGCCGTTGACCACGCGCGGGTCGGCCATGTGCGAGCGGTTCTCGGCGGTGAAGGCCTTGCTCTTCTGCGTGCGGTCGATGTAGCGGCGGATGAAGGCGGCCAGGCGCGCCTTCTGGCGCTCGGTCGGCTCCTTGCTCTGCGTGTGGATGCGGGCGATGGCGCCGAAGGCCTTCTTGACGTCGTACTTGATGGCCGGCAGTGCTTCTTCGGCGCCCGGCTCCGCGGCCTGCGGGGCCGTGGGGGTATTGGACGCCGTAGCCGCGGCGGAGGCCTCGGGCGTGGGTTGCTCCACCACCTGCGCCGGCAGCACGGGGCTGGCCGGAACCTGTGGCACCGCCGACAGCAATGCGAGTTGCTGTTGCATCAATTGCATCTGCTGCGCGATCAGCTGCTGCACCGCGCCGCCGTTGACGGCGGTCATGGTCATCGCAGGCAGGGGCTGAAGCACCACGGGCGCCGCGGCCATCACCGGCATCGCGGCCACGGCCTGCTGCGGGGCCACGGCTGCGGCTGCCACCGCCACGGGCGCGGCAGGCGCCGCTTCGGGCGGCAGCGTGGCGTCGAGGAACTCGGCCAGCGCGTCGAAGCTGCGATAGCTCTCCATCAGCTGGCGGAAGGTCAGGTTGACCTTGAAGGTCTTCTTGACCTGCAGCGCGGCCTGGGTGAGGGTCAGCGAATCGAGGCCGATCTCGATGAAGGGCACGGTGCCGTCGACATGGCCCATGTCGGCACCGGAAACATTCTCGAAGACCTCGCGCAGGCGGGAAACCAGCGAGGCGCGGCGCGATGGCGCGGAGGCGGGAGCAGATGCAGCAACGGTCATGGCCGGTTCCGGAAGGGTGGTAGACGGGGTGGACAAGGTGATCGCAGAAGAAGGCGTGGCGACGGCAGCAAGGGCGACTGGCGCGGCGCCGCGGGGCACGGCGTCGATCCAGAAGCGCTTGCGTTCGAAGGGATAGGTGGGCAGCCGCACGCGCTGCTTGCGGGTGCGGGTGTCGAGCACGGTCAGGTCGGGCTGCGCGCCCAGCGTCCAGAGACGGCCGGCGGCCAGGCGCAAGGCCAGGGTTTCGTTGTCGCCGCGGTCGCTGCCGAGCGCGACGGCCTGCACCGGCTGGCCGGCCGCGGCGTGCTGGCGCACCAGCATCGTCAGCGTGTTGCGCGGGCCGACTTCGATGAAGAGCGGATGCGACTCGCGGGCCTGCACTTCGCGGATGGCCGGCGAGAAGCGCACGGTCTCGCGCAGGTGGCGGGCCCAGTAGCGCGGATCGGTGGCCTGCTCGGTGGTCAGCAGCTCGCCGGTGAGCGTCGAGTACACCGGCACCAGCGGCGCCGACAGCGTCATGCTGCGCACCAGGGCCTCGAAGGGCGCCACCGCCCCGTCCATCATCGACGAGTGGAAGGCGTGCGAGGTCTGCAGCACGCGGCACACGATGCCGTCGGCTTCGAGGCTGGCGGCGAAGGCTTCGATCAGCGGGGTCGGGCCGGCCGCGACGCTGGCGGTCGGGCCGTTGTCGGCGGCGAGCGAAATGCCTTCGGGCAGGCGCGGCGCGAGCTGCGCGGCCGGCAGTCGCACCGACAGCATCGAGCCGGGCTCCATCGACTGCATGAGCGCGCCGCGGCGGGCAACCAGCCGGGCCGCGTCTTCGAGGCGCATCACGCCCGACAGCACGGCGGCGACGAACTCGCCGACGCTGTGGCCGACCAGCGCCTGCGGATGCACGCCCAGCGCGATCAGCTGGCGGGCCATGGCGTATTCGAGCGCGAAGGTGGCGGGCTGGGTGACGGAGGTCGGCGACAGGGCAGCCGGGTCGTCCGACTGGAGTGCTTGGCGCAGATCGGCGTCCATCGCACCTTCGAAGGCACGCAGGCAATCGTCGAAGGCCGCGCGGAAGGCCGGATGCTGCGCATGCAGGTCCCGGCCCATGCCGTGGTACTGCGCGCCCTGGCCGGGGAACATGAAGACCGGCCGTGCTTCCCACGCGGGTGCCGTGCCGGCGGCGCGCTGGGCCGAATCGGCGGTGCGCAGCGCCTCGACGGCCTGGGCGGCCGAATCGGCCACCACGCACAGGCGGTTCGCGAAGGCCTTGCGGCCGACCTGCAGCGTGTGGGCCGCGTCGGCCAGCGACTGGCCGGGCTGCGCTTCGAGGTGATCGGCAAGCCGGCCGGCCGCGGCCGACAGCGCTGCAGGCGTGCGGGCCGAGAGCACCAGCACCTGCGGGCCGACACCGTTTTCCACGGCGTCGCGCACAGGCGCTTCTTCCACGATCACGTGGGCATTGGTGCCGCCGACGCCGAAGGAGCTGACGCCGGCGCGGCGCGGCTCGGCGGCGCGCGGCCAGTGGATCGGCCGGTTGGCCACGTGGAAGGGCGTGGCCGAGAAATCGATGGCGGGGTTCGGCGCCGTGAAATGCAGCGTGGCCGGAATGCTTTCGGCCTCGAGCGCGAGCGCCGCCTTGATGACGCCGCCCGCACCGGCCGCAGCCACCATGTGGCCCAGGTTGCTCTTGAGCGAGCCGATGGCGCAGAACTGCGTGTCGGCGGTCTGGCGCGAGAAGGCCTTGACCAGGCCTTCGATTTCGATCGGGTCGCCCATCGGCGTGGCGGTGCCGTGCGCTTCCACATACGAGATGCTGCGCGCGTCGAAGCCGGCGCTGTCGAGCGCCGCGGCGATCACGGCGGCCTGGCCGTCCGCGCTCGGTGCGGTGAAGCTGGCCTTGCGGCCGCCGTCGTTGTTGATGGCGGCGCCGCGGATCACGGCGCAGACCGGATCGCCATCGGCCAACGCCTGTGCCAGCGGCTTGAGCAGCACCACCGCCGCGCCGTCGCTGAACACCGTGCCGCGCGCATTGGCGTCGAAGGTGCGGGTGTGGCCGTCGGGCGACAGCATCGCGCCTTCTTGATACAGGTAGCCGCTGTTGGGCGGGCAGGTGACCGACACGCCGCCGGCCAGCGCCATGTCGCACTGGCCGGAACGCAGCGCGTGGAAGGCTTGGGCGATCGCCACCAGCGAGGTCGAGCAGGCCGTGTGCACGCTGACGGCCGGGCCGGTCAGGTTGAGCCGGTGCGCCACACGGGTCGCGATGTAGTCCTTCTCGTTGGCCACCACCAGCATGACTTCGCCGGCGTCCTCGACCAGGTCGGCGCGCGGCAGCAGGTGGCGCTGCAGGTAGGTGCCGTTGTTCATGCCGGCGTAGATGCCGATCGGGCCCGGGTAGCTGTCAGGCACGTGGCCGGCGCGCTCGAAGCATTCCCAGCACAGCTCCAGGAAGATGCGGTGCTGCGGGTCCATCAGCTCGGCTTCCTTCGGGTTGATGCCGAAGAAGGCCGCGTCGAACAGGTCGACGTCCTTCAGCACGCCGCGGCCGCGCACGTAGGAGGGGTCGGCGCGCTCGGGGCCGACCCAGGGGTCGAGCTCCATGTCGTCGAAGAAGCGGATCGAATCGCGTTCGGCGCGCAGGTTGTCCCACAGCTGCTCAACGTCGGACGCGCCGGGGAAGCGGCCGGCCATGGCGATCACGGCGATCGGCTCGTCGGCCCGGTGGTCACGACGCACGGCGCGCGGCATGCGCTGCGGGTCGACGCTCGCGCCGCCTTGGCTGGCCAGTGCGGCGGCGACGCCGGCGGGCGTCGGCGAACCGAAGATCAGTTGCGGCGTGAGGGTGCGGGCGTTGTCCTTCTGCAGGTCGGCGAGCACGCGCAGCACGCGCAGAGAATCGCCGCCCAGGTCGAAGAAGTTGTCGTTGCGTCCGGCGCGGTCGATGCCCAGGGCGCGGGCGAAAGCATCGCACACGCGTGCTTCGGCGGCGCTGCGCGGTTCCTCGAAGGCCTCGGCCATGTCGGGGCGGGCGGCCGCGGGCTTGGGCAGCGCGCGGCGGTCGATCTTGCCGTTGGCGGTGATCGGCAGCGCGTCCATCCAAATGTGCGCGGTCGGCACCATCACTTCGGGCAGCCGCGCAGCCAGATGGTCGCGCACCGATTCCCACGGCGTTTCTTCGCCGGCCGCCACCAGGTAGGCGACCAGGCGGGCATTGCCGGTGGCGTCCTTCAGGGCCTGCACGCAGCTCGACTGAATGGCGGGATGCGTGGCGAGGGCCGCCTCGATCTCGCCGATTTCGATGCGGTGGCCGCGGATCTTCACCTGGCCGTCCTGGCGGCCGAGGAATTCGATGTTGCCGTCGTGCGCCAGCCGCACGCGGTCGCCGGTGCGGTAGAGCAGGCCGCCGGCCACGAAGGGGTCGGCGACGAAGCGTTCGTTCGTGAGTTCGGGCCGGTTCAGGTAGCCCTTCGCCACGCCGCGGCCGCCCAGGCACAGCTCGCCGGCCATGCCCGCGGGCAGCAACTCGAGCGACGGGCCCGTCACGTAGGCGGTGGTGTCCTTGATCGGAATGCCGATCGGCAGCGTGGCCGCGTCGGCCGGCAGGTCGGCCGGGATCGCGTAGGCGGTCGCGATGGTCGTGCATTCGGTCGGGCCGTAGGCGTTGACCAGTTTGAGCGCCGGCAGGGCCGCGAGCGAGCGCCGCACGTGCGGCACCGAGATCGCCTCGCCGCCGATGAAGATCTGCTTCACGCCGGCCAGGTGCGACGGGTTGCCGTCGATCACGGTGTTGAACACCGCGGCGGTCGTGAAGATCGTCGTCACGCCGAAGGCGCCGATGGTGCGGGCGAGGCCCGGGCCGGTCGGCATGTCTTCGTCGTGGACCGCGCAGCAGCCGCCGTTGAGCAGGGCACCCCAGATCTCGGCAGTCGACACGTCGAAGCCCAGTGGCACGCTGTGCATCACCACGGATTCGGCCGACAGGTCGACGTAGGCCGCATCGACCACCAGCCGGATGATCGAGCGATGGCAGATGGCGGTGCCTTTGGGCAGGCCGGTGGAGCCCGATGTGTAGATGGTGTAGGCGACCGTTTCGCCGTCGATGGCGACCGGCTGAAACGCCACGCCGGCCTCGGCGGGGACGTCGTCCGCGCGCACCAGCGTCAGGCCTGCGGGCAGCTCGGCACTGCGCTGCGCGTTCGTGACCACCACGCGGGCGTCGGCGTCGCGCACCATGAATTCGAGGCGATCGGGTGGCAGGCTGGACACCAGCGGCAGGTAGGCCGCGCCGGTCTTGACGATGGCCACCAGCGCCACGATGGACAGCGCCGAGCGGTCGAGCGCGACGCCGACGATCGTGCCGGGCGCCGCGCCCGCGGCCTGCAGCCGGGCGGCGAGTTCGGTCGCGCGGCGGTCCAGCTCGCGGTAGCTCATGCGCGTCTGGCCGTCCACCAGCGCCAGGGCGTCGGGACGCTCGGCGACGTGGCGCTCGAACAGGGCCGTCACGCTCGCTGCGCGGTCGTAGGGGGTGGCGGGCAGATTCCAGGCGTGGAGCTGCTGCTCGCGCTGGGCGGCCGACAGGGTGGCGATGGTGTGCAGCTCGGCCGTGGCGTCGGCGGCCAGCAGTTGTTCCGCGATGGCGGCCACGGCCTGGAGCAGTTCCGATGCGGTGCCTTCGTCGCAAAGGCCGGCGTCACGCGTGAGTACCAGCTGCGCGGTCGGCTGGGTCGAATCCAGGGAGATCAGGATGTTGGTCGGCTGCCGGGCCGAACCGGCACCGCGGCGGGCCGCGTCGACGCCGGCCAGCCAGGACGCCACGGCGGTCGACGGCCGGCAGTCGATGCGGCAGGTCCGGGAGGCTTCGTGCAGTTCCACACTCTCGATGCCGGTCCAGCGTGCCTGCGCGAGCGCCCAGGCCGCGAGAAAGGGGGTATCGGGAAGCCAAGCTGCCGCGCGCACGCTGGACTCGGCGCGACCCGTCAGGGCGGCAGCCAGGTCGAGGGAGGTCCGGATCTGGTCTTCGCCGCCCGTGCGGATGTCCGCAGAGGCGAAGAGGTCGAGCAGTGCCAGGGCAGAGTCCTGGGGGCCGGTTTCGCGGTGAGAGCTTTCCATGGCCGTGGGCTTCGTCGTCGATGGAGATTCAGATGGATCGGGTTGAGGCGGCTATGAAAGTTGTTGTTTCAGAGCTGCAATATAAATACAAAGTGTTCAAATTTCTCTACTCCGAATGGCGCATCGGGTATTCACCGCAGACCCGAACCCCTATGCCTTTTGGTGGAAGCCTCCTGCAACACCGGATGCATCTCGTTGCACCTGACCTACAGCTGAGTGGTCCGGTCGACACGATTGTGCCTTGGTTCTTACAATTTGAATACAAACAGGCTACTTCAAACCCGGCAAAACCGGGAAGAACTCATAGAAAAGTGCTATTTACTTGAATCTGCCGCGCGCGAGGCCGGAAGGCCGTTGTAACGATTGCCGTCAGGCCGCGGCCTCGTCCAGCGTGTCCTGGTCCAAGTGCCCTGTATCGCCCCAGCCGACGAGCGTGAACCCCTGGGGAGTCCAGAGAAGCCGGTTGATGGCCGCATTGCCCAGGTGCCAGGTGCGCGGCGCCTGCAGCTCCTGGCCGGTCGCGGCGCGGTAGAGCACGTCCATCACGCCGCCGTGGGCCACCAACACGACCAGCTCGCCGGGATGGCGCTGCGCCAGGCTCGACGCGATGCCGGTCACCCGTTCACGGAAGGCCAGGAGTGACTCGCCACCGCCTTCGGGTGCGAAGGCCGGATCGCGGGTGCGCCACAGCCGGGCCTGCTCGGGCAGCGAAGCGTCGATGTCGGCGAAGGTGCGGCCCTCGAAATGGCCGAAAGCCCGTTCCCGCAGGCCGGGCTCGGGCTCCACCTCGAGGCCGCGCGGGCGTGCGATCGCCTGGGCGGTCTGCCAGGCACGGGCGAGGTCGCTGGCATAGATGGCGCCGATCTCCTCGTCCGCCAGCGCCTGGCCGACGCGCTCGGCCTGCCAGAGGCCGGTGGCGTTGAGGGCGATGTCGAGCTGGCCCTGGATGCGCGTGTCGACATTCCAGGCGGTTTCGCCATGGCGCACGGCAATCAGTCGGGTGGCCTCCATCGGGCAAATTCTAGGCGTCGGCCTTCGATCGCCTTGTCGGATCAGTTCCTCGACGTCGGAATCTCGATGTCGACCCGGCGCTCGCCCGCCGGCGGGGTCGGAAAGCCCTGAAGCGCGGCCTGGAACATCACGGGCAGCACGGCCGCGCTGCGGTTGTAGGGGCCGTCGTTGCGTGCCCGGGTTTCGTACACCACGCGGTTGGACGGCAGCTCGCGCAGCACCACGCTGACCTCGCGCGCATACCAGGGGTTGGCCGGCGGCGTGAAGGCCGGCCCGTACCAGCCGCCGCCGTACCAGCCACGCCCGTACCAGCCCGCCCCGTAGCCCCAGGGCCGGTTGCGGTAGTAGCCCGGCCACAGGCCGCCCTGGTAGTACCAGGGGTCGGCCCAGGGCGAGAGCTCGGCCGTCACGCGGGCGCCGATCTGCGCGGTGTACTGGGCATTGGCGTCGTCGCGGCGCAGGCCGGCACGCTCCAGGGCAGGGCCGGCCATCTCTTCCAACTGCTGTTGCTGCGCCTCGCTGGCTTGCTGGGAGGGCAGGCGCTCGAAGCGGTAAGTGGCACCCGCGGGCACCGCCTGCAGGCTGGAGAAGCTGCGGACCTCGCTGTCGACCACCCAGCGGGTGGCGCAGCCGCTGAGGCCGAGGGTCAGCGCGAAGGCGGTCAACAGGTGCTTCATGCGGATCTCCTTGCCGGGGTGCCGGGCACCTGCGGCGGCTAAAGCTGCACGACGCGCAGCGGCGACGGCATCGGGAACTCCGGCGGGTCGAAGGCCTTGTCGCCATCGTCGTCGGCCACGCCGGTCGCCTTCAGACCCTTGAAGTCGAACGACGTTCCGTCCAGCAGGTGCGAGGGCACGACGTTCTGCAGGGCGCTGAACATGTTCTCCACCCGGCCCGGGTGCTTGCGCTCCCAGTCGCGCAGCATCTCGCCGACCTGCTTGCGCTGCAGGTTCTCCTGGCTGCCGCACAGGGTGCAGGGAATGATCGGGAAGGCGCGGTGCTGCGCCCAGCGCGTCGTGTCCTTCTCGGTCACGTAGGCCAGCGGCCGTATCACCACGTGCCGGCCGTCGTCGCTGACCAGCTTGGGCGGCATCGACTTGAGCTTGCCGCCGAAGAACATGTTGAGGAAGAAGGTCTGCAGCACGTCGTCGCGGTGGTGGCCCAGCGCGATCTTGGTCGCGCCCAGCTCGTCGGCCACGCGGTAGAGGATGCCGCGGCGCAGCCGGCTGCACAGCCCGCAGGTGGTCTTGCCCTCGGGGATGACGCGCTTGACGATGGAGTAGGTGTCCTGCTCCTCGATGTGGAACGGCACGCCCAGCGCCTTCAGGTAGTTGGGCAGCACCTCTTCGGGAAAGCCGGGCTGCTTCTGGTCGAGGTTGACCGCGACGATGTCGAAGTGCACCGGCGCGCGGGCTTTGAGCTTGAGCAGGATGTCGAGCAGCGCATAGCTGTCCTTGCCGCCCGACACGCAGACCATGACCTTGTCGCCCGCCTCGATCATGTTGAAGTCGAAGATCGCGCGGCCGACTTCGCGGCACAGGCGCTTTTCGAGCTTGTGGGCCTCGCGTTCGATCTTCAACGTGTTCGCAGGCGCATCGGGGCCCTGCGCCGCTCCATCGTCGATCCATACAGCGCTCATGGCTTGCTCCTGAACACCTCGACGCCGACCGCCTCGCAGTCGGGGTACACGTCGGGCTTGGCCGTCGACACCCGCGCCGCGTGCACCTTGGGATGCAGCAGCACCTGCTCGAGGATGTCGTCGCACAGCGTTTCCTGCAGGTGGATGTGGCCCTTCGACAGCCGCGTGGCGACGGTGCGGCGGATGAAGTCGTAGTCGACCACCTCGTCGAGCTCGTCGGCCTTGGGCGTGGAGACGTCCAGCGGCACGTAGAGGTCGACGTTGATGATCACGCGCTGTTCGGCACGCTTCTCGAATTCGTGCACGCCGATGTTGATCCAGACCTCGTAGTCGCGCAGGAACACGCGCCGGCAGGTGGCGAGCAAGGGGTCGATGGGTGTGTGGCTCATGGCTTCGGGGCCTTCAGTAGCTCGTCGACGACGAACATGATGTCGCGTGGCAGCGGCACGAGGTGCTGGCCGTTGTCCACGCTCAGGGTGGTGCCGGTCACGCTGGGCGTGCCGGCCAGGAAGACGCAGGCGCGCGCCACGTCGGCCGGGTCGATGGGCCGGCGCATCAGGTTGGCATGCGCCGCTCGGCGAAAGTTGGCCTCGTTTTGCGGCCCGCTGGTGAAGAGGATGCCGGGCGCCACGCCGCACACGCGCAGCGCAGGCGCCAGCGACTGTGCCTGCAGCGCCACCGCGCGCTCCAGTGCGAGCTTGGAGACGGTGTACGAGAAGTAGTCGGGGTTCAAGTTGTAGACCTTCTGGTCCAGCACGTGGATCGCGCAGCGGTCGATGCCGTCGCCATCGCGGGCTTGTCGGGCCAGCAGGCGCGCGAAGTCGAGCGGGGCCATGAGGTTCACGCCCAGCTGGCGCATCGCCGCGTCTTCCTCGAAGTCCAGGCCGGTGTCCGGCTCGAAGGCCGAGGCGTTGTTGACGATGCAGCAAAGCGGTCCCTCGGCGCCGATGTGATCGAGCAGCGAACGCCGGCCGGCGCTGCTGCCGATGTCGGCCTCGACCGCCGTCGCCTGCAAGCCCTCGGCCCGCAGCCGCGCACACAGCGCCTCGGCATCGTCGCGCGACGAGCGGTACTGGCACCACACCGCCCAGCCCGCGCGCGCGAAAGCCTCGCAGACGGCGGCGCCGAGCCGCCGGCCGCCGCCGGTCACGAGCACGCCGGGGCGTGGAGTGGGTTCGCGCATGCTGATAGATTTCCTGACTTATGACCGAGGACCACGGCGCCGAGCGCGCGGACCCCCTGAGCCGGATTATCGACGCGGCCCTGCAGCGCGCCGGTGGCTGGCTGCCCTTCGACCGCTTCATGGCCCTGGCCTTGTACGCGCCCGGCCTGGGCTACTACGCGAACGCGAGCCGCAAGTTCGGTCGCATGCCCGAGTCCGGCAGCGACTTCGTCACCGCGCCCGAACTCACGCCCTTGTTCGGCCGTGTCCTGGCGCGGCAGGTGGCCGAGGCGCTGGAGCGCACCGGCACCGACACGCTCTGGGAATTCGGCGCCGGGTCCGGCGCGCTGGCCGTGCAATTGCTCGAAGCGCTGGGCGACCAGGTGGCGCACTACCGCATCGTCGACCTGTCCGGCACGCTGCGCGAACGCCAGCAGCATGCGCTGGCCGCCCATGCCGGCAAGGTCGAATGGCTGTCGGAGCTGCCGGAACACATGCGCGGCGTGGTGGTCGGCAACGAAGTGCTCGATGCGATGCCGGTGCAACTGCTGATGCGGCGCAGCGGCCGGTGGTTCGAGCGCGGTGTGGTGCGGCGGCAGGACGGCGCCCTCGCCTGGGACGATCGACCCACCGAACTGCGCCCGCCCCTCGACATCGAAGGCCCCCACGACTACTTGACCGAGGTCCATCCCCAGGCCCGCGCCTTCATCGCCACGCTGGCCGAGCGGCTCGAGCAGGGCGCCGCCTTCTTCATCGACTACGGCTTTCCCGAGGCCGAGTACTACCACCCCCAGCGCCACATGGGCACCGTGATGTGCCACCGCGGCCACCTGGCCGACGCCGATCCGCTGGCCGATGTCGGCCTGAAGGACATCACGGCGCATGTCGACTTCACCGGCATCGCGCTGGCCGGGCAGGACGCCGGCCTCGCCGTGCTGGGCTACACCAGCCAGGCGCGTTTTCTGCTCAATGCCGGGCTGCTGCCGATGCTCGAAGCCGCTACGTTGCCCGAACGCACGCTCGCCGCGCGCCTGATCCACGAGCACGAGATGGGCGAGCTGTTCAAGGTGATCGGCTTCGCGGTGGGCGAGGGCTGGGACGCCCTGGGTTTTGCCGAGGGAGACCGCAGCCATACGCTGTAGCAAGCAGGGCGCACGGGGCGCCGCGCAGCCTCAGTTTTGTTGGCTCTGAGCTAACAACGAACTATTCGTTGGCATCAGGCGGCCAGGCTTCTACAGTCCGCGGTTCCCCGTTGAACCGTATCGAATGTCTGCCCCGCCCGATTCCGCACCCGCCCAGGACTTCGAGATCCGCCGTTTCGATGCGCCCGTCGGCGCCGAGGTGATCGGCCTCGACATCGGTCGCCCCATCGACGCCACCGATTTCGCGCGCATCCACCGCGCGCATCTCGACCACCACGTGCTGGTCTTCCGCGACCAGCGCATCACGCCCGACCAGCACATCGACTTCAGCCGCCGCTTCGGCCCGCTCGAAATCCACGTGCTGCACCAGTTCCACCTGCAGGACCATCCCGAGATCCTGATCGTGTCGAACATCAAGAAGCCCGACAGCGAGCCGCTGGGGCTCGGCGATGCCGGCGCGTACTGGCATTCCGACATCTCCTACAAGCCGAAGCCCAGCCTGGGTTCGCTGCTCCACGCGCAAGAGCTGCCGAGCGAGGGCGGCGACACGCTTTTCGCCGACCAGCACCTGGCCTGGGAAGGCCTGTCGCCCGAGCTGCAGCAGCGCATCCTGCCCCTGAAGGCCGAGCACAGCTACCTGGCCAAGTACGAGGAACTGCGCGCCAAGAATCCGTGGCGCCCCAAGCTGTCGGAAGAGCAGGTCGCCAAGGTCGCCCCGGCCGTGCAGCCGGTGGTGCGCACGCATCCCGAGACCGGCCGCAAGGCGCTCTTCGTCAGCGAGCATTTCACGACCCGCATCGTCGGCCTGCCGCAGGCCGAGAGCGACGCGCTGCTGGCCGAACTCTTCGCGCATAGCGTGAAGCCGGAGTACGTGTTCCGCCACCAGTGGGCGCCGCACGACCTGGTGTTCTGGGACAACCGCTCGCTCATGCATCTGGCCGCGGGCACGCCCGACCACCTGCGCCGCAAGCTCTACCGCACCACGATCGTGGGCGTCACGCCTTTCTGACACTTCGAGTTCCCGATCCATGAAGACCACATTCGCACGCCGCGCCGCGGCACTCATCGCCGGCATCGGGCTGGCCGTCGGCAGCCTGGCCGCCCATGCCGAAGGCCGCATCCGCATTGCCGAGCAGTTCGGCATCGTCTACCTGATGCTCAACGTGGCCCAGGAGCAGAAGCTCATCGAGAAGCACGCCAAGGCGGCCGGCGTCGATGCCAAGGTCGAGTGGGTCAAGCTCTCGGGCGGCTCGGCGGTCAACGACGCGCTGCTGTCCGGCAACATCGAGATCGCCGGCGCCGGCGTCGGCCCGCTGCTGACGCTGTGGGACCGCACGCACGGCAAGCAGAACGTGCGCGGCGTGGCCTCGCTCGGCAATTTCCCGTACTACCTGGTCACGAACAACCCGAACGTGAAGTCCATCGCCGACTTCACCGAGAAGGACCGCATCGCACTGCCGGCCGTCGGCGTGTCGGTGCAGTCTCGCGTGCTGCAGCTGGCATCGGCCAAGCTCTGGGGCGACAAGGAGTTCAACCGCCTCGACAAGATCAGCGTGGCCCTGCCGCACCCCGATGCAGCCGCGGCCATCATCAAGGGCGGCACCGAGATCACCGGCCACTTCGGCAACCCGCCCTTCCAGGAGCAGGAACTCGCGGGCAACCCGAATGCGCGCATCGTGCTCAATTCATACCAGGTGCTGGGCGGGCCGGCCTCGGCCACCGTGCTCTACGCCACCGAAAAATTCCGCAGCGAGAGCCCCAAGACCTACAAGGCCTTCGTCGACGCGCTCGACGAGGCGGCGCGCTTCATCACGGCCAACCCCGAGAAGGCGGCCGACATCTACCTCAAGGTGAGCAACGCCAAGATCGACCGCGACCTGCTGCTCAAGATCATCAAGAACCCCGAAGTGCAGTTCAAGACCGTGCCGCAGAACACCTACGTGCTGGCCGAGTTCATGCATCGCGTCGGCGCCATCAAGAACAAGCCCGCCTCGGTGAAGGACTATTTCTTCGATGACGCGCAGAACGCGGCCGGGAACTGAGCGTGTCGTCTGCATCCGCGCTGGCCTTGCGCCGCGGTGTGTCGGGTTCGCCCTTGCGCGACCCGGCGCCGGTGCGCGCCGACGCCGATGCCGGCGTGGCAACTGGCACCGGCGCGCTGCTGCAGGTCGACGGCGTCAGCCTCGAATACCGCACGGCGCAGCGCGTGGTCCGCGCCACGCACCAGGTGAGCTTCGACGTGTTCGAGGCCGATCGCTTCGTCCTGCTGGGCCCCTCCGGCTGCGGCAAGTCGACGCTGTTGAAGGCGGTGGCCGGCTTCATCCCGCCGGTCGATGGCGAGATCCGGCTCGACGGACGGCGCATCGTGCAGCCCGGCCCCGACCGCATCGTCGTGTTCCAGGAGTTCGACCAGCTGCCGCCCTGGAAGACCGTGCGGCAGAACGTCATGTTCCCGCTGCGCGCCTCGGGTGTGCTGGGCCGCAAGGAGGCCGAGGAGCGCGCGCTGCACTACCTCGACAAGGTGGGCCTCGCCCGCTTCGCCGACGTGCATCCGCACCAGCTGTCGGGCGGCATGAAGCAGCGCGTGGCCATCGCACGCGCGTTGGCCATGCAGCCACGCGTGCTGCTGATGGACGAGCCCTTCGCGGCGCTCGACGCGCTCACGCGCCGGCGCATGCAGGAAGAGCTGCTCGCGCTGTGGGAAGAGGTGCGTTTCACGCTGCTCTTCGTCACGCATTCGATCGAAGAGGCCTTGCTGGTCGGCAACCGCATCGCCTTGCTCTCGCCGCACCCGGGCCGCATGCGTGCCGAGATCAACAGCCACGGCTTCGACCAGCACAGCCTGGGCGGTGAAGCGTTCCAGGCCACCGCGCAGCGCATCCAGCGGCTGCTGTTCGAGGAAGAGCAGGTCGCTTCGTCATGAGTTCGATCCATCCGCCGGTGCGTCCGGAATACGAGCGCGCGCTCGAACCCTTCACGGCGCTGGCCGTCGATCGGCCGCTGCCGCTGGCCACCCGCATCTGGGCCCAGGGCTGGCTGCGCAAGGGGCTGATCCTCGCCGCGCTGGCGATGCTGTGGGAACTGCTCGCGCGCTGGCAGGACAACGACCTGCTGCTGCCCACCTTCGGCGCGACCGCGCTGGCCCTGGTGCAGGGCCTCGTGAGCGGCGAGCTGCTCGACAAGGTGCGCATCTCGCTCGGCGTGCTGCTGCAGGGCTACCTGGCCGGCGTGCTGCTGGCCTTCGTGCTGACCACGCTGGCGGTGTCGACCCGACTCGGCCGCGACCTGCTGGACACGCTCACGTCCATGTTCAATCCGCTGCCTGCCATCGCGCTGCTGCCATTGGCCCTGCTGTGGTTCGGCCTGGGCCGGGGCAGCCTGGTCTTCGTGCTGATCCACTCGGTGTTGTGGCCGCTGTCGCTGGCCACCTATGCGGGCTTCCAGGGCGTGCCCGAGACCCTGCGCATGGCGGGCCGCAACTACGGGCTGACGGGGCTGCGCTACGTGCTGCAGATCCTGGTGCCGGCGGCGCTGCCGTCCATCCTGTCGGGCCTCAAGATCGGCTGGGCCTTCGCCTGGCGCACGCTGATCGCGGCCGAACTGGTCTTCGGCGCCTCGTCGGGCCAGGGCGGCCTCGGCTGGTACATCTTCCAGAACCGCAACGAGCTCTACACCGACCGCGTCTTCGCCGGCCTCGCGCTGGTCGTGCTGATCGGGCTGGCGGTGGAGAACCTGGGCTTCGCCACGCTCGAGCGGCTGACGGTGCGCCGCTGGGGCCAGCAGCGCTGATCGCCTTCGTTCAGGCCTTGGGCTTGGGCTGCCGCTGCCGCATCGCGCGCAGCTCCTGCAGCATGAAGGCCTTGGCCTCGCGCGGCTTGGCGTCGCCCATCTGAACCATGTAGGCCTTGCCCGTCACTTCCGAACGGGTGGCGCAGCGGTCGATGAAGTCTTCCGCGGTCACGATCTTCTTGCGGAAATGCTCGTACTTGGCCCGCAGGTGCTTGGCGGCCTCGTCGGCGTCGTGCGGCTCGCCGTTGCGCAGGAACTTCATCGTCTTCATGCCCTGCACGCGATCGATCAGCGCGGTGATTAGGCGATGCTCTTCCGGCGAGGGCGTGGCCCGTGCGAGCAGCGGAACAAGCGCCAGGGCGGCGAAGTGAAGGCAGTGTCGGCGGCGCATGCAGTCCCCTGAGGATGTGTTGTTCGGCCCATGCTCGCCCAGCACCGGCGCGCTGTCAAACGCGACGTCGACCCCGCAGTCGAACGCGCTGCCGGCTGCGGGCTCGGTTCTAATGCCATCTCTTTTCCGTCGCCGCCCAGACGCTGCCATGAGCTCCATCGATCCCCGACAAGACACCCTTCGCCTCGCCCACGCCCTTGCCGATGCGGCTGCCGCCCATTCGCTGCGCCTGTTCCGCACCCCGCTGGAGGTGATCGCCAAGGCCGACGAGAGCCCTGTCACCCAGGCCGACCGCGCGGCCGAGGCCGCGATGCGCGAGATCCTGGCCGCCGAGCGGCCGGCCGACGGCATCTACGGCGAGGAGCACGGCAGCACCCGCGTGGAGGCCGATGCGGTCTGGGTGCTCGACCCCATCGACGGCACCCGCAGCTTCATCACCGGCTCGCCGCTGTGGGGCACGCTGATCGGCCTGCTGCACCGCGGGCGCGTCGAACTGGGCGTGGTCGACATGCCGGTGCTCGGCGAACGCTGGATCGGCCAGGCCGGCGTGGGCGCGCAGCGCAACGGGCGGCCGGTGCGCGTGAGCACCTGCGACAACGTCGCCGCTGCGCGGATCTTCACCACCTCGCCCGACATCTTCGGCCCGTCGGAGTGGGAAGCCTTCGATCGCCTGAGCCGCCGCTGCGCGATGCGCCGTTTCGGCGGTGATTGCTACAGCTACGCCCAACTGGCCGGCGGCACCATCGACCTGGTGGTGGAGACGGGTCTGCAGCCTTACGACTACCTTGGCCCCGCGGGCCTGATCGAGGCCGCGGGGGGCGTGATCACCGACTGGGCGGGCCGTCCCTTGGGCCTGGGCTCCGATGGCCGCGTGGTCGCCGCAGCCACGCCGGCGCTGCACGAAGAGGCGCTCGCGATCCTGAACGTGTAGCGTCCGGCCGCCGTCGCGGACATGCCGCGCTTCGGGACCCATGTCCCGGGTGCGATGCCCACGCGGCCGCCTGCGGCCGGGCGCGCGGGACAAATGCCCCGGGACGGAAGCCACCCCCGGCCCGAACAATCGAGGCTCCCAACGATGTTTCATGTCTTCAGGGAGTCAGCGATGTCCGTCCACGCCATTCGAGCCGCGCCCGCCGAGCGCCCGACCTTGTTGTCCACGCAGCAGGCGTCCCGCCCGCATGGGCGGTCCATCGAGCCCTGTGCGCAGCCGCAGCAGGGCGAAGTGTTCGGCCGCTGGCTCGAAGACCGCATCGGCGAGCGCCGCTCGCTCGACGGGCAGGCCGGGCGCGTGGCGTCCGCGGCGATGGGCCTGCTCGAGGCGCCGGGGCTCGCGGTCGATACGCTGGCACGCACCCACCGCGTGAGCCGGCGACAACTGGAGCGCGATTTCCGCCGCTGGCTGGGCATGGCGCCCGCCGCCTTCGCCCGGCTGGTGCGCCTGCAGCGCGCGGCCTGCTCGATCGCCGAGGGCCTGCCGCTGGCCGAGGTGGCTGCCGCGCACGGCTATGCCGACCAGGCCCACATGACGCGCGCCTTCGCCGACGGCGCCGGTGTGACGCCGCGCCAGGTGCGCGAGCGCGGCGCTGCGGCGTCCGCCTTGCATGCGGCGGTCGCGCGGCGGCTGGTCGGGCGGCCCCTGGCGGCCTGACGCCGCGCGCGCCCCGGCGCGCGGCATGGCCTTGCGCGGGGCCAAAGGCGGCCCTGTGCGCACGGGCCGCTAGACTGTTCCGATGATTCGCTGGCTGATCGTCGTCGTCCTCGCGCTCCTGCTCATGAGCGGGCTGACGCAGTGGCTGCGGCGCTTCGGCTTCGGGCGCCTGCCCGGCGACTTCGAGTTCCGCGCCTTCGGCCGCGATTGGCAATTGCCTATAGGCAGCACCGTCGTGCTCAGCATGATCGCGGCATTGATCGCGCGATGGATCTGAGCCCGCGCTCCCACCCCATCACCTGACCGAAGACCTCACCCCATGGACATGAACCGATGAGAGCCTGTGTAGACATCGGCGGCACCAAGGTCGCCGTGAGCCTGTCGGCCGACAGCCGTTCGCGCGACCTGATCGGCCGCACCACCGAACCAACCGCCAAGACCGGCAGCAACGACGCGGTGGCGCAGCAGATCCTGCGGCTCGTCGACCAGGTCTGCGCGGCGCAGAACATCGACCCTGCGACGGTCGACCGCGTGGGCGTGTCCTCCGCCGGCCCCTTCGTGCTGCGCGACGGCATGTTCGAGCTGGCCACGCCCAACATCTGCGGCGGCATCGCCGGCCCGGCGCGCGGCCTGCCCAACGACTGGATGACGGCCACGGTGGAGGCCCCGCTGAAGCAGCGCTTCGCCCACGTGCGGGTCGAGAACGACGCGGTGGCCGCGCTGGAGGCCGAGCGCAAATGGGGCGCGCTGAAGGGCTCCGACCACTGCGCCTACGTCACCTGGAGCACCGGCGTGGGCGTGGGCCTCTGCGTCGACGGCCGCGTGCTGCACGGCAAGAACGGCAACGCGGGCCATGCCGGCCACAGTTTCGTGTCGGACGACGACAACGACGCGCTGTGCGGCTGCGGCAACCATGGCGACGTCGAAGCGCTGGTGGCAGGCAACTCCATCGCGCGCCGCTTCGACCATCCTCCGCCCGAGCTATTCGCTGCCGCGCTGGCCGGCGAGCCGAAGGCGCTGGCCATCACCGACGGCCTGTGCCGCGTGATGGGCCGGATGCTCTACAACCTGATCGCCACGCTCGACCTCGAACGCATCAGCCTGGGCGGCAGCGTGTTCTGGCACAACCGCGATTTCCTGCTGCCGCGGCTCGCGGCCCAGATCGACGGCAAGCTCGAAGCGCTCACGCAGGATGCGGTGCTGGTGCCGGCAGGTCTGGGCGAGCAGGTGGGCGACTACGCGGCGTTGGCGCTGCTGGATTGATCGTCTCCGTCACGATCTCCCCCAGGCGCCGCAGGGCTGCGTCGACCGCGTCGCCATAAGGCCAGCCGCAGTTGATGCGCAGGTAGTGGTCGAAGCGCGAGGAATTCGAGAACAGCGTTCCCGGCGCCACCACGATGCGTTCGGCCAAGGCCGCCGTGAACACGCGCTCCGATGACAGCCGCTCCGGCAGTTCCACCCACAGCTGCAGCCCGCCCGGCGGCAGGTTGATGCGCGTGCCCTCGGGAAAATAGCCGGCGATCGCATCGGCGGTCTGCTCGCGCTGGGTCTTGAGGCACTGGCGCAGGTGCCGCAGGTGGCGATCGTAGGCGCCGGTGCCCATGAACTGGCCGGCGGCGGCCTGCGACAGCTCTTCGTTGTTGCGCGTCTGCGCGAACTTCAGCATCTCCACCCGCGCCTGCCAGCGCCCCGCCGAGATCCAGCCCAGCCGCAGGCCTGGCGCGAGGATCTTGTGCAACGAGGCGCAGTGGATCACGTTGCCCGTGGTGTCGAAGGACTTGAGCGCGCGCGGCGGCACCGCCGCATCGACCAGCTCGCTGTAGGTGTCGTCCTCGATCAGCGGAATCGCGTGCTGGTCGCACAGCGCGGCCAGGCGTGCCTTGTGGCTGTCGGGCATCACGCTGCCGAGCGGGTTCTGCAGGTGCGGCACCACCAGCACGGCCTTGATGTTGTCGTAGGTGCGGATGGCGAGGTCGAGCGCCTCGATCGAGATGCCGGTCTGCGGGCTGGTCGGAATCTCGAGCGCGCGCATGCCCAGGCTTTCGAGCACCTGCAGCAGGCCATAGAAGGTGGGCGACTCCACCGCCACCGTGTCGCCCGGCTGGGCCACTGCGCGCAGCGCGAGGTTGAGCGCCTCGATGCAGCCGTTGGTCACCAGGATCTCGTCGGGCGAGATCGTCATGCCCACGCGCAGGCTGCGCTGGGCCAGCACTTGGCGGAAGGGCAGGTTGCCCTTGAGCGGTGCGGCCACTGCCAGCATGCCGGGCCGCTGCCGCAGCAGGCGCGCCATGGCGTTGCGCAGCGCCTCGGCGGGGTACAGCTCGGGCGCGCCGCGGGCGATCGACAGGTCGAGCTTTTCGGGCGTCTGCCGGCGGCGCGCCACGAAGTCGGACACCTTGGCGTGAATGCCGACGTATTGCGCCGGGTCGGGCGCCTGGTCGGCCTGGGGCTCGTCCATCGGCGCCATCGCCAGCCGCCGCGGCCGCCGCACGAAGTAGCCCGAACGCTCGCGCGCCTCGACCCAGCCTTCGCTTTCCATCGAGCGGCACAGCTGCAGCGCGGTCGACAGGCTGATGTCGTGCTGCTTCATCAGGTTGCGCAGCGAGGGCAGCTTGTCGTCGGGCTTGAGCGAGCCGGCACGGATGGCGTCGAGGTAGTGCGCGGCCAACTGGCGATAGAGCGGCGCGGCGTGCTGTGCTGCTTGCAACGTGGAGTCCATGGCGTCGATGCTCCTGGATTGGCGGCGGTGGCAACAGATGCAGATCGGCGGAAAACGACCATAACAGATGGCCTGAACCACCTGCTGTTATGGCGTCGATAAGCGTTCGCTGTGCCTGTTTTTCGAGCAGCGTACTGCCTACGATTTCAGGCACCGAACCACTCTTTTCCACTTTCTGAGAGCCAGCCATGAACACCCGCGACCTTGCTCCCGTGACCCATCTGCTGCCCGGCCAGTCGCTGCGCGTGGCCCTCGATGCCGGCGCCTCGCTGCTGGTGCTCGAAGGCCGCGTGCGCGTCGCATCGCCGCCCTCGTGGTTCGGCGAAACCGTGCTGACCGTCAAGAACGACTACCAGGCCGGCGAGGTCTACGTGGCCGGGCAGGGCGGCTGGATCGAGCTGAGCGCACAGGGCGCGGCGAGCGTGCAGGGCATCGCGCAGCCGGCGGCGCCGGCGCGTCGGCCCGGCGAATCCCGCGTCTCGCGGCTGCTTCAGCTGCTGTTCGCGCCGGCCTGAGGCCGCTTCAGCGCACGCTCTCTGCCGCGCGCAGCGCGTCGAGGAAGCTGCGCCGCCACCAGTGCACGTCTTGCGCGCGGATGCGCGACAGCAGCTTCTGGTGGCGCTCGCGCCGCTCCTCCAATGGCATCTGCAACGCCTGCTGCACCGTCTCGGCGGTGCCGTGCGTGTCGTAGGGGTTGACCAGCAGCGCCTCTTTCAGCTGCTCGGCCGCGCCCGCGAAGCGCGAGAGCACCAGCACGCCCGGGTCGGCCGGGTCTTGCGCGGCGATGTATTCCTTGGCCACCAGGTTCATGCCGTCGCGCAGCGGCGTCACCAGCCCGACCGCCGCCGCGCGGCAGAGCCCCGGCACCCGCTTGCGCGCCACCATGCGGTGGATGTAGCGCACCGGCATCCAGTCGAGCTCGCCGTAGTCGCCGTTGATGGCGCCGCACAGCGATTCGAGTTCGCGACGGATGTCGGCGTATGCATCGACCGACTCGCGGGTGGGTGAGGCGATCTGGATCAGCGTCGCGCTGCGCCGGTTCTCGGGATAGTTGGCCAACAGCTCGCGGAACGAGCGCACGCGGTTCGGGATGCCCTTCGAATAGTCGAGCCGGTCGATGCCCAGCAGCAGCCGCCGGCTGGAGTACTCGCGGCGCATCGTGTCGAACATGTCGCGCGAGTCCTTGGCCTGGGTGAGCGCTTCGAACTCGTCGACGTCGATGCCGATCGGAAAGGCCTGGCAGCGCACGGTTTGCCCGTAGGCGCGGTAGAGGCCGTCGCCCTTGACCTCGCCGTTGGCCTCGTTGTACACGTACTGCTCGAAATGCTGCACGTCCTGGTTCGACTGGAAGCCGATCAGGTCGTAGGCGAACAGCGAGCGCATCAGCCATTCGTGCTGCGGAATCGCCGCCATGATGATGTGCGGCGGCAGTGGAATGTGCAGGAAGAAGCCGATGCGCTGCCGGCAGCCCATGCCGCGCAGCTCGGCCGCCAGCGGGATCATGTGGTAGTCGTGCACCCAGATGATGTCGTCGGGCTTGAGCAGCGGCAGCAGCTTGCGTGCGAAGAGCTGGTTCACACGGCGGTAGCCGCCGATGAAGCCCGCGTCGAAGTTGGCCAGGTCGAGCCGGTCGTGGAACACCGGCCACAGCACGTCGTTGCTGTAGCCCAGGTAGTAGCTGTCGTGGTCCTCGCGGCTCAGGTCGATGGTGGCCAGCGTGACCTTGCCGGCCTGCTGGCTGCGCAATTCGCCTTCGCCGGTGGGGCCGTCTTCGACGATGTTGCCGCTCCAGCCGAACCAGAGGCCGCCGGTCTGCTGCAGGCTTTCGCCAAGGGCGACGGCCAGGCCACCGGCAGCGGGCTTGCGAGGGTCGGCGATGCGGTTGGATATGACGACGAGACGGCTCATGGACTTCTTGTTTCGGTGCCCGCGCTCAGATGCACGAGTCCCAGGGCGCCGACAGTCGGGTCGCCGCGTTGATGATGCCGACCATGGAGTAGGTCTGCGGGAAGTTGCCCCACATCTCTCCAGTGACCGGATGGGTGTCTTCCGAGAGCAGGCCGAGCGGGTTGCGCGCGGCCAGCATGGTCTCGAAGATCTGCCGCGCCTCGGCCTTGCGGCCGATCTTGGCCAAGGCGTCGATGCGCCAGAAGGTGCAGATGTTGAAGGCGGTCTCGGGCTTCCCGAAGTCGTCGGCCGCCTCGTAGCGGCGCATGTAGGGTCCGTCGCACAGCGACTTTTCCATGGCCTCGACGGTCGAGATGAAGCGCGGGTCGCGCGCGTCGATGAGGCCCACCTCGACCATCAGCAGCACGCTCGCATCCAGCTCGTGCCCGCCGAAGCTCTCGGCGAAAGCCTGTCGCTCTTCGCACCAGGACTTGGTCAGGATCTCCTCGCGCATGCGCGAAGAATGGCCGTGCCAGTACGCGGCGCGCTCCGGCAGCCCGAGCGCGCGCGCCACCTTGGCGATGCGGTCGCAGGCAGCCCAGCTCATGAGCGCCGAGCTGGTGTGCACGCGGGCGCGGGTGCGCAGCTCCCACATGCCGGCGTCCGGCGTGCCGTAGACCCGAATCGCCTGCTCGCCCACCGCCTCGAGATGCGGAAACTCGGCCACGCCGCCGCGGCTGAGCAGCCGGTGGTCGTGGAAGGCCTGTGACGCGCCCAGCACGATGTTGCCGTACACGTCGTGCTGAAAATGCTCCTGCGCTTGGTTGCCCACGCGCACCGGGCCCATGCCGCGGTAGCCGCCCAGGCCTTCGACGAACGACTCGGGCAATTCGCGTTCCAGCCCGATGCCGTAGAGCGGCTGAACGTGTTCGCCGTGCGAGCCGATCACCACGTTGGCCAGCCAGCGCAGGTAGTCCTCCATGGTGCCGACTTCCGACAGGCTGTTGAGCGCGCGCACCACGAAGAAGGCGTCGCGCAGCCAGCAGTAGCGGTAGTCCCAGTTGCGCTCGCTGCCCGGCGCCTCGGGGATGCTGGTGGTCATGGCCGCGACGATCGCGCCGGTGTCCTCGTAGAGCGACAGCTTCAGCGTGATCGCGGCGCGAATCACCGCGTCCTGCCATTCGAAGGGAATGGCCAGCCGCTTGCTCCAGGTGCGCCAGTAGGCGATGGTTTCCTGCTCGAAGTGACGCGCCGTGTCGGCGATGCCGTCCATCAGCGTTTCGTCCGCACCGAGCAGGAAGTTGTGCTCGCGCGACAGCACGAAGGGCTGCTTCGACAGCACGTGCGCGACCGGTGCGTCGGTGTTCAGGCGCAGCGCGAAGTCGGGCCCCACGTAGCGGATGTGGTTGCTGCCGCGCGTGATCTCCGGCGGCGCAACGCCCCATTGAAAGCGCGGCGCCAGCGAGATGCGCACGCGCGGCGTGCCCTGGATCGGCTTGACGCGGCGCACGATGGTCAGCGGGCGGAAGTAGCGCGAGCGGCTGTAGAAGCGCGGCGCGAAGTCGGTGATCTCGACGCCCTGGCCGGCACTGTCGAAGAGCTGGGTGCGCAGCACGGCCGTGTTGGGCTCGTACCACTGCTTCGACGAAGCGAAGTCTTCGATCTCGATCGCCCAGTCGCTCGCGTCGTCGCCCGGGTGCAGCAGGGCATTGAACACCGGATCGCCGTCGAAGCGAGGCAGGCAGCACCACACCACACGGCCACGCGAGTCGATCAGCGCGCTGTAGGCGCAGTTGCCGATCACGCCTACGTTGAGCGATGCCTCGGCCGGCGGGCCGAAGCCTCCGCGCGCGGCGGGCTGCGTTGCAGCTTCCGGGTTGGCAGCAGGCTTGTCGCTCGCGCCGGCGGCTTCGGCCATCGAATCGCCGGCCCGGCTTTCCTGCTTCTTCTCTTCCTCCTGCGGCTTGACCTCTGCGGGGTTCTTGGTCATTCAGGGGTTCCTCGCGGCTTGGATGGCGAATCGGCCAGCACTTTACGCGCCTCGACGAGCCATTCAAATACCGCGCGGGGTGAATCGAGCCGATGCAGGGCCAGGCTGGGCCCCGAGCCCACCTTGATCGCCACGCCGCCGCGCGGCTGCACCACCGCGAAGCCGTGTTCGTCAGTCGTGTCGTCGCCGGCGAAGAACGGCGTGCGGCCGACGAAGGGTGCCTCGCGCAGAAAGGCGTCGATGGCGGTGCCCTTGTTGACGCCAGCGGGCTTGACTTCGAACACGAACTTGCCGTGCAGCAGCTCCAACTGCGGCTGATCGGCGATGATCCGCGCCAGCGCGTCGCGGCACACCGCTTCGAGCTGGGGCGCGAGCCGGTAGTGCAGGGCGATGGCGGCATGCTTGCGTTCCACCAGCAGGCCTTCGTAAACGCGGGCCAGCTCGTTGGCCGTGTCCAGCACTTCTGTCAGGTCGGGCGCACGCTGCTCCTGCATCTGCCCTTCGAAATCGCGCCGCTGCACGCCGTGCTCACCGGCGGCCGGCAGCCGCAATGGGGCGAGAAAGCGGTCCAGCACGTCGATCTGCCGACCGGACACCACGGCGAGCGCGCCGCCCAGCAGGTCGCTCAAGTCGCTGAGCAGCGGCACCAGCGCCGCGGGCACGTCGATCGCCTCGGGCGTCTCGGCGATCGCCACCAGCGTGCCGTCGAAATCAAGAAAAAGCGCAGCGTCGCGCGTGAGGCTGGGGGGCGTCTGCATGGGGAAAACCATAGCAGGTTCGGCAGAGGCGGAACGTCGGCGAAACGCCCATTCGGGTGGTACGCGAGCAAAGGGCAGGGAGGACGCTGTGCGCGGGCACGCTTCGCTTTGCGGCCAGCGTGCGCGTGCCCCAATGCACGGCAGCGATGCGTTTGTCGTGAAGCGCCTCGTCTACGATGCTCGACTAGTTCGTATGTTCCAAATACGCCTGAGCGAGAGCGAAATCTTCAACGCTCCATCGCGGATCCTTCAAGTCCACAGCCGTTTGCAATCGCCGCCTGAAGATGTGCTCCACCGCTTCTGGGCGAATACTTGATGGCTTGAGTTCCAGCATACTTTTTGCGAGCATATGAATCACCGTGTAGATGGACCAATGAAGTTCGCGCACGACAACTTCTTCCTTGCTGCCAATATGAGGATCCTCGATCTCTTCGAGCAATGTCCACAACCCACGGATTGAGTGGTGGTCGCCGCTTCGATTCTGAATCTCTGCAAGATTTACGGTTTCAGGCCACTCTGCTACTGCGCGGTGGAAAAGATCTACAAAGTTTGCTTGTGTCACCGCTATTCCATGATGCGGCCGTCTGGGCAGATGCTGCTGGTGGCCTTCCCATCCCCAGACCTTTCGATCAGGCCATTGCTTTCATTGAGCACCGCCATGGCTGGCGGTGCACGTTCCCGCACAGAGCCGTCTTCGCATTGGCTCCCGCCGCTTCCGCTAGTTCGTGCTCTCCAAATAGGCCTGAGCGAGAGCGAAATCTTCAGCTCTCCATCGCGGATCCTTGAAGTCCACTGCCGTTTGCAATCGCCGCCTGAAGATGTGCTCCACCGCTTCTGGGCGAATAGTCGACGGCTTAAGCTCTAGCATACTTTTTGCGAGCATGTGAATCATCGTGTAGATGGACCAATGAACTTCGCGTACGACCACTTCTTCCTTGCTTCCGATATGAGGATACTCAATCTCCTCAAGCAATCTCCCTAACCCGCGGATTGTGTAACGGTCACCGCTTTGCCTCTGAATCTCTGCAAGATTCACCGTTTCAGGCCACTCCGCTAAAGCGCTTTGGAAGAGAGCTGCAAAGTTTGCTTCTGTCATCGCTATTTCCTGATGCGGCCGTCTGGCCAAATGCTGTTCGGTGGCCTTCGCTTCTCCCAGGACTTTCGATCTGGCCATCGCTTCCATTGATCACCGCCATGACCGGCGGTGTCACGCTCCCACACAGAGCCGTCGTTGCATTGCTTTCCAGGGGTTCCGTAAATCGGTATGAATTTGTCGGGAGCGAAGTCCGGGTTGTCAGGATACACAACTGGATCGCCGTCTTCTGCCAGAATTGGCCCGAACACGTTCCAGCCAACCCACGCACCCACACCGGCTCCGATGACGCCGCCGGCAACCAGACCCGGCGGGCCAAAGACAGAACCGATTTCAGCTCCGCTGATGGCACCGGCGAGGGGGTTCAACCCGTCCGGATCGGTGTACTTCAACGCATCGTTGAGTGCGTACGGGGCGCGGTTCCAGCCAGCTTCAAGGCCCTTCGGGTCGGGCTGCGTATATCGGCCATCTGGCGGCCTATAGCTCCGGTGGCCGTTGTAGTCGAGGCCGCTTTCTTTGTCGAAATACATCGCGGTCGCCAACGACGAACATACAAGGCACCATAGTACGACGGCAATCTTTAAATATTTCATTCCGCCCGAATCCCCCCTGCGTTACGTACATTCTCAATCGCGACATACCCAAGTTCAAAGGCCTTCCTCATCATCGCTTTGGACGCTTCGGCATGGCGGCTCGATTCCTCTCCTTTGGTGACTTTGGCATACGCCTGATGGATGGCGCTGATTTGCTCATAGGTTTCGGCCCGCCGAGGAGTTAGGAGCAATGAGGCCTTCAGATATTCCAGACACTTTGGTGTGTCGCTCATTGCATATACAAAAGCGTTGGCCGTCATCAGCAGACCCAATTGCTCGCGATAACTCAAGGGTCGCATATAGCAACCCGAACGCAGCCCAATGGAGGTGACCCCATTTCGGCGGATGTAATCGGCGTCGGAGAAATATTTGCCGCCGCTTGTGGTTTCGATGTTGAGTTCCGGGAAATCTCGATGAACATATCTGACAAAGAGATGATCGGGCACGCAAACAATGTGAACCGGGTAGCCGAGCCTTTGACCAACTGCAACATACAAGAGTGGCATGGTCACGCAAATACCCTTCTTGGTATCCAAAATCCCGTCGAGCAAGTAGTTCCGCTGGTTTTCCCGAGCCAGCGGATGATGGTCGTACTGAAAGCCATTTTCACGAAAGAGTACATCGCGCATGGCAAGTGTGCGCTTAACGGGATCGGTCGCGCCATCGAGTTTGGAACGAACAGCAGTCACAAGCGCGTCGAGCTGCTTCGAATACGCTTCCACATCGAGTGCGGGCCTGAACTCCTGAGCCAAGATAAGTGCGACCCGACCGATATCGATCCTTTCATCCGAAAGCCATCGCAATTGATTGACACTGCCGCTTGCCCATGCAACTGGCGCGCTCAACGCTGCTCCTGCGAGCAGAGTGCGTCTCTTCATCGAGCCTCCCTAATAGTTGCGGACAACAAATGCGGCAAAGATCCCCAGCGCCGCACAAGCGATAAAAAACGCGGCGCGCAGGATTGAAGCCAAGCGTGACCTCTGACTGAGGCATGATCTGCCCTGTAAGCGGTGGCCGCCTCTCTTGAATGAATCGAAGTTGGTCGAGAGACTCGCGGAGATTGTGGTCTTACACATTGAGGTACCGAGCGTGAAAGGTTCTCTGGGGCTGCCCCTCGTGATGAGCGGCGCGTTGTAGCGACGCGTCGTCCCGCGGCAGGCGAAGGCTGTCACGCTATCGACAAAGCATCTTTGTGTCGTGTCTCCGCGAGAATTGATCAGATTTCTAGCTCGGTTCTTTGCTTGACGGCGGTCGCGCCCAACGCTCACGCCAGATCCTCTTCTCATCGAGCTTCTTGAGGTAAGTCGTATAGAAGCTGAAGCGATCGGAGCGAAAGCCTTGTGGACTTTCCACCAGGGTCCAGCTGAGTTTTTCGCTTCCAGATATCTCGGAAGCGGGATGGAGGTAGTCGCGCCAATCTTGATAGATCGGCGAATAGCTTCCTTCGGTCTTGTAGAAATAGGAGATGAAGGCTCCGCTACGAAGCATCCCGACAAGCTCCTCGGGTGCCGACTGGTCCGATGCGATCTCGTGAGCGGCACGTGCCTGATCGGAGTTTTGAACGATGAAGAGGTAATACTTGCCGGTCGCGTCGAGCATCAGAATGCTTTCGGGTGCGCAGCACAAATAGTGTTCGACGATTTGCAACTGTTCGCACAGTGAATCGAAAACACGTACCACGGCTTCGTTGGTCATGAACCGATGCGGGCCGATCGGAAGATAGCTCGACAATGGCTTTTGCATGCGATCGAAATAATCGAGCTGTAACTCGCGAATCGCCTGATTCAGCGCTGGAGTGGCGTCATCCTGCTGTTTCCGGATGAAACGGTCGATCAAACCTTTGTTGAACGCTTCGACCGCAAGACGCTCGTCGGCTTTGCCGGTCATCAGGATTTTTCTTGTCCAAGGGTTATGAAATCGCCTGCAGAACTCCAATCCATTGATTCTAGGCATGTCGTAGTCGACAACCACGACCGAGATTTCTTCGAACCGGTGGTCGTTGTAGACTTTTCGATGAATATCTCCGAGTTGGAGATCGATGACTTGCCGCTGCTGATCTGCTTCGTCCCGACCTTCATAAAGTCGGACAAGGTTTTCTCCGTTCCTGGCACGCCATTTGAACCCGTCGGTGTCCAGCGCGCTCCTTGCGGAACCAAAAAATCGTGAAGCAAGCAACTGATCGAGTCCGAGACTCAAGTTCATCAAAAAATCGTTGCTGTCGTCGATGAACCCAACGGTTGTCGGAAAGTGAAAAGATGGAATTGAAGTTCTGCTCATGATTCGATTGTTGGGAATGTCAAAATGAACTCGGAAAACTCACTCGGAACCGATGCACATCTGATGGAGCCGCCAAAGGCCTCCACGACATCCTTGCAGAAAGCAAGACCGATCCCTGAGCCCAGTATGTCGCCATCCGGAGAAGAGGATGAGTAAAAGCGCTTGAAAATATGCGGCATGATCTCTGACGGAATGCCGGATGCGGTATCTTTGAATATTAATTGATTGTTTTTTGAAGATTTTTGGGTATGGATGAATATTCTTCCTTTTCCGGTATCGACGATCTGTCGCAAAGAGTTTTTCAGTAAGTTGAAAATGACGTGGATCATTAGAAGCTCTACACCTTTGAAGTTGAAGTCGGTGTCGAAAATGCACGAAATCTCGTCTCTTTCTTCGTCGGAAAAGGGATAGCGTGCCAGCGCGATTTGAATACAGTTTTTAATTGAACATGTGACAAACTCTTGAGGCTTCACCGTTGCCGGACGCACGTCATTGATTAGCATGTCGATGATGGCATTTGAATAATTGGCTTCCGTCTCTATGCGTTTTAGCACACCGGCGATCGCATCTAAATGGGGTGGCCTTATGTAAGTCACGGAAAGCGCGTGCTCGCGAGCTTGTTCATAAGCGTCGAGAAGTATTGGCAAATATTTGTGCAGACCCGAGGCGCCGACTCGAATTGATGTCAATGGTGTGCGCAGCTCATGCGCGATGCTCCCGGCAGTGGCCAACATCGCGCGTTCCTGCTCAAGGCGTATGGCCTCGGTAACGTAGTTCGCCAACGTGCCCAGGATCACTGCGAAGAGGATGATGGGCAAATGAGTCAGTGTGACCGGTTCGATATGAGCATTTTCCGTGCTGAGCCAGTACGCTACCCACGCCAGGCATACTCCCGCGACCGCATGAAAAACCAGAATGAGCCAGTCCAGCATCAGCACCATCACGAATACAGCGATGAGAGAAGATTCAATCCAAACCGCAGAGCTCTGATTCTTAAAAAGCATCAACGAAAAGAAGAACGGCAGTGCGTAGAGGACTGAAAAATGCCAGTAGGCAGATCGACATTTTTGAAGACGCGGCCACCAGCGGTGTTCGAAGGCAATTGGCACAAATAATGCGCTGCCAATCACTCTCAGCAGCAGGTTTTCGTAAGGCTGCGGAAAAATGTAATACCAAATCACGTAATACAACGGAAAGCCAACGATCGCAACCAATGCAAAAGACCTCCGGCGGCGTTCGAAGTACTCTGCATTTCGACTGGCGCGTTCGGCCAAACGCCGGATCGAGCGCCGCATGGCGATTCTTGTTTTCATTCGAACATCACTCGCTTTTTTGGCGGAATGCATTGACGCTTACGGCGTGAGGACGGCCATTCTGTCAATTTCACCTCGTGTCTGATGTCGCGGCAAACGCGAGCAATGCGTTCGAGGTCGTCTTTGCTCAGTGCCGCGTTGACTGAAAATCGCATCAATGATCGGTTTCTCGGTGTTGCAGGCGCGCAAAACACAGAACCGAAAATTCCTTTGGCCTCGAGCGCGTCACGTAAAGCGATCGTTTGGTGCTCGGATCCCGATTCGAGCGCAATGATTTGACTTTCGCTATTCCCGAGGTTGTAGCCAAAATCCTCCAAGCAACTTCTTAAATAACCGGCATTGCTATGAAGCAAATCCCGGCGCCAGCCTTCGCACCGAACAATATCCAAGGTTGCGTTCAATCCTGCGATTTCGTGAGGCAACAGCGTGGAGCTAAATATTGCAGGCCTGGATTCGAACTTGAAATAGTCGCTGAACCTTTCCGAACAAGTGATAAAACCTGCACGTCCGGCAAAAGCTTTTGCCAAACTCGCTGTTCGAAAGTGAACACGATTGATAAGCCCCATCGACGCAACCATTCCTTCTCCCCTTGGGCCATGCGTGCCAAGCGAATGTGATTCGTCAACGACGAGCACGCATCCTAGAACGTCGCAAACAGATGAAAAATCAACCAATGGACAAACGCTGCCGTTGGTGCTGTAGATAGAATCAACGACAACTACTCCTGGTCCATAACGACGCACTTGCCGTTCAAGGTGATCAGCATCGTTGTGAAAGATCGTCACAGGTTTGGCGCCGGAACTGCGGATTCCTTCCCATAATGAGTTGTGCGCAAGCACGTCGGCAAACACGGGCGTGTTCGAGCTTGCAATTGCCTGTATCAGCCCGGTATTTGCGCACCATCCTGATTGACATAGCACACCAGCTTCGGCTTGCATGAAAGAGGCTAGGCGTTTTTCCAGCTCGAGTTGCGGGGAAGCTCCGTGCAAAAATATGCCCGACATCGGCGCACCGTTCCCGTGTTGGAGAACGCTGTCCGCGGTCGCAGAAACTATTTTCGGATGCCTGGAAATTGACAGGTAGTCATTGCTCGACAAGTGCAAAGCGTCGATGCCCGGGACACGGCCGCGCATGATGTGCCCGCCGTTCCAACTGTCCCGGACTCGTTCCTGGTAATAGCGTTCTATTCGATCCTGAAGAAAGCTCGGGATCGAAGGTTGGCATGAATTAAAAGCTGACGGTACCGCGGAAATGTCGGCCATTATTAGTTCCCCCTGGGTTGGCAACCGTTGTCGAGGGCTCAGTACAGCAATTTGCACGAGCCCGTTTTTTTATCAACAGTTGGATTGGTAATCGCGCCTTGTTTGAAAGGACGCAAAATTACCCTAGGCGAACAGCTCCCGGAAAGCGCTGCAACAGTTGCTCAGATTCTGGCGAGCAAGCGCTCCACTGCCGCGACCCGCGCTTTCCGAATCGCCTCCGCGATGCGAGGCCCGGCCGCACCTGCCGCCAGTGCATCGGCCGCGACGGAGGCCGTATCGACGGCCTGCGCGGCCTCGAGCGCTGCCAGCAGTGCGGGTCGCGGCTGGTAGGGGATGTGCTCCAAGCCGAGCCTTCCTCTCGCGTCGCATTCGCACGCCAGCAGCACCTCCGCGAAGCGCCCTGGCTTGCGAAACGCATCGCAGCGCTCCAGCAGCCGCACCAGTGCCTGCGCCCCCAGGCTTTCGCTTCGGTGGATGTTCCCGTGCTCCCGCGCCACCACCTCCGCCAACTCACGCAGCCCCACCGGCACACGCCAGCGCTCGCACACACCGCGCAGCAGCCCCACGCTGCGCTGCTCGTGGCCGATGTGGCGTGGCAGCACGTCGGTGGGCGTGGTGCCTTTGCCGAGGTCGTGCACCAGGCACGCGAAGCGCACGGACAAGGGCGCCGCGAGCCGGGCGGCCATGTCCAGCACCAGCATCAGGTGCAGGCCGGTGTCGACTTCGGGATGGTGGGCTTCAGGCTGCGGCACGCCCCAAAGGCGGTCGACCTCCGGCAGCAGCACGGTGAGCGCACCGCAGCTCCGCAGCACGTCGAACATGCGCGACGGCTTGGCCTCCATCAGGCCGCGCGCGAGTTCTTGCCACACGCGCTCGGGCACGAGTGCATCGGCCTCGCCCGCATCGACCATCTCGCGCATGAGCGCCATGGTTTCGGGCGCGATGCCGAAATCGGCGAAGCGCGCGGCGAAGCGCGCCACGCGCAGGATGCGCACCGGGTCTTCACGGAAGGCGTCGGTCACGTGGCGCAGGCACTTGCTTTCCAGGTCGCGGCGGCCGTGGTACGGATCGACGACGTGGGCCAGGTCCAGCTTGGCGCCCACATGCTCCGCCGGCAGCGCGATGGCATTGACCGTGAGGTCGCGCCGCGCCAGATCCTGCTCGAGCGTGACTTCGGGCGATGCGTGGATGACGAAGCCGCGGTAGCCGGGCGCGCTCTTGCGTTCGGTGCGGGCCAGCGCGTATTCCTCGCGCGTGTCGGGGTGCAGGAAGACGGGAAAGTCGCGGCCGACGGGCAGGTAGCCCTGGGCGACCATGTCCTCGGGCGTGGCGCCGACCACGACCCAGTCGCGGTCGCTGCCGGGCAAGCCCAGCAGGGCATCGCGTATGGCGCCGCCGACGAGGTAGGTTCTCATCGGCTGGAGTTTAGAAGGCCCGGCGGCCCGAGCCGAATCAGCGCTGGACGCGATAGGGCTCATCCATGACCACGAAGCGCTTCTCGACCAGCGCCTCGTCGATCCAGGCCTTGACGCCGGGCAGCTGCTGCACGCGTTCGATGTAGGCCGTGATGTCCGCCGGCACGGGCAGCGCGAAGGTCTTGATGCGCACGCCGACCGGTGCGAAGTAGGCGTCGGCGATGCCGAAGTCGCCGAAGAGCATAGGCCCGCCGTGCGCTTTCAAGAGGCCGCTCCACATCTGCACGATGCGCGCGAGGTCGGCGCGCACCTGGGGCTGGTCGCGCAGGATGATGCGGCCCTGTTCGCGCAGGTCGGCCTCGATGTTCATGCCGCAGTGGTTGCGCAGCGCGCCGAATCCGGCATGCATCTCGGCGCAGACGCTGCGTGCGTGCGCGCGGCGAGCCTTGTCACGCGGCCAGAGCGATTTGTCGGGGTGGTTCTCGGCCAGGTATTCGCAGATGGCCAGGGTGTCGTAGACGACGATGTCGCCGTCGACCAGCACCGGCACCCGGCCGGCCGGGTTGATGGCCTCGACGGTCTTCTTGAAGTGCGAGTCCGGATCGAACGCGGTGCCGTCGGCATCGAAGGGCACCATGACCTCGTCGAAGGCGATGCCGGCCTGCTTCATCAGCACCCACGGGCGCATCGACCAGGACGAGTAGTTCTTGTTGCCGATATAGAGCTGGGGCATGGCCATCCTTCCGCAAATCCCACGATGCTAGCGGCCGGCCGCGGCGCGATTGATGCCGAAGGCGCGCCGGATTGATGCTCAGCGGCGCTGGTCGTCGTTGGCGGCGTTGTCCGAGCGCCTGGCGTCGTCGCCGGGCGAGACGATCACGCGGCGCTTGCCGTCGTCGGCCGGCGGGCCGACCACGCGCTCGATGGCCTTCACGAACTGGGGCACCAGTGCGAGCACGGCCAGCGCGAGAAGGGTGCTGAGCACGGCCGTGACTTCGCGGCCGAGTCCGCAGGCCATGCCGATGGCAGCCGTCATCCACAGGCCGGCCGCGGTGGTGAGGCCCTGCACCTGTTGTTCGTCCTTGCCCTGCTTGAGGATGGTGCCGGCGCAGAGAAAGCCGACGCCGGCGACCAGGCCCTGGATCACGCGGCTCATGTCGGCCGGCTCGATGCCGGACTGCTGCGGGATCAGCACGAACATCGCCGAGCCGATCGCCACCAGCATGTGGGTGCGCACGCCGGCGGCTTTGCCTTGCTGCTCGCGTTCGAAGCCGAGCGCGAAGCCCAGGATCGCGGCCAGCACCAGGCGCACCACGATGCGGGTGACCTGTGCGATGTCGCCGACGTCCGAGAACTCGGTGGCGATCGTGTCGGTGACCGCGTCCCACCAGCTCAAGAGTCACCCCCAGCCGGCTGTGCGGTGTGGCTCACGACACTAGCCGGGGCAATGGTCAAGGCAGGTCCTTGTTGGGCTCCGGCTCGGCGGCGTTGCGCGGGCCCACGGAGCCCAGGCGGTCTTTGAGCGACTGGGGGCGGCCGGTGATCAGCGCGGCGTAGTTGGTGGTGTTGGCCAGCACCTTCTTGACGTAGTCGCGCGTCTCGTTGAAGGGCACGTTCTCGGCCCAGATGGCGGCTTCCATGACCGGGCCGTTGCGCCAGCTGCGCGGCCGCCCGGGGCCGGCGTTGTAGGCGGCGGCGGCCAGGGCCATGGAGCCGTCGAAGTCGTCGAGCGCGAGCTTCAGGTAGTTGGTGCCGATGGTGATGTTGGTGTCGCGGTCGTTGATCTGGTTGGGCGTGAAGCCGTTCATGCCGATCTTGCGGGCGGTCCAGCGCGCGGTGGCGGGCATCACCTGCATCAGGCCCGAGGCGCCGACGCCGGAGCGGGCGTCCATGATGAAGCGGCTTTCCTGCCGGATCAGGCCGTAGACGTAGGCGGGGTCGAGGCCGATTTCCTGGCTTTTCTGCAGCACCGTGTCGTGAAAGGGCATGGGGAAGCGTTGCTCCGCATCGATGGCGCCCTTGGTTCGCTCGCTGGTGTTGATGCAGCGGTCCCACACCTCGCGCTGGCAGGCGAAGTCGGCGGCGGCCAGCAGCTCGCGGTCGCCCATGCCCCCCTTGTCGTGCAGGTTGGTGGCGTAGTTCCACTCGCGCACGCCTTCGGAGCGCAGGCCCAGTGAGATGGCGTAGAGGGCTCGGTTCAGCGACGGGTTGCCGCGCGCCGCAGCTTTTTCTTCCGCAGTGAGCGGGGCAGGGCGCGTCGGCGAACTCGCGCGCTGGCCCAGTTCTTCGAGGGCCAGCAGCTCGTAGAAGCCGCGCGTGCCGGCGATGGATTCGTAGAGCGCGCGGGCTTCGGCGCGGCGCTCGTCGCCGCCCTGGGCATCCAGGGCGCGGGCCTTCCAGTAGATCCAGGTCGGGTCTTTCTGGGTGGACTCTTCCATGGCATTGATGGCGGCGCGCACTTCCTTCCAGTTGCCGGTGCGCAGTGCGGCGCGTGTCTTCCAGGCCAGCATGTCGTCGGACAGGTCGGCGTTCTTGGTGACGTTGGCGAAGGCGCCGTTGGCAGCAGGCGAGAGCTTGACGGCGTACTGCCGGCCGATCGCGCCCCAGATCCAGTTGCGCTCCTCGGGCGAGAGCATCACGCTCCACTTGCTCTCGACTTGCGAGGCTGCCATGTCCGGGTCGGCGATGACCATCTTGATCAGCGCTAGCGTGACCAGCTCGCGGCGCTCCTTGCCGGGCGCGATGCCACGGCCGGCAAGAAACTTGGCCATGCTGGCGTTGAGCTCGTCGAACAGCGGCACGGCATCGGGCGAGGCCAGGTTGACGGCGGCGCGCGCGGCCTGCGGGCGGTTGGCCTCGATCGACAGGCGAGCCTTCTTCCATGCGTCGTTGGGCGACATCATGCGGGCCGAGATCAGGCGGTCGGCAGCGGTCAGGCAACCGTCGTCGAGCTCGCGCTGGCCCAGCCAGGTGCGGCGCACCTCGTCGGCCTGCGCAGCGTTGGGCGTGCCCGAACGCAGGGCGTCGACGAGCACGGCATAGCAGCGCACCTGCGGGTCGTCGTTCATGCGAAAGGCGGGGTGCAGCTGGGCGAAGCCGTCCCAGTCGCGGCGCTGGCCCAGCAGGATGAGCCAGTCGTTGCGAAGGCGGTCTTCCTGATACGTGCCAGCGTAGCGTGCGAGGAAGTCCTGCACCTCGAGCGCGCTGGCCTCGCCGAGCCGCGACTTGAGTTCCCAATACGCGGCCCAGGGCTCGAGCAGGTGGCCGCGTGCTTGCGGCAGCAGGGCGGAAAGGCGGGCCTTGTCGCCGCGCTGCGCGGCTTGCCTCATCTGCAGCACCACGTCGTCGTTTCCGCTTTGCGCACGCGCCGGCTGCAGCAGCGTGGCGGCTGCGAGGGCGAGTGGAAGAAGAAGGGTGGGGAAAGGAGCGCGGAGGAAGGTGCGCACCGGTGACAAAATGCTTGCGAACTGCATCGGGGGATTATGGACAAGTCAAAGGGCGCCGACACCTCGGCAACTGCCAACTTTCTCAAGCAACAGCTGCGTTCCGCACTGATCGAGCAGCGCCTTGCGATGCCTGACCGGCTGCAGCGTGCCGATCTGCTGCAACGCGTGATGCGCATCTGGCTGGTGGGCCGGCCCGACACGGTGATCGGTGCCTATTGGCCGATCAAGGGCGAGTTCGATCCGCTGCCCGCGCTGCACCGCTGGAAGGAAGACGGCGAACTGCAAGGCGAGCGGCAACGCCGCCGCATCGGCCTTCCGGTGGTGGACAAGGTGCACAAGACGCTGACCTTCCATGCGTGGTACCCGGGCTGCCCGATGGAGAACGACGCCTACGACATCCCCAAGCCCAAGGACACCGAGCTGATCGTGCCGACGCTGCTCTTCGTGCCCTGCCTGGGGTACAGCGCGGGCGGCTATCGGCTGGGCTATGGCGGCGGCTTCTACGACCGCACGCTGGCTGCGCTGGAGCCGCGGCCCTTCACGGTCGGGCTGGGCTTCACCAATGGCTTTCTCGACGACTTCGAGCCCGAGGCACACGATCTTCCTTTGGACGCGATCCTGAACGACAACGGGGTCGTCTGGCCTGTCTAGGCGCTTCCCCGCTCAGTCCATCTGATCGATGGTGTCGGGGTCCGGCACTTCGCCGATGGTCTCGCGCGTGATGGCGGCCTGCGCCTCCAGCCAGTCGCGAAAGGCCTGGATTTCCGGCCGCTGCGTGCTGCGCGGGCCGACCAGGAGCCAGTAGGCCATTGGTGAATCGAGGCCGTGCTGCGGCAGCACCTGCACCAGGTCGCCGTTGGCCAGGCTTTCGGCGATGAGCGAGCTGCGCGCCAGCACCACGCCTTGGCCGGCCAGCGCGGCCTGCACCATCTGGTAGGCGTAGTTGAAGTAGAGCCAGCGCTTGGGCTGGGCGCGCTGCAGTTCGTTCACGTCGAACCAGCGCCGCCAGGTCAGCCACTCGAGATGCGTGCGGTGCGCGTCGCCGGCTTCGATGAGCGTGAACTTCGCGATGTCGGCCGGCGACTTGATGGGCGGGCTGCTCTTGATCAGCCACGGGCTGGCCACCGGCGTGAGCGTCTCGCCGAAGAGGCGGATGGCGCCGCTCGGCATGCTGGAAGCCGGGCCGTAGCGCAGCGCGATGTCGATGTCCGCCAAGTCCATGTCGACCGCCGAATCGGTGGCGTCGATGCGGATGTCGATGTCGGGGTTGTCTCGCTGAAAGGCCTCGAGCCGCGGGATCAGCCACATCGACGCGAAGGACGCGAAGGTGGTGAGCGACACGCTCTTGCGCCCCGCGCTCTGCCGTATCTGCCGCACGGCGCCGTCGATGCGCGGCAGCGCCTGCTGCACCGCCAGCAGCAGTTGCGCACCGGCGCTGGTGAGCTCGACGGCACGCGTGTGGCGCAGGAACAGGCTCACGCCCACCTCTTCTTCAAGGGACTGGATCTGCCGGCTCACGGCCGACTGGGTGAGCGCCATCTCCTCGGCGGCGGCGCGGAAGTTCAGGTGCCGGGCCACCGCCTCGAAGGCGCGCAGATGGCCGGCCGAGATGGGGCGGGAGCGCAGGTGGGTCTGCGAGTACTGCATGGGAGAGTCCGATGCGGGTCGGCCCGATTGATGCGAAAGCGGAATCAGTAGGCTACCGCGTTTTCATTGGACCGCCAACGGAGGAGCGCCGATCATTCATTCCCGAAGCGCGATGTTGCGCTGATCTGGAGAAACCTCTTCCGTTCTCTTCCTTCTTAGGAGCCCAGTATGTCTGCCGTCTGCACCACCACCACCACGTTCCCGTCGTCCCCGGTCCTGGCCAAGCGCCCGGCCACCGTCCCGCCGGCCGTGCGCCGCGGTGCCTGGCAACTGGGCTACGGCGAGGCGACCAGCATCAAGGCCTCCAGCGCCAGCATCCTGCGCGTCCGCCAGGGCCGCGTGTGGGTGACGCGCGACGCCACCGCCCAGTGGGGCAGCGAAGACCTGGTGCTCGCACCGGGCGAGACGCTGCGCATCGAGGCCGGCGAACGCATCGTGATGGAGCCGTGGGACACCCATGGCGCCACCTACAGCTGGGACGCCGCGGCCTGAACGCCTGTTCCGTGACGTCGTTCTAGATATCGAGCCGGGGGCGCAGCGCGAGGAATTGCGCCAGCGCCTCCGCGCCGTCGAGCATGCACAAGTCCTCGACGTGATCGGTTTCCTCGACATGGGCCAGCCCCATGTCGAAGCGCAGGTAGCGGCGAACGTCGAGCGCACCTTCGTGCAGCACCTTCATCTCCACGTGCCGCGGATCGGCCTCGATCCGATCCAGCAGGCGCAGCACGTTTCCGCGCGGCCCCTCGATGTGATGGCAGAAGTGCATGCCGTCGAAAACCAGCAAGCCCGTGATCGACTCGTGCGCGTTGCGCGCGCGGGCCTGGGACACGATGTGGCCGACGGCGTCGGTCGGGCACTGGGGCGCCAGCAGGCTGCAGTAAAGGATCTCGTGAAGCGGCTCGGACATGCGGGGGATCGATGGGCGAGGGGAGTGTAGGAGTGCGCTTCCAGTTGCGAAATGTGAAAAGACATACGCCGTCCAGCCTATATTCCGGCGGTGAACTTCGAGGAACATCTCCAAGCCATTCCGCCGCCGGCGGGTGAGCATCCATGCCATCGCTGCGCCCTGCGCGGCAACTCTGCCTTCCTGCCGGTCTCGGCAGAAGACCTGCGCGTCATCGAGTCCTTCCGCAATGGGGCGCGCGTGGTGGAAGCAGGCCGGCCGGTGATCGAGGAAGACCGCCCGAGCCCGCAGCTCTACACCATCTATTCGGGCTGGGCGTTCCGCTACAAGACGCTGAGCGACGGCCGCCGCCAGATCCTCGGCTTCCTGCTGCCGGGCGACTTCATCGGCCTGCAGGACGAATTCGCCGACAGCCATACGCACGGCGTGGAAGCCGTCACCGACGTCACGCTCTGCACCTTCGTACGCGAACGGCTGTGGCCGCTGTTCCAGGCGCAACCGAAGCTGGGTTACCACATCACCTGGCTGGCCGCGCGCGAAGAGAAGATGGTCGACGACAACCTGGTCACGGCCGGCCGGCGCAACGCGGCCGAACGGGTCGCGATGCTGCTGATGCACTTGTACCGCCGTGCCGAGCGCGTGGGCATGGCGCGCGAAGGCTGGGTGGAGTTTCCGTTCAATCAGCAGCACATCGCCGACGCGCTGGGCCTGTCGCTGGTGCACACCAACAAGACGTTGCGGCGCCTGCAGCGGCTCGGCCTGTATCGGCTGGAAGGCGGCTGGCTGCGCATCATGGAGCCGCATGCGCTCGAGGCGCTGGGCGACTACTTCGAGCGTCCGTTGCAGCCCACACCGTTGATCTGATCGGGCCGCTGGCTTGCCGGGTGGTCACGGGCTTCGCGTATCGTAGAGGCCCGTCTGCATTTGCAGGCGCTGCCACCCACCCGGCGCCCTGCCGGCCAATCCCCTGACCGCCGCCGCCCACCCGTGAAGCTCCTGCCCCGTCTGCGCCAGATCGCCATGGTCGGCGGCGTCGAAACCTTCGGCGTCGCCATCGGCGGCATTGCCGGCCTGCTCATCGTCAACGTGCTGCCGAAGGACCAATACGCGGCCTACACCTTCCTCGTCGCCTGCATGACGCTGATCCTGGGCGTCACCGACCTGGGCCTGGCCCATTGCTGCCTGCCCATCGTCGGTCAGCGCGCGGGCGAGCGGAACTGGGTGGTGGGCGTGTGCCACCAGGTTTTTCGCAAGCGCTGGTACCTGCTCGGGCTGGGGCTGGCAGTGGTGGTGCCCTATTGGTTCTACAGTTCGCAGCAGCATGCGTGGTCGGGCTGGCCGTACTGGGTGGCGTCGCTGATGATGGTGTCGGTGGTGCTGCTCACGCTGCGGGAACACTACGCCAGCACCGTGCTGCTGATCCTGAGCCAGATCTCCACGCTGAACCGCGTGGCCTTCAGCGCGCACAGCGTGCGCATCGGCTTCGTGGGGCTCGTGCTGCTGCTGCCGATCACTTCGTGGTCGGTGGTGGGCATCGTGGCAGCGACCGCCGCGGGCAGCTTCGTCAGCGTGCTGCTCTATCGCAAGGCCTTCCGGCGCACCGAGGTGCCCGATGCACGCCTCGACGGCGAGCCGGCGCGCAAGGTGGACAGCGAAATCATCCGCATCGCCAAGCCGCTGGTGCTGCCGGGCATCTTCTACCAGGTGCAGGGAGTCATCACCGTGTTCCTGGTGTCGCTGTTCGGCACCGCCAACATGCTGGCCGAGGTCGGCGCCTTCGGCCGGCTGGCCATGGTGTTGATCGTGGTCGACCGCGTCACCAACGTGCTGCTGTTCCCGGCCATCGCCCGCGCGCCCATGGGGCCGCGGCTGGGCACCATCGTCGCGCAGTCGCACATCGCCTACATCGCGATGGGCTCGCTGGTGCTGCTCACGGCCTTCTTCGTTCCGGACTGGTGGATCCTGCTGCTGGGCAAGCAGTACGCGAGCATGGCGCCGCTGGTGTGGATGGTGTTCCTGGCCTCGATCGTCATGAACGCCTCGGGCTTTGCGTTCCGCACGTTGTCGGTACGCGGCGCGACCTCGGGGCAGACGTACAGCATCGCGGTGACGCTGATCACGCAGGTGCTCTTCCTGTGGCTGGTGGGCATCAGCGACCTGCGCTCGGTGCTGTGGTTCGGCATCGCGACCGCCCTGGCCAACTTCGGCTACCAGTACGCGCTGCTCGCGGCGCGCTGGGTGGGCTGGCGGCGCGAGCCGCTGCCCGAGGACGCGACTCAGGCGCGCCTGTAGACCCGCCCGATCGCCGCGGCGATCTTGAGTGCCCGTTCGTTCTTGCGCAACTCGCCGTCCGAGTACACGCGGATCGGCGCGTTGGCGTAGCGCCAGTACCACTTGCTCGCAGCCGAGGGCGGCCGCCCCTTCAGCGCATGGCCGATGAAGCCGCCGTGCCACGGCTTGATCGAGCCGATGGCGTGCGAGAGGTAGTAGCCGCCGGGCGCGAAGTCCATGGCTTCAGGACCGGCGGTGTTGAGCGGCGCTTCGGTCACGGTCAGCGCGTAGTTGAGCGCGTCCTGGTCGGTGGAATGGAAGAGGGCGGCCGAGCCACCGGCCTTGAGCTGCTTGGCGCCTTCGTTGTAGTCGACCACCAGGTCGCACAGCCGCCGCCACAGGTCGAGAAACTCGAAGTGCGCGCGCGACACCGCGATGAAGCCGGCGTTGTAGTAGCGGTCGAGCCCGCGCCGCGGCGTGGCGCCGTGCGGCTCGAAGAAGCGGGCCCACAACAGGCGCTTGGGGTGCCGCGCCGGAAAGCACCAGTTCACGTCTTCGGCCAGCGAGATGCCGTCTTCGCTGAACCAGCCGCACAGCGAGGCCCAGTCGCACTTGACCACGATGTCGGGGTCGATGTAGGCCACGATGTCCGCCCCGGGCGAGTGCATTTCGAACATCTCGCGGATGAAAGTCGGCTTGTAGTAGGTGAAGTGCAGCGGCGTGTCGAGCTCCAGCATGCGCAGCACCAGGCCCGCGCCCACGGGAAACCGGCCACTGGCGCGGTCATAGGCCGGCGCATCGACGATCCAGCTGGGCAGGGCGCCCCGGTAGCCCACCCACAGTTCGCCCTGGTAGCCGGAGGCGATCAGCGAATTGGCCAGCGCCGCCACGCCGTAGTGGTAGTTCTTCTCGAAAAGCGTGCAGAGGGTGATGTTCATGGAGGGCTGAGGGCCGGGGAAATCTTGCGGGCGATGTGCGCGAGAGTGTAAACAAATGTTGTACTCGTGCTGCAGCGCATCCGCTCTACGGCCGGTTGGCCTGTGACGGATGCCTCAAAGCGCGGCGGCCAGTTGGTCCAGATCGCGCTCGTAGGCCTGCAGGCGTCGCACGGCCTGCTCGCGCTGGCGAGCGCTGGTGCTGTTGTGCAGCTCCGCCAGATTGCGGCAGCCTTCCTGCTGCAGCGCCTCCGCATGGTCGCGCCAGGCGCCGGGCGGCGGGCTGGCGATGTGCAGCACGTAGGTGTGGATGGCGGCACGCGCCTCGGTCGGCGTGGTGCGCACCTGCTGGAAACGGCGCAGCAGGGTCAGCGCTTCCTGCTGGCGCGTTCGGCGCTCCCGGTCGAGCAGCCGCGGGTCGAACACCGACTGGGCCACCTGCGTCTTCAGCAGCTCGCGCTGGGCCGGCTCAAGCGGGCCGTAGAAGTCTTCGTTGCGCTCCAGGAAGCGGTCGAAGCGCTTTTCCTGCCAGCGCGCCGGCGTGCGGTCGAGCCATTCCTTGCGGTAGTCGGCATTGTTCTTCTCGTACTTGCGCTCGAGCTGCTGCAGCTGCGCCGAGCCCAGGCTCAGCGCCAGGGTGGTGCCGGGGCCCTCCGCCTGCACCGCCACGGCGAGCAGGCGTTCACGAATACGGTCGGCGAAGCCGCAGGCCTGCTGCGGCGTGATGTCGCCCGGCGCCAGCGCCTGGGCCTCGCGCAGGAGGGCAGCCACCTTGGGCAACTCGTTGCGGCGGTGCCAGGCCAGCAGCTCGGCCAGCTCGTCGCGCACGCGCGGGGTCTGCGAGCCGTCGAAGTCGAGGTAGCCGTCCAGCCACCAGTAGCTCAGCTCGGGCAGGTTGTTGTAGGCCAGCTTGATCGTGCTGCAGGCGCCGAGCACGATCGTTGCAAGCACCACGCCGATAATTCGCGCCACCCAGAAGCAACGCAGTCGAGAAAGCATGAACAGGACTCCACAGGACAACCAGGAACCGGTCGACGTCGTCATCATGGCCGCAGGCAAAGGCACGCGCATGAAAAGCAGCCTGCCCAAAGTGTTGCATCGTTTGGGCGGGCGTGCGCTGGTGGCCCATGTGGTCGACACGGCCGGGCGCGTCGGCGCCCGCCAGGTCGTGGTGGTCACGGGCCACGGCGCCACGGACGTCGAAGCGGCATTGGCCCAAGGCGTGGCCGGCGTGGTGCCGCAGTTCGCGCGCCAGGTGCCGCAGCTGGGCACCGGCCATGCGTTGCAGCAGGCGGCGCCACTGCTGGCCGACGACGGCATCGTGGTGGTGTTGTCGGGCGACGTGCCCCTGATCGGCGAGGCCACGCTGCGCGACTTGGTCGCCCAGAGCGCAGGCCGCCGGCTCGCGCTGCTCACCATCGAGGCCGACGACCCGACCGGCTACGGCCGCATCGTGCGCGCGCCCGATCCCGAGGGCGAAGGCGAGATCCAGGCGATCGTCGAGGAAAAAGACGCCAACGAGGCGCAGCGTGCGATCCGCGAGGTCTACACCGGCGTGATGGCCGTGCCCACCCAGTTGCTGCGGCCCTGGCTCGCGCGGCTGGACAACCGCAACGCGCAGGGCGAGTTCTACCTGACCGACGTGGTCGGCCTGGCCACGGTCGACGGCGTGCCGGTGGTGACGCATCGCATCGACGACCTGCTCGAAGTGGCCGGGGTCAACACGCCCGTTCAGCTGGCGGGGCTGGAGCGTGCCTTTCAGCGCCGCCAGGCCGACGCGCTGCTCGAGCAGGGCGTGCGCCTGGCCGACCCGGCACGCATCGACGTGCGTGGCAGCCTGGTCTGCGAAGCCGACGTGGAGATCGACGTCAACTGCATCTTCGAAGGCGCCGTCTCGCTCGGCGCCGGCGTGCGCGTGGGGGCCAATTGCGTGATCGCCAATGCACGCATCGACACCGGCGCGGTGATCCATCCCTTCACCCACATCGACGGCGAGAAGGCCGGCGCCACCGTGGGCGTGGCTGCGCGCATCGGCCCCTTCGCGCGGCTGCGGCCCGGTGCGCGGCTCGGGGCCGAAGTGCACATCGGCAACTTCGTCGAGGTCAAGAATTCGACGCTGGCCGCCGGTGCCAAGGCCAACCACCTGGCCTACCTGGGCGATGCCACGGTGGGCGAGCGCGTCAACTACGGCGCCGGCAGCATCACCGCCAACTACGACGGCGCCAACAAGCACCGCACCGTGATCGGCGACGACGTGCACGTGGGCAGCAACTGCGTGCTGGTGGCGCCGATCACCATCGGCGCCGGTGGCACCGTGGGCGGGGGCTCGACCGTGACGAAGAGCACCGAGCCGGGATCGTTGACGGTGTCGCGAGGCCGGCAGGTCAGCATTCCCGACTGGAAACGCCCCAAAAAGAAGTAGCCGCGCGGCTTTGGGAGGCGCGGCCGCCGGCGCCTATGCGCCGAGCGTCGGCAGCGGCATCCGCGTGTCGAACTTCGCGCGCTTCACGCTGAAGAAGGCCTTGACGTTGCGCACGTTCGCATCGGTGGTGAACAAGCGCTGGGCGAGCGCCTGATAGCCCGGCATGTCTCGCACCGTCGCGATGAGGATGAAGTCGGGGCCGGGCGAAACGCGGTAGCACTGCTGCACGGCCGCGTCCGCCACGACGCGGTCCTCGAAGGCGTCGAGCGCGGCCGCGTCCTGGCGGTCCAGTGAAATCTCGATCACGGCGGTGAGCAAGCCTCCAATGCGATCCGGGTCGACGATCGCGACCTCGCGGGCGATCCAGCCGCTTTCGCGCAGCCGCCGAACACGGCGCAGGCAGGTGGCGGGCGACAAATCGAAGCGCTCGGCCAGCGATTGGTTGCTGGCCGAGGCATCGTCCTGCAGGGCGTTGAGTAGAGCAATGTCTACATCATCCATGGCTAAAAAGTTCATATCCAAGCGTTGATTGGAATTTTATTTCAACAAATGAGAGTGATGAAATTTATAGCCAAATATCGTATTCGATTGACGACAAATTTCTAGCCGACCCGCCTACGATCCTGCCTCTTTCCCTCAGCAGGAGTACTTCCATGTGTGGCATCGTCGGCGCCGTCTCCAGCCGCAACATCGTTCCCATCCTCGTCCAAGGCCTGCAGCGGCTCGAATACCGCGGCTACGACTCCTGTGGCGTGGCCGTCCACGCGAGCGGCCTGCAGCGGGCCCGCACCACCGCCCGCGTTGCCGACCTGCTGACCCAGGTCGCGGAGGACCACATCGAAGGCGGCACCGGCATCGCCCACACCCGCTGGGCCACGCACGGCGCCCCGGCCGTGCACAACGCGCACCCCCACTTCAGCCACGGCCCCGGCGAGGACGCCGGCACCGCACGGCCCGGCCGTGTGGCCCTGGTGCACAACGGCATCATCGAGAACCACGAGGCGCTGCGTGCCAGGCTGCAGGCCAAGGGCTACCGCTTCGAGAGCCAGACCGACACCGAGGTCATCGCGCATCTCGTCGACAGCCACTACGACGGCGACCTGTTCGAGGCCGTCAAGGCCAGCGTGCTGCAGCTGCAGGGCGCCTACGCCATCGCCGTGATGTGCCGCGACGAGCCGCACCGGGTGGTCGGCGCCCGTGCCGGCTCGCCGCTGATCCTCGGCCTCGGCAAGGAGGGCGGCGAGAACTTCCTGGCCAGCGATGCCATGGCCCTGGCCGGCGTCACCGACCAGATCGTGTATCTGGAAGAGGGCGACGTGGTCGACCTGCAACCGGGCCGCCACTGGATCGTCGACCGCGCTCACAAGCCCGTCACGCGCAAGGCACGCACCGTGCTCGCGCACAGCGGCGCGGCCGAGCTGGGCCCGTACCGCCACTACATGCAGAAGGAAATCTTCGAGCAGCCGCGCGCCATCGGCGACACGCTCGAAGGCATCGAGGGCATCGTGCCCGAGCTATTCGACGGCGCGGGCCAGGACGGCGCGCCCGGTGCCGCGGCGTGGCGTGTCTTCAAGGACATCGACAAGGTCCTCATCCTCGCGTGCGGCACCAGCTACTACAGCGGCTGCACCGCCAAGTACTGGCTCGAGGGCATCGCGAAGATCCCGACCCAGGTCGAGATCGCCAGCGAGTACCGCTACCGCGACTCCGTGCCCGACCCGACGACGTTGGTCGTCACCATCAGCCAGTCGGGCGAGACAGCCGACACGCTGGCCGCCTTGCGGCATGCGCGGTCGCTGGGCATGGAGCAGACCCTCACCGTGTGCAACGTCGCGACCAGCGCGATGGTGCGCGAATGCAAGCTGGCCTACATCACGCGCGCCGGCGTCGAGATCGGCGTGGCGTCGACCAAGGCCTTCACCACGCAGCTGGCGGGCCTGTTCCTGCTGACGCTCGCGCTGGCCCAGGCCAAGAATCGGCTAGGCGAGGCAGACGAGGCGCGCTACCTCAAGGAGATGCGCCACCTGCCCGTCGCGCTCCAGTCGGTGCTGGCGCTGGAGCCCCAGATCATCAGCTGGGCCGAAGACTTCGCACGCAAGGAAAACGCCCTGTTCCTGGGCCGCGGCCTGCACTACCCGATCGCGCTCGAAGGCGCGCTCAAGCTCAAGGAAGTGACCTACATCCACGCCGAGGCCTACGCCGCCGGCGAACTCAAGCACGGCCCGCTGGCGCTGGTGACCAGCGAGATGCCTGTGGTGGCGGTGGCGCCCAACGACGCCCTGCTCGAAAAGCTCAAGAGCAACCTGCAGGAAGTGCGCGCGCGCGGCGGCGTGCTCTACGTGCTGGCCGACGGTGACACGCACATCGAAAGCGGCGAGGGCCTGCACGTCATCCGCATGCCCGAGCACTATGGCGCGCTGTCGCCGATGCTGCACGTTGTGCCGCTGCAGCTGCTGGCGTATCACACGGCGTGTGCGCGGGGCACGGACGTGGACAAGCCGCGGAACCTGGCGAAGAGTGTGACGGTGGAGTAGGGCGCGCCGGTAGCTTCGGGGCTGGCGTAGGTTTCCTAAAGTTGTGGTCCTTTTCTCCCTGTGAGGACCCCCAGATTTACTAAGAAAATGAGTTGTGGTCATTTTTGACTAAGGGAACTGGGTTTGCTCGCTCCGCCAACGAACGGGGCGCCGAACGCTCGAGCTACCCAAAGCACGACAGTCTCCTAAGCTCAGACCCTTTCGGCAGACGGCAGCACCCCGTCCAACTCGAGCCGGAAGGCGTAGCGCGGGCGGCTTGCCGCATGCTTCTGGACCGCGAAGGACAGTGCGTGCGATTTTCCAGCCTTGCGCTCTCCTCGTGGCTCGGAAGTGATCGCGAAGTCGCGTTTGCTCCAGTATCTTTCGAGAGGATCGACAGAATTGTCGCGGTGGCCATTCGACAAATCTAAAGTGATTCGTGGGGCGTGTCGACCCTGAACGCGTGCCGGTACCGCGCCGTCGACGAGCGACCTGCTAGCTTTCGCGCGACCGACCGTGCAGGACCGGCGCAAGGTAGGGCGCCGTGACGCTGCTTGCCGAAGCAGCCACATGCGCAGGCAGTCCTGCCACTACCACGCGGCCGCCTTCGTGGCCTGCGCCCGGCCCCATGTCGATCACCCAATCGCACGCCGCCACGACCCGCATGTCGTGCTCCACCACGATCACCGTGTTACCCGCAGCGACCAGGCCGTTGAGTTGCAGCATCAGCTTGTCGACGTCGGAGGGATGAAGTCCGGTCGTCGGTTCGTCAAGCACGTAAAGACCGCTGCCACGTTGCGCGCGCTGCAACTCCGTGGCGAGCTTGATGCGTTGTGCCTCTCCGCCCGAAAGCTCGGTGGCGGGCTGGCCCAGGCGCAGGTAGCCAAGCCCGATGGCCTGCAACAGTATCAGCGGGCGCTCCACCGCAGGTTCGTCGATGAAGAAGCCGACGGCTTCGTCGACGGTCATGCGGAGAATGTCAGCGATGCTTTTGTCACGCCAGCGGATGGCGAGCGTTTTCTCGTTGTATCGCGCGCCGTGGCAGGTCGGGCAGGGCGCGTAGACACTGGGCATGAACAGCAATTCCACGCTGACGAATCCTTCGCCCTCGCAGGTGTCGCACCGCCCCTTGGCTACGTTGAAGGAGAAGCGGCCTGCATCGAAGCGCCGCGCCCTGGCCGCGGGCGTGGCGGCGAACAGCTTGCGCACATGGTCGAACAACCCGGTGTAGGTGGCGAGGTTCGAACGCGGCGTACGGCCGATCGGCTTCTGGTCGACATGCACCAGCCTGCGCAGCGATTCCGCGCCGCGGGCGATGTGACCCGTCACGCGGTCCTGCGCCGCTGCCTCGATCCGGTCTTCCTCGTCCTGTGGCCCCTCGTGGCCGAGGTGCGCGGCGACGAGTTCCGTCAAGGCCCGCGTGACCAGGCTCGATTTGCCGGAACCCGAAACACCGGTGACGGCCGTGAGCACGCCGAGCGGAAACTCGATGTCGAGTCTGCTCAGGTTGTTGCAACTGACTTGCGCCAGGGCGAGCCAGCCCGCGGGCTCGCGCGGCGTGCGAGGCGGCGGTGGCGCCGTGTCGAACAGGTAGCGCGCGGTATGCGAGGTCTCGACCGCTCGAAGTCCGGCCGGCGGACCGCTGAAGAGCACCTGGCCTCCCTTTTCGCCGGCATCGGGGCCGACATCGACGAGCCAGTCAGCGCGCCGCATGATGTCGAGGTCGTGCTCGACGACGAAGAGCGAATTGCCGGCCGCCTTGAGTCGGTCCAGCGCAGTCAGCAGAGCCTCGCTGTCTGCAGGGTGCAGGCCGGCGGAGGGTTCGTCGAGGACATAGACGACCCCGAACAGATTCGAGCGGATCTGCGTGGCCAGTCGCATCCGTTGCTGTTCGCCGGGCGACAGCGTTGGCGTGAGGCGGTCGAGCGACAGATAGCCGAGCCCGAGTTCCAGCAGAGTCGTGACGCGCCGGAGCACATCGTGGGCGATGCGTTGGGCAGCGATGCGTTTTTCCTCCGAGAGTGCCGGCGTGTTCCGCACGTCCGGAGCGCCAAGATGGGCCGACCCGCCAGCGGCTGCGCGCTTCGCCGTGGCGCGCCTGGCCGCGTCACGGCTGAGCACGTTGGCGTCGGGCTTCCCGGAAAAGGAGCCGCCCGCTGCCGGTGCCAGCACGCTCGCCAGTTCGGACAGCGGCAGTTGCGACAACGTGCCGATGTCTTTGCCCGCGAAAGTCACCGACAAGGCCTCGCGCTTCAGCCGGCGTCCCTTGCAGGTGGGGCAGGTACTGGGCTCCATGAACCGGGCGACGCGCTTTTTCATGAGGTCGCTCTGCGTGGTCGCAAAGGTGTGCAGTACGTATTTGCGGGCGCCCGTGAAGGTTCCCTGGTAGCTCGGTTCCATCTTGCTGCGCAGTGCGGCGCGTGTTTCTGCGGGCGTGAATCCCGCGTACACCGGCACCGTCGGCTGATCGTCCGTGAAGAGGATCCAGTCGCGCACCTTCCTCGGCAGGGCGCGCCACGGCGTGTCGACGTCATGGCCCAGCGTCACGAGGATGTCGCGCAGGTTCTGCCCATGCCATGCGGGCGGCCAGGCAGCGATGGCCCGTTCGCGAATCGTCAGCGAATCGTCCGGAACCATCGTTCGTTCCGTGACCTCGTAGGTGCGCCCCAGCCCGTGGCATGTAGGACACGCGCCCTGCACCGTGTTGGGCGAGAAGTCTTCGGCGTACAGCATCGGCTGGCGCGGAGGGTAGGTGCCCGCGCGCGAATAGAGCATGCGCAGGGAGTTCGAAATCGTCGTCACGCTCCCGACGGAAGAACGCGCGCTGGGCGTGGCCCGCTGCTGCTGCAACGCTACGGCAGGCGGCAGGCCTGTGATCGAATCGAATTCGGGCACGCCGGCCTGGTCGATGAGACGGCGTGCATAGGGTGCAACCGATTCGAGGTAGCGCCGCTGCGCTTCGGCGTAGAGCGTGCCGAAGGCCAGCGAGGACTTGCCCGAACCCGAAACGCCGCTGAACACGACCAATGCATCGCGTGGCAAGTCGACGTCCACATTCTTCAGGTTGTGTTCGCGTGCGCCGCGGACCCGGACACATGGGTCTGTCCGTGGGCGGTCTTTGCTCTGCTCGGGATCGTCAACCATGGGACCCTTTCTGTGGCGTCGTTCGTCGGGTCGCTACGGCAGGCGGCACCTGCGCAGGCTCTGCATGCACCTTGCACTTTGTCGCACGGCTGCCTTGTAAGTCGCGGCCGCATCCGCGCACACGAACGGAGCTCGCCTCGCTCCGCCAGGCAAGCACGTCGAGTGGCGGCTCGATGACCGAAGCGTGCGCACCGAAATGAAGAACGTTGCAGCCTTTACGATGGCTGCCCTGGGACAATGCAGGTCCAGTATGCTGTCACGCACGATCCGCAGAGTGCGGCCTTCGATGTCCGAAATCCCATTGCATCTAGCGGGCAGGCTGGCGGCTCCCCGCGCACTGCGTCGCGAGATAGCCGACCGTCAGCGGCGCCGGCGTAAATCGCGGATCGTCGCCGTGGCCCGGGTCGAGTCGATGCACCCTGGAGGCGCTGCCGCGATGCACGCCACGTGCCTGCGCCTGACGCGCAAGAAGCTCGGCCAGCGCCTGTAGGCGGCGACATGGTATTGGCACTAACGGTGGTGAACCGAGCTGATTTGCTGGATCCCGACTGGAACGGACCTGTAGCCACCGCGCTGCGGGCGGCAGCTAGACAGCTGTCCCGGCGTCTTGGTTTCAAGAATCAGTTCCCGCCTGAGCCGATGACACACTGCGTGTCTGTCGGAGCTCCGACGCGTTGAAGACGCGAACGCCTTGCCGATCACGAATGCGGTGGTCACCCGCTGATGCTTTCGAGCCGATCAGAGTCGTAGGCGTCGCGTTGCGAACACGGATCCCGCAGCGCGCCCGCCGTACGGCGGTCGCATGCGAGGGCGGCGTAGGGACCATCTGCGACGTTGGAACCACACAACGAGGCGCGGCAAAGCGTCGTCGCGACGCCGTTCCGGGCCCCGCGCCGAAGAGCCGCCGTCAGCGGCCGGGCTTCAGGACCACCTTGGTCCAGCCTTCGTTGCGCTTGTCAAAGTTGTCGTAGCCTTCAGGCGCCTGCTCGAGCGGCAGCTCGTGCGAGACGATGAACGCCGGGTTGACCTTGTCCTTCTCGATCAGTTTGCTGAGGAAGCGGTTGTAGGCCTTGACGTTGCACTGCCCCGTGCCCAGGCTCTGGCCTTTGAACCAGAACATGCCGAAGTCGAACGGCATCTTGCCGACCCGGCCGAGCTTGTCTTCGGAGCCCGGGTCTTGCGGCACGAACACGCCGACGCAGCCGATGCGGCCGGTGAACTTCACGGAGGCGACCAGGTTGTTCATCGTGAGACCCGGCACCTCTTCGCGGTGCAGGTTGCAGCACTGGTAGCCGACGCATTCGCAGCCCCGGTCGGCCCCCTTGCCGCCGGTCAGCTCCATCACCTGCTCCACGCCGTCGCCCTCGGTGTTGTCGATCGGGATCGCGCCGACCTTCTCGGCCAGTGCCAGGCGGTCCTGCTGGGTGTCGACAATCATCACTTGGCTCGCGCCCTTGGTCACGGCGGAGAGCGCCGCCATCAGCCCGACCGGCCCGGCGCCGTAGATCACGACGCTCTCGCCCGGCTTCACGCCCGCCAACTCCGTCGCGTGGTAGCCGGTCGGAAAGATGTCCGAGAGCATTACGTAGTCGTTTTGCTTGGCCTCGGCGTCGCGCGGCAGCACCAGGCAGTTGTAGTCGCCGTAGGGCACCCGCAGCAGCTCGGCCTGGCCGCCTGCATACGGTCCCATGTCGGCGAAGCCGAACGCGGCGCCGGCCATCCCGGGATTGGTCGTCAGGCAGTAGGCGCTCAGACCGCGCTCGCAGTTCTCGCAGAAGCCGCAGCCGACGTTGAACGGCAGCGCCACCCAGTCGCCGATCTTGATGCGATCGACCGCAGGGCCGACCTCGAGGACGACGCCGAGGTTCTCGTGGCCGAGGATGCGGCCGGGCGGCATGTCGGTGCGGCCTTCGTACATATGCAGGTCCGAGCCGCAGATGTTGGTGGTGGTGATCTTGACCAGCACGTCGGTCGAGCGTTCGATCTTCGCGTCGGGCACGTTCTTGACCGAGACGTCGCACGGTCCGTTGTAAACGAGGGCTTTCATGCGTGCTCCTCGATCTGCTCGGGCGTCTTCTCGACGGGCAGCTCAGGCATCCCGCCCGCGGCCGACTTCAGCTCGTGCTTGCGCTCGTACAGCTTCACCGCGAGCCCGCGCAGGTCCAGCGGTGAGTAGCGCGCCTGGAGGAAGACGCGTTCGCGCTCTTCCATCACGTGCGCCATGACCGCCTCGGCGAGCTGCTTCACGCAGTCGTCGTAGCCCTCGTCCGCCGGGCTCGTGCCCTGGATGCGGGCGATCAGGTCCTTGGCCTCCTGGTGCTCTTGCTCGGCATGATCGAGCAGCGCGTCGTCGCCGGTGGCCTTGCGCACCGCCGGGTAGAAGATCTCTTCCTCGATCTGCGTATGGATCGTGAGCGCGGCGCAGATGCGCTGGGCGAGCATCTGGCGATCGGCCGCGGGGGCGCCGAATTCGCGGAGGGCCTGGTAATGGATGAAGAGCTTCTGGACGAGCTTGTGGTCGCCGTCGAGAAGGTCCACCGCGTCTTCGTAGGCAATGGATGTTGACACGGGATACTCCTTCGTTGAGCCGCCGCCTGAGCGTCGTGCTCGGGCGATGGAGTGCGGGAGACCGCCCACACCCAGTGCCGACGGGGACCCCCGTCCGCTGATAGGAAGACAACAAGGGTCGCGCACTCCCAAGGCAGGCAGGTATGTGCGGCCCACTTATGAGAGAAGATGAAGTGACGCTTCCGCTGTTAGAGCGGGCAATGGCTGGGACGCCCGCAGCATTTGTGAAACGATTCAAGCTAGCAGCGCCCGGGACGCCCCGTGTAGGAATCACCAGTTCAAAGTCGTGGATGAACCCTACGAACGAACGAAGGCCTGCAGCGGTTAAGGTAACCCGGAGCGGACGTTTGCCGAACAGCAATTCATGCCCACTAGAGCGGACAGACATCGCAGTGGATCATCCTCGCAACGAAGCGCTGACACCCAAAATCAGCCGCCGTTCCGCAAGCGAAGGCGGAACGTCGGCTGGAGGGCCATGGTGCGTTGTTTAGCCGGGTAGCTTTGCCGCAAGCACGTCGACTTTCTGAATGGACGGCGGCTCGGAGAACAACTCACCGGCCTGGGCCATCAAAGCCGCCGCAACCTTGCCGGACAGATGCGCCTGCCGGCCTGCTTCATTCGGAAAGGCATCGAAGATTCCGAAGGTTGTCGGCCCAAGGCGAATGCCAAACCAAGCGGTAGTGGCGGGCTCTTCCATGACGATAGGAAGCCCACCCACGAGGAAGCTTTCGACCTCTTTCTCTTTCCCGGGCTTCGCTTCTAGGCGAACGAACAACGCGACTTTGACCATGACATGCTTCCTTTGGTTGAACGACACGCGACCGGTCTTGGTCGCATCGGGCACAACAGTCTGCGCCATTTGAATGCCCATGTCGCGAACTATCTTTCGTACATCAACGTCTTGGCAGTGAGCCCCAATCGGCGCGCCCCGGTACGCACTTTTTCAAACCGGAAGTTCGGCATCGAGCTTCTCACCGAATCGGCGGCAATGAACTCCAGACTCGCGCAGCCCTGTCCGCAGCGGCGCATTCGAGCGCTTCGCGCACGAAGAGCGCATCCTCCAGGTCCGGCCGGTACAGCAGTGAAACGAAGGTGCCCTGCGGCCGCACGTCGAGCAGCCTCTCGGAGAGCAGCGTGCGGAAGGCCTCCGCACCGGCGTGCGGCTCACCCCGAACTGTGTCGCCACGTCCAACTCGTTGAGCGCCGTGCCCGGCACCAGGTCCACGTTGACGAGACCCATCGCTGACTTCCGGAGCGACAACGGGGCAGGCATCCTCAACGTCTGCCGCCGCTTCATCGGTCTGTGCCGCGACCTCAAGCTGTTCACGCACGCGATCGTTGCCATCGACGGCAGCAAGTTCAAGGCGGTCAACAGCCGCGACCGCAACTTTACGCCCGGCAAGATCGATGGTCGCCAGCGCCAGAGCGAGCAGAGCATCCAGCGCTACCTGGATGCGTTGGAGACGGCCGATCGCACGCAGCCTGCGGAGGTCGAGGCCAAGACCGAGCGGCTGCAGGACAAGATCAAGAAGCTGCGCGAGCAGATGAAGCAGCTCGATGACACGCGTGAAGAGTTGAAGAAGGAGCCGGACGGTCAACGCCCGCTCACGGATCCCGATGCGCGTTCGATGAACTCACAGGCCACAGGCTCAGGCCTGGTGGGATACAACGTGCAGGCGGTGGTCGAGCCGAGGCACCATCTCATCGTCGCGCACGAGGTGACGAATGTTGGCAGCGACCGTGCGCAACATAGCAGGATGGCCAAGGCTGCTCGCGAGGCGATGGGCAAGACCAAGTTGCAAGCACTCGCAGATCGCGGGTACTTCAATGGCGCGGAGCTCAAGGCCTGCGAGGATGCCGGCATCTTGACCTACGTGCCCAAACCGATGACTTCGAACGCTAAGGCCGAGGGACGCTTCGACAAGAGCGATTTCGTCTATATCGCCAAGGAGGATGAGGATCGGTGTCCCGCAGCGGAGCGGGCCATCTACAGGTGCAACACGCTTGAGAAGAACGGCAACGAGTTTCGGGTCTACTGGACCAGCGCTTGCCCACGCTGTCTGATGAAGGAGCACTGCACGACAGGCGACTACCGGCGCATCCGTCGATGGGAGCATGAAGCGGTGCTCGAGCGCGCTCAGCAACGCCTCGACCGCAAGCCTGTTGCGATGATGCTGCGCAGATGCACCGCGGAGCACGTGTTCGGCACGTTGAAGTACTGGATGGGCTCAACGCACTTCCGCACCAAAACGCTGTAGCACGTGAACACAGAAATGAGCTTGCACGTGCTGGCTTACAACATGAAGAGGGGCATCGCGATCCTGGGCATGACCAGGACAATGAAGGCGATGAGATTGATGGAGGCCTGATCCCTCTCGCACCTCTTCAAAGCTCGATCCGCGATCGTGATGACGCATTTGCAGTGTGTCTACTGGACAACGGGGCTGACACGCCAGCCATACCTTCGACACTGGAGAATCGAGACCGTTTGCACACAACCTCGACCGACAGTAGGCGGCGTAGCTCATTCTCCAGATCGGGATGCGTGAACAGGAGGGGAGCCTGATGCAGCCGCTGCTCAAGCTAGGGCGTTGGAGACATGGCTAAATGGTTGGGGACCTTGTTCCGATGCTGGCCAACGCATTGGCACAGTTCGCGATGGCGGTTCGGGACCGTGAGCGGCTTCTTGGGCTTCCTACCCCAGGAAGCACTGAGAGGACGCCCAAAAAGCGACAATATTTAGTCAAAAATGACCAGAACTTTAGGAACCTACGGCTGGTGATCACGTCGCCCATGAACGCTCGATCGCGCTGAACCTCAAACCACCATGTGCTGTTCGATGCGCTCCCGCCCGAGCTCCGCGAAGCGCCCGTGCAGCACCACTTCGCCGTGGTCGAGAACGATCACCGAGTCGGCGACTGCCGCGACGAATTCCAGGTTCTGCTCGACCACGATGAAAGAAGCCCCGTCGGCCTTGCGCCGGTTCACCGCGGTCGCCATGCGGTCGATGTTCTCCGGCTGAACGCCTTCGGTCGGCTCGTCCAGCATCGAAAGCCTGGCCTGCAGTCCGATGGTGCGGGTGAAGGACAGGAGCTTGCGTTCGCCGCCGCTCAGCGAGCCTGCGCGCTGGTTCAGTCGGCGCTGCAGAAGCGGAAAGAGCGCGAAGAGCTCTTCGTACCGGCTCGTCGCCCGGTCGTTTAAATGAAGCCACAGGTTGTCGGCCACCGTGAGTTCGCCGAACACCACGTTTTCTTGCGGTGCGTAGGCGATGCCCAGCCCGAGGCGCGTGTGAAGCGGCGTCCCCGCGAGCAGGGCTCCGTTCCAGGAGATGCGTCCCCGGGTCAAAGGCAACTGGCCCGCCAAGGCCTTCAGCAACGTGCTCTTGCCGACGCCGTTCCGGCCGACGACGGCCAACGCCTGGCCGGGCTGGACTTGCCCGGACACGCCGCGGACCACGACCGTGTCGCCGTAGCCGCACACCACGTCGTCGAAGGCCAGCGTCATTTGCGGCCTCCCGCGTAGACGGCCCGCACCTCTGCGCTGCCCTGGATCTCGGCGAGCGATCCCTTGGCCAGCAGTCGGCCCTGGTGGAGCACGTACACATCGCCGCCCATGGCGTCCACGGCGGTGATGTCGTGCTCGATGAGCAAAGCCGCGGCACCGATCTGGTGTACGAGCGACTTGATGGCGTCGATCATCTGGTGGGTCTCCGCCGGCGACAGACCGGCACAGGGCTCGTCGAGCAGAACGAGCCTGGGCTCCGGCAAGAGCGTCATCGCCAGTTCGAGCGCCTGCCGGTGCCCCTGCGCCAGCGTCCCCGCTCGCGCATCGAGTCGCGCCTGCAGTGCCTCGAACTCCTTCAGGATGTCGTCGAGCAGCGGGGTATGCCAACCCAAGGCCGACAAGCGCAAGGTATCGAGCCCGGATGCCCGACCGGCCCAGACGGCCAGGCCGAGGTTCTCGCGCACGGTCAGGTCCGGGAACACCGACGGCACCTGCATCTTCCTACCGATGCCTCTGCGCGCCACCCGCCAGGCTGCCCATCCGCCGATGTCGTGGTCGTTCAGCCTGACGCCGCCGCCCAGCAGCGGCAGCCGGCCGGTGATGACGTTGAACGATGAGGTCTTGCCCGCGCCGTTGGGACCGATGACGCATCGAATGCCCGGCCCTCGCAGCGAGAGGGACAGTCCGTCGAGAATGGTCACGCCTGCCTGGCCGGTCTGGACTCCATCGAGCGCCAAGGACACCGGCCCGGCCGCGGCACCGTCGCCAGGTGCAGCAGGCGCAGGCACGTCCTTGGCATGTCGGGCATCCGCCTTGCGCTTGAGAAGTCCGGCCACGCCGTGTGGCAGGAAGAGCACGACGGCGATGAACACGGCTGCCACCACCACTTCCCAATACAGGAACTGCTCGCGGAGTTCGGCGGAGGCATAGCCCACCACGGTCGCTCCCAGCAAAGGTCCCAAGGCGCTGGCCTTGCCGCCGACGGCTGCCCAGATCACGAACTCGGTCGACAGCAGAAAGCTCATCGCCTGCGGCGTCACGATGCCCTGGTGTGCCGCGAACAGTGCGCCGGCCAACGACGCCAGCAGGGCCGAGAACGCGAACGCGTTGGCCTTGATGCGATCCGTGGCGTAGCCGAGCAGTTGAAGACGCTCTTCGTTCTGCGCCACGGCTTCCCAGATCACGCCGATCGGACGGGCCGCGAGCATCGCGAGCACGAGGGTGCTGACGACCGCGCAGGCAGCGACGAGCCAGTACAGCGTCTCGTAGCGCGACGTGCCGGGAATGTCCGGAACGTTGGCCATGCCGTTGAAGCCGCCGGTCAGGCTGCTCCACTGCTGCGCCGCCAGAAAGCCGAGCATCGTCAGCGCGAGGGTGATGAGCGAGAAGTACGGCCCACTGCGCGAACTCCTGGCGAACACCAGCCGGGCGATGACGTAGGCGAGCAGCGCCGGTGCCGCCACGGCCAGCGGCAATGCGGCATACCAGAGGGCATCGTCCTCCGCGGCCTTGAGTCCGCCTCCGAACAGATAGGCCCCGAGCCCGAAGAACAAGGCATGTCCCAAGGGCAGAAAGCCGAGCCGGCCCCAGCAGACGGCCACGCCTTGCGCTGCGATGCCGTAGATCAGGTACAGGGCGATCTGGTAGGCGGTGAACTCGCTGGTCGCCAACGGCAGCACCACCAGCGCGACGGCCAGCAGGGCCGCCGATTTAGCGTCGCGAGAAAAGACCATCGGGTTTCAGCCACAGGAACAGGATAGAAAGCATGAGCACTACCGCATAGCCGCTGGTTTGCCCGGCCAGGCTGCTCGTGACGGCTTGCGAGCCGCCGATGATGCCGACGCCGCCGAAGAGCCCGCCCAGCGTGCCGAGCCCGCCCACGACCAGCACGAAGAAGGCATCGAGCAGGTAGTCGACACCGATGCCGGGTTCGATGCGAATCAGCGGCGCCAGCAGCACCCCCGACAAGCCCGCCAGCACCACGCCGATGACGAAGGCCTGCGATGCGAGCCGCCGGGTGTCGATGCCCAGCGCCTGGGCCAGCACCGGGTTCGCCGTCATCGCCCGCACGCGAAGGCCCGCGGCGCTTCGGCGGTACCAGACGTAGAGGCCCGCCATCACCACGACGGCCAGTGCGATCAGCGCCAGCCGGTAGATGGGGTACTGCGCACCGAGCAGGTTCATCGGCGCGGCCAGGTTCGATTCGACGTTGCGGTACCCGCGCCCGAACACCGCCTCGACCAGCTTGCGCAGCAGCATCGCGAGCGCCCACGTGGCCAGCAAGGTGTCGAAAGGCCTCGCGTAGAGCGGCCGGATCAGCCACCGCTCCACGACGTAGCCGAGCACGCCGCACACCACGACCGCCAAGGGCGCGGCAGTGACGAGGGGCAGGCCCATCTGCTGAACTGTCACCGCCGAATAGGCCCCGAGCATCACGAACTCGCCGTGCGCCATGTTCATCACGCCCAGCAGCCCGAAGACGATGGCCAGCCCCAGCGTGGTGAGCGCGAGCGTGGCCAGTTCGTAGGCGAGGTTGAGGCCATGCAGCAGCAAGCTGCCGTCGGCCATCGTCAGACCTTGCAGGTCTGGCCGGCGCCGACCTTCGGAAAGGTCTTCACCACGCGGAAGCCCTTGTCGGTGACGTCGGCCACGTAGATGTCCTGCTCCACATGGCGGGCCTTGATGGTGGCGCTGCCGCGCGGGCCGGTGTAGGTGGTGCCTTCCGACGCCGCATCCAGCTTGGCGGTGTCGAGGCTGTTGGCCTTCTTCGCCAGGGCCTCCAGCATCAGGAAGCCTTCGTAGGTCGACTCCGCCAGGCCGTTCAGGGCCGGCGCATTGGCACCGTTGGCCTTGGCGTATTCCGCGGCGAATGCCTTCGCGGCCGGTGTGTCGATGGTCGCGAAGTAGCCCGAGCTCGAATACAGGTTGCGTGCATTGCCGACGCCGATGCCGGCCAGCGTGTTCTCTTCGATCAGCGTGCCCAGGCGAATCGCCTTGTCCGAAAGCCCGAAGCTGGCGAAGGCCTTGTTGAAGGTGACCGACGCGCCGCCCACCAGCGACACGAGCACCGCGTCGGCGCCGCTGTCGCGGATGCGGGCGAGGCTGGCGTCGAAGTTGTCGACCGTGAAGGGCAGGTACTCGTCGCCGACCACCTTCGCGCCGGTCTTCTCGATGTAGCCCTTGGCGGCGGCATTGGTGTTGCGGCCCCAGATGTAGTCGTTGCCGATCATGTACCACTTGGTGGGCTTGCGTTCGCCCGCAAGCCAGGGAATGACGGGCTCCAGCTGCTGCTGCGGCGTCTCGCCCTTCACATAGGTGCCCTTGGCGCATTCGCCGCCTTCGTAGACGGGCGTGTAGAAGTAGGGCACCTGGCCCTTGAACAAGCCGACCAGGGCGCCGCGCACCGCGCTGTCGTGCATGCCGATCACGGCCTCGGCCTTCTGGCCCTTCCACAGCTTGAGGGCGGCCTGGCCGGCCTCTGCCGGCGCGAGGCCGGCATCACCGAACAGCAGTTCGATCTTGCGGCCCAGCACGCCGCCGCGCGCATTGAGGTTGGCGGCCGCCATCTCGGCGCAGGCCTTCGACGACGGGCCGAAGAGGCCGGCCGGTCCGCTCTGCGGAATCATGACGGCCACTTTCAGCGGGCCGGCTGCGAATGCGACGGGGAGGGCGCTCGCTGCGCCCGCGGCCAGCGTGGCCTGCAGAAAATGACGACGGTCCATGGAATGCTCCTTCGGGGTTTCCGGGGTTTCAGTAAGACGTTTCGAGCCGAGGTGCCGGCGGAAGGGCCGACTGGACCGCTTCGGCAATGGCCAGGAGTCGACGGTCGGAATGAAGGGGGCCGTCCAGCGCCAGGCCGACCGGCAAGCCGTGCGCCAGGCCGATGGGCAGGGTCACGCCGGGCAACGAGGCATTGCTGCCGGGGTCGGTGTTGCGAATGAAGGTGCCGAAGGTCGGGTGTTGGGCGCCGTTCAGCTCGACCGTCTCGTCCTCGCCGATCAAGGCGGCGGTGCGCGGGGTGGTCGGGAACACGAGCGCTTCGATGCGCTGCGATGCGAAGGTCTGGGCGTACAGCGCCTGCATGCGCTTTCTCGCCTCCAGCGCGCTCTTGTAGACATCTTCCGGAATGCCGCCGCCGGTCAGCAGCGTGCCGACCGCGCCGCGCACGTCGGGGCTGCCGACCGCGGCGATCACTTCTTCGAGCGTCACGCCGCGGTCGCGTGCGTCGAGGTATGCGCGCATGTCGCGCACGAACTCGTACAGCGCGACGGGAAAGCTCACGGAGGCGTTGAGCTCGCCCAGCGCCGGCAGCTCGACATCGACGAGTTCGACGCCTGCCTGCCGCAGCCCTTCCAGGGCGGCTTCGGCCACGCGCTTCGATTCGGCCTCCAGGTCGCTCCAGAATGGGTCGCGCGGTACGCCCAGGCGCAGGCCTTTGAGTTCGACTTTCGAATCGCCGTCCTGCGCGCCGGTCAGCACGGCATCGAGCAACGCGCAGTCGGCAATGGTGTAGGCCAACGGACCGGCCGTGTCGCGCGTGACCGAGATGGGCGCGATGCCCTGTCCCGACACCCGGCCCACCGTCGGCCTGAAGCCGCTGACCCCGCACAGGGCCGCCGGCACGCGCACCGAGCCGCCGGTGTCCGTGCCGATGGCCGCGGGCACGAAGCGCGCGCCGACGACGGCACCGGAGCCGCCGCTGCTTCCGCCGGGAATCCGCGCGTGGTCCCACGGGTTGCGCACGGCACCCGTCACCGCGTTGTTGGTGGTGATGCCGAACGCCAGCTCGTGCATGCCCACCTTGCCCGCGATCAGCGCGCCGGCCGCGCGCAGCCTGGCAACCAGTTCCGCGTCTGCATTCGGCGCCTTGCCGTGCAGCGCGCCGGTGCCTGCCCCGCAGGTCATGCCCGCGGCTTCGATGTTGTCCTTCAGCGCGATCGGAATGCCCAGCAGGGGCAGCCGTTCGCCGGCCGAGAGGCGGCGGTCGGCCTGCTTCGCTTCCTCGCGTAACGCATCGGCATCGAAGCAGGTCCATGCGTTGATGTCGGCGTTGGCTCGCGTGCGCGAGATGCATTCCTCGGCCAGGTCGAGGCTGGTGACGGTGCCGCCATCCAGCAGCTTGCGGATGGCGGAGAGAGGTTGGTCAATGGCGTGCATGGCTCGTTCGTCCTTGGATGACGACCCAATGTATGCAGCGCGCTTGCGTTGCGGACCTATATAAATCGCTAGGGGTCCGGCACGGCTGGGGCTGCACGTAGGGTCAGACCGGGTTTGTGAACGCAACCGCAATGCCTAGCATCGATGTCCCCGCGCATGAACCTTGCTTGAAACCACCATGCATCTCTCCACCGGTCAAACAAGGGCGCTCGCCGACCTCATGCGCCTGGTCGCCAACGCCACCGACGGCGACGAGCTTCGCGAGCGCATGGCGCTTCCGCTGCTCGACCTGTTGCACGCAGACACCTACGTCTCGATGGTGTGGAATGGGGGACGGCAGCGGTTCGAGCGCGTGACCGCGCTCAACATGTCTGCGGAGAACCTGCGTTCCTGGGATGCCTATTTTCGCTTCGTCGATCCCCTGACCTTCCCGATGATGCAGCGGCGCAAGCCGACCGTGGCGACGCAGGTGCTCTGCCAGAGCGACCTGTCACGCACCGAGTTCTTCAACGACTTCCTGCAGCGCGACCGCATGTACTGGGGCGTGAACGTCTACTTCTACGATCGGGACCAGTGCGTCGGCGACGTTCGCATCTGGCGCAACCGGGAGCGCGGCAACTTCGATGCCAGTGAGATCGACATCATGAACATGGTCGAGCCGGCCATCACGGCCGCCCTGTCGCGCCTCAGCTGGAACGAGGCCGCCCCGCGCGTCGAGGAAAGCGAGTCCGCCGAAGCGACGCTGCAGCGCGAGGGGCGACTCAGCAGGCGCGAGGCCGAGGTCGCATGGCTGGTCAGCTGCGGTTGCCCCGACAAGGAGATCCAGAGCCGGCTCGGCCTGGAGTACCCGACCGTGCGCTTCCACCTCGGCAACGCGTTCAAGAAGCTCCGCGTGACCAACCGCGCCACGCTCGTGGGCCGCGTCAAGGTGCTGCTGGCGCACCCCGAGCATGGCGGCCTGGCCGCGGCCATCGCGTTGACGGATGCAGCGCCCGCCGCTATCGCAGAAGAAGCGGTCAGCCCCTCTGCGTTCGCGACCCGCGTCCTCAAGCAGCGTAGCGCGTCACAGCCGGTTCATTCCAGCTGATGCCCACGCCGGGCGTCTCGTCGAGCACGGCGCTGCCGTTCTCGTAGCGGAGCGCGCTGGCGAGGATCGGGCCGGCCAGGTCCATGCGCTCAAGGTAGTGCGCGGTCGGCGTCACCAGCAGCAGGTGCGCGCTGAATTCCGGAAAGATGTGCGACGACATCGGTATGCCGTAGACCTGCGCCAGCGCCGCGGCCTTGAGCCAGCCGGTCACACCGCCGATCTTCATCACGTCCGGCATCGCGAGTTCGCAGGCGCCGGCCTCGAATGCGCGCTGCATCTCGTCGGGCGACAGCCAGTTCTCGCCCATCTGCACCGGCACTCGCGTGCGCTTGCGAATCTCGGCATAGCCTCGCAGGTTCTCCTGGATGGTCGGCTCTTCGATCCAGCCCAGGTGCTCGGCCTCCAGCACGCGGATGCGGCGAATGGCCTCCGGCACCGTGAGTCCCTGGTTGTAGTCGGCCAGGATGCGCGTGTCGGGGCCCACGGTCTTCCTCAAGGCGCGCAACACGGCGATGTCTTCTTCGAGCGTCGCATAGCCCAGCTTGGTCTTGATGGCGCCGTAGCCCGCGCGCGCCGACACCTCGGCCCGCTGGCATCCGAGCTCGATGCCGTCCAGGCTGTGGCTGTCGTAGGCCGGCACGGGCTTGAGATCGCCGCCGAGCACGCGGGCCAGCGGTTGTTTCAGGTGCTGCGCCCAGGCGTCCCACGCGGCCATGTCCAGGCCGGACGTCGCCATCTGCGTGAGGCCGGTCTTGCCCAGCAGGCGCAGGCGCGACGCGAAGACCGCGTCCAGTGCGGCCGGTGCGACCGGCAATCCGGTGATCAGCTTGCCGAGCGCGCATGTCATCTCCAGCGTCGCCGCCAACGCCAGCGGCGTGTAGGTGAAGACGTAGCTGCGCCCGGTGACACCGGCATCGGTCTTCATGTCGATGAGCACGAGCGGCGCGGTGTCGACCACGGCGACGCTGGTGCGAACCGGGTATTCGAGCGGTACGTTCACGGCACGTGCGATCACTTCGACGATTTTTGGAGCAGTCATGTTCTAGATTCCCAAGTAGGCGGAGCGCACGCGCTCATCGGCGGCGAGTTCGGCGGCGGGCCCCGACAGCGAGACCTGCCCGGTTTCGAGCACGTAGGCATGGTCCGCGATGGCCAGGGCCGCCCGCGCGTTCTGTTCGACCAGCAGGATCGGAACGCCGCTCTTCTTGAGGCGCTCGATCACCTGGAACACCTCTTTCACCAGCAGCGGCGCCAGCCCCATCGAGGGCTCGTCGAGCAGCAGCACCTTCGGCCGGCTCATGAGCGCGCGCGCCATGGCCAGCATCTGCTGCTGGCCGCCGGAAAGCTGCCAGGCGCCCTGGTCCTTCTTGGTCCGCAGGATCGGGAACAGGTTGAACATCTCTTCGATTCGTCCGGGGTCGGGCTTGTGGGTGTACCCGCCGAGGCGAAGGTTGTCCAGCACCGACAGGGGCCCGAACACCTGCCGCCCTTCGAGCACCTGCGCCAGGCCGGCGCGCACCCGCTTCTCGGCAGCGAGCTGGGTGATGTCCTGGCCCAGCAGTTCGACGCGGCCGCCCCGCGCCTGGATGAGGCCCGATATCGTGCGAAGCAGCGTGGTCTTGCCTGCGCCGTTCGCACCGACGAGCGCCACGAGCTGGCCGGCCTGCAGTTCCAGATCGACCCCACGCAAGGCCTCGATGCGCCCATAGCCGGCGCAGAGGCCCGCCACCTTGAGGACGGTCGTGGTCATAGGAGCACCTCCGCCTTCGGCTCCGGTATTCGCCTTGGGAGCGGCCCGGCGGCTCATGCGTCGACTCCCAGGTAGGCTGCGACCACGTCGGGGTCGGCGCGAACCTGCTGTGCGGTGCCTTCGGCGAGCTTCCGGCCCTGGTCGAGCACCACGATGTGGTCGGAGATGGACATCACCATCTTCATGTCGTGCTCGACCAGCAGCACGGTGGTGCCGCCCGAGGCGATCTTGCGGATCAGCTCGCCCACGGCGTGCGTCTCGCTGTCGTTGAGGCCGGCCGCGGGCTCGTCCAGCAACAGCAGCCGTGGACTCGCGGCAAGCGCCCGCGCGATCTCGAGCCGCTTGAGCACGCCGAACGAAAGTTGCGTCGCATGCGCATGCCGGGCACTGCCGACGCCCACGTAGTCCATGAGTTCGTGCGCCTTGTCTTCGAGCTTGCGGTCTGCAGCGCGCGTCAGGCCCAGGAAGCCAGCCCACAAGCCGGGGTGGCTGTGCAGGTGCGCGCCGAGCATCACGTTCTCGCAAGCGGTCATGTTCATGCAGACCTGCAGGTTCTGGAAGGTCCTGCACATCCCGCGCTTCGCCAGCGCTTCGGGCGCCAGGCCGGTCACCTCGTTCTGGTCGAGGAAGACCTGTCCCGAGCTGGGCTCGTATACGCCGCTGATCAGGTTGAAGAGCGTGGTCTTGCCTGCGCCGTTCGGGCCGATGACGGCATGCACGTGGCCCTGCCGGACATCGAAGGAGACGTCGTCGACGGCGGAGATGCCGCCGAAGCTTCTGGAGAGCGCCTTGACGGACAGCATCAGCCGCTCCTCTTCTTCAGCCGCAGCGCGATGGAAGGCACCAGGCCCTTGGGCATGAACATCATCGTGAGCATGAGCACCAGCCCGAAGATGATGGCCTCGTAGCCGTGGAACCCGCCCACCAGCTGCGGCAGCATCGTCAGCAGCGCGGTGCCCAGCACGGCGCCGAAGGTGCTCGACATGCCGCCCAGCACGACCATGGTCGCCAGCTCCACCGAATGCGCGAAGGATGCCATCGACGGGCTGATGAAGGCCAGGTAGTGGGCCGTCAGGCTGCCGGAGACCGTGGCGAACACGGCCAATGCGATGAACACCCGCACCTTGAAGGCGCTCACGTCCACACCCACCACCCGGGCTGCGTACTCGGAACCGTGCAGGCCGCGCAGCGCCCGCCCGGCTGGCGACGAGAACAGGTTCAACGACAGCACGATGGCCGCGAACAGGACGACGGCCGACACGGCATACCAGTGGATCAGCTTCTGCAGGGTGAAGCTGCCCATGGTCAGTGGCGGCACGGCCATGCCGTCGGGCCCGCCGGTCCAGCCGACTTCGTTGATGAGCACGATGTTGACGATGACGCCCAGGCCCAGCGTGGCCATCGTCAGCGAATGTCCTTTCAGGCGAAGAATGGGCTTTGCGATCAGCCAGGCGATGACGGCCGACGCCACGGCCGCGGCGGGAATCGAGACCAGCGGCGTCCAGCCGAATCGCGTCGCGGCGATGGCGCTGCCGTAGGCGCCGACCGCCACGAAGGCGGCGTGGCCGATGCTGATCTGCCCCGCGAAGCCCATCAGCAGATTGAGGCCTATGACCGCGACGGCGGCGAGCGCGATGCGGATGGCGATGTCGAGCGTGTAATTGTTCGGCAGCACGAAGGGCAGCAAAACCAGCACGACCGCCGCGGCCGCCAGGGACGTTCGATGCTTCATACCCGGTCCGTCTTGCGGGAGCCGAACAGGCCGTGCGGCATGACGAGCAGCAGGATGATGATCAGCACGAAGGGCACGGCGTCCTTGTAGGCGGACGACACGTAGCCCGCGACCAGCGCCTCGAGCACGCCGACGATGAGCCCACCCACGACCGCACCGACGCCGCTGCCCAGCCCGCCCAGCGTGGCCGCGACGAAGCCCTTCATGCCGAGCATCAGGCCGATGTCGTAGACCGTCGTCGTGATCGGGGACGCTACCACGCCGGCCACGGCGCCCAGGAGCGCAGACAGACCGAAGGACAGTTGCAGGATGCGCCGCGCAGGAATGCCCACCGCCATCGCCGCCATCCGGTTCGAAGCGACGGCCAGCATGGCCTTGCCGGTCAGCGTGCCCTTGAAGAAGGCCGCGCACGCCGCCACCAGCACCGCGGCCGTGCCGAGCACCCAGAGCGCCTGCGGCAGCACATAGGCGCCAAGGATCTGCAGCGGGTTGTCGCCGCTCCACGGCGGCAGCACCTGCTGGTTCTTGCCGAGCACCACCTGCACGACCCCCTGGATGAAGATCGAGGCGCCGATGGTGATGATGATGAGCGACACCACGTCGGCATTGCCGGCCGGCTGGATGGCCAGGCGGTACAGCAGCACGCCCACCAGCACCGTCACCGCGATGCCGACCGCGATCGCGCCGGGCAGCACGATGCCCTGGCCGATCAGCGAGGCCGTGACCATCGCCGACAGCATGAGAAAGTCGCCCTGCGCGAAGTTGATGACGCCGCTGGCGTTGTAGATCAGCGAGAAGCCCAGGGCCGCCAGCGCGTAGACGGCGCCCGTCGTCAGGCCCGAGAAGAGGAACTGAGGGAGGTCAGACATTTTTGTGGACGTGGAGCGGTTGAAGATCGTCGATGCGCGAGGCCCCCAGCAGGGTCATCGTGCGTTCGATTTCGTCGGAGACGAGGCGAAGGGCGGCAGCCGCGCCGGCCTGGCCGTTCGCGGCAAGGCCCCAGATGGCGGGCCTTCCGATGAAGACGCCGCGAGCGCCCAGTGCCAGGGCCTTGACGACGTCGCTGCCCCGGCGGAAGCCGCTGTCGACGAACACGGGCACGCGGCCATCCACCGCATGCACGACGGCAGGCAGTGCCGAGATCGTCGATGGCGCTGCATCGAGCTGCCGGCCGCCATGGTTGGACACCACGATGCCGTCGACCCCATGCGCGATGGCGTGCTTCGCGTCCTCGGGATGCAGCAGCCCCTTCACGAGCAGCGGGCCGTCCCAGAGGCTTCGCAGCCACCGAAGCGATTCCCAGGTGAGGCTTCGGTCCATCGTCCTGGCCAGCAGCGCGGCCTGCAGCTGGGGCGATGCCTTGGCCTCGCCCTCCGACAGGTTCACGAAGCCGGGGGACTTGCCGATCGCCATCGAGAGCGACCACGCCGGATGCGCGACCAGATCGGCCAGCGTGCGTAGCCCGGGACGGAACGGCAGCTTGAAGCCGTTGCGATGGTCGCGCTCGCGCATGCCGCTGACGGGCACGTCGACGGTCAACACCAGCGCGCCGTATGCCGCGTCCTTGGCCCGCTTCACCATCTGCTCGGCGATGCGCCGGTCGGACATGACGTAGAGCTGCAGCCACTGGTTGCCGCTCGGCGCCGACGCGCGCACGGATTCGAGCCGCTCGTTGGAAGCCGTCGAGAGGACGAAGGGCAAGCCCAGCGAGGCGGCGGCCTGTGCCAAGGCCCCGTCGGCACCTCGGCGCACCAGGCCCGCGAAGCCGATGGGCGCGATGCCGATCGGAGAAGCCCACCGCTGGCCGAACACCTCGATGGCGGTGTCGAGCCGGGTCGTGTCCCGCAGGCACGTGGGCAGCAGGTGCAGCGCGCGCAGGTCGGTCTGGTTGCGGACGATGCACTCCTCGTCCTCGGCCGCCCCGTCGACGTAGTCGAACACGAAGCGGGGCAGCCGGGCGCGGGCGCGCGTCCGGAAATCGGCGATCCGGAGCATCATCGGCGGCAAAGGCCTAGCGGACTTCCTTGAACGCGCCGTTCGAGATCTCGATCATCCGGAACGCCGTGTTGTCCAGGCCCATGTGGTCCTGTGGCGTCATCGAGTAGATGCCGCTCACGCCGACGAAGCCCTTGGTGCTTTCGATGGCCGCGCGCACCTTGTCCTTGTCGGTGCTGCCTGCGCGCTTGATGGCGTCCACCACCAGGTAGAGCGCGTCGTGCGCGTAGCCGCCGAAGGTCGACACGTCGGTCTTGTACTTGGTTTCGAAGTTCTTGGCGTACTCCACGCTCACCTTGCGCTGCGGGTCTTCGGCGTTCAGGGCCGACGCGATGAGCAGGGCGGGCGAGGGCATGCGAACGCCTTCCGACGACTTGCCGGCAATGCGCACGAACTCGAGCGAGGCCTGGCCATGCGTGGTGTAAAGCGGCTGCTTCACCGCCAGCTGCTGGTAGTTGCGGGCGATGATGGCGGGCGCCTGGCCGGTGCCGAAGACCAGGATGGCCTGCGCTGGCGACGACTTGATGCGCGTCAGCTGCGGCGTCATGTCGGTGTCCTTCTCGCCGTAGGTCTGGTCCTCGGCGACCTTCATGCCCAGCGCCTCGGCGGCCTTGAGCGTCTCGTTGCGGCCCGACTTGCCGAAGCCGCCGGTGTCGGAGAGCAGGGCGACCTGGGCGAAGCCGCGCTTCTTCATGTCCTCGAGCACCTTGTACGCGGCCATGCGGTCCGAGTGCGGCATCTTGAAGACGTAGGGCTTGACGGGCTCGACGATGACCGAAGCGGCCGCGAGCGACACCGCAGGAATCTTCGCCGCCTCGATCTGCGGCACCATCGCCATGGTGGAGCCGGTGCTCGACGCGCCGATGATGACGTCCACTTCGTCCTGGATGATCAGGCGGCGCGCGAATGCGTTGGCCTTGTTGGCATCGCTGGCGTCGTCGTAGAGCACCAGGCTGAGCTTGCGGCCGAGCACGCCACCCGCCGCGTTGATCTTCTCGACGTACTGTTCGAGCGTCTTCTGTTGCGGGTCGCCGAGGAACGAGGCCGGGCCTGTGGTCGACACCACCGCGCCGATCTTGATGGGGCCGTCGGCCGCGGCGGCGGCGCTCGCCACCGAGAGCAATGCGGCAGCGGTCAGCAGCTTGCGTCGCGTTTCATTCATGGTTGTCTCCTTCTTTGTTCAGGCGTGGATGAAATCAGTTCGCGGGCCGTCGCCGCACGATGTGGATGGGCCGCGCGATCGGCTGCCCGAGCGCCGCGGACAGCTGCTTGCCTTCCGGGTCCGCCAGCGCCGCGATGCGGGCCGCGCGAACCGACTCCGCGCTCGCGCCTTCGCCGATCTGCTTCAGGATGGCGTCGAGGTTGCGGCGGCCGCGCCGGTTCGTTTCGCCGTAGCCCTTGACGAGGTTGCCGCACAGCGCGGCTTCGAGCGCGAGCGGTCCGGGCATGGCCGCCTGCACCGCTGCAAGCCATGCCTCGATGCCGGCCTGCTCCTCGTGATACCTCGACATGTGCCGCCGCAGCGGCCGCAGGCTCCGAAGGCCGCACAGCATCAGGAAGCCCTTGATGGTGTCGGTGCGGATGTACATGCCACGGTGCCAGCCTTGGCCGGCCGCCTTCCGGCGCAGCCAGGCGGCCAGCCTGGGCGGCAGCACCGATGCCATCTCGTCCAGCCCCGGCTTCAGGAACTCGGTCATCTGCAGGGGCTCGCCGCTGCGCGCACCCACCTCGCGGCGCACACGGTCCAGGCGCTCGCGGCGGGTCTTCAGGTGAGCGACGCGGACGACGTCTTCGTAGGACATCCAGAGCGCGAGGTATCTCGCGGCTTCGCGCACGGCGCCCAGGGCCGTCTCGTCGGCGAAAGGCGCCGCCTTCATGAGCTGTTCCACCCGGTCGAGGTAGAGCGTGGCGTAGCGTTCGTCCTGAAAGTCGGTGGTGAGCGCGACGCCCGCGCAGACCACGTCGTGCAGCGACTCCGGCAACGCTCGAACGCGCGCCGGCATCTCGGGCCTGGCGCGGACCGCCGAGTCGAGCTTCTCCGACGCGATGCGACGGCCTTCGGTGGCGTCGAAGCCCGCGGCGAACCCGCGCAGGCTGGCGTCGACGGCCTTTCCCGAACGGCGAATCGCTTCTTCGCAGGCGGCGCGGTCGAATGGCAGAACCCCTGCGGCGCACATGGCGCCGAACATCACCGTGTTGATCACCGTGCCGTTCTGCTGGGCCAGGGCGCGCATGTCGAAGATGACGGCGCGGCGGGCGCGTTGCGTCGCCGCCTCGATGATCCGCACGCTGTCGAAGCGGCCGTCGCCCATGGCGGCTTTTTCGGACACCGCGTATTCGCGATGGGTCGAGGTGACGAGGGTGGTCCGCTGCGGGTCCACGTAGCCGCTCTGGATCGAGCGGCCCGCTTCGACCAGTTCGGAGGCCGCGACGATGTCGACCTGGCCCGGCGTCGGCGTGAGCGACAGCACGGGCTCGCGGCCTGCGAGTGCTGCCCGTGGCTGAGGGAATATTTCGACGTAGTACGTCGTCGCGCCGGTGCGCTGTGCGACGCCGGGAACCGATGTGCTCTGCACAGGAAAGCCGGCATGGGTCGATGCATCGATCAACCAGTCGGCGAGCACACCGCCGCCTTCGCCGCCCATGGCCGCGACCAGCACGCAAACAGGACGTGTCATCGATCGGCTCATGCCGCGAGCCTTTCCACCACCGCCCCACGCACCTTCGCCATGAAGCGCTCGAAGCGGCTCGCGTTCTGGACGATCTCGGCCTTGTAGAACGACGGGCACAAGACCGCGGCGTGGGCGTTCTCGCCGCACAGCCCGCAGCCGACGCAGCCCGCGTTGACGGTCGCCACCGGGTCGGTTCGCAGCGGGCTGGGATTCGGCTTGATGGTCAGCGACGGGCAGCCCGACAACCGGATGCACGAGTGGTCGCCGGTGCACACGTCGTCGTCGATGCCGAAGCGGGTGCGCACGACGCGCTCGCCGGCCTCGAGCTTCGCGGCCACCTGCGGCTTGATGCGCCGCTGCCGCTCCAGCTGGCATTCGCCATCGGCCAGGATCACCTTGAGCCCGCCTTCCGGCGTCGTCATGGCCTCGCGGAGCGTGTCCAGCATCTCTTCGACGCGGTAACTGCCGACCGTGCGAATCCATGTGACGCCGACGCCGCGCAGCGCCTTCTCGATGTCCAGCGTCAACGGGCGCGCGGCCGGCTGCGTCGGCGACGAGGGGATGGCCTGCGTGCCCGTGGCGGACGTGTAGCCGTTCTTCAGGATGACCAGCACCGAGTCCTGGTTGTTGTAGACGGCGTTCACCACGCCGCTGGTGAATCCGTTGTGCCAGAAGCCGCCGTCGCCCATGATGCTGATGGTCCGGTTGGCGAGCAGGGGGCCGACGCCCGACGAACTCGCAAGGCCCAGCCCGTAACCCAGCACGGTGCTGCCGACGTTGAAGGGCGGCAGCGTGCCGAAGGTGTGGCATCCGATGTCGGCATTGACGTGCACCTTGCCGACCTCGGCCTGCAATTGCTTGATGGCGGAAAACACGGGGCGCTCCGGGCAGCCGATGCAAAAGCCCGGCGGACGCGTCGGCACCGGCGCGCCCAGCGCCTGCTTCGAGCGCTCCTTGTCGTCGGTCATCGCGTTGGCCATGGCCGTGGCGTGCCGGGCGTCGAAGCCCGATGGCGCCGCTGCGGCCAGGAAGCGGGCGAAGCCGGGAAGCAGGATCTCGCCCGCGTACTCGCCCGCCATGGGGAGCATGTCCTTGCCATGCAGCCGCGTCGGCGCATCGGCGCGGCGCAAGGCAGACTGCAGCGCTTCCTCGATGTAGTTCGGCTGCCCTTCTTCGACCAGCAGCACCGCGCGCTTGCCGTCGCAGAAGGCCAGGAACTCGTCGGGCACGAGGGGATAGACCACGTTCAGCACGTACAGCGGAACGCGCGACACGCCGAAGGAATCGGCCAGGCCCAGCTGCTGCAGCGCGCGGATGGTGCTGTTGTACAGGCCGCCCTGAACGACGATGCCGATGTCGGCCATGTCGCCATCGAACTGCTCGTTGAGCGCGTGTTCGCGGATGAAGCGCACCGCGGCCGGCCAGCGCTCTTCGACCTTCTGCCGCTCGTGTTCGTAGATCGACGGCGGGAGGTTGATGCGCGCGTAGTCGAAGCTCGGGCTGTCGATAAGCTCGCGCGTCGAGATGCGCGGGCTCCGGTTGTCCTTGCATTCGAAGGTGCCGTGCACGTGGCAGGCACGGATGCGAAGCTGGAGCATCACCGGCGTGTTGCTGGCCTCGGACAGCTCGAAGCTGCGCTCCACCGCGTTCACGATCGACGTGAGGTTGGGGCGCGGGTCCATGAGCCACATCTGCGACTTCATCGCGAAGGCGTGCGTGCGCTCCTGGATGATGCTGGAGCCTTCGCCGTAGTCCTCGCCCAGGATGACCAGCGCGCCGCCCTTGACGCCCGCCGACGCCAAATTCGACAGCGCATCGGACGCGACATTGGTGCCGACGGTGCTCTTCCACGTCACCGCACCGCGCGCGGGGTAGTGGATAGACGCGCCGAGCATCGCGGCCGCGCCGGCTTCGGAGGCGCTGCTCTCGAAGTAGATGCCGAGTTCGTCCAGCAGGTCCCTCGAATCGCCGAGCACGTCGATCAGGTGGGAGACCGGCGCGCCTTGGTAGCCGCCGATGTAGCTCACGCCCGACTGCAGCAGCGCCTTCGTCACCGCCAGGATGCCCTCGCCATGGAAGATCTGGCCTTGCCCGAGGGCGAGCGACCGGACTTCTCCGGCGAATGAACGCTCCATGCTGTCTGTCTCCTGCTGTCTGCTCGTCGTGGTGGCAGGGATGCTATGGTCGGCCTTTCATTCTTCCTATCGATGGAGTACGTGTTACACATCGATGAAAGCCATGTCCGCAGGGTCCGATGCTCCAGCCCACTTCGACCTCAACCTGGTCCGGGCCTTCGTCGCCATCTACGAAACGCGAAGCGTCACCCAGGCCGCCGAGCGCCTGGGCCTTACTCAGCCGACCGTCAGCCATGCGCTGTCGCGTCTGCGGGACCTGTATGGCGACCGGCTGTTCGCACGCGGCGCCCAGGGCCTGACGCCCTCGGTCGTCGCCGAGCGGCTGTACGAACAGTTGAACGTGGCCCTGTCGACCATCGAAGGCACGCTCGAAGGCCGGCAAGGTTTCGACGCTGCCACCTCGTCGCGGCGATTCAGGTTCGCCACCTCGGACATCGGTGCGCTGTTCTTCATTCCACCGGTGCTTCGGCGGCTCCAGTCGATCGCGCCCCGGCTGCAGACGGAGTTCGTCCAGCTGTCGGAAACCGTGGTGAACGATTTGGCCACGGGCGCCCTGGACTTCGCGCTGGGCAACCTTCCGAACCTGCACGAGCACTCGCGGGAGGCGCTGCTCTTCACCGAACGCTATGTCTGCCTGTTGTCCGGCGACTACCCCTTGCCGCGCGGCGGGCTTCGACTCGAAGAGTTCGTGCGGGCTCGCCACGTGATGGTGAGCTCGCCGGTGTCGGGGCATGCGTTGATCGAAAGCGCGCTGTCTCAACGCGGCGTGCGGCGCAACGTCGTCGCCCTGGTGCCGCAGTTCTCCGTGCTGCCCAGCCTGGTGGAAGGCAGCGACCTCGTCGTGGCCTTGCCCGAGCGCGTGGCCCGCCTCTTCGCCAAGGACCGGAGGCTGCAGATCGCAGAGATACCGGTCGCGTTGCCGGGCTTCGAAGTGCGGGTGCACTGGCATGCCCGCTCGGAAAGCTCGGCGGCGCACCGGTGGCTGCGGGACGAACTGATCCAGACCCTCAGCAAGCTCTAGGGCCGGCCCGTCAAGGGCGCTTTATCGCAGGTAGTCGTGCTCGACGGTGCCGAGCGCCAGCGTCATGTCGGCGATGTAGTGCAGCGCCGATTCGACCTTGAGCACCGGCAGTTCCGCCACCGGCGCCAGCGCATGCGGATGCAGCTCGAGCGAGGCCGGGCCGCTCCAGGCGCCGTGCAGCTGGATGTCGGTCATGTAGTAGCGCACCAGCTCGCAGATGCGCGGCGTGCCGTCGACGTGCGGAATGATCTTGAGCAGGAAGTTCGGCTGCGCCGCTGCCGCGAGGATCGGCTCGGGCGCCAGCGTCTTGTGCTTGAAGCCCATCGTGGCCTTGGCGACGCGCACCTTGCCGTAGTCGAGCGTGCCGACGACCACGTCGGTCTCGTAGTCGAGCACCGGCGTCGCGAGCTTCTTCGGAAAGCCCCACAGCTCGCGCCCGCCCGCGATCGGCGGATGGTCGTTCAGGAACATCGCATGCACGAAGCTGCCCTTTTCGACGCCCTTGGCGGTGCGCAACTGCACCGGAATCACCTGGCCCGATTCGGTGTAGTCGCCGAAGCCCGTCGAATCGGGCATGCGGATGAACTCGTACTTGACCAGCGGCTCGACCACCTCGAGCGGCTCGGGCACCACGGCGCGCAACGCGTCCATGTCGGTGCGGTAAGTGATGACGAGGAATTCGCGCCGCATGAAGCGGTACGGCCCCGGCGGAAAGGCCGGGCTGGTCAGGGGCATGGCGAACGCGTTGCGTCGCACGTCTTCGAGTTTCATGATCGATCGGTCCTTTGCAAGTGGGTCTTCGGTGACGCGGCCATCGGGCGCTTGATGCGGATCGCGTCCGGATCGCCCAGGTCGTAGGTGGTCACGCCATTGGTCTGCACGTCGCTGCGCAGTGCCTGCGGGTTGGCCAGCGTGGTGTGCATGTCGCGCTGCCCCGCGGCCCAAACGCCTGCGATCCAGTGCGCGCGCTTGCGATGCGCGTCCAGCTCGGCGAACACGCCGGCCTGGTAGGAGCCGAGCGCGCCGCCGCCCTGGAAGACCAGCGCCTTGGTCGCCGCTTTCATGTCGGCGCGCGTTCGTCGCGTGGCTGGTGCGGCCTTCGGCTTGGGATGCATGGGGCGGGCT
>NZ_LYVO01000021.1 GCF_001984055.1 Variovorax sp. KK3
CCCTGGCCGGGCGCCTGGGCCTTGGGCTGGGTGGCGGGGGCGGGAGCGGCCGATGACGGCGCCCTGGCGCCGCCCGCGGCCGGCGCCGACGCGGCCGCCTTTGGCGTCAGGATGGCCCGCACGCGCCCGCCGGGCTGCGTGGCGACACCGGCATTGGGCGGCAGCCCGGAGCCATTGACGGTGAAGGTGTCGTTGCCCTGGTCGTACACGATCATCGGGCCGCTGCTCTCGTCGTTGACGGTGGCGCCGTAGAGGCGGCGCATCACGGCGCGGCGGATGAACTTCACGTTGTCGGCGCGGCTGTCGTATTCGATGACTTCCGACTCGCCCTCGATCCACTCGTCGGTGCCGGCGTCGCGCTTCTGCTTGTAATAGGCCAGCTTGCCGGGCGCGGCCGTGACCACGCCGTACTGGTAGCCCTCGGGGTCCTGCCGCACGTCGATGCGGGTGCCGCGGATGACGATCGTGCCCTTGGTCACCACCACGTTGCCGGTGAAGACGCTGGTCTGCTTGAGGTCGTCGTAGCGCATCGAGTCGGCCTCGATGTTCATCGGCTTGGTGCGGTCGGCTTTCTCGGCCTGCGCCGAACCGACACCGGCCAGCAGCAGGGCGAATACCAAAGCACGACAGGGATGGAGAAATGCGGGGGCGAAGGAGAACGAATTCATAAAGGCACGAAACTTGCTGGAAGATTGTATGCGTCCTCATGGACTCGAACCGGACCTTCGGTCGCCCGGATGAAAAAGCCCGCCGAGGCGGGCTTTGCGGGGAAGCGCAGCGAGGCTCAGGCGCTCTTGCGGGCCTCGGCGATCAGCGAGTCGGTGACCTGCAGGGCCCGCTCCATGCTGCGGGCCATCTCGCCGTCGACATACCAGCGACCGGCAATGCCCAGCGAAGGCACGCCGGCGACCTGATAGGCGTCCTGCAGCTGCTTGGCACGCTGGATCTTGCTGGCCACGCTGAAGCTCTTGTATTGCTCGGTGAACTTGTCCTTGTCGAGCCCGTTGGCGGCGGCCCAATCGAGGATCGCCTGCTCGCCGCTCAGGTTCTGGCGCTGCTGGTGGATGGCGTTGAACACGCGGCGCTGGTATTCGTCGACCTTGCCCATGCCTTCGAGCGCGTAGTAGAGCTTCTGCTGCGGCTGGAAGCTGGGCTGGAAGGCGACCGGCACGCGGCGGAAGGACACCTGGGGCGGCAGCTTGCGGATCCAGGCCTCGAGCGCGGGCTCGAAGGCGTTGCAGTGCGGGCAGTTGTACCAAAAGAACTCGATCACCTCGACCTTGCCGGCCGGTGCGTCGACCGGCACGCGCTTCTCGAGCACCGCGTAGTCGCTGCCGGCCTTCGGGGCTTGCGCCTGGGCCTGGGCGGGGGACATGAGGGGAAGCAGGCCCAGCGAGGTGGCTGCCAGCGAAAAATCACGACGTTTCATATGTTTGTTTCTCCAGTGCGGCTGACAGAGCCGGTGCGCCGGCCCGGAGTTCCCGAATCGGCTGGCGATGGTGGGGGCGAAGGCTCAGCGCTGCACGCGCACGAGGGCGGATTCGAGGCCGTTGCCATCGAGCCGTTCCTTGAGCCGGTCGGCTTCTTCCTTCTTGTTGAACGGGCCTGCACGCACCCGGAACACGGTGCGGCCGGCCTGCTCGCGCTCGGTGATGCGCGCCTCGACACCCATCAGCGACAGCTTGGCGCGCTGCGCCTCGGCATCGTCGGTGCTGCGGAATGCGCCAGCCTGCACGAAGTACATGAAGGGGTCGCTGCTGCTCGGTGCGGCGGACGCGGTGGTGGTGCTGCCGCCAGCGGCAGCGCCGGCACCGGCACCGGAACGCGCGCGGGCGAGGTCGCCGATCGGGTCGTTCGACGGCGGCAGCGCGTTGGCTTCTGCCGGCGTGGGCGGACGGGGCGCACGTTGCTGCTGCCCGGGCGCGACCACCACCGGGGCCGGCGCGGTCTGCGGGGCGGCCGGTGCGGCGGCACTGGGCTGTGCAGGAACAGCGGGCGCAGCCGGCGGCTCGGGCGGGCGCACGGCACCCGCCTTGCCGGCGAGCGGCGCGTTGGGGTTCCAGTCGCGGTTCTTGCGGGCTTCGGCCTCGTCCTGCTCGGCGCCGCCGCGCTGGGTCTTGGTCATGAAGGGAATGGGCACCTTGGTCACGTAGACCGCAATGCCCAGCGCCACGCCCAGGCCCAGCACCAGGCCGACGATCAGGCCGATGACGATGTTGCCGCGTTGTCTTCTAGGAGTCATGGTGAGGATTGCAATCACATCTTGCGCGGCGCGCTCACGCCGAGAATCGCGAGGCCATTGTGCAGCACCTGGGCGGTGGCGGCGACCAGGGCCAGGCGGGCCATTTTGACGGGTTCGTCGTCGACCAGGATGCGCTCGGCATCGTAGTAGCTGTGGTAAGCCGAAGCCAGCTCTCGCAGGTAGAAGGTGACGTCGTGCGGCGCGAAGTCTTTCGCCGCGCCGGCCAGCATGTCGGGGAAGCGGGCCAGCAGCAGCAGCAGCGGCTGCGCGGCCGGACTCGACAGCGGCGCCAGGTCGGCCTGGCCCAGCGTGGCGACGTCGCCGCCCCAGGACGCCAGCACCGAGCAGATGCGCGCGTGGGCGTACTGCACGTAGAAGACCGGGTTGTCGTTGTTCTGCGCGATCGCCAGGTCGACGTCGAACGTGTATTCGGTGTCGGGCTTGCGGCTCAGCAGGAAGAAGCGCACGGCGTCGGTGCTGGTCCACTCTATCAGGTCGCGCAGGGTGACGTAGCTGCCGGCGCGCTTGCTGATCTTGACCTCTTCGCCGCCGCGCATCACGCGCACCATGGTGTGCAGCACGTAATCGGGGTAGCCGGCGGGAATGCCCTCGCCGGACGCCTGCAGGCCGGCGCGCACGCGGGCGATGGTGCCGTGGTGGTCGGTGCCCTGGATGTTCACGACCTTGTGGAAGCCGCGCTCCCACTTGGCGATGTGATAGGCGACGTCGGGCACGAAGTAGGTGTAGCTGCCGTCGCCCTTGCGCATGACGCGGTCCTTGTCGTCGCCGTAGTCGGTCGACTTGAGCCACAGTGCGCCGTCCTGCTCGTAGGTCTTGCCGGCCGCGACCAGCTTGTCGACCGTGGCCTCGACGCGGCCGCTGGTGTAGAGGCTGGACTCGAGGTAATAGTTGTCGAATCGCACCTGGAAGGCCTGGAGGTCCAGGTCCTGCTCGTGGCGCAGGTAGGCCACGGCGAACTGGCGCATCGAATCGAGGTCGTCCACGTCGCCGCTGGCGGTGTACTCGCGGTCGTCCGAGCGCACGGTCTTTTTCGCTTTGAAGTCGTCGGCGATGTCGGCGATGTATTCGCCGTTGTAGGCCTGCTCGGGCCATTGCGGGTCGCCGGGCTTGAAGCCCTTGGCGCGCAGCTGCGTGCTGGTGGCCAGGGTCTGGATCTGCACGCCGGCGTCGTTGTAATAGAACTCGCGATACACCTGGGCGCCCTGCGTGGCAAGCAGGTTGCAGATGGCGTCGCCCAGTGCGGCCTGGCGGCCGTGGCCCACGTGCAGCGGGCCGGTGGGGTTGGCCGAGACGAACTCGACCAGCACGCGTTCGGCCGTGCCGGCCTGGCGGCCGAAGGCCTCACCCGCGCCCAGCACCTCGCGCACCACCTGCTGCTTGGCAGCGTCCTTGAGGCGGATGTTGAGGAAGCCGGGGCCGGCGATTTCGATGGCGTCAACCCATTGTCGGAAGGCAGGCGTGGCGCGCAGTGCGGCGCTGATGTCTTCGGCCAGTTCGCGCGGCTTGCGGCCGAGTGGCTTGGCGAGCTGCATGGCGGCCGTGGAGGCCAGATCGCCATGGTCTGCGACCTTGGGCGATTCGAAGGCCGCCTTGGCGCCGTGGCCGGGGGAGAAGGATTCGAGCGTGCCGGCGAGTGCCGCGAGCAGCTCCTGTTTGACCAATAGCATCGCGGGATTTTACCGGGGGCAAACCCGGCACCTCCGGCCCGCCGGTCATCCAGCGGTCAGGGGCGGCCGTTAGCATGGGCGGCCCCGACCCGAGGCCTTGTCACAACCCCAACCTGCGAGGACACACACATCATGAAGAAACTGCTCCCTCTGATGGCCATGGCTGCCTGTCTTTCCTTCGGCGCCGCCCACGCGCAGGACAAGGCCCCCACCGCCCAGCAAAGCAAGATGGCCACATGCAACAAGGAAGCCGCCGACAAGAAGGGCGACGACCGCAAGGCCTTCATGAAGACCTGCCTGTCGGCCAAGCCCGAGACGCAGCAGAGCAAGATGAAGACCTGCAACGCGGACCCGAAGGCCAAGACGCTCAAGGGCGACGAGCGCAAGGCCTTCATGAAGGAATGCCTGAGCGCCAAGCCGACCGCCTGACGCGCCTTCGTTTCCACAGCCCCGCCGGCTCCGGCCCGCGGGGCTTCGTTCGTCCTGGGCTAACGCAGCACGCTGAAGAGGTTGTTGAAGTCGTCGGTCCAGGGCGCCACGCCGCGGATCGGATCGGGCGTCGTGCCCGCCCCCCGGAAGGGCTCGCGCTGCAGCGCCTGTGCATCGCGCGCCACCAGCATCCAGATGCTGCGCTCGACGTCGACCGCCTCCGGATTGTCCTCGACGAGCAAGGCATGCAGCCCGCGTGACTGCGCGATGTTGGTCACCACGTCGTCGAGCTTGAGGTAGCGGTTGGAGACGTGGAAGGCGATCACGCCGTCGGGCTTGAGGTGACGCAGATAGATGTCGAGCGCCTGCACGGTCAGCAGGTGCGCCGGCACCGAATCGCCCGTGAAGGCATCGACCGCGAGCACGTCGAGGCCCTGCGGCGCCTCGCGCTCGAGCGCCAGCCGCGCGTCGCCCAGCACGCGGTCGATGTGCGCGTCGCTGTCGCGCAGGTAGCTGAATTCGCTGTCGGCCAGGTCGAAGACGCGCTGGTTGATCTCGTAGATGCGGTACACGTCGCCCGGCCGCCCGTAGGCGGCCAGCGTGCCGGCGCCCAGCCCGATGACGCCGACGCGGCGCGGGCCGGACGGCGCGGCCTCGATGGCGCGGCCGACGCCCGAGGTCTTGCTGTAGTACGAACCCGGCCAGCGGCGGTTCTCGGGCGAGAGGTACTGCTCGCCATGCAAGGTGCTGCCGTGGTACAGGCGGCGCACCCGGTCGTTCTCTTCGGTGCCCGAGTCGGACACCATCATCGCGCCGTAGAAGTTGCGGTCGAGCCGCCGCGCGCGCGTGTCGTCGCGCACCTGCTCCGACAGATACCAGCTGCAACCCGCAGCCAGCGCCAGCGACACCAGCACGCCGATGCGTCGATGCCGCCACACCACGATCGCGGCCAGCGCGCACAGCACGAGGCCGATGCCCAGCTCGTAGAAGGCCGGAAGCACGTAGGGCGCGCCCAGTCCCACGAGCACGCCACCGAGCGCGCCGCCCAGCGAGAGCATCAAGTAGAAGCGCGTCAGGTATTCGGGGCCGGGCCGCAGGCGGGCCGTCTCGCCGTGCAGGCAGAGGCACAACACGAACAGGCCACCCACGAAAATCGGCAGCCCCGTGCGCAAGGCGCTGCCGATGCTGTCCTGCAGCGCATAGGCGCCCAGCACCAGCATCGCGGCCGCCAGCGGCAGCACGATGGGGCGGCGGTACCAGCGGTCGCTGTCGAAGCTGAGGATGAAGCTCAGCAGGTACACCGACAGCGGCAGCACCCACAGGAAGGGCACCGGCGCCACGTTTTGCGTGACGTGGTTGGTGACGGCCAGCAACAGCCAGGTGCCCAGGGCGGGCAGCGCGAGCCACAGCAGCTGGTCGACCGCGCGCGGCTTCGCGCTCGGCACGCTGGCGGCGGCATCGGAAGCCGGCGCGGGCGCGGCACCGGGCCAGCGCCGCGCCACGTAGAAGGTGGTGGCGCCGCACAGCAGCACGAAGAGCACGAAGCCCACCGACCAAGCCCAGGCCTGCTGCGGCACGGTGCTGCGCGGCTCGATGAGCACCGGGTAGCTCAACAGCGCGGCCAGCGAGGCCAGGTTGGACAGCGAGAAGTACCGATACACCTGCGCGCCCCACGGCGTGCGCGTGACCCACGACTGCACCAGCGGCCCGGTGGTCGAAAGCAGGAAGTAAGGCAGGCCGATGGTGGCGACGAGCAAGCCCAGGATGCGCAGCGTCGGCTCTTCGCTGCCGGCCGGTTTCCAGGCGGCATCGGCCAGCACGGGCAGGAAGGCCAGGCTCGCCAGCAGCAGCACGCCATGCACCTTGGCCTGCGTGCGCGGCGCGAGCCTGCGGGTGATCCAGTCGGCATAGGCATAGCCGGCCAGCAGCGCGAGCTGAAAGAACACCATGCACACCGACCACACCGCCGCCGAGCCGCCGAACCACGGCAGGATCTGCTTGGCGATCAGCGGCTGGACCAGGAACAGCAGGAAGGCACTGGTGAAGATGGTGCCGGCGAACAGCGCTTTGACGGCGACCGGCTGCATGGCCTGGTCAGCCCTTCGCGCCGAAGCCGCGCGCGAGGAACACCGCCACCAGCGGGATCAACGCGATGATGTGGGCCTGGATCATGACCAGCTTGCGGGTCTTGCGGATCTCGGCCTCGGCCGGCAGCGTGCCGGTGGAGCGCACCGCCTTGCGCCAGCGGAAGTAGGTGAGCGTCGGGAAGATGGAGAGCACGCCGACGATGATGAAGAGAGTCAGCTTCACGTGCAACAGCGGATTGGTCCAGTACCAGGCCGTGCCCTTCATGCCCCACCAGGTGCGCGCGACACCGGTGGCCAGCACGGCGATGGCGGCGATGCCGTAGATCATGTCCACCTTCGCGAGGCGTTCGACCGCAGCGGCGTTGAGCCATTCGACGCGGCACAGCGCCGCCTCGCTGGCGATGAACACCACCATCGTCAAGATGGCCAGGATGTGCAGGTAGGCAAGGATCGCTTCGAGGGTCATCGTGCAGGTTCTGTGGGGTTGCCGGGCGCAGCGATTGTGCCGCCCCAGAACTCGGGCCGTGCGTATTGGGCCTTCAAGTAGTCGAGCCAAAGACGCACCCGCAGGGCCAGGTGCTTGCGCTGCGGGAACACCGCGTAGATGCCGTTGGGCGGCGCCGCGAAGTCGTCGAGCAGCGGCACCAGCAATCCGGCATCGATCTCGGCCTCGACCTCCCAGGTGCTGCGCCAGGCGATGCCGTGGCCGGCCAGGCACCAGTCGTGCAGCACCTGGCCGTCGGAGCAATCGAGCGGCCCCGTGGGCTTCAGGTGGATGACCTCCGACTCGCCGTCGACCGAAGGCACGCGAAAGGCCCAGCCGCGGGTCTGCGAGGCGTCGCTCGACAGGCTCAGGCAGGCGAAGCGCGACAGCTCGCCCGGGTGCCGCGGCGCGCCGTGCTTGCGGATGAACTCGGGCGTGGCCACGCAGCGGCGCCGGTTGTCGGCCAGGCGCACGCTGACCAGCGACGAGTCGGGCATGTCGCCCACGCGCACCGCGCAGTCGTAGTTCTCGCCGGTCACGTCGATCACGCGGTCGCTGAGGTTGAGCGAGATCGTGACCTCGGGGTGCAACTGGTGGAAGCGCGGCACCAGCGGCGCGACGTGGCGGCGGCCGAAGCCCGCCGGCGCCGTCACCCGCAGATGGCCGCTGGCCTTGACGCCACCGGCGCTCACGCTGGCCTCGGCATTGGCCAGCTCGACCAGCATGCGCTGGCAGTCTTCGAGAAAAGCGCTGCCCTCATGCGTGAGCGTGATGCGGCGGGTGGTGCGCACGAGCAGCTTGACGCCCAGGCGCTCTTCCAACGCATCGAGGCGGCGGCCCATGATGGCCGGCGCAACGCCCTCGGCCTTGGCCGCGGCCGTGAGGCTGCCCCGGGTGGCGATCGCGACGAAGGATTCGAGCTGCTTCAGGCGGTCCATCGGCGGCGATTATGCGGAGTGCGCCGCGGGCATCAGGCCTCGCGCGCGCATTCGATCATCAGGCCGCGCAGCCAGTCGTGTGCCGGCGAATGGTCGGTGCGTGCGTGCCACAGCATGCGCACGTCGAAGAGCGGCAGCTCCAGCGGCAGGTCGAAGGGCGCGACCGCGGCCATGCGCGTCATGCGCCGCGCCAGCCGTGCCGGCACGCTGGCCACCATGTCCGAGGTCTCGAGCATGAAGGGCAGCGCCAGGAAGCTGGGCTTGATCATCTGCACGCGGCGGCGCAGCCCGAAGGGCGCCAGGGCCTCGTCGATCTGCACGTTGTAGATCTGCGCCGCCACGGGCTCGATGGTCACGTGCGGCAGCGCGCAGTAGCCAGCCACGTCGAGCGGCTGCCGGTGCAGGGCGTGGCTGCCGGCTGCCAGCCCCAGAAAGCGGTCCGAGAACAGCTTGCGCCCCTTGAGGTAGTCGGGCGCGTTGGGAAAGTACGTGAGCGCCAGGTCCAGCTCGCCGGCCGCCATCATCTCGCCGAAGTGATGCGGGTTGGTCTGCAGCACGTGGAGCTTGACGCCCGGCGCTTCCTGGCGGATGCGCCGCATCACGGCCGGCATCATCAGCAGGTCGATGTAGTCGATGACGATCAGGCGGAAGGTGTGGCTGGCGGTGGCGGGGTCGAAGCGGGCCGGCTCGATCACCCGGTCGACCGCGGCGATGGCATCCTGCACGCGCGGCCACAGCAGCAGCGCCAGTTCGGTGGGCATGAGGCCGCTGCCCGAGCGCATCAGCAATTCGTCGCCGAACAACTCGCGCAGCCGTGCGAGCTGCGTGCTCATGGTGGACTGGCTGATCTCCAGGCGTTCCGCCGCGCGCGTGACGTGGCGCTCGCGCAGCAGGGCGTCGAAGGCGCGCAGCAAATGCAGGTCGAGGTCCGGCAGCTTCATGGGACCGATCTTGCCGTGCGGCGCGGGCGATGGCGCGTTGGCCACCACGGGAAAACCCGCACGCGCCATCGAGAAGGCGATGGCGGGCATCGGCCGGCGCGATTGCCGCTGGCGGCATGCGTGCAAATACTCGGCGGCATCCGATTCAACCGAGACGAGACACCCCGATGAGCATTCCAGAGATCCGCGTCACCCGCGAAGAGATGCGCCAGCGCGTCGCCTACTTCAAGGACCTGAAAGGCTTCGACGGCGGCCTGCCCGACAGCCGCTACCCGAGCGCCGTGCGCAAGCTGTACAACGCCGTGGGCTTCCAGCCGCCCGAGGGCAAGGGCGGCGCCCAGGTGGTGTCGCCGGTGGGCGCACAGGCGGCCGAGAACGCGGCCATCCGCATCAGCGAGGGCTTCAACCTGGGCTTCTGCGAGGCCAAGCCGGGCAACGGGCCGATGATGCACAACCACGACACCAACGAGACCTTCATGCCGCTGACCGGCCGCTGGCGCTGCGCCTGGGAGCTCGACGGCCGCGAGGAGCATTTCGACGTCGGGCCCTGGGACATCTGTTCCTTTCCGGCCGGCGTGAACCGCCGCTTCGAGAACATCACGCACGACGAACCCGGGCAGACGCACTTCCTGCTCTTCGTGATCGGCGGCAACGCGCCGGAAGCAGACTTCACCGAGAAGGCCAAGGCGACGCTGCGCGAAGAAGGCTTCCTGGCCTGAACGCCAACACCCGACGCATGACACGACGCCGAAACGACGACGCAACAACGACGAGACATCCCATGCCCCACGCCCTTTCACGCCGCGCCGCACTCACCCGCCTCGGCGCGGCCGCCCTCGCCACGGCCGCCCCCTCGATCTGGGCCCAGGGCCGCTGGCCCGAGAAGCCGATCCGCATCGTCGTGCCCTTCGCGGCCGGCGTGTCGCCCGACGTGGTGGCGCGCATCGTCGGCGACCCGCTGGGCCGCGCGCTGGGCCAGCCGGTAGTGATCGACAACCGCGCCGGTGCGGCCGGCATCATCGGCGCCGAGGCCGCGGCCAAGAGCCCGGCCGACGGCTACACGCTGTTCATGACGGTCAACTCCATCATGGGCATCAACCCCAACGTCTACACCAAGCTGCCGTACGACACCTTCCGCGACTTCGCGCCGGTGACGCAGGTGGCGCTGGTGCCCTACGTGCTCATCACCGGCCCGAGCCAGCCCGACAAGGGCTTGAAGGACCTGATCGCCCGCGCCAAGGCCAAGCCGGGCTCGGTGGACTACGGCTCGCTGGGCATCGGCTCGGGCCCGCACGTGGTGATGGAGATGATGAACAACATGGCCGGCGTGCAGATGGTGCACGTGCCCTACAAGGGCAGTCCGCTGGCCGACGTGATGGCCGGCCAGATGCCGCTGGCCTTCGAGCCCGCCACCACCGCCGTGCCGCTGGTGAAAAGCGGCAAGCTGCGCGCGCTGGCCGTGACCAGCCCGAAGCGCAGCCCCTCGCTGCCCGAGGTGCCGGCGGTGGCCGAGGTGCTGCCCGGCTACGACGGCGACGGCTGGCAGGGCTTCTACGTGCCGGCCGGCACGCCGAAGGAGATCGTCGAGCGCTACAACACCGAGATCGTCAAGGTGCTGGCCTTGCCCGAAGTGAAAAACAAGCTGGTCGACCTGGGCCTGCAGCCGGTGGGAAACTCCGTCGAAGCCTTCGCCAAGGTGTCGCGCGACGAGTTCGACAAGTGGGGAAAGATCGCCAAGGCGAACCACATCCGCATCGATTCCTGAGCGGGCCGCGGCCACGAAGCCGCCACGGGCTTCGCTTAGGCTCGGGGCATGCCTGCCCCTCCAGCCATGCCCGCCGTGCCCGCGCCCATCGGCTTTGCCGAAGCCTTTCGCTTCTGGCTCAAGCTCGGTTTCGTGAGCTTCGGCGGGCCGGCGGGGCAGATCGCGATCATGCATGCCGAGCTGGTGGAGCGCCGCCGCTGGATCAGCGAGGCGCGCTTCCTGCACGCGCTCAACTACTGCATGCTGCTGCCTGGCCCCGAGGCGCAGCAGCTCGCCACCTACATCGGCTGGCTCATGCACAAGACTTGGGGCGGCATCGTGGCCGGTGCGCTGTTCGTGCTGCCCTCGCTCTTCATCCTGGTGGGGCTGTCGTGGGTCTACCTGCGCTTCGGCGACGTGCCGGTGGTGGCGGGCATCTTCTACGGCATCAAGCCGGCCGTCACCGCACTGGTGCTGCATGCGGCGCACCGCATCGGCACGCGCGCATTGAAGAACGGGTGGATGTGGGGCATCGCCGCCGCCGCCTTCGTGGCCATCTTCGCCTTGCAGGTGCCATTCCCGGCGATCGTGATCGCGGCGGCATTGGCCGGCTGGCTCGGCTCGCGCGTGGCGCCACAGCTGTTCGCGCCCGGTGGAAGCCACGGCGATGCGCAGAAGCGCTACGGGCCCGCGTTGATCGACGACGACACGCCCACGCCGCCGCATGCGCGCTTCACGCGCGGCCGCCTGGCGACCGTGCTGCTGGCCGGCCTGGCACTGTGGGGTTTGGCCATGGGCGCGCTCATGGCCGTGCAGGGATGGCACGCCACGCTCGCGCAGATGGGCTGGTTCTTCACCAAGGCCGCGCTGATGACATTCGGCGGCGCCTATGCGGTGCTGCCCTACGTGTACCAGGGCGCGGTCGAGCAGCACCGGTGGGTGACGGCCACGCAGATGATCGACGGCCTGGCCCTCGGCGAGACCACGCCCGGCCCGCTGATCATGGTGGTGGCCTTCGTCGGCTTCGTGGGCGGATGGGCGAAGCAGGTGCTCGGGCCCGAGGCGCTGTTCCTCGGCGGCGCGCTGGCGGCGGCGGTCGTGACCTTCTTCACCTTCCTGCCTTCATTCGTCTTCATCCTTGCGGGCGGGCCGCTGGTCGAGGCCACGCACGGCAGGCTGGGCTTCACCGCGCCGTTGACGGCGGTCACGGCGGCGGTGGTGGGCGTGATCCTGAACCTGGCCCTGTTCTTCGCGTACCACGTGCTGTGGCCGCAGGGCTTCGGGGGCAGCTTCGACGTGATCGCTGCGGTCATTGCCGCAAGCGCTGCCGTCGCGCTGTTCCGCTTCGGCATCGGCGTGCTGCCGTTGCTGGGCGGCTGCGCGGTGGTCGGACTCGCGGTCACGGTCCTGCTGCGCTGACGACGCTCACGCGTCTTCGGCGCTCGAACTCACCGCCTGCTTTTCCGCCTGGCCGGACGCGAGGCACAGGCCCTGCAACTGCTGCACGTGCGACCGGAACGCGACGGCGTCCACCCACCGCCCCACGTCGACGCTGCCGACCTCCGGGTCGTTCACTGCGGGGCTCAGCGCCACGAGGTAGCGGCCCGTCAAAGGGCTGACGTCGAAGCGGACCTGCACCGACTGCAGCGCGATCTGCCACACGGGATGCCCGGAACCCTGGCCGGACCAGATCCGAAGATCGCAGGGCCCTTGCAGCGTTGCGCGGCGCTTCAGGCCATCGTCGGCGCCCGCCATGGTGCGGTCGAGCGCACGCAGGTGATCGGCAGCGCTCATCGACGTGACGCTGGGCACGTCCTCGGCGGTGTAGCCCTCGCAGCCGAGACTGCCGAATGCCAACAGGAGTGTGGCCGACAGGAGTTTCGCGTCACGTCGCCGCGGCATCAGGATGGCTTGAAAAGGTGGACCACTGCCGCATTCTCGCGATGCAGGTCGGCGCCGCCGCCTAACCAGGATGGCGCGTGTTGGCATTGTCTTGACCGCAGATGGCGGCTTGTAGACTCGCCCGCATGGACTCTTCCTCAGGGCCTCCCAGTACCAGGCTGGCCGCTCCGGCCAGCCTCGCCCCTCTCGCTTTCCTCGCTTCTTCCATCTCGCCCTGGTCCGCCGGCGCGCCTCCGACGGCGCCGCAGACTGCCCAGCCACCGCGCGAGACTCCGCATGCTTGAACTGCTCACGGACCCGGCCGCATGGGTCGGCCTGGTCACGCTGGTCGTGCTCGAGATCGTGCTGGGCATCGACAACCTGATCTTCATCGCGATCCTGGCCGAGAAGCTGCCGCCGCACCAGCGCGACAAGGCTCGCGTGCTGGGGCTGAGCCTGGCGCTGATCATGCGGCTGGGCCTGCTGACGGCCATCTCGTGGCTGGTGACACTGACCACGCCCCTCTTCAGCGTGGCGGGCTTCGACTTCTCGGGCCGCGACCTGATCCTGCTGTTCGGTGGCCTGTTCCTGCTGTTCAAGGCGACGACGGAGCTGCACGAACGGCTCGAAGGCGTGACGCACACGGCATCGAAGTCGACGGTGTACGCGAGCTTCTCGCTGGTGGTGGCGCAGATCGTTGTGCTGGACGCGGTGTTCTCGCTCGACGCCGTCATCACCGCGGTCGGCATGGTCGACGAGCTGCCGGTGATGATGGCTGCGGTCGTGATCTCGATCGTGGTGATGCTGGTGGCATCGAAGCCGCTGACGCGCTTCGTCAACGCGCACCCGACCGTTGTCATCCTGTGCCTGAGCTTTCTGCTCACGATCGGCCTGAGCCTGGTGGCGGAAGGCCTGGGCTTCCACCTGCCCAAGGGCTATCTCTACGCTGCGATCGGCTTCTCGATCGTGATCGAGTTCTTCAACCAGTGGAGCCGCCGCAATCTGGCCCGGCACGAGGCGCGCCGCCCCTTGCGCGAGCGCACGGCCCAATCGGTGCTGCGCATGCTGGGCAACAGGCATCCGCTCGCGGACGGCGACGCGCCCGCGGACCCGCTGGCACCGGCCGACGCACCGGCCTTCGCGACGGAGGAGCGCAACATGGTCAGCGGCGTGCTGAGCCTTGCGGAACGCAGCGCGCGCTCGATCATGACGCCGCGCGCCGACATCTCGTGGGTCGACCTCGAAGAGGCGCCCGACGCGATTCGCCAGCAGTTGCTGGCGACGCCTCACAGCATGTTCCCGGTGGGCCGCGGTTCGCTCGACGACATCGCCGGCGTGGCGCGGGCCAAGGACCTGCTGGCCGCGCTGACGCAGCATGGCCGCATCGACGAAGCACGCGACCTGCGCAGCGCGATCTACGTGCCGGAGTCGACCACGGTCATCAACCTGATCGACAAGCTGCGCCACGCACGCGGCCAGCTCGCGCTGGTGAACGACGAGTACGGCACGCTGAAGGGCGTTGTCACGCCGATCGACGTGCTGGAAGCCATCGCCGGGGAATTCCCGGACGAGGACGAGCGGCTCGAGATCGAGGCCACGGGCGATGGGCAATGGCGCGTCGCCGGCTCGGCCGACCTGCACCAGCTGCAGCTGGCGCTGGGCACCCATGGCCTGGTGAGCGAGGACGACAGCTACACGTCGATCGCGGGGTTCCTGCTCGACAAGTTCGGGCAGCTGCCCGCGCAGGGCGCGCGGCTGGAGCACGACGGGCTCGAGTTCGAGGTGGCCGAGGCCGACGACCAGCGCATCCGGACGATCGTGGTGCGCCGGCTGCCGCAAACCGAGAGCGCGATGGAACTGGCTGCCTGAGCCGTTCTTCCGTCGTCGCTTGTCGCTTGTCGCTCGTCAGTCGCCGGCCAACGCGCCCTGTGCCTTCAGCGCGGCGATTTCGTCGTCGCCGTAGCCCACCTCGCGCAGCAGCGCATCGCCGTGTTCGCTCAAGAGCGGCGGCTGCAGCCGGATGCCGGGCCGCTCGCCGGCCAGCGTGAAGGGCATCAGCGGCACCTTCGATTCGCTGCCGTCGTTCATGCGCACCGGCGCCAGACCACCGGTTTCGTTGAGGTGCGGGTCGTCGAAGAGATCCTGCGGCTTGGTGATGGGCGCGAACGGCAGCTCGTTCTTCTCGAACACCGCAGCCAGCTCGGCAGCGCTGTGGCCGGCCAGGTGCGAGCGCAGCATGGGCATCATCCAGTCGCGTGCCAGCACGCGGTCGTTGTTGGTCTTCAGGCGCGGGTCGGCCAGCATGTCTTCGAGGCCGAATGCCTTGCAGAAGATGGTCCACTGCTTGTCGCTGACGGCGGCCAGGAAGATCTGCTCGCCGTCCTTGACGGTGAACACGTCGTACACCGCCCAGGCCGAAATGCGGCTGGGCATCGGGTCGGCCGCCTTGCCGGTGGCCGCGAACTGCATCATGTGCTGCGCCACCAGGAAGATGTTGTTCTCGAACAGCGCCGACTGCACTTCGCAGCCCTCGCCGGTCTGCTCGCGCTGGCGCAGCGCGGCCATCGCGCCGATGGCGCCGAACATGCCGCCCATGATGTCGTTCACGCTGGTGCCGGCGCGCAGCGGGTCGCCGATGCGGCCCGTCATGTAGGCCAGGCCGCCCATCATCTGCACCACCTCGTCGAGCGCGGTGCGGTGGTCGTAGGGGCCGGGCAGAAAGCCCTTGTGGCTCACGTAGATGAGCTTCGGGTGCAGCTTTTTGAGGCTCTCGTAGTCCAGGCCCAGCTTCTTCATCGTGCCGGGCTTGAAGTTCTCGCTGACGATGTCGGCGGTGGCGATGAGGCGCAGCGCGGCCTGCACGCCCTCGGGCTTCTTGAGGTCGAGCGCGATGCTCTTCTTGTTGCGGTTGAAGGTGGGGAAGAAGCCCGCGCCCGAGCCCAGCAGGCGGCGGGTGGCGTCGCCGTCGATCGGCTCGACCTTGATGACTTCGGCGCCGAGGTCGCCCAGCAGCATGCCGCAGGTGGGGCCCATCACCATGTGGGTGAACTCGACGACGCGGATGCCTTCGTAGGGCAGTGGGGGTGAGGTGCGCTCTGGCATGGGTCTTTCCTTGAATGAAGCCCGGGGCAGGCTGGCCCCGGACGTCATGCCGCAGATCGGCTCGCCAGGCAGCCCGCCCCTATTCGGCCTTGAAGCCGGAGGCCTTGATCGGCGCTTCCCAACGCTTCAGGTGGGCAGCCTGGATCGTAGCGAGCTCGAAGGGCCCCGCATGCGCGGGCACCAGGCCCAGGTTGAATATCTTGTCCTGCACGTCCTGCGCGCGCAGCGCGTCGGCCACCGCGCGGTCGAGCCGCTGCGTCAGCTCGGGCGGCAGGCCCGGCGGGCCGTACAGGCCGAAAAAGGCATCGGCCGAGACGTCGATGCCCGCTTCCTTGAGCGTGGGCACCTCCGGCAGGGCGCGATTGCGCTGCGTGCCGGTCATGGCCAGGATGCGCACCTTGCCGGCGCGATGGTGCTCGATGGTTTCGGAGGCGGTGTCGACCATCAGCGGCACCTGCCCGCCGATCAGGTCCTGTGCAGCCGGTGCGCCGCCGCGGTAGGCCACGTGGGTCATCGGCACCTCGGCGGCCTGGGCCAGCAGTTGGCCGGCGAAGTGGGGCACGGTGCCGGCGCCCGAGGTGGCGTAGTTGGCCTTGCCCGGGTTGGCCTTCATCCAGGCGAGCACGGTCTTGAGGTCGCCCGGCACGGCACCGGGGCCGGCGGTGACGGCGAAGTCGAAGACGCAGGCCTGCGCGATCGGCGTGAAGTCCTTGGCGGTGTCGTAGCCCAGGTTCTGGTAGAGCCAGGGATGGATCACCATCGCGCCGCTGGGCGTGAACAGCAGCGTGCCGCCGTCCGGCGCAGCGCGCTTGAGCTCGGTCAACGCCAGCCTTCCTGCCGCACCGGGTTTGTTGTCGACGATGACGTTCTGGCCGAGCGACATCCGCAGCTTGTCCGCCAGCAGGCGGGCCACCTGGTCGGCCGACCCGCCGGGTGGAAAGCCGACCAGGATGCGGGTGACGCGTTCCTGTGCGAAGCCGAAGGCGGGCGCCAGCGCGGCCGCGGCCAGGGCGGTGAAATGTCGGCGTTTCATGCTGTCTCGTCTCCTTGTTGGTGATGGGTGTGGTCGAGCGATGGAAGCGCTCAGCGCGCCGGCGCGTGGTCGCGCAACGCCGCCAGCACGGCCGCGTTCTGCTCCGGCAGGCCGACGGTGATGCGCAGCCAGTGCGGCAGGCCGTAGTTGTCGAGCAGCGAGACCTCGATGCCCGCGGCCAGCAGTCGCGCGTGCACGGTGCGGCCCTCGCCGACCTGCGCCATCAGGAAGTTGCCCGACGATGGAATGGACGCCAGACGCAACTCGTGCAGCCCGTTCGCCAGCTGCGCCCGGCCGGCCGCGTTGAGCTGGTAGCTGCGCGCGAGAAAGGCCTCGTCGGCCAGCGCCGCGACCGCCGCCGCCTGCGCCGGCGTGCCGACGTTGTAGCGCGGGCGCTGCGCATTCAGGCGCGCCGTCAGCGCCGGCTGCGACACGCCGTAGCCGATGCGCAGCCCCGCGAGGCCGTAGGCCTTCGAGAAGGTGCGTGCCACGAGCAGGTTGGGAAAGCGTCTCACCCACCCCATGCTGTCGTAGCGCTGCCCGGGCGCGAGGTACTCGGTGTAGGCCTCGTCGAGCAACACCGTCACCTCGGGCGGCACCGACTGCAGGAAGTCGAGCAGCGCCTCGCCCTCGAGGAAGGTGCCGGTGGGATTGTTCGGGTTGGCCACGAAGACCAGCCGCGTGTCTGGGCCGATGGCCGCGCGCATCGCGGCCAAGTCGTGCCCGAAATCGTGCGCCGGCACGACGATGCTGCGGGCATGGGCATGCGCCGCTGCCTGCCCGTAGACGACGAAGCCGTACTGCGAATAGACGACGGCTTCACCCGGCTTCGCGCAGACCTGCGCTGCCAGCGTCAGGATCTCGCTGGAGCCGCTGCCGAGCGTGAGCCACTCCATCGGCACGTCGAGCCTGGCCGCGAGCGCATGCTTGAGCGCGGTGCCGTTGCTGTCGGGGTAGTTGCCGGCGCCCTGCAGCGCGGCGGCCGCGGCGCGGCGGGCCGACTCGGGCATGCCGAGCGGGTTCTCGTTGTTGGCCAGGACGATCATCGCGGGTGCCCGGTTTTATTTAAGAAGTTAAATGTATGACCCGCTTGCGGCCTGGCCATCAGGGCCTACCCTTTGCTTGGTGCTTCCGGCTTCGACCGACTCGATTACCTTCAATTTAGTCATTGATCAAACCCGCTTATGGGGACTTACGGATCAATGGGGTATCGAATAAAGTCATCGGCTGTATTCGTCCGTCTTGAATTCAAGGAGCAGAGAACATGACCGCCCGCACGACCGTCCACGGCCTCCAGGTCGCCACCGAACTGCATCGCTTCATCGAAGACCAGGTGCTGCCGGCCACCGGCATCGCCAGCGACACCTTCTGGACCGGCTTCGACGCCATCGTGCGCGACCTGGCCCCCAAGAACGTCGCACTGCTGGCCGAGCGCGACCGCCTGCAGACCGAAATGGACCGCTGGCACCAGGCGCACCCCGGCCCCATCGCCGACATGCCGGCCTACCGCGCCTTCCTCGAGAAAATCGGCTACCTGCTGCCGCAACCCAAGGGCGCGAAGGCCACCACCGCCAACGTCGATGCCGAGCTGGCCCTGCAGGCCGGCCCGCAGTTGGTGGTGCCCATCCTCAACGCCCGCTACGCGCTCAATGCCGCGAACGCGCGCTGGGGCTCCCTGTACGACGCGCTGTACGGCACCGACGCCATCCCCGAAACCGGCGGCGCCGAGAAGGGCAAGGGCTACAACCCGGCGCGCGGCGCGAAGGTGATCGAGTTCGCGCGCGACGTGCTGGATCAGGCCGCGCCGCTGGCCAACGGCTCGCACAAGCAAGCCACCGGCTACACCGTGAAAGACGGCCAGCTCATGGTCGCGTTGCAGAGCAGCAGCACGCCGCTGGCCGACCCGGCGCAGTTCATCGGCTACCAGGGCGAAGCATCGGCGCCCAGCGCGGTGCTGATCAAGCACAACGGCATTCACCTCGACATCCGCATCGACCGCAGCACGCCCATCGGCAAGACCGACCCGGCCGGCGTCAGCGACGTGGTGATGGAGTCGGCGCTTTCCACCATCCTCGACCTGGAAGACTCGGTCGCGGTGGTCGATGCGCAAGACAAGGTGCTGGCGTACACCAACTGGCTCGGCATCCTGCAGGGCACGCTGACCGAAGAAGTGGCCAAGGGCGGCAAGACCTTCACGCGCGGCCTGAACCCCGACCGCGAATACACCGGCGCCAATGGCCAGCCTGTGAAGCTGCACGGCCGCTCGCTCATGTTCGTGCGCAACGTCGGCCACCTGATGACCAACCCGGCCATCCTCTACGGCGACGGCAAGGAGATCCCCGAAGGAATCATGGACGCGGTGATCACCACGACCATCGCCACCATCGACCTGAAGCGCAAGGGCAACTCGCGCACCGGCAGCGTCTACATCGTCAAGCCGAAGATGCACGGCCCCGCCGAAGTCGCTTTCGCGAGCGAGCTGTTCGGCCGCGTCGAGCAGGTGCTGGGCCTGGCGGCCAACACCGTCAAGCTGGGCATCATGGACGAGGAGCGCCGCACCAGCGTCAACCTGCAGGCCTGCATCGCCGAGGCATCGGCGCGCGTGGCCTTCATCAACACCGGCTTCCTCGACCGCACCGGCGACGAGATGCACACCGCCATGCGCGCCGGCCCGATGCTGCGCAAGGGCGACATGAAGACGACGCCGTGGATCGCGGCGTACGAGAAGAACAACGTGCTGGTCGGCCTGGGCTGCGGCCTGCGCGGCAAGGCCCAGATCGGCAAGGGCATGTGGGCCATGCCCGATCTGATGGCCGCGATGCTCGAGCAGAAGATCGGCCACCCCAAGGCCGGCGCCAACACCGCCTGGGTGCCCTCGCCCACCGCGGCGACGCTGCATGCGCTGCACTACCACCGCGTGAACGTGGCCGATGTGCAGAAGGAGCTGGAAAAGATCGACGCCGAAGCCGAGCGCGACAACATCCTGAACGCCCTGCTGCAGGTGCCCGTCGCGCCCGAGGCCAAGTGGACCGCGGCCGAGCGCCAGCAGGAGCTGGACAACAACGTGCAGGGCATCCTCGGCTACGTGGTGCGCTGGATCGACCAGGGCGTCGGCTGCTCGAAGGTGCCCGACATCCACAACGTCGGCCTGATGGAAGACCGCGCCACGCTGCGCATCTCGAGCCAGCACATCGCCAACTGGCTGCTGCACGGCGTGGTGACGAAGGACGAAGTCGACGCCACCTTCCAGCGCATGGCCGCCGTGGTGGACGAGCAGAACGCGGGCGATCCGCTCTACCAGAAGATGGCCGGCAACTTCGCGACCTCGGCCGCATACAAGGCCGCACAGGACCTCGTGTTCAAGGGCGTGGAGCAGCCGAGCGGGTACACCGAGCCGCTGCTGCATGCCTGGCGGTTGAAGGTGAAGGCCGGGCAGGCCTGACGAGCTTGGGTGCCGGGAGACGACCCGGCGTTAACATCGGCTTCATGCAAGTCGCTACCGGCACCGTTGTCAACGGGAAGATCGTTCTTGAAGGCGTCCCTCTTGTCGAGGGCGCCGTTGTCACGGTGGTCGCGCGTGGCGCCGACGAAAGCTTCTCGCTCACGGCAGCCCAGGAAGACGAACTGAGCGCTGCAGTGACGGAGATCGAGCGCGGCGACTACGTGTCGTTGGAAGAGCTCTTGAACTCGTTGCCCTCGCGCACCTGACATGACCCGGCGGGTCAAGGTTTCGCGTCGAGCGGCAGCTCAGATCCGAGGTGCCGCCGAATGGTGGCAATCGAACCGGCCAGGCGCACCAGGCGCCATTGCTGCCGATTTCGGGGCGGCCATCGCTTTGCTGTCGGAACAACCCGGCGTGGGCGCAAAGTACCAAGGCGCCCGCGCGCTTGGCGTGCGCCGACTGTTCCTGAGCAGGGTCGGGTACTTCATTTACTACAAGGCGGATGACGACCAGCTACAGGTGCTAGCCTTTTGGCATGCCAGCCGTGGCCACCAGCCGGTTCTCTAGACGCGTTCGCACTGGGCCTTACTCAAGGGGTTTTCAAAGGGTTCGCCATGCCAGCCACCAAGCAAGACATCGCCGCATTCATCGCGAGGGAGTTTCCGCAGACGAAGTGCACCGTGCTCGAGGCAGGCCAGCTCGGCGCGACGGTTGCTCACGAGATCGGCTCGGCCGAACTGCGGCCCGGCGGCACCGTCTCGGGCCCGGTGCTGATGGCCACGGCCGACGTGGCGCTCTACGTCGCGATCCTCGCCGAGATCGGCATCGTGCCGCTCACGGTGACCACCAGCCTCAACATCAACTTCCTGCGCAAGCCTGCGGCGGACGCCCGCATCATCGGCGTGTGCAAGCTCATCAAGCTGGGCCGCACGCTGGCGGTCGGCGAGGTGAGCCTGCATTCGGAAGGGCGCAGCGAGATCGTGGCGCATGCGGTGGGGACTTACGCGATTCCCATGAAGAAGGAATGAGCGTTCCCGCCAGATCAGTTTCTCAACGCCGACCGCCGAGCCGCGCCTGAACCGCGCGCCGACTCGACTGGCGCTTGGCGACCGCGTACACGAAGTCCTGCCCATACATGGTGCGCGTTGCGGACACGCCCGGCCGCGGCGACGGCTGCGCGTGCGAGCGCGAGACCCAGCAGACGAGGCCGGAAGACCGATTTCTATTCGTAGTGCGTCCACATGCGAAGCACACGCACAACGCGCTCCTTCTTGAAGACTTCGTAGACCAAGCGATGCTGGATATTGATGCGTCGGGAGTAAGCACCGTCCAAGTCTCCGACGAGTTTCTCGAAGGCAGGCGGATTCTGGAAGGGGTCTTCGGCCAGCAACGCCAGAAGCTCCTGCGCCTTCTCTTTCAATCCCGCAGCCGAGAGCTTCTTGGCGTCCTTGAGTGCGTGCTTGGCGAAGACAAGCTCCCACTTCACCATTTGACTTGTTTGGCACTGGCCTTCAAGGGCTCGGCCATTCCCTTCTTGATCGACTCACGCATCCCGGGCACCGACAGCAAGTACAAAGTTTCTTGAATCGCGTCCCAATCTTCCGTGGACACGAGGACCGCACTGTTGCGCTTGCCTGCGATGACGATGGGGCGGTGCGAATCGCTGGCCTCATCGATGAGCCGATAAAGATTGGCTCGAGCCTCGCTGGCCGTCACGGGATTTGCCATAAAACCTCCTAGGGGTTGTCATGGTACGTATTTGCGTACGCCTTGCAAAGCCCCGTGCAGACGCGCCGCGCGGATTCCATTTCCGACCGGGAGATACCATGCCTGCCCACACGCCCGCCGGGCTGCACTCAAACGCACCAGGATCGAACCGCATGACACTCCCGCACCGTCGTCCCCAAGTCTGCGTCCTCGGCAGCGCCGAACCCGGCTCCCCCGCCTACGAGCTGGCAGGCCATGCCGGCGCCCTGATGGCCCGACTCGGCATCACCGTGGTCAGCGGCTGCGGAAGTCCGGCCACCCGGGTGGCGGCCGAGCGGGCGATCGAAGCGGGCGGGCTGGTGCTCAGCATCGTGCCGCCGGACGAGATGCCGCCGCCGGACTGGCCCGCCACCGTGGTCATCCCCTGCGGCATGGGCGATGCGCGCAACCTGCTGATGGCGTTGTCCGGCGATGCCTGCATCGTCATCGGAGGCCGCGCCGGCACGATCTCGGAGGTGTGCCTGGCGTGGCTTCACAAACGGCCGCTGTTGCCGCTGGTGGGGTGCGGTGGCTGGTCGGATTCGCTGCCGTCGAACCCACCGGACGAGCGGCAGAACTCGCCGATGCTGCCATGGGGTTCGACCGCGGAACTCGAGGCCCGGCTTCGCGGCCTGGGACTGGTCCAGCCTCGCGACGCCACGCGAAGCGCTGCAGCCTGAAAGCGCACGGCCGAGCCGCTCAGGCCGGCGTGTCGCTGGCCTTGGGCCGCGCGAGCCCCAGCGTGCGGCGGACCTCGGCGAGGTCCATGCCGTACATCTCGGCGAATTCCGCCAGGCTGCGGCCGCTCGCCTCGAAGGCGCGCCGCAGCGCCTCGCGTTTGGCCTGGCGCGCGCCGAGCTCGGCGAAGGCTTCGTCGAGCGCCGCGTTGGCGGTTTCGTCACGGCCGCCGACGGCCATCATGTAGTCCTCGCGCGACAGGCCCGAGGCCTCGATGGCGCGAACCAGCTGCGCGCGCAGCTGCGGAAGCAGGTCGTCGCCGGTGCGGCCCTGGCGCCGGCGGAACACCTCGAGGATGGCGTGGTGCACATGCCCGGGTGCGACGGGCTCGACCGGGTTGCCGTCGAGGTCGTGGCGCTGCTTGCCGGAGGCGACTGCCTCGAGGTAGCGGGTGGACCGCGCGTGCAGGCCCATCGCGATCTTCAGGTCCTCGGGCTTGAACACGTCGGGGTGGCGGGCCAGCAGGTCTTCGTAGATGCCGAGCTTGAGCGGAAGGAAGCGCGCGCCGAAGAGCTGGGGATGCAGCTCGAACAGGCGCTCCAGCACCGGATGGGGCTTGCGCGGGCGCTGGGCTGCCGATGTCGACTGCTGCGACTTCTGCGACTTTTGCGGCGCCTGTGCCTGCTCACGGGCTTCTGGTCCCTGAGCCTGTTGCTGTTGCGGCTTCGCGCCCCTCCGGGGCCTGCGGCGCGGGCGCGGGGCCTTGCCGGGCGCAGCCTCGACAGGTGTCGAAGAAGCGTCGGCGGGGGCGGTATCGGCGTGGGTATCGGTGTCTACGGGGTTCGAGGTCATCGGGATATCGGAATGCGGCAGGCCCGGCGCCGCGCGCCAGGGCAACCTCGAACTGTAATGCCGCGGGGCGCTGCGATGGCCAAGGGCCTATTCGCGCCGCGCCACCTCGGTCTCGGCGCGCAGCCACCGGATGAAGTCCTGCGCGTCGGCGTTGTACGCGGCACGGCGCGAACTCTCGATGAAATAGGCGCGCCGCGACGCCGCGCCCGTGCCGAATGGCGCGACCAGGCTGCCGCCCTGCACCAGGTCGCGCAGCAGCGGCATGCGCCCGATGACCACGCCGTGCCCGGCGACAGCCGCACCCACCGCGTCGGTGTACTGGGTGAAGCGCACGGTGTTCTTCATGCGCAAGTCGGCCAGGCCCATCAGGTTGAGCCACGGCTCCCAATCGGTCAGGTGCGGATCGCCCGGGGCCGCGTCGATGGTCAGCAAGGTCTGGCCTGCCAGGTCGTCGGGCGTGCGCACCTGACTGGCAACCTGCGGCGCGCACAGCGGCATCACCGATTCCTCGAACAGCGCCGGCCCGGTGCCGCGCTCGATGGGCACGAAGCGCACCGCCACGTCGAGCCGGTCGCGCTCCAGGTCGAGCACCTCGAGCTTGGCCGACAGCCGCACGTCGACCTGTGGATGGTCCGCGGTGAAGCGCGCCAGGCGCGGAATGAGCCAGAAGGAGGCGAAGCCTGGCGTGCAGGTGATCGCGACCTGGCGCAGCGTCGGCGCCATGCGCAAGCGCGCAGTGGCGTCGCGCAGCCGTTCCAGACTTTCGACCACGGCCCGTTGCAGCACCCCGCCAGCCTCGGTGAGCGCCAAGGCCCGGTGGCGACGCTCGAACAGCAGCACCCCCACGCTGGCCTCGAGCTGCTGAATCTGCCGGCTGACGGCCGATTGCGTGAGGAAGAGTTCGGCTGCGGCCTGGGTGAAGCTCAAGGTGCGCGCGGCAGCCTCGAAACTGCGCAGCAACTCCAGGGGCGGCAGTTCGCCGAAAGGCGGCGGGGGCGGTTTCGCATTCGCTGGATGCATGCAACGTATTCCGATTCACCGTGTGACGAAGGCGGGTCGGCTCACTATATTCATTCCACAGTCGAATGCAAAAGGAGCCACCATGCACAACCATTCCGACCGCTTTCACATGAGCCTCGCCAAGCGAGGCATCTTCACCCTGCCCGACGGCGACGGCGTCGGCATCGAATGCCGCAGCGGCTGCGTGTGGATCACGCTGGACCACGACCGCCGCGACATCGTGCTGTCGCCCGGCGAGCGCTTCGTGGGCGACCAGCACCGGCGCATGCTGGTGTCGGCGCTCGAACCGGCTTGCATCACCGTGTCCGGCTCGCAGCCCGCGGCGCCGGCCGCCCGCGAGCGCGCCACGTCGCCTTGGCGACTCGCCTTCCGCGGGATGTCCCCGGCTTGACCTGACCGGGCCGCCGCCGAACCATCGGCGCATGGCCCCGGACCTCGTGCGTTAGCGCAGAACGCCGTCACGACCGTGACGGCGTTTTGCTTCGCGCGCCACCGTGCCATGGTTCATTCGCAGCACAAGGACGACACATGGCAGAGGCATACATCGTGGCCGCGACGCGCACCGCCGGCGGCCGCCGCGGCGGGCGGCTGGCAGGCTGGCACCCGGCGGATCTGGCGGCGCAGGTCATCGACGCGCTGGTCGCGAAGAGCGGCATCGACCCGGCCGCGGTGGAGGACGTGATCCTCGGCTGCGTGAGCCAGGTCGGCGAGCAGGCCAGCAACGTGGCGCGCAACGCGGTGCTGGCGTCTTCACTGCCCGAATCGGTGCCGGCCACCTCGGTCGACCGCCAGTGCGGCTCGTCGCAGCAGGCGCTGCACTTCGCGGCCCAGGCCGTGATGTCGGGCAGCATGGACGCGGTGATCGCCGGCGGCGTCGAGAGCATGACGCGGGTGCCCATGTTCACGCCCAATGCATTGCCGGCCAAGGCGGGCCTGGGCACCTACATGAGTCCGGCCATGCGGCACCGCTACCCCGGCGTCGAATTCAGCCAGTTCACGGGCGCGGAGATGATCGCCCGCAGCCACGGCATCGACAAAAATGACCTGGACCGCTATGCCTTCGAAACCCATCGGCGCGCCATCGCGGCGACGCGCGAGGGCGCTTTCGATGCCGAGATCCTGCCGGTGGCGGTGCGCATGGCCGACGGCACGGCTTCGGGTGAAATGCACACGGTGGACGAAGGCATCCGCTTCGACGTGACCCTCGAAGGCATCCAGGCCGTCAAGCTGATCGCCGAGGGCGGCCGCTGCAGCGCCGCCACGGCGAGCCAGATCTGCGACGGCGCCAGCGGCGTGCTGGTGGTCAACGAACGCGGCCTGAAAGCCCTGGGTGTGAAGCCCCTGGCGCGCATCCGCCACATGAGCGTGATGGGCCACGACCCGGTGGTCATGCTCGAAGCGCCCATCCCCGCCACCGAGCGGGCCCTGCAGAAGGCCGGCATGACGATCGGCGACATCGACCTGTACGAGGTCAACGAGGCCTTCGCGCCGGTGCCGCTGGCCTGGCTGCAGCGCTTGAATGCCGACCCGGCGCGGCTTAACGTCCATGGCGGCGCGATCGCGCTGGGCCATCCGCTCGGCGCCTCGGGCACCAAGCTGATGACCACGCTCGTTCACGCACTGCACCAGCGCGGCAAGCGCTACGGGTTGCAGACCATGTGCGAAGGCGGCGGCATGGCCAACGTGACCATCGTGGAGCGTCTCTGATGTCGGCCGTGCTGTGGGATCTGCAGGAGGGCGTGGCCACGCTCACGCTCAACCTGCCGGCCAAACTCAACCCGATCGCGCTCGACCTGCAGCAGGCGCTGCGCGGCTGCTTCGACCGCGTGCGCGACGACCGCAGCGTGCGTGCCGTGGTGGTGACCGGCGCGGGGCGCTCCTTCTGCGTGGGCGCCGACCTGAGCGCGATGCGCCCGCCGTCGGAGGGCCAGAGCCTGGGCGACCAGACCGCCGACTGGATGCAATCGACCAGCAATCCGTTGATCGAAGCGATGCGCGCGCTGCCGGTGCCGGTGGTCTGCGCGGTCAACGGCCCGGCGGCCGGCGCCGGCGTGGGCCTGGCGCTGGCGGGCGACATCACGCTCGCGGCGAAGAGCGCGTACTTCTACCTGTCTTTCCTGCCGCGGCTGGGCGTCGTGCCCGACCTGGGCTGCACCTGGTTCATCCCGCGCCTGGTGGGCCCGGCACGCGCCATGGGCATGAGCCTGCTCGACGAGCGCATCGGCGCCGAGCGCGCGGCGCAATGGGGCCTGATCTGGGCCTGCGTGGAAGACGACCTGCTGCTGCTCGAAGCACAGCAGGTCGCGCGGCGCCTGGCGCGCCTGCCCGCGCATGCGGTGATCGAGGCGCGCCGGGCGCTCGACGCTTCGGCCCGCCACACGCTGCCCGAGCAGCTGCACTACGAGAGCGAGCGCCAGCGCGAGCTCCTGAACCAGCCGGCCTTCGCAGAAGGCGTCGCGGCCTTCCTGCAGAAGCGCGCGCCGGAATTCCCGGGGCGCTGAGGCGACGACAGGCCTCCATCAGATCGAGTGAGTCGCCATGATCGAACGCACACTCTTCACACCGGACCACGAGTCCTTCCGCGACAGCTTCCGCCGCTTCATGGACAAGGAGATCGCGCCTTTCCACGAAGACTGGGAAGCGCAGGGCTACGTCGATCGCGCGCTCTGGAACAAGGCCGGCGAGAACGGCTTTCTCTGCATGTCGCTGCCCGAAGAGCACGGCGGCGCCGGCGCCGACCTGCTCTATTCGGTGATCCAGTTCGAGGAGCTGTGGGCACGCGGCTTCACGGGCGTGGGCTTCGGGCTGCACAGCGAGATCGTGGCGCCGTACATCCTGCATTACGGCACCGAGGCGCAGAAGCGCAAGTACCTGCCCCGCCTCGCCAGCGGCGAAATGGTCGGCGCCATCGCGATGAGCGAGCCCGGCGCCGGCAGCGACCTGCAGGCCGTGCGCACCGCCGCGCTGCCGCAGCCGGACGGCAGCTGGCACCTGAGCGGCAGCAAGACCTTCATCACCAACGGCTGGCATGCCGACCTGGTGATCGTCGTGGCCAAGACCGACCCTGCGGGCGGCGCCAAAGGCACCAGCCTGTTCCTGGTGGAGCGCGGCATGGCAGGCTTCGAGAAAGGCCAGCGCTTGAAGAAGCTGGGCTTGAAGGCGCAGGACACGTCCGAGCTCTTTTTCAACGACGTGCATCTGCCGCCCGACGCCTTGCTGGGGGAGCCCAACCGCGGCTTCGCCTGCCTGATGGAGCAGCTGCCGTGGGAGCGCCTGCAGATCGCCATCAGCGCGGTGGCCGCGTCGCAGGCCGCCATCGACCACACGATCGCCTACGTCAAGGACCGCAAGGTCTTCGGCCAGACCGTCGGCGCCTTTCAGAACACGCGCTACACGCTGGCCGAGCTGCAGACCGAAGTGCAGGTCGCACAGGTCTTCGTCGACAAGTGCATCGAGCTGCTGATGGCGCAGAAGCTCGACACCGCCACGGCCAGCATGGCCAAGTACTGGACCACCGACCTGCAATGCAAGGTGATGGACGAGTGCGTGCAGCTGCATGGCGGCTACGGCTTCATGTGGGAATACCCGGTGACGCGCGCCTATGCCGACGCGCGCGTGCAGCGCATCTATGGCGGAACCAACGAAATCATGAAAGAGGTGATCACGCGGGCGATGGGGCTGCCGGGGCGGTGAGTCGCTGGCTTCCGGAAGGGGCCTGCAGCAGAATGGCCGTATGCCTACCCTCCATGCCTTCTATGCCCAGTCCGGCGGTGTGACGTCGGTGATCAACGCGTCCGCCTCGGGCGTCATCGAAACGGCCCGCCGGCACGCCGACCGCATCGGCACCGTGTACGCCGGGCGCAACGGCATCCTGGGCGCGCTGGCCGAAGAGCTGATCGACACGAGCCGCGAATCCGACGCGGCGATCGCGGCGCTGCGCACCACGCCCGCGGGGGCGTTCGGTTCGTGCCGCTACAAGCTGAAGTCGCTCGAAAAGAACCGCCGCGAATACGAGCGGCTGATCGAGGTGTTCAAGGCCCACGGCATCGGCTATTTCTTCTACAACGGTGGCGGCGACTCGGCCGACACCTGCTTCAAGGTGAGCCAGCTCTCGCAGTCGATGGGCTATGCGCTGCAGGCCATCCACGTGCCCAAGACCATCGACAACGACCTGCCGCTGACCGACTGCTGCCCCGGCTTCGGATCGGTGGCGAAGTACGTCGCGGTGTCGACGCTCGAGGCTTCGCTCGACGTGCGCTCGATGGCCGCGACCTCGACCAAGGTGTTCGTGCTCGAGGTGATGGGTCGTCACGCGGGGTGGATTGCTGCGGCGGGTGGACTGGCGGCGGACCACGGGATTCCTGTGGTGATCCTGTTCCCTGAGATTCCGTTCGACCAGCCGGCCTTCATCGCGCGCGTGGATGCGCTGGTCAAGCACCATGGCTATTGCACGGTGGTGGTGTCCGAGGGTGCGCACCACCCGGACGGCCGCTTCCTCGCCGAGCAAGGCACGAAAGACGCGTTCGGCCACGCGCAGCTCGGTGGCGCGGCACCGGTGGTGGCGCAGATGGTGAAGGAGGCGCTGGGCCTCAAATTCCACTGGGCGGTGGCCGACTACCTGCAGCGCTCGGCCCGACACATCGCATCGGCCACCGACGCACGCCAGGCCTACGAGCTGGGCCAGCGCGCGGTGGAGCTGGCGCTCGAAGGCAAGAACTCGGTGATGCCGACGATCGAGCGCACGTCCGATTCGCCGTATGCGTACACCATCGGCAGCGCGCCGCTCGACCAGGTGGCCAACAACGAGAAGTTCATGCCGCGCGACTACATCTCGGCCGACGGCTACGGCATCAGCGACAAGGGGCGCGCGTATCTGTTGCCGCTGATCCAGGGCGAAGACTATCCGGACTACCGCGACGGGCTGCCGGTCTACGTGAGCTTGAAGAACGAGACGGTGGCGAAGAAGCTGCCGGCTTTCGAGATCGCGAAGTGACTGTGCAGAGGCAGCGGGTGGATGCGACGCGCTGTCCGCTGTGCGGCGAGGTCAATCGCTGCGCCGTAGAGCTCGAGCGGGAGACCGGGGAGCCGCAGGGGAGTTGCTGGTGCATGCAGGGTTCGATCGCTACCGAAGTTCTGGCACGCATTCCCGCGGAAGCACGCGGCCTTGCGTGCATCTGCGCACGCTGTGCTTCAGGTCTTGCTCCCTCTCCCTCTGGGAGAGGGTTGGGGTGAGCGCACTGGGCGGTCGATGAAGCGCTGAGGCCAATCCACGGCTCGGTGCCCTCACCCCCGCCCTCTCCCAGAGGGAGAGGGAGCAAGTCAAGCCGCTGCCGGTGCCTCCGCCGTAGGGCTGTCGGCGATCGGCGGCTCCGTCACAGGCCCTTCACCCCCCGTGCGTTGCTGCGCAATCACCTCATGAATGAAATGCAGCTTGCGCACCGCCTCGTGCGGCAGCACGAAGGGATAGAAGTCGGGCTGGCCCATGCTGCGCGACAGCTCGTTGAGCACGTTGGTCAAACGCAGCCAGCCATTGAGGAAGTCGAGGAACTCGGACGCCCCCGGATGCTCGGGCTGCCACAGGTCCGACAGCTCGAACAGGTCGCTCGTCAGCTCGACGTTCTGCGCGTCGACGCCGAAGCTCTTGGCGGTGTCGGCCGTGTCCGCCATGTGCAGGTAATGCGCCCATGTCTCGGCCCAGTCTTCCCAGGGATGCGCGCTCGCGTAGCTGGTGACGTGGCGCAGCGCCCAGTCGATGGGCGGGCCGTTGTTGTAGTGGTTCTGCAATGCGCCCGCGTAGTCGGCGCGCTCGTCGCCGAAGAGTTCGCGAAAGGCATCGAGCCACGAGGTGGGTTGCACCAGCAGGTCCCAGTAGTAGTGACCGATCTCGTGGCGGAAGTGGCCGACCAGCGTGCGGTACGGCTCACGCATCTCTGCGCGGATGCGCTCGCGCACCGCGTCCTCGGCTTCTTCGGCATTGAGCGTGATCACGCCCATGCTGTGGCCGGTGGTGACGTGCGGACCGCCCGGCAGGTTGCCGAGGAAGTCGAAGGCCAGGCCATGATCTGGATCGGACAGGCGCGTGACCACGGGCAGCCCGAGCGCGAGCAGCTGCGAGATCAAGCGCCGCTTGGCCAGCTCGAGCTTGCGCCACAGTTCGCCATTCGCCTCGATCGACAGGTCGGGGATCGTGCGCGTCACGCTGCAGGCCAGGCACATGCCGGGCACCAAGCCGTCGGTGTTGAAGGACGGATCGTCACCCTCGCGCGGCGCCGGCACCATCCAGTTGCAGGCGGCCGGCGTCATGAGGTTGGCGCAGGATCGATAGGCCCTGCCGTTCGTGTCGCCGAAGACGGTGAAGGTGTCGGGCTCGGCGCCTTCGTGCGTGGCCGGCGCGAGCGGCACCACGCCGAGCTTCTCTTCGACGTAGCCGAGCGGCGTGCCGCAGGCGAGGCACTGGCTGTTGCGCAGGAACACGGGCCGGCCGCACTGGCACTGGTAGGCGCGCGTGACGGTGGGCGCCTTGAGCTCGGCAGCGAGCGAAGGCTGGGTCGAGGCCTCGTCGACCGGAGTCGCGTCGGCGGGGTTCTGTTCGACGACGGCGGGGTCGGCGGACGCTGTTTCTTCCATGGTGTTGTACTCGCAGGCTCAATGGGCGGCGGATCATTTTGCGGGCAGCAGTCCGGCAGGAACGGCGCCCAAAGCCCGATATCCTGTAGGACAGCCCAGCCGGCTGCCACCGATGCCCGACACCGCCCTCTCCACCCCGACCCTCGCCGAACGCTACGGCACGCGCTACCGCTGGCTGCTGCTCTTGTCGGTGATGGTCGGCGTGATGGCGTCGATCATGTCCTCGACCATCGTCAACGTGGCGATTCCCGGCATGAGCCACCACTTCGCGCTGGGGCAGGAACGGGCGCAGTGGGTCAGCTCCGGCTTCATGGTGGCGATGACGGTCTCGATGCTCACTACGCCGTGGCTGCTGACACGCTACGGCTACCGGCGCACCTACGTCGGCACGATGGTGCTGCTGCTGGTGGGCGGCGTGGTGGGCGGGCTCGCGAACCACTACCCGCTGGTGCTGGCCGCGCGCGTGGCCGAAGGGCTTGCCGCGGGCGTGGTGCAGCCGATCCCGGCCATCATCATCCTGCGTGCGTTCGAGCCTCACGAGCAAGGCCGCGCCAGCGGCATCTTCGGCATGGGCGTGGTGCTGGCACCTGCGGTGGGCCCCAGCATCGGCGGGGTGCTGGTCGACCTGTTCGGCTGGCGCTCGATCTTCTTCATGGTGGTGCCCTTCTGCCTCGCATCGATCTGGCTGGCCTACCGCTTCGTGCCGGTCACGGCGCCGGGCGGCGTCACCGCCGCGCGCGGCGCGGGGCTCGACTGGGGCGGGCTCGCGCTGGGCACGGTGGGCACGCTGTGCCTGCTCAACGGGCTGGTCGAGCTGCGCGGCGACGCACCGCTGCAGGCCACCGCGCTGCTGGCCGGTGCCGGCATCGCCTTCGGCGCCTTCATCGCCTGGCAGCGGCGCGTGGCGGCCGTGGGCGGCGCACCGCTGATGAACCTGGCGTTGTTCCGGCACCGCCAGTTCGCCATGGGCAGCGTGGTCGCTTTCATCTACGGCACGGCGCTGTTCGGCTCGACCTACCTGCTGCCGGTGTACATGCAGGTGGGGCTGCAGCTGTCGGCCTCGCTCGTCGGCACCATCCTGTTGCCGGCCGGCATCGTGCTGGCCTTCGCGATCGCGGGCGTGGGGCGGTTGGCCGACCGGCAGCCGACCTGGCTGCTGGTGTCCATCGGCCTGGCGCTGCTGGCGCTGTCCTTCGCGCTGATGCTCGTGCTGCGCCTGGACAGCGCTCTCTGGCTGCTCGCCCTGTTCGCGGTGATCGGCCGGGTCGGCCTGGGCTTCATCCTGCCGTCGCTCAACCTGGGGGCGATGCGGCCGCTCGAGAAGCCGCTGATCCCGCAGGGCGCCAGCGCGATCAACTTCCTGCGCATGCTGGGCGGCGCTGCCGGCGTGAGCCTGTGCGCGGTGGTGCTCGAATGGCGGCTGGCCGCGCACGGCGATTCGCTGGCGAACCCGACGACCAGCGCCGCGCGCCTGGCGGCCTTCGACGAAGTGTTCGCGATGCTCGCGGGCCTGTGCGCCCTGGCGATGTGCGCGGCCTGGCAGCTGCGCGAAAAACCCGCCGCCTGAAGCGCCGGCGGCTGCGTTCTAATCGAGCCCATGTGCCAGCTCCTCGGGATGAACTGCAACACGCCGACGGACGTGACCTTCAGCTTCACGGGCTTCGCGCAGCGCGGCGGGCGCACCGACCACCATGCCGACGGCTGGGGCATCGCCTTCTTCGAAGACCGCGGGCTGCGGCACTTCGTCGACCACCAGCCGGCCTGCGAGTCGCCGGTGGCCGAGCTGATCCGCCGCTACCCCATCGCGAGCCGCAACGTCATCGCCCACATCCGCAAGGCCACGCAGGGTGCGGTGAACCTGCAGAACTGCCACCCCTTCGTGCGCGAGCTGTGGGGCCGCTACTGGGTGTTCGCGCACAACGGCGACCTCAAGGACTTTCGCCCGCGGCTGCACGGCAACTTCCACCCGGTGGGCAGCACCGACAGCGAGCACGCCTTCTGCTGGATCATGCAAGAGCTGGCCAAGTCACACGCCGGCGTGCCGACCGTCGAGGAACTCACGATCACGCTGCGCGAGCTGGCGCCACGCATCGCGCGCAACGGCACTTTCAACTTCATGCTCTCGAACGGGCAGGCGCTGTGGTCGCATGCCTCGACGAACCTCTGGTACATCGAGCGGCGGCACCCGTTCCTCACGGCGGAGCTGTCGGACGAAGACCTGTCGATCGATTTCGCGGAGCACACCACGCCCGACGACCGGGTGGCCGTGGTGGTCACCGCACCGCTGACGACCAACGAACGCTGGACCGCTTTCGCGCCCGGCGAGCTGGCGGTGTTCGTGGACGGCGAGCGGCGCGCCTGACTTTCCCCTGACCTGCGGCCGAGCGGCGGGCGGCCGCCGCGACTGTGTCGGCGGCGCAACAGAGCCCTCATTCGTAAGACCTTTGTCGTAGACAATAACGGTTCTCATTTGAGTTCGCATTTGCAACCGCCGCCGGAACCGTCCATGCCCGCCCTCCACAACCGCCTGCGCCCCGCCGCCGCCGCCACGCTCACCCTTCTCGCGTGGGCGGCCCACGCCCAGACGCAGCCGGCACCGGCCGAGCCCGCGGCACCCAGTTCCACCCTATCCACCGTGACCGTCGAGGCCAGTGCCGATGCCTCGGCCGAAGGCCTGACCAAGCCGTTCGCCGGCGGCCAAGTGGCGCGCGGCGGCCGCGTCGGCGTGCTGGGCAACCAGGACTACATGAGCTCGCCCTTCGGCGTGACCAGCTACACCAACGAGCTGATCCAGGACCAGCAGGCCCGCAGCGTCGGCGACGTGCTGCAGAACAACCCCTCGGTGCGCGTGGCGCGCGGCTTCGGCAACTTCCAGGAGTCGTACTTCATCCGCGGCTTCCTGCTGAATTCGGACAGCACCGCCTACAACGGGCTCTACAGTCTGTTGCCGCGCCAGTACATCTCGTCGGAGCTGTTCGAGCGCGTCGAAGTACTGCAGGGCGCCAGTGCCTTCCTGACCGGCGCCTCGCCGGGCGGTGACGCGATCGGCGGCTCGGTCAACCTGCTGCCCAAGCGCGCGGGCAGCGAGCCGCTCACCCAGTTCACGCTGGGCGGTTCGAGCGGCTCGCAGGTCTATGCCGCGACCGACATCGCACGCCGCTTCGGGCCCGACCAGAGCCTGGGCATCCGCATCAACGCGGCCCACCGCAACGGCGGCACCGGCGTCGACAACGAGAACGTCAAGCTCGACGTGGTGTCCGTCGGCTTCGACTGGCGCAGCCGCAACGCCCGCCTGTCGGCCGACATCGGCCACCAGGAGCACCGCCTGCGCGAAACGCGCACCAACGTCACGCTCGCATCGGGCGTCACGCTCGTGCCATCGGCGCCGGACGCCAAGACCAACTGGGCGCAACCCTGGAGCTATTCGAACGAGCGCGACACCTTTGGCACCGTGCGCGGCGAATACGACTTCACCGACAACATCACCGGCTGGTTCGCGGGCGGCATGCGCCGCGGCGTGGAAGCCAACTCGCTGGCCAACCTCAGCGTGAGCAATGCGCTGACCGGCGCCGGCACCACCTACCGCTTCGACAACACGGGCATCGAGAAGGTGCAGACGGGCCAGGTCGGCCTGCGCGGCAAGTTCGCGACCGGGCCGGTCAAGCACGAGCTCGTCGCCGCTTACGACTACTTCGAATCGGACCGCAAGAACGCCTACCGCTTCGACTTCCTCAACACGCAGAACACCAACCTCTACAACCCGATCCCGACGCCCTACCAGCCGCTGTTCAGCGCGTTCTCGCTCGGCGGCAACGACCTGACGTCGCCGCAGACGACCGCGAAGAAGCGCCTCACCAGCTACGTCATCGGCGACACGATGTCCTTCCTGGACGACTCGCTGCTGCTCACGCTCGGCGCGCGCCGCCAGACGCTGAACGTCGACAGCTTCGCCTACAACACCGGCGTGCAGACCGGCAACTACGACCAAAGCCGCACCAGCCCGGCCGCAGGCATCGTCTTCAAGGCGACGAAGGAGTTCTCGGTGTACGCGAACTACATCGAGAGCCTGGCGATCGGCGAAACGGCGCCGGCCGTGGTCAACGGCCGTCCGGTGACCAACGCCGGCCAGGCGCTGTCGCCTTACGTCGCCAAGCAGAAGGAACTCGGCGTCAAGTACGACGGCGGCGGCATCGGCGCCACCGCGGCGCTGTTCTCCATCGAAAAGCCGCGCGCACTGCAGAACGCGTCGGGTGCCTATGTCTCGGAGGGCAAGGACCGCCACAACGGCCTGGAGCTGACCGCCTTCGGCGAGCCGGTGAAGGGCCTGCGCGTGCTGGGCGGCGTGACGCTGCTCGACGCCAAGCAGAAGGAAACCGGCAGCGCCACCACCGACGGCCGCCGCGTCATCGGCGTGCCCAAGCAGCAAGGCACCATCGGCGTGGAATGGGACGTGCCGGGTGTGCGCGGCCTGTCGCTCAACGCCCGCATGATCGCGAGCGGCTCCAGCTTCGCCGACGCCGCCAACACGCTGCGCGTGTCCGGCTGGACCCGATTCGACATCGGCGCGCGCTACATCACCGAGATGGCCGGCCGCCTGGTGACGCTGCGCGCCCGCATCGACAACGTGGCCAACCGCGACTACTGGGCATCCGTCGGCGGCTCGCCCGGCGCAGGCTACCTGGTGCTGGGCAATCCGCGCACCTTCAGCCTGACCGCCTCCGTCGACTTCTAGCTCTCTGGAAGACCCGGCTTTAGCCAGGAACACCGCGGAACCGGCTTTGCCGGGCCGCTGGTGTTGCCCCCGGAAGGGGGTGCGAGAGCGACACGAAGTGAGCGAGCCTGGGGGAGAGCCTATTTAAGCTCTGCCTCCAACGCATCGATGAACATGGCCGGCACGTCGAAGCCGGTCTGTTCCGTGATTTCCTGGAAGCAGGTCGGGCTGGTCACGTTGATCTCGGTCAGCGAATTGCCGATGACATCCAGCCCCACCAGCAGCAGCCCGCGCTCGTAGAGCACCGGGCCGATGGCCTCGGCGATGCGCCGGTCCTGGTCGGTGAGCGGCTGCGCCACACCCTTGCCGCCGGCGGCCAGGTTGCCGCGTACTTCGCTGCCTTGCGGAATGCGCGCCAGGCTATGCGGCACCGGCCGGCCGGCGATCACCAGGATGCGCTTGTCGCCCTGCGTGATCTCGGGGACGAAGCGCTGCACCATGATGGTCTCGGCACCGTCCTTGTTGAGCGTCTCGATGATCGAGCCCAGGTTGAGCCCGTCGGCGCGCACGCGGAAGATGCCCATGCCGCCCATGCCGTCGAGCGGCTTCAAGATGATGTCCTGGTGCTCGGCATGGAAGGCCTTCACCGCGGCCGCATCGCGCGTGACCAGCGTGGGCGTCGTGTACTCGGCGAACTCCATGATCGCCAGCTTCTCGGGATGGTCGCGCAGCGCGCGCGGCCGGTTGATGACGCGCGCACCCTCGCGCTCGGCCTGCTCCAGCAGGTGGGTGGCGTAGATGTACTCGGCGTCGAAGGGTGGGTCCTTGCGCATCAGCACCGCATCGAAGGCATGCAGGGGCCGCTCGATCACGCCTTCCTCGCGGAACCAGTCGTCTTCGCCGGTCAGCACGATCTCGCGCACCTTGGCGGTGACGGGGCGGCCGCGCTGCCAGGTGAGGTCTTGCGGCACGCAGGCCGAGAGCTTGTGCCCGCGCCGCTGGGCCTCGCGCATCATCGAGAAGGTGGTGTCCTTGTAGATCTTGAACTGCTCGAGCGGATCGGCAACGAAAAGGATGTGCATCAGGGTGTCTTTCCGGCGGTCGATGAGGGGCGGGCCGCTTCTGCCGCGGCCCGGGCGTCTTGTCTGATCTTGCAGGCAGGTGCGATGTCCTTGCCGGCGAAGGGTTTGCGCCGGCCCAGCTGCTGGATGGCGAGTGCCAGGGCGCCGGCCACCACGCCCCAGAAGGCGGAGCCGATGCCTGCGATGGTGAGGCCCGAGAGCGTGACCAGGAAAGTGATGAGCGCCGCCTCGCGATGCGGTTCGTCGCGCACCGCCGCGGCCAGGCCGCCGCCGATGGTGCCCAGCAGCGCGAGGCCGGCGATGGCCGCGACCAGTTCCTTAGGGAAGGCGGTCAGCAGGCCCGTGACCGCTGCGCCGAAGAGCCCGATGACGACGTAGATGGCGCCGCAGGTCACGGCCGCGGTGTAGCGGCGCGCCGGGTCTTCATGTGCTTCGCGCCCCATGCAGATGGCGGCAGTGATCGCGCTCAGGTTCATCGCGAAGGCGCCGAAGGGCGCGAGCACCAGCGTCGCCAGGCCGCTCGCGGTGATCAGCTTCGAGATCGGCAGGTCGTAGCCGGCCGCGCGGATCGCCGCCACGCCCGGCAGGTTCTGCGATGCCATCGTGACGACGAAGAGCGGCAGCGCCAGGCTCACGGTTGCCTGCCAACTGAACACTGGCATGGTGAAGACCGGCACCGCCATGCTGAACTGCACGGCAGCCCAGGCCAGCTCGCCGCGCGCAGCCACGAAAACGATTGCCGCCAGTAGGGTGAGCGGCACCGCGTAGCGCGGCAGCAGGCGGCGCGTGACCAGGTAGCTCAGCAGCATCAGCAGCACCAGCGGCAGCGCGGTGCGCGCGGCCAGGAAGGCCTCGAGGCCGAAGCGGGCCAGCACGCCGGCCAGCAGCGCCGAGGCGAGCGCCATGGGAATGCGGTTCATCACGCGCTCGAACCAGCCGGTGGCGCCGGCCAGTGTGATGAGCAGCGCACAGACGATGAAGGCACCGACCGCCTCGCCCATGCCATGGCCCGCGCCGGCCACTGCCAGCACCGCCGCGCCGGGCGTGCTCCAGGCGATCATCACCGGCTTGCGCCACCACAACGACAGCAGTGCCGAGCTCAGGCCCATGCCGAGGCCGAGCGCCCACATCCACGAGCTGATCAGCTCGGGCGTTGCGCCGAAGGCCTGTGCGGCCTGGAACACGATGGCCACCGAACTCGTGAACCCCACGAGCACGGCGACGAAGCCGGCGGTGAAGGACGAGAGGCTCAGGTCCTTGAAGAAACGCATGGGGCCCGCTTGCCTAGATTTCGATCTTGGAGCCCAGCTCGACGACCGCGTTGTTCGGCAGGCTCAGGAAGTTGGCGGCCCCGCTCGCGCTGTGGTGCATCTGCGCGAAGAGCTTTTCGCGCCACGGCGCCATGCCGCTGCCCAGCGTGGGAATGACGACGTCGCGCGACAGGAAGTAGCTGGTGGTCATGGGCTCGAGCTGGCAGCCGCGCAGCCGCGCATGCTCGAGCGCGCGCGGCAGGTCGACGTCGTTCTTGAAACCGTAGTGCACGACCACCTGCCAGCAGTGGTGGCCGAGCGGTTCCATCTCGATGCGCTTGTCCATGGGAATCCACGGCACCTCATGGTTGCGCACGGTGACGAACAGGTTCTGCTCGTGCATCACCTTGTTGTGCTTGAGGTTGTGCAGCAGCGCGTTGGGCACCACGCCGGGCTCGGCGGTCAGGAAGACGGCCGTGCCCTCCACCCGGGCTGGCGGGCTGACGAAGACCGACGCGAGGAACTCGCGCAGGTCGATGGCCTCGGCCAGCTGCACCTGCCCCATGAGCCGCCGGCCTTCCTTCCAGGTCAGCATCAGCATGAAGATGGAGCCGCCGATGAGCAGCGGGAACCAGCCACCCTCGAAGAGCTTGAGCAGGTTGGAGGCGAAGAACAGGAAGTCGACCACGAAGAACCAGCCGGTGGCCAGCACGCAGAGCCACAGCGGGTACTTCCATGCGTGGCGAATCACGAAGAAGGTGAGCACCGTGGTGATGAGCATGTCGGTGGTCACGGCGATGCCGTAGGCCGCGGCCAGGTTGCTCGACGAGCGGAACATCAGCACCGCCAGCACGATGGCGACGAACAGGCCCCAGTTGACCAGGGGAATGTAGATCTGCCCCGCGGCACGCACGCTGGTGTGTTCGATGTTCATGCGCGGCAGGTAGCCAAGCTGGATCACCTGCCGGGTGACGCTGAACGCACCGGTGATGAGCGCCTGCGACGCGATCACCGTCGCGGCGGTGGCCAGCACCACCAGCGGAATCAAGGCCCAGTCGGGGGCCATCATGAAGAACGGGTTCTTCACCGCCGCCGGGTTCTCGAGCAGCAGTGCGCCCTGCCCGAAGTAGTTGAGCACGAGCGCGGGCATCACCACCGAGAACCAGGCGACGCGGATCGGCCGCTTGCCGAAGTGCCCGAGGTCGGCGTACAGCGCCTCGGCGCCGGTCACGCAGAGCACCGTGGCGCCCAGGATGATGAAGCTGGTGCCCGGGTTGTCCCACATGAAGCGCAACGCATACAACGGGCTGATGGCCTTGAGGATCTCGGGATGGGTGAGGATCTGCGAAACGCCCAGCAGTGCGATGGTGACGAACCAGGCCAGCGTGATCGGGCCGAAGAAGCGGCCGATGCCCGCGGTGCCGTGCTTCTGCACGGCGAACAGGCAGAACAGCACCACCAGCGTGATCGGGATCACGTAGTGCCGGAAGTGCGGCGACACGACCTCCAGGCCCTCGACCGCCGACAGCACCGAGATGGCCGGCGTGATCACGCCGTCGCCATAGAAAAGCGAGGTGCCGAAGATGCCCACCACCAGCAGCACGTTGCGCAGCTTCGGCTTGTCGACCACCGCCTGCGAGGCCAGGGCCAGCATCGCGACCAGGCCGCCTTCGCCCTCGTTGTCGGCGCGCAGAACGAGCACCACGTACTTGAGCGAGACGATGACCGTCAGCGTCCAGAAGAACATCGACAGGATGCCGTAGACGTTCTCGATCGTGAAAGGCACGTGCCCGTGCCCGAAAACCTCCTTGACCGCATACAGCACGCTGGTGCCGATGTCGCCGTAGACGACACCGATGGCCGCGAGGATCAGCGCGGCGGAGGAGGATTTGGTGGGGGACACGAAGGAGGATGCAAAAGGGTGACCGGCGCGGGATGCACGCCGGGGCGCCTCGACGGCCGCATGCGGCCTTCGCGTCGCCCTCCGCCCTCGGGAATTTGCGTTGCTATGGGCCCGCTATTTTGCCGCTGCCCCGATGCGCCGCAAGGCCGCTCGACAAGAACTTATTCGTAGGTCTCGGCGTCCGGATTGGTCGCTTCCATTTCGTAGCTGGCTGCCACCATGGCCAGGCGGCCAATCACGCCGTACATGTAGAAGCGGTTGGGTGCGCTCGCGCCCGGCTTGGCGCCCGGCTGCGGTAAGTGCGCACTCTCCGAAAAAGCCAAGGGCACGAAGCTGGCGCCCGGCATGTTGAGGTTCTCGTCCGGGCTGCGCTCGGCATGCACGCGGTAGAAGCCGCCGACCACGTAGCGGTCCATCATGTAGACGACCGGCTCGGCCACGCCGTCGTGCACGCGCTCGTTGGTGAGCACGCCTTCCTGAACGATCAGGTCAGTCGGGCCCTGGGGCGCTTCCTGGCCCGACAGGGTCGGCGCCTTGCCGCGCCGGCCGAAGACCTCGAGGTCCTTGACGTCGCGCACGGTCATCACGCCCATCGGGTCGGCGCCGTTGTCGGCCTTGACCACCACGAATGGCTTTTCGTTGATGCCGTATTCCTTGTACTTGCGACGGACCTTGGTCAGCAGCGCATCGACGTGGCTGGTCAGCACGTCCAGGCCCTTGCCCTCGGTCAGGTCGACGCCGCCGGCACGCGCGTACATGGGGTTGATGAGCCACGGGTCGATGCCCAGCAGCTTGCCGAAGCGCTTGGACACCTCTTCGTAGCTGTGCAGGTGGTTGCTCTTGCGGCGCACCGACCAGCCGGCGTGCAGCGGCGGCAGCAGGTACTGCTCGTGCAGGTCTTCCAGGATGCCCGGCGCGCCAGCCGACAGGTCGCTGTTGACGAGGATGGTGCAGGGGTCGAAGTGCTTGAGGCCCAGGCGCCGGCGGGTGCGCACCACCGGTTCGAGGCACACGCTTTCGCCGTGCGGCAGTTCGATCTTCTTTGGCGACTTGATTGCCGGGTCGACCGAGCCGACCCGCACGTTGAGGCCGGCCATGTGGAAGATGCGCACCAGCCGGGCCACGTTCGCCAGGTAGAACGTGTTCTTCGAGTGGTTCTCGGGGATGACGAGCAGGTTGCGCGCCTCGGGGCAGATCTTCTCGATGGCGGCCTGCGCGGCCTGCACCGCGAGCGGCAGCATGTCCTCGGTGAGATTGTTCCAGCCTCGCGGGTAGAGGTTGGTGTCGACCGGCGCCAGCTTGAAGCCGGCATTGCGGATGTCGACCGAGCTGTAGAAGGGCGGCGTGTGCTCCATCCATTCGAGCCGGAACCAGCGCTCGATGGCAGGCATGGAGTCGAGGATGCGCTGTTCGAGCTCGTTGATCGGGCCCGTCAGGGCGGTGACGAGATGGGGAACCATGCGGCGGCCTTGTCGTTTGTTTTCGCGGCGAAAGGTGGAGTGGAATTGTAGGATTTGAGGGCGGCACCCAAGATGACAAGCGCGCCCGGCTGGCCCTCCACTTCAGGTGCGCACTTCGCCCTGGCCCAGCACCACGTATTTGAGCGAGGTCAGGCCCTCGATGCCCACCGGCCCGCGCGCATGAAACTTGTCGGTGCTGATGCCGATCTCGGCGCCCAGCCCGAACTCGAAGCCGTCGGCGAAGCGGGTGCTGGCGTTCACCATCACGCTGGCGGAGTCGACTTCGCGCAGGAAGCGCTGGGCATGCAGGTGGTCGCGGGTGACGATGGCGTCGGTGTGGTGGCTGGAATAGCGGTTGACGTGGTCGATGGCCTCGTCCACACCCGTCACCACCTTGATGCTGATGACGGCGGCCAGGTATTCCTCCGACCAGTCGGACTCGACCGCATCGACCACCTTGGCACCCGGGGGCAGCGCACCGTCGGTGCGCAGGATGCGCGCGGCGGCCGGGTCGCAGCGCATCTCGACGCCCTTGGCCGCGAAGATGGCCCCGATCTCGGGCAGGAAGCTCTCGGCCATCGAGGCCGCCACCAGCAGCCCTTCGGCGGCGTTGCACGGGCTGTACTTCTGGGTCTTGGCGTTGTCCACGATGCGCACCGCCATGTCGAGCTCGGCCGTGTCGTCGACGTACACGTGGCAGTTGCCGTCCAGGTGCTTGATGACGGGCACCTTGGCCTCGCGGCTGATGCGTTCGATGAGGCCCTTGCCGCCGCGCGGAATGACCACGTCCACGAACTCGGGCATGGCGATCAGCCGGCCGACGGCCTCGCGATCGGTGGTCTGCACCAGTTGCACCGCCTCCACCGGCAGGCCGGCCTCCGCCAGTGCCTCGCCCACCAGCGCGGCCAGCGCCTTGTTGGACTCGATCGCCTCCGAACCGCCACGCAGGATGGCCGCATTGCCGCTCTTGATGGCGAGGCTGGCGGCCTCGACGGTCACGTTGGGTCGGCTCTCGTAGATCATGCCGAAGACGCCGATCGGCACCCGCATCTGGCCGACCCGGATGCCGCTGGGCTGCTGGCGCATGCCGATGACCTCGCCGATCACGTCGGGCATCGCGGCCAGCTGCTCGCAGCCGAGCGCCACGGTCTCGATGGTCTTGGGGCCGAGCCGCAGCCGGTCGACCATCGGCGCCGAGAGGCCGGCCGCCTGGGCGCGTTCCAGGTCTTGCGCATTGGCCGGCGCCAAGGCCTCGACGCTCTCGCGCAGGCGCCGCGCCAGCGCCCGCAGTGCTTGGCTCTTGGTGGCGGCGGTGGCCTTCGCCATCAGGGCAGCGGCCGTCTTGGCCTGCATCCCCAGGGTCTGCATGTATTCGTCGACATTGAAGGCATTCATGGGGCGGAATTCTCCCACGCAGGGCCCGGACGTCCGGGCGCCGCGAGGAAACGCCCCGTTCCCGAAATTGCAACGAAGGGGCAGCGCCGAGCTGCCCGTATCCCGGCCCGTCAGCCGCGCGCGGGCGCAGCCGCGCAGGCCCGGCACAGCATCAAGGCCAGCCGCTGCAGCGCCTGCCAGCCGCTGGCCGGCCAGTCGGGCTGCTTGAGCCCCTTGACGATGCCGTCTACCACATGGGCCGCGCGCAGGAGCCGGGCCAAGGCGCGCTCGTCCAGGCGCGGCAGCACGCGCTCGAAGGCACGCTCGCGCGGGCCCCAGATGCGGTTTTCGCGCAGGGCCATGGGCAGCGGCCGGCCCGCGGCCATGGCGTCCTTGACGCGCTTGAGGGCGCGGATGTCCTCGGCCAGCGTGTAGTGCACCAGCACCTCGGCCTCGCCCTCGGCCTGCAGGCCGTCGAGCATGCGCGCCACGCGTTGCGGCTGCCCGCCCAGCACGGCCTCCGAGAGTTTGAACACGTCGTAGCGCGCGACGTTGTTGACCGCGGCCTCGACCTGCTCCCAGCCCAACTCCCCGGGCGGATACAGCAGGGCCAGCTTCTGGATCTCCTGGTGCGCGGCCAGCAGGTTGCCTTCGACCCGGTCGGCGAAGAACTGCAGGGTGCGCTGGCCTTCTTCACCGGCCTTCACGCGCTGCTCTTGCCGCGCGAGCCGCTGCGCGATCCAGGGTGGCAGCGCGGCGCGCTCGACGGTCTCGACCGCCAGGCTGACGCCGTGGCCCTCGAGCGCCGTGAACCAGGCACCGGTGCGCGTGGCCTTGTCGAGCCGGGGAAGCAGCACCAGCGTCAGCGTGCTGTCGTTGCCGACGGCCGACTCGGCGATCTGCTGCAGCGCGGTGCTCCCGTCCTTGCCGGGCTTGCCCGACGGAATGCGGATCTCGACGATCTGCCGCTCGGCGAAGAGGCTCAGCGAACCGCCGGCCGCGAGCACCGCGCTCCAGTCGAAATGCGCGCCCGCCGCCGTGTACGAGCTGCGCTCGGTGTAGCCCTGCGCGCGTGCCGCCGTGCGGATGGCATCGGCGGCCTCCTGCGCCAGCAGAGGCTCGTCGCCGTGGATGACGTACAGCGGCTTGAGCCCCTTCTGCAGGTGCGCATCGAGCTGGGCGGCCGCGAGCTGCATCGGCTCAGAGGCTTTTCACCGCCGCCAGGCGGCGTAGCGTCTGCTGGGCGATGTCGCTCTGCATGTCGCGGTACAGCAGCTCGGTCTCGCCTTCCTTGGCAAGCGCAGCGGTTTCGTTGTAGGTGATGTCGCGGTACTGCTCGATCTGGGTCGGGCCCAGCAGTTCCTTGCCGCCCGGCGTGCGCAGGCGGATGCGCATGGTCAGGCGCAACTGCAGTTCGCGCACCTGGCCGGCCGAGTTGGTCGAGAGCACGGCGGTCCCGCGGGTTTCGGAAAGCACCTCCAGAATGGCGTCCGCGCGGTCCTTCTCCTCTTCCGGGATCAGCTCGACGTTGCCCGCAGCACGGAACTGGCGGCGCAACGCGTTCACGAACGCCGACCTGCCCGGCACCGACAGTGACTTGAAGGCGAAGTCCGGCGCACGGCGCAATTGGAAGCCGCAGCCCGCCAGCAGCAACGCGGAAGCGCCGCCCAAGATCACGGCGCGGCGGGACAGAAAAGATTCGTTCATGCCGTGCCTCAGATCACCACGTTGACGAGCCGACCCGGCACCACGATCACGCGCTTGGGCGACGCCCCCTCGGCAAACTTGACGAAGGCCTCGCTCTGCAGCGCGAGCTTCTCGATCTCGGGCTTGGTGGCCTGGGCAGGCACCTGCAGCGAGCCGCGCAGCTTGCCGTTGACCTGCAGCATCAGTTCGATCTCGTCCTGCTCGAGCGCCACCGCGTCGACCGCGGGCCAGGATGCATCGAGCAACGGGCCTTGCAGGCGGTCGTAGCCCAGCGCATGCCACAGCGAATGCGTGATGTGCGGCGTGGCAGGGTAGAGGCAGCGCAGCAAAATGCCGAAGCCCTCGCGGGCGGCAGCGCGGTCGCCGGGGCTGGCGTCGGACTTGAAGCCTTCGAGCGCATTCAGCAGCTTCATCGCACCGGACACCACGGTGTTGTATTGCATGCGCTGGTAGTCGTAGTCGATCTGGCGCAGCACGGTATGCACCTCGCGGCGCAGCGCCTTGGCCTCCTTGCCGAAGGCCGCGCGCGGGTCGACGGTTTCCAGGTCGATCTGGTCGCCCTCGGGCACGGCGGCCTCGGCGGTGCCGAGCGCCACGCCGTAGTTCCACACGCGGCGCAGGAAGCGGTAGCTGCCTTCCACCGCCGCATCGTTCCACTCGAGCGTGGCCTCGGGCGGGGCGGTAAACATGGTGTACAGGCGCGCGGTGTCGGCACCGTACTTCTCGATCAGGTCCTGCGGGTCGACGCCGTTGCGTTCGCTCTTGCCCATCTTGCCGACGCCGCCGTACTCGACCGCCGTGCCGTCGGCCAGCGTGCCGCCGCTGACGCGGCCCTGTGCGTCGAGCGCCTGCGTCACTTCGGAAGGCGGGAAGTATTCCTTGCCGCCCTTCTCGTTGCGCCGGTAGAAGATGTGGTTGAGCACCATGCCCTGGGTCAGCAGCTTGCTGAAGGGCTCGTCGGCCTTGACCAGGCCCATGTCGCGCATCACCTTGGTCCAGAAGCGCGCATAGAGCAGGTGCAGGATCGCGTGCTCGATGCCGCCGATGTACTGGTCCATGGGCATCCAATACCTGGCGCCCTCGGCGACCATGGCCTCGTCGTTCGTCGGGTCGCAGTAGCGCATGAAGTACCAGGCGCTGTCGACGAAGGTGTCCATGGTGTCGGTCTCGCGCCGCGCGGCCTTGCCGCACACGGGGCAGACCACGCCGGCATGAAAACCTTCGTGCTTGTTCAGCGGATTGCCCGAGCCGTCGGGCACGCAGTCGGTGGGCAGCACCACCGGCAGGTCTTTCTCGGGCACCGGCACTGCGCCATGCTCGTCGCAGTGGATGATGGGGATCGGCGTGCCCCAATAGCGTTGGCGGCTCACGCCCCAGTCGCGCAGGCGCCAGGTGGTCTGCATCTCGCCCAGGCCCTTCTGCGCCAGGGCGTGGGCGACCGCCTTCACCGCCTCGGGGTACGACATGCCGCTGAAGTTGTCGGAGTTGATGGTCACGCCGCGCTGCTTGTCGGCGTACCACTCCTGCCAGCGGTGGTAGTCGAAGTGCGGCTCGTCGTCGACCAGCACCACCTGGATGATCTCGATGCCGTACTTGTTGGCGAAGGCGAAGTCGCGCTCGTCGTGGGCCGGCACGCCCATCACGGCGCCGTCGCCGTAGCCCATCAGCACGTAGTTGCCCACCCACACCGGCACCGGCTCTTCGGTGATCGGGTGCTGCACGAAGAGGCCCGTGGGCACGCCCTTCTTCTCCTGCGTGGCCAGTTCGGCCTCGGTGGTGCCGCCGGCCTTGCAGTCTTCGATGAAGGCGGCCACCTTGGGGTCGGACTTGGCAGCGTGCGCGGCCAGCGGATGCTCGGGCGCCACGGCGCAGAAGGTCACGCCCATGATGGTGTCGGCGCGCGTCGTGAAGACGTACATGCGGCCGCCCTGGATCGGCTCGCCCTTTTCGTCCTTGATGTCGTGCGGGAAGGCGAAGCGCACGCCCTCGCTCTTGCCGATCCAGTTTTCCTGCATCAGCTTGACGCGCTCGGGCCAGCCCGGCAGCCTGTGTTGGGTGTGGTCGAGCAGCTCTTCCGCGTAGTCGCTGATCTTCAGGTAATAGCCGGGGATTTCGCGCCGCTCGACGGTGGCCCCGGTGCGCCAGCCCTTGCCGTCGATCACCTGCTCGTTGGCGAGCACGGTCTGGTCGACCGGATCCCAGTTGACCACCTGCGTCTTGCGGTAGGCGATGCCCTTCTCGAGCATCTTGAGGAACAGCCACTGGTTCCACTTGTAGTAACTCGGGTCGCAGGTGGCGATCTCGCGGCTCCAGTCGATCGCCAGGCCCATGGCCTGCAGCTGGCCCTTCATGTACGAAATGTTCTCCAACGTCCACTTGGCCGGGGGCACGCCGTTCTTGAGCGCCGCGTTCTCGGCCGGCAGGCCGAAGGCGTCCCAGCCCATCGGCATCAGCACGTTGTAGCCGCTCATGCGCAGGTAGCGCGTGAGCATGTCGTTGATGGTGTAGTTGCGCACGTGGCCCATGTGCAGCTTGCCGCTGGGGTACGGCAGCATCGAGCAGGCGTAGTACTTCTTCTTTTGCGCGTCCTCGGTCACGCGGTAGGCGTCGGCCGCGGTCCAGGCCGCCTGGGCGGCCGACTCGACGTCACTGGGTTTGTAGCTGGGGTTCATTGGACAGGGCAACAACGGCCCGGCAGCGGGTGGCCGGGAACCGGGGAAAAGCGGATTATCGCGGCTGGCAACCGCCTGCCGCTCGGCACCGGCCGCGAAGACCCGGCTCGCCTCCATCATGGGGAGGACTCCGGGCTCGTCAGGGCCTCTTGAGCGGCGCCTCGGTCACGAAGCCGATGCGGCCGAGGCCGGCCTGGTTGGCGATGCCCATGAGTTCTACGACCCGGCCATAAGGCACGGCCTGGTCGGCGCGCAGCTGGATCTCGGTGTCGGGGCTGTCTGCGGCGGCCTTGCGCAGCCGCTCGGCCAGCACCTCGGCGGTCACGGGCTGGTCGTTGAGAAAGACCTCGCCGGCCGCGTTGACCGACAGGCTCACGAACTTCGGCGTGTCGGTGGGCTGGCCGGCCGCCGTGCGCGGCAGGTCGAGCTTGATCGAGCTGGCCATCAGCGGCGCGGTGATGATGAAGATCACCAGCAACACCAGCATCACGTCGACGAGCGGCGTGACGTTGATGTCGGACAGCGGGCGCTGCCCGCCGCCACCGATCGCGCGGCCGCCGGTGGCCGTGCTGCCGAGGGAGGTGCGACCGAAAGCCATGGCCAGGCGCCTCAGGCGGGCATAGGCCGCGCAGGCGGCAAGGGCGTCTCGCGCGTGGGCACGTGTGCAAGCGCGCCGAGCAGATCGTGCGCGAAGCCTTCCAGCTCGGCCTCGATGCGGCCGACCACCCGGCCGAAGACGTTGTAGGCCAGAACGGCCGGAATCGCGACCGCCAGGCCAAAGGCCGTCATGATCAGCGCCTCGCCCACCGGGCCGGCCACCTTGTCGATGGTGAAGCCGCCGGTCTCGCCGGCGATGCCGGTCAGCGCGCCGTAGATGCCCCAGACCGTGCCCAGCAGGCCGACGAAGGGCGCCGTGGCGCCGACCGTGGCGAGCAGGATCTGGCCCGACTGCAAACGGCGAAGCGCGGCATGGAGCGCGTCGCGCAGCACCCGCGTCAGCCGCTGCGAACGATCGACCGCGCCGCCCAGCGTGGTCGGGTCGGGATCGACCGCCAGCTGGCGCACCGCGCTGACTGCCGGCCACACCAGTGCCGCACGGTCGAAGCTGCGCAGCTGCTGTTCGGCATCCTGCAGCGAGCCGGATTGCCAGAACGCCGCAATGCTGCGCGCCACGTCGCGCGTGCCGCCGCGCAGCAGCCAGGCCTTCCAGAGGATCACCACCCAACTCGCCACCGACATCAGCAGGAGCAGGGCCGCCACCGAGCGGCTGACGCCATCGCCGTGGGTGAGCAGCTCCAGGACCGTCATCGCAGGTTGAGAACGTCGAACATGTCGAAGAGCCCGCTCTGGCGCCCGGCCAGGAAACGCACGGCACGCAGGCTGCCCTGGGCGTAGTTGGCGCGGCTGCCGGACTTGTGCGAGATCTCGATGCGTTCGCCGGTGCCGGCGAAGAGCACGGTGTGCTCGCCGACGATGTCGCCCCCGCGGATGGTCGCGAAGCCGATGGAGGACGGGTCGCGCTCGCCGGTGACGCCTTCGCGGGCGTAGACGGCGCAGTCTTTCAGGTCGCGGCCCAGCGCGTCGGCGATCACCTCGCCCATCTTGAGCGCAGTGCCCGACGGCGCGTCGATCTTGTGGCGGTGGTGGGCCTCGATGACCTCGATGTCGTAGCCGGTGGACAGCGCCTTGGCCGCCATCTCGAGCAGCTTGAAGGTGACGTTCACGCCCACGCTCATGTTGGGCGCCATGACGATCGCGATGTCCTTGGCGGCAGCGGCGATCTCGGCTTTTTGTGCGTCGCTGAAGCCGGTGGTGCCGATCACGGCCTGCACGCCCAGCTCGCGGCACACGGCCAGGTGCGCCAACGTGCCCTCGGGGCGGGTGAAGTCGATCAGCACCTGGGCGTTCTGCAGGCCTTGGCGCAGATCGGCCACGACGGGCACGCCGCTCGCGAAGCCGAGGGATGCGCCGGCGTCGCTGCCGAGCGCGGCGCTGCCTGCGATGTCGAGGGCGCCGGCCAGGCGGCAGTCGCCCGACGCGCGCACGGCCTCGATCAGCATGTGGCCCATGCGGCCGGAAGCGCCGGCCACCGCGACGCGGCGCAGCGGAGTGGTGGAAGAGGAAGAATCGGTCACGCGACAAGCCTTCGAAAATGGCCGGCCACTCGGACGGCTCGAACGGCGCGCCAACAGCGCGCCACTAGCGCACTTCTATCGCATCAACGGCCGGATTCGAGCGGCGGATAGCTGGGAGGCAGCGGCGGCAACGCGGCGGACGGCGAATCGCCCTCGGCCGTCTTGGCCTTGTCCTTGGCCGTGTCGAATTTCTTGAGCTGGTCTTCGGTGGCCTCCAGCACCGGCACCTTGCCGGCACGTCCACGGGCGTCGACCGCGGCGACGAACTCCTGCTCGCTGGGCATCGTGTCGCCCTCGAAGCGGTCGAGCACCTCGCCGTTGAAGAACACGGTCAGCCGGCGCTGCTGCGCCTCGACGCCCTGGCGCCGGATGGTGAAGACGTAGTCCCAGCGGTTGGAGTGAAAGACGTCGTTGAGCAGCGAGGTGCCCAGGATTTCGCGCACCTGCTGGCGCGACATGCCGGGCTTGAGTTGCTCGACCTGCTCCTTGGACACGAAATTGCCCTGCACCACTTCGACCTTGTAGGGGGTGATGGCATTGAGCGCGTTGCGCGAACGTTCGTTGAAGCTGCTGCAGGCCGCCAGGCTGAGCGTCGCGGCGACGGCGCCGACGAGCAGCCACGAGCGGCGTTGTGAAATCTCAGGCATGGAAAAGGGCCAGGAGGGCAAGCGATATGATCGGGCGATTGTAGCGGCTGGCCCTCTGCCGGCCCTCCCGGGGAGGGGACGCAGGAATGACCATGGCCAACATCGACGAACTCAAGAACACCGGCCTCAAGGCCACGCTGCCCCGCCTCAAGATCCTGGAAATCTTCCAGAACGGCGGCCAGCGCCACATGACGGCGGAAGACGTCTTCCGCGTGCTGCTCAACGAACACTCCGACATCGGCCTGGCCACTGTCTACCGGGTGCTGACGCAGTTCGAGCAGGCCGGCATCCTCGAGCGCAGCCACTTCGAGAGCGGCAAGGCTGTGTACGAGCTCAACGAGGGCAAGCACCACGACCATCTGATCTGCACCGCCTGCGGCAAGGTCGAGGAGTTCTACGACCCCGAGATCGAGCAGCGCCAGCAGATCGTGTCGAAGGACAAGGGGTGGATCCTGCAGGATCACGCGATGTCGCTGTACGGCTTGTGCGCCGACTGCGCCAGCAAGAGATAAAGCCCCCCGGCTTTTCAAGAGCTTCGCTCGTATAACTTCACCCCCCGAGGGGGAGGCGCGGCCGCCTTGGGGCGGCCTGGCGGCGGCCTCCGGCACGATGAACGACACCGTGGGCTAGTCGTCGTCCCGGCTGCCTTCCATGGCTTTGTGGTGGCGCGCGACGAAGTCCGCGTAGGTGTCGATGCCGCGCAGTTGCAGGATCGAATTGCGCACGGCGGCTTCGACCAGCACGGCGATGTTGCGGCCGGCCACCACCTGGATGATCACCTTGCGCACCGGGATGCCCAGCACGTCCTGGGTCAGCGGCGCCGACGGCATGCGCTCGTAGTCGCGCTCGAAGCTGTCGCGCCGCACGAGGTGCACGATGAGCTTGAGCCGCATCTTCCGGCGCACGGCCGTCTCTCCGAAGATGGCCCGGATGTCCAGCAGGCCGATGCCGCGCACTTCCAGCAGGTTCTGCAGCAGGTCGGGGCAGCGCCCTTCCAGGGTCGCCTGGTTGATTCGGTAGAGGTCGACCGCGTCGTCCGCGACGAGGCCATTGCCGCGCGAGATCAGTTCGAGGCCCAGCTCGCTCTTCCCGAGTCCCGACTCGCCGGTGATCATCACGCCCATGCCCAGGATGTCCATGAACACGCCGTGCATCGAGGTGCGCTCGGCGAAGTGCTTGGACAGGTACGCGCGCAGCAGGTCGATGACGAAGGCGGAGGACTCCCGCGTCGCGAACAGGGGCAGTTGCGCCCGCTCGCAAATCGACAGCAGCTGGTCCGGCGCGCTCTGGCCGTCGGCCAGCACCAGCATGGGCGGCTCCAGGGTCACGATGCGGGCGATGCGGCGCACGCAGTCTTCCGGCGAACCGCGCATCAGGTAGGCCACCTCGCGCGCGCCGAGAATCTGCACGCGGTAGGGATGGATGTAGTTGAGGTAGCCGACGAGGTCGGCCGCCGATTGGGCACGGCTGATGACGCCAGGATCGAACTGGCGCTCCGAGGCGCCGAGGCCCGCCAGCCACTCCCACCGGAGCGAGCCGCGGAACTCCTCGAACATCGCGTCGGCGCTGATGACGGTCGGCTTCATGCGCCAGACGGTCCCATGCAGTGGCAGCGGCGCTGCCTCAAGCGACCTGGGCCGATTGCCATCCTGCGATCAGGGCATGCAGCTGCGCGGCGTCCTTGCTCGACTTGATCTGCTCGCGCAAGCCGGCGTCGCTGAGCAACTCGGCGATCTCGGAGAGTATTTCGAGATGTTTCTGGGTGGCCGCTTCGGGCACCAGGAGAAAGATCAGGAGCACGACCGGTTGTTCGTCCGGCGCGTCGAAGCCGATCGGGTTTTCCAGCTGGAAGACGGCGGCCATGGGCGACTTGAGGCCCTTGATCCGCCCGTGCGGGATGGCGACGCCGTGCCCCAGCCCGGTGGAGCCCAGGCGCTCGCGCGCGAACAGGCTGTCGGTGATGAGGGCGCGGCCGAGGCCGTGCAGGTTTTCAAACAGCAAGCCGGCTTCTTCGAAAGCTCTTTTCTTGCTCGTGGCGTCGACGCTCACGAGGACTTGAGCGGGCGGCAGGATGGACGCGAGTCGGTTCATGGTGGGGCAGGGCGGGGGCGATTATGCACCCGCGCCGCAAAAAGCAAAGAGCCGCCCGAAGGCGGCCCGCAAGAGTGTTTGCCCGAAGTTGGCACTACATCACGCGCTTGGGCGCATCGTGATAGTGCTTCTTGAGGCGTTCCTTGTGGCGCACGACCTGCCTGTCCAGCTTGTCGGCCAGGTCGTCGACGGCGGCGTAAAGATCAGCGTGGCTCGATTCGGCGAACATGTCATTGCCCTTGACGCGGATGCTGCATTCGGCCTTCTGGCCTTCCTTTTCCTTCTGCTTTTCAACCGTGAGGATCACCTTCACATCGACCACCTGGTCGAAGTGCCGGATGATCCGGTCCAGCTTGCTCGTGACATAGCTGTGGAGCGCGGGAGTGACGTCGAGGTGATGACCGCTGATCGTCAAATTCATGAATGACCTCCTGAGAAATGACGGTTGGGGAAAAAGACCCATGCATCGTGGAGAGGAAGCCGGGCCGGCGAAATCGACGGTGTGAAAAAACGAGAAAGAGGGGGAGAAAAGAAGGGGAAGGAAGAGGCGGAAGGGGCAGAGGCGGTGAGGCGCTGTCGGTTCACTATGCCCATGCTGTCATCGAATTGCAATCCCCGTCGACGCAAACCCCCGCTCATCCTGAGGGTCAAGATGTCGGCGGTGTGACGGCAGTAGTGCGAAAGGCCACGCCCCTCTTCATTGCCACTGGATGCCCATCCATGCGGCGTCGGGAAAATGCAAGTTGCCGGTGACATAATCGCGCCTCGCTGCAACCGGAGACTCCAGATGGAAACCGTTCCGCCTCGGCAGCTTTCAACTCCCCGTTGACGCGTTGTCGGCCAGGGACTTGAAAGCGCCCCATCCCTCGCCGACACCGCAACACACCCCGGGAGTGAGCCATGCTCAACATCTTCACGCTGGCCAACGGCCGCCTCGTCCAGGAAGAGATCGAAGCGCTCGAAGAGCTTTCAAAGTTCCAACCGATCTGGGTCGACCTCGAGTCGCCCACGCTGGAGGAAAAGCGCTGGATCAAGCAGTACTACGGCCTGTCCATCCCCGAGGATGCGATGGACGAGGACATCGAGGAATCCGCGCGCTTCTACGAAGAAGACAACGGCGAGCTGCACGTGCGCAGCGACTTCCTGATCGACGACCCCGAAGACCCGCGCTCGGTGCGCGTGGCCTTCATCCTCAACCAGCACAACACCGAGCTGCGCAGCCGTGGCGTGCTGTTCTCGATCCACGACGAGGACGTGCCGGTGTTCCGACTCCTGCGCATGCGCGCACGACGCGCGCCAGGCCTGATCGAAGACGCCAAGGAAGTGCTGCTCAAGCTCTTCGACGCCGACGCCGAATACTCCGCGGACTCGCTCGAGAACATCTACGACGAGCTGGAAGTGGCGGGCAAGAAGGTGCTCGAAGGCAACGTCAGCGACGAGCTGGCCGGCGAGGTGCTGGCCGCCATCGCCCGCCAGGAAGACCTGAACGGTCGCATCCGCCGCAACGTCATGGACACGCGCCGCGCGGTCAGCTTCATGATGCGCAGCCGCATGCTCAATGCCGAGCAGTTCGAGGAGGCGCGGCAGATCCTGCGCGACATCGAGTCGCTCGATAACCACACGGCCTTCCTGTTCGACAAGATCAACTTCCTGATGGACGCCACGGTCGGCTTCATCAACATCAACCAGAACAAGACCATCAAGATCTTCTCGGTGGCCAGCGTGGCGCTGCTGCCGCCCACGCTGATCGCGAGCGTCTACGGCATGAACTTCAAGATGATGCCGGAGCTCGATTGGGGCTACGGCTACGCCTACGCGATCGCGCTGATGGTTGCCAGCGCGCTGGTGCCGATGTGGTACTTCCGCCGCCGAGGCTGGCTCAAGTAAGACAGGCGAGGACGCTTACGCGTCTTCCTGCTGCGCCTTGCCCGGCAACGCATCCAGCCATTTGGTGATGATGGCCAGGCTGTAGCGGCTCGCGACCGCTGCGACGAAGCGCAGGAAGTCGGTGTGCGCCTGGTCGTCGGCGCGGTCGGAGATGGTGCGCACGGCCGCGAAGGGCACACGGAAGTCGTGGCACACCTGCGCCACCGCGGCGCCCTCCATCTCGCAGGCCAGCGCATCGGGCAGGTCATGGCGCAACGCGTCGCTGTCGGCCGCGCTGGCGATGAAGCGGTCGCCGCTGACCACCAGGCCGCGGTGCAGGCGCGGGGCATGCAGCGCGAAGTCGTCCACCACCTTCTGCCCCAGCAGCGCGACCGGGTTGCGCAAGATCTTCTGCGCCGCGGCGGTCAGCGCGTCGCTGATCACGGTGTCGGTGGCGAATCGCGCATGCCCGGTCAGGGGCACCTCGTAGCGCGGAAAAATGGGCGAGGCATCCAGGTCGTGCTGCAGCAGGCGCGTCGCCACCACCACGTCGCCCACCCGCACGCCGGGCGCCAGCCCGCCTGCGACACCCGTGAAAACGATGGCGCGCACGCCGAATCGTTCGAGCAGCACCGTGGCGGTGGTGGCGGCCGCGACCTTGCCGATGCGCGAGAGCACAGCCACCACCGACTGGCCCTGCAGATGGCCCACCCAGAACTCGCGCCCGGCGATGCGCACGCGCCGCTCGTCGGGCATGACCGCCAGCAGCGCGCCCAGCTCTTCCTGCATGGCCGCCACGATCGCGACCGGTGCCGCCATGCGAAGCCGCCTTACTTCTTGTCGCGCAGCTCGCGCCGCAGGATCTTGCCCACCGGCGTCTTCGGCAGCTCGGTGCGGAACTCGACCAGCTTGGGCTGCTTGTAGCCGGTGAGGTTGGCGCGACAGAACTCGCGCACCTGCGCCTCGGTGAGGTCGGCGTTCTTCTTGACGATGACCAGCTTCACCGCCTCGCCGGTCTTTTCGTCGGCAATGCCCACGGCCGCGCATTCGAGCACGCCGGGCACCTGCGCCACCACGTCCTCGACCTCGTTCGGGTACACGTTGAAGCCCGAGACCAGGATCATGTCCTTCTTGCGGTCGACGATCTTGAAGTAGCCGCGCTCGTCGACGATGCCGACGTCGCCGGTCTTGAAGTAGCCGTCGGCCGTCATGACCTTGGCCGTCTCGTCGGGGCGCTGCCAGTAGCCGGCCATCACCTGCGGACCCTTGATGGCGATCTCGCCGGGCTGGCCCGGCGGCACCTCGACACCGTCGTCGTCCAGCAGCTTGAGCCAGGTGCTCGGCAGCGGCACGCCGATCGTGCCGGTGTAGGCGGTGCTGGTGGTGGGGTTGCAGGTGGCCGACGGCGAGGTTTCCGACAGGCCGTATCCCTCGCAGATCGGGCATCCGGTCTTGTCGAGCCAGAGCTTGGCCACCGCGCCCTGCACCGCCATGCCGCCGCCGACCGAGATCTTGAGGTTCTTCCAGTTGACGGTGTTGAAGTCCGGATGATTGGCCAGGCCGTTGAACAGCGTGTTGACCGCCGGAAAGCTGTGGAAGGTGTGCTTCGACAGTTCCTTGAGCACGGCCGGGATGTCGCGCGGATTCGGAATCAGGATCAGCTTGCCGCCCGTTCGCATGCTCAGCATCATGTTCACGGTGAACGCGAAGATGTGATACAGAGGCAACGCGCACACGCTCGCAGACTGCTCGCCGGCCGGCACCTTCTGCATCACCGGGTCGTTCCAGGCTTCGGACTGCAGCACGTTGGCGATCACGTTGCGGTGCAGCAGCACCGCGCCCTTCGACACGCCGGTGGTGCCGCCGGTGTACTGCAGCACCGCCACGTCGTCGGGCCCGAGTGCCGCGGGTTGCAGCGTGCGGCCCGCGCCCTTGTCCAGCGCTTCGTTGAAGCGCACGGCGCCCGGCAGGCTGTACTCGGGCACCATCTTCTTGACGTTGCGCACCACGTAGTTGACCAGCGCACCCTTGAGCAGGCCCAGGCGGTCGCCCATGCCGCTCAGCACCACGTGCTTGACCGGGGTCGCGCCGATGCACTGCTGCAGCGTGTTGCCGAAGTTCTCCATGATCACGATCGCCTTGGCGCCGGAGTCCTTGAGCTGGTGCTCCAGCTCGCGCGGCGTGTACAGCGGATTCACGTTCACCAGGATCAGGCCGGCGCGCAGGATGCCGCAGACCGCGATCGGGTACTGCAGGCAGTTCGGCATCATCACCGCCACCCGTTCACCCTTGGCGAGCCCCAGCCCTTGCAGGTAGCCGGCGAAGGAACGGCTCGCCTTGTCGACGTCGCCGTAGCTCAGGTCCTTGCCCATGAAGCTGTAGGCCGTGCGGTCGGCGAAGCGGCTGAAGCTCTCCTCCATGATCCCCACCAGCGAGGTGTAGCCGGAGGGATCGATGTCGGCCGGCACCCCCTGCGGGTAGCTGCTGAGCCAGGGACGGTCTGTCATGGATATGTCTCCTCGAATGATTTCTGGGGTTCTACACGCAAAAGCGCCGCCCGGCACTTCAAGCACCGGGCGGCGGGCACAGGACGCGCAACGGGGCGCTTCGCCCCACTTACTCGATCGCCTTGCCCATGTCTTCGACCACCTTCTTGGCATCGCCGAAGACCATCATCGTCTTGTCCATGTAGAACAGCTCGTTGTCCAGTCCGGCATAACCCGCAGCCATCGAGCGCTTGTTCACGATGACCGTCTTGGCCTTGTAGGCCTCGAGGATCGGCATGCCGTAGATCGGCGTGCCCTTGGTCAGCGCGGCCGGATTCACCACGTCGTTGGCGCCCAGGATGATCGCCACGTCGGCCTGCGGAAACTCGCCGTTGATGTCTTCCATCTCGAACACCTGGTCGTAGGGCACCTCGGCCTCGGCCAGCAGCACGTTCATGTGGCCCGGCATGCGGCCGGCCACCGGGTGGATGGCGTACTTGACCGTCACGCCGTGCTCGGTGAGCTTCTGCGCCAGTTCGTTGACCGCGTGCTGCGCGCGCGCCACCGCCAGGCCGTAGCCCGGCACGATGATCACGGTCTCGGCGTTGCTCAGCATGTAGGCCGCGTCGTCCGCGCTGCCGCTCTTCACCGGCCGCTGCTCCTTGGCACCGGCCGTGGCCGTCGCGGCCTCGCCGCCGAAGCCGCCCAGGATCACGTTGAAGAACGAGCGGTTCATCGCCTTGCACATGATGTAGCTCAGGATCGCGCCCGAGGAGCCCACCAGCGAGCCGGCCACGATCAGCATCGCGTTGTTCAGCGAGAAGCCGATGCCCGCCGCTGCCCAGCCCGAGTAGCTGTTGAGCATCGACACCACCACCGGCATGTCGGCCCCGCCGATCGGGATGATGATCAGCACACCCATGATGAAGGACAGCAGCAGCATCGCGAAGAAGGCGGTCCAGCTCTCGGTGAACACGAACACCAGGCCCAGGCCGATGGTCAGCAGACCCAGCACCAGGTTGAGCATGTGCTGGCCCTTGAACTGCACCGGCGCGCCCTGGAACAGGCGGAACTTGTACTTGCCCGACAGCTTGCCGAAGGCGATGACCGAGCCGCTGAAGGTGATCGCGCCGATGGCCGCGCCCAGGAACAGCTCGAGCCGGTTGCCCGCCGGAATGGCGTAGCGCGCGAAGCCGTCGATGAGCACCGTGCCCTCTGGCGTGCTGGCGCCGATGACGGCCGCCACCGGCGGCGGGGTGATGCCGAAGGCCCAGGGCTCGACCACGGCTGCGATGCCGATGAAGACCGCGGCCAGGCCGATCATGCTGTGGAAGAAGGCCACCAGCTCGGGCATCTGCGTCATCTCGACGGTCTTGGCGCGGTAGGCGCCGTAGCCGCCGCCGACCACCAGGCCCAGCAGCACCCAGGCCATGCCCTGGGCCTTGCCGCCCGAGAGCTGCACGATCAGCGCCGCGGTGGTCAGGATGGCAATGGCCATGCCGACCATGCCGAAGACGTTGCCGCGGATGGAGGTGGTGGGATGGCTCAGGCCCTTGAGGGACTGGATGAAGCAGACGCTGGCGACGAGGTACAGCAGCGTGACGACGTTCATCGACATGGTCAGTGGCCCCCCGCCTTGGCTGCAGGCGTTGCACCCGCCGGTGCCTTCTTGTCCTTCTTCTTGAACATCTCCAGCATGCGCCGGGTGACCAGGAAGCCGCCGAAGACGTTGACCGCGGCCAGGGCCACGGCCAGCACGCCCATGCTCTTGCCGAGCCAGGTGCTGGTGAGCGCCGCCGCGAGCATGGCGCCGACGATCACGATGGCCGAGATGGCGTTGGTCACTGCCATCAGCGGCGTGTGCAGCGCGGGCGTGACGGTCCAGACCACGTGGTAGCCCACGTAGATGGCCAGCACGAAGATGATCAGGTTGATGACGGTGTGGGACACGGGATCCATGGGGGCTTCTCCTCGCGGTTGCGGCTTTGCTTGTGGTCTGCTTGCGGCTCTACGGCTTCACTTCTTCGTGACCTGGCCGTCCTGCGTCATGCGGCAGGCGGCGACGATGTCGTCTTCCAGGTCGATCTTGAAGCCGCCCTCCTTCGGCAGCACCAGCTTGAGGAAGTCGAGCACGTTGCGTGCATAGAGCGACGACGCATCCGCCGCCACCAGGGCCGGCAAATTGGTTTCGCCCACCAGCGTCACACCATGCTTGACGACGGTCTGGCCGGGCTCGGTCAGCGGGCAGTTGCCGCCCTGCGGCGCGGCCAGGTCGACGATGACGGAGCCGGGCTTCATGGACTTCACCATCTCTTCGGTGACCAGCACGGGCGCGGCGCGGCCGGGGATCAGTGCCGTGGTGATGACGACGTCGGCCTGCGCCACGCGCTTGGCGACCTCGGCCTTCTGGCGATCGAGCCAGCTCTGGGGCATGGGGCGCGCATAGCCGCCCACGCCTTCGGCGGCTTCCTTCTCTTCCTGTGTCTCGTACGACACGTCGATGAACTTGGCGCCCAGCGATTCGACCTGCTCCTTGACGGAGGGGCGCACGTCGCTGGCCTCGATGACCGCGCCCAGGCGCTTGGCCGTGGCGATGGCCTGCAGGCCGGCCACACCCACGCCCAGGATGACGACTCGCGCGGCCTTCACCGTGCCGGCCGCCGTCATGAGCATCGGGAAGAAGCGCTGGTACTTGTCGGCCGCGATCATCACGGCCTTGTAGCCGGCGATGTTGGCCTGCGAGGACAGCACGTCCATGCTCTGCGCGCGCGTGGTGCGGGGCGCGGCTTCGAGTGCGAAGCTCGTGAGGCCCGCCGCGGCCAGGCGCTGCAGGCCTTCGGCGTCGAAGGGGTTGAGCATGCCGACGACCACCGTGCCCGGTTTCATGAGGGCGAGCTCGTTGTCGAAAGGTGAGCGCACCTTCAACACCAGCTCGCAGGCGAAGGCGCCGGCCGCATCGGTGATCTCGGCACCGGCGGCCTGGTAGGCCGCATCGGTAAGGGCGGCAGTGATGCCGGCGCCCGACTGCACGCGCACGGTATGTCCCTGTGCCGTGAGTTTTTTGGCCGTTTCCGAAGTGACGGCCACTCTGGTTTCGCCGGACGCAGTTTCGGCCGGCACGCCTATCAGCATGGGATTCTCCTCGGGGTGCTTTGGAATTCGGGCCGAGCTTACATGAAGATGACAGGCACAGGGATGGCGCTGTCCCGTGGGGCGGCGCGCAGAACCGCTACGCGGTCCAAACGGCCTCATCGCCTCCTGTACATTTGCGCCTCGAACGCGACCGGCCTCCATAAGGCCGGCATGACTGACCAGCAACCGTCAGGGGGAAGGCATGCGAATAGCCACGCTCGGCAACGAGCCACAAGAGACTCACTGGATCCGGCAGATCATGACCAGGATCGGTCACGACTGCCACGATTTCGCCACCGGCGAATCGCTGTTGAACGAACTCCGCCTCAAGAGCTACGACCTGCTGCTGCTCGACTGGCGCACGCGCGACGTCGGCGGCTCCGAGCTCGTGACCTGGCTGCGCGACCGCTTCGGCAACCGCATTCCGCTGCTGCTGGTCGCCACCGAGCGCGACAAGCCCGCCCTGCTCCGTTCGCTGGTCAACGGCGCCGACGACTTCCTGCTCAGGCCCCTGTGCCGTATCGAACTGCAGGCACGCGTGCAGGCCCTGCTGCGCCGCGCTTATCCGATGCGCTTCGAGAAGACGCTGGACTGCGGCCCCTACCATTTCGATCCGCTCACGCGCACGCTGCTGCTGCGCGGCAAGGCGATCAAGCTCAAGCACCGCGAGTACGACCTCGCGCTGTACCTGTGCCGCAACGCGGGCCGGCTGATGACGCGCGAGAACCTGATCCACACCGTGTGGGGCCAGGACGTCGAAGACCACTCGCGCTCGATCGACACCCACGTGTCGAGGGTGCGCACGCGCATGGACCTGTGCCCCGAGAACGGCGTGGTGCTCACCTCGGTCTACGGCCTGGGCTACCGGCTCGAGGTGTGCAGTCAGGCGGAGCACAACGATTCGCCCTATCCCACAGCTTGATAGGCCCAGGGCCGCGCAGCAGCGCGGGGCAGAATAGGCCGTGCTGCCGAACCCAACGGCTTCAAAGGCCCCGTCCACCATGAACCGCATCCATCGAATCCTGCTCGCCGCGATCCTGCTCTGCGGCTGGCTGACATTCGCATCCGCCCAGGACGCCGAGCCGAGCGACCTGGTGCGCGGCGGCCTCCAGGCGATCCAGATGATCGACCAGAACAAGACCGGCGAGCTGTGGGACGGCGCCACGGCCGCGGCCCGCAAGCGCGTCACGCGCGTCGACTTCGTGAGCCAGGTCGCGAAGGCCCGCGCACCCCTGGGCGCCGCGCAGCAGCGCACTTGGGTCGCCATCAACCGGCAGGTCGTCGGCGACGGCGATCCCGACCTCGCCGGCCAGTACGTGAGCATCGAATACGAGACACGCTTCGCCAACAAGGTCGACGCCACCGTGCGCGAACTGGTCACCTTTCAGCTGGGCACCGACCGTGTCTGGCGCTTTTCGGGCTACGTTCTTCGCTGAGGTCCGCACGCATGGCCAAGCACCGCTGGAAGCCCAACGTCACCGTGGCCGCGGTGATCGAGCGCGACGGCCGCTTCCTGGTCGTCGAGGAAGAAACGCGCGACGGCCTGCGGCTCAATTCGCCGGCCGGCCACCTCGACCCCGGCGAGTCGCCGGCCGAGGGTTGTGCACGCGAAACGCTGGAAGAAACCGCGCACCGCTTCACGCCGACCGCGCTCATCGGCATCTACATGGCGCGCCAGCGCAGTGCCCGCGGCGACGACACCACCTACATGCGCTTCGCTTTCGCCGGCACGCTGGGTGAGCAAGAGCCCGGCCGCGCGCTCGACCACGGCATCGTGCGCACGCTGTGGATGAGCGCCGACGAACTGCGCGCGAGCCGCGACCGGCACCGCAGCCCGCTGCTCATGCAATGCGTGGACGACTACCTCGCGGGCCGACGCCACCCGCTCGACCTGATCCACGTGCATGCCTCGGTCGCCGGCAAAGACCCGAACCACGACGAAGGAGAAGAGTAAGGCTGAGCCTCAGCCCGCGCGCGCGATCACGCCGCCGCCCAGGCACACCTCGCCGTCGTACAGCACCGCCGACTGCCCCGGCGTGACCGCCCATTGCGGGTCGTCGAAGGCCAGGCGGAACGCCCCGTTCGCACCCTCGGCCAGCACGCAGCCGGCATCGGCCTGGCGGTAGCGCGACTTCGCGCCATAGCCGCCCGGCTGCGGCGCGTCTCCGGCCACCCAGCTCGCATCGTCGGCCTCGAGCGCGGGCGACAGCAGCCATGGATGGTCATGCCCCTGCACCACCCACAGCGTGTTGCTCTCGATCTCCTTGCGCGCCACGAACCAGGGCGCATGCTCGCCCGCCCCGCGCTGCGCGCCCTTGGCCTTGATGCCGCCGATGCCCAGGCCCTGGCGCTGGCCCAGCGTGTAGAAACTCAAGCCCTGGTGCTCGCCGATGCGGCGCCCGCGCTCGTCGCGGATCGGACCGGGCTCCTTCGAGATGTAGCGGTTCAGAAACTCGCGAAACGGCCGCTCGCCGATGAAGCAGATGCCGGTCGAGTCCTTCTTCTTCGCGTTGGGCAGGCCGATCTCGTCGGCGATGCGGCGCACCTCGGTCTTGTGCAGTTCGCCCACCGGGAACATCGTCTTGGCCAGTTGCTGCTGGTTCAGCCGGTGAAGAAAGTAGCTCTGGTCCTTCGCCGGGTCCAGGCCCTTCAGCAACTGGTGACGCCCCGTGGCGCCGTCGAAGCGCACGCGTGCGTAATGCCCCGTCGCGATCTTCCCTGCGCCCAGCCGCATCGCATGGTCGAGGAAGGCTTTGAACTTGATCTCGGCATTGCACAGCACGTCGGGGTTGGGCGTGCGGCCCGCCTGGTACTCGCGCAGGAATTCGGCGAACACGCGGTCCTTGTAGTCGGCCGCGAAGTTGACGTGCTCGATCTCGATGCCGAGCACGTCGGCCACGCTCGCGGCATCGACGAAGTCGACGTTCGACGAGCAGTATTCGCTGTCGTCGTCGTCTTCCCAGTTCTTCATGAAGATGCCGACCACCTCGTGGCCCTGCTGCTTGAGCAGGTGCGCCGTGACCGCGGAGTCCACCCCGCCACTCAGGCCCACCACGATCCGCTGCTTGTCCATGGGCGGCGATTGTCCCAGGGCGGCCAAGCCGGTGCCCCCATCCGGTTAATTCGGGTAATCACCGAGCGAGCCCGCCGCAAAGACGTTTGAACGAAGCAGCGACGAGGTTCACACTGCAACGCCAAACCGGAAGGAAACAACATGGATCACCTCAGCGGCATGGACGCCTCGTTCCTGCACCTCGAGACGCCCGAGCAGCCGATGCACGTGGGCAGCCTGCAGCTGATCGACCTGCCGCGCGGCTACGAAGGCGACTTCGCCGAAGACGCCAAGAAGTACCTGAGCGGCCGCCTGCACCTGGCATCGGTCTTCGTGCGCAAGCTCGCGCCCATGCCCTTCGACCTGGCCAATCCGGTGTGGGTGGACGACGACGACCTCGACCTCGACCACCACATCCACCACGTGATCATGCCGCGCCCCGGCACCATGGCCCAGCTGGAGCGCCTGGTGGGCCGCCTGCATTCGTCGCTGCTCGACCGCAGCCGGCCGCTGTGGGAAATCCACATCATCGAAGGCCTGCAGACCGGCCAGGTGGCGCTCTACAGCAAGATGCACCACGCGGCCATCGACGGCCAGGCCGGTGTGGCGGTGGCCAAGGCGCTGTTCGACATCTCGGAAACGCCGGCGCCCGTGAAGCCGCCGCGCATCACGCGCCGCGCCGAGTCCTCGCAGCTGGGCATGGCCGAGCTGGCCACGGCCGCGCTGAGCAACACGGTGCAGCAGTACGTGAAGCTGATCCAGTCGATCCCGGCCACCGCCAAGGCCATCGGCAACGTGCTCGGCTCATGGTCGCAGGCCGGTGGCGGGCAGGGCGCCAGCTTCGAGCTGCCCAAGCGATTCCGCACCGCGCCGAGGACGCCGCTGAACGTCTCGATCACCAACCAGCGCGCCTTCGCGGCCCGCACGGTGCCGCTGGCCGAGGTGAAGCAGATGTCGAAGGCCACCGACACCAGCCTCAACGACATCGTGCTGAACATCTGCGCCGGTGCGCTCAAGCGCTACCTGGCCGACTACGGCTGCCGGCCCGACAAGGCGCTGATCGCGGGCGTGCCGGTGTCGCTGCGCGAGCAGGGCAACACCGACATGAACAACCAGGTGTCGGTGATGCTCGTGAGCCTGGCGACCGACATCGCCGACCCGCTCGAACGCCTCGCGGCCATTCACGAATCGTCGAGCGAAGGGAAGAAGCTCAGCGGCAACATCAAGGCGGCGATCCCGACCGACTTTCCGTCGCTGGGCGTGCCGTCGCTGATGTCGGGGCTCGCCTCGCTGTACGGCCGCTCGGGGCTGGCGGACAAGCTGCCGCCGGCGGCCAACGTGGCGATCTCCAACGTGCCCGGGCCGTCCTTCGCGCTCTACTTCGCAGGGGCCAAGGTGGCGTCGTATTTTCCGGTGTCGATCCCGGGCCACGGCCTCGCGCTGAACATGACGGTGCAAAGCTACAACGGCGCGCTCGAGTTCGGCCTCACAGCCTGCCGGCGCGCGGTGCCGGACGTGGCCGACCTGGGCGACTACGTGGTGGCGGAGCACCGCAAGCTGTATGGCTTGATCGTGGGGGATGCGGCGAAGGCGGAGGCCAAGGCCGAAGTGAAGGCCGAAGTGAAGGCCGAAGCAAAGGCCGAGACGAAGGCCGAGGCCGAGGCCAAGCCGGAGGCAGCGCCCGTCACCACCAAGGCAGCACCCAAGACCCCGGCCCGCAAGCGGGCGGCACCCAAGCCGGCGGCCACGAAGAAGGTGACGGCGAAGGCGGTAAGGCCGGCTGTGCCCAAGGTGGCGCGCAAGCCCGCCGCATCCAAGCGCGCCGCCGCCCCGAACTGACGGGACTTACTCCCTCTCCCTCCGGGAGAGGGCGGGGGTGAGGGCACTGGGCCGTCGATCACGTGCAGCGCTCATTGACGCCCATCGCATCTACCCCTGCGTTCTCCCAGACAAACCCAACTCCGCCAGGATCTCGTACGACCTCAACCGCGCCTCGTGGTCGAACACCTGCGAGGTGATCATCAGCTCGTCCGCCCCCGTGCGTTCGACGAAGGCTTTCACGCCCGCCCGCACCGTCTCGCGCGATCCCACCGCGGAACAGGACAAGACCGAATCCAGCAGCGCGTTCTCCGCCGGCCCGATGCGCGCCCGGTAGTTCTCCACCGGCGGCGGCAGCCGCCCCGGCCGGCCGCTGCGCAGGTTCACGAAGGCCTGCTGCCACGAACTCGACCGGAACACGGCCTCCTCGTCGGTCTCGGCCGCGAACACGTTGAAGCCCAGCATCACGTAAGGCTTGGCCAGCTGCTTCGACGGCTTGAAGGTCTCGCGATAGATCTGGATCGCCTGCATCATCTGCTGCGGCGCGAAGTGCGAAGCGAAGGCATAGGGCAGCCCCAGGTGCGCCGCGAGCTGGGCGCCGAAGGTGCTGGAGCCGAGGATCCACACCGGCACCTCCAGCCCCAGACCCGGCACCGCGCGCACCGCCTGCTGCGGCTCCTTCGACATGAAGTCCATCAGCTCGATCACGTCCTGCGGAAACTGGTCGGCGTCGGACTGCAGGTCGCGCCTCAGGGCCCGCGCGGTGCGCTGGTCCGAGCCCGGCGCGCGGCCCAGCCCGAGGTCGATACGGCCCGGGTACAGCGATTCGAGCGTGCCGAACTGCTCGGCGATCACCAGCGGCGAGTGGTTCGGCAGCATCACGCCGCCGGCCCCGATGCGGATGGTGGAGGTGCCCGCGCCTACGTGCGACAGCAGCACCGCCGTGGCCGCGCTCGCGATGCCCGGCATGCCGTGGTGCTCGGCCAGCCAGTAGCGCCGATAGCCCAGCCGCTCGCCATGCTGCGCAAGGCTCAACGAATTGCGGAAGGACTGCGCGGCGTCGCTGCCTTCGGTGATGGGCGACAGATCGAGGATGGAAAGGGGCGTGGCGTTGGGCGGCATGGTCGCCGGATCATGGCGCGAAGCGATCAAGCCCGCTCGCGCGGGCCCATTCACGAATTCCCGGCTTCTGTTAAAACGCCGCCCTACCGAGACTCCACCCCGAGGCCCTCATGCCCCAGTACTGGCTGATGAAGTCCGAGCCCGACGACTGCTCGATCGACGACGCGCTGGCCGCGCCCCAGAAAACCGTGCCCTGGACGGGCGTGCGCAACTTCCAGGCGCGCAACTTCATGGCCAAGAAGATGCAGGTCGGCGACGGCGTGCTCTTCTACCACTCGAGCTGCCCGCAGCCAGGCATCGTCGGCGTTGCCCGCGTGGCCTCCGAAGCCAGGACCGACCCGACGCAGTTCGACCCCAAGTCGCCCTACTTCGATGAGGCCTCCAAGGAAGAACATCCCCGCTGGGTGCTGGTCGACGTGCAGGCGCTGCGAAAGACGCGGCTTCTGGGCCTGCCGGAAATGCGCGCCACGCCCGCGCTGGCCGACATGGTGGTGCTGCGCCGGGGCAACCGCCTGTCGATCACGCCGGTCGAGCCCGTGCACTGGCACGCCATCGTGGACGAGATGCTGGCCTGAGCGCCCGGCGTCGAATCAGGCCCCTCGCACCTCGCGCACCTCGCGCAGCAGCGCATACACCGCATCGTGCGGCGCCACGCCACCCACGGGCCGGCGCATGCCGAACAGCGCCGCATCGTCCTGCGCCAGCTCGGGCCGTACGCGTTCCTCGATCCACTCGTAGACCACCGTGCGCGCGGCCACGCGCCACTCGCCGCGCCGGCGCTCGAAGCGATCGACGTAACGGCCGCACAGAAAGGTCTCGCGCCCCGGCTGCTGCGCCGTCGACTGCAACGCGAAGAAGCTGCTTTCCACCGCCGCTGCATCGCCGTGCAGTTCGATCAGCACGTTGGTGACCTGGTGCACGCGGCGGCCGCCCTGCCGCAGCTTGACCAGCGCCTGCGCGATGAAGCCATCGGCGCTACCGTTCCAGGCCCCGTGGCAGTCCGTCGCGTCTTCCCAGTAGGCCGAACGCAAGGCCGACTCGTCGCAGCGGTCGATGCCGCGGCAGTAGCGGAACAGGCAGTCGCGAATCGCCTCGCGGTCCAGCAAGAACCGCAGGGGATCTTCGGGAAGCGCTCCGGATCCACTCATGCGGCGGCGGGAGCGGCAGGCGCAGCGCGCCGGAACAGCTGCACCAGGTTGCCTTCCGGGTCACGCAAGGACAGCACCGCGCCATGGCTGCCCATGTCGCGCACACCATGAACTTCCCCGCCCGCGGCGACGATGCGTTGCTCTGCGCCATCGAAGTCGTCCACCTCCAGCACCATCACGAGCCCGGCGGTGGCCGGTGCCGCTTCCTCCGCGCAGGCGAGCGCGACGTTGGTGTTGCCCACGCCGTACTGCACCCAGCGGTCGCCATCGCGAAACTTCAGCGGCAGGCCGAGCGCGCCCTCGTAGAACGCATGCAGGCTGCCCGGCGCCTTGGCCACGACGAACACGTTCTGCACGCGCCGGGGCGCCGAGACGCCCGCGCTCACAGCGAGGTCTCCGAAGCCCCGCCGTCCAGGCGCAGCACGTCGGCGGTGAGGAAGCGCGATGCATCCCCCGCCAGGAAGCACACCGCATCGGCGATGTCCTCCACCGTGCCGAGCCGGCCCAGCGGCGTGCGGCCGATGCGCCTGGCATCGAGCTCCGCATTGCGATGCTTGGCCGTGCCCTCGGTCGGCACCGCGCCGGGCGCCACCGCGTTGACGCGGATGTTGCGCGCGCCCAGGTCGGCCGCCGCGGCGCGGGTGATGCCCAGCACGCCGGCCTTGATGCCGCTGTAGACCACCGAACGCATCGGCGACTTGAAGGCCGCGATCGACGCCACGTTGACGATCGAGCCGCCGCGTTCCGGGTCCATCGCCTCGGCGGCCGCCTGGATGCCCCAGATCACCGACTTGAAGCCGATCTCCACCATGCGGTCCATCACCTCCGGCGTGATCTCGGCCAGCGGCTGGTAGCGCACCCAGGCCGCGTTGTTGACCATCACGTCGAGCCGGCCCGCGTCGCGGACGAACTGTGCGACCGCCTCGCGCATGCCGTCGCGCGTCGACACGTCGCAGGGCAGCCCGATGGCCTGGCCGCCGAGCGCGCGGATCTCGGCCACGGTCTCCTCGACGAATTCGGCCTTCAGGTCGTTGATGCCGACGGTCGCGCCCAGCCGGGCCAGGGCGCGGGCGCTGGCGCGGCCGATGCCATGGCCCGCGCCGCTGATGAAGGCCGTACGGCCGGTGAGAGGCAAAGGCAAGGTCATGATTCGGCTTTCGTGGAGGCTTGTTGCTCGGGCACCAGCAGCGCATCGAGCGCATACGCGCCGCGGCCCTGCTCCAGCACCATCAGGGGATTGATGTCGATCTCGCACACGTCGTCCGCATGGCGCACCGCGAAGCGCGACAGCGCGGCGATGGCCTGCGCCGCGGCCTGCACGTCGGCCTGGGGCCGGCCGCGCGCGCCGTCGAGCAACGGAAAAGCCTTGAGCGAGCGCAGCATGGCTGTGGCCTGCGCCGCGTCGACCGGTGCGGGCTGCAAAGCCACGTCCTTGAGCACCTCGGCGAAGATGCCGCCGAGGCCGACCATCACCATCGGCCCGAACACCGGGTCTTTCTTGGTGCCCAGGATGAGTTCGACTCCGCCCTGCACCATCTGCGCGACGAGCACGCCGGTGATGCGCGCCTGGGGCGCCTTGAGCGCAACGCGCGCCAGCATCTGGTCGTATTCCTCGATCAGCTGCGCCTCGGACCGCACACCGACGAACACGCCACCGACTTCCGTCTTGTGCGCGATGTCCGGCGACACGATCTTGAGCACCAGCGGAAAGCCCAGCTCGCGTGCCGCGGCCAGTGCCGCGTCGCGGCTGGAGACGATCTCTTCGCGCGGCACCGGCAGCCCGGCCTCGGCCAGCACGGCCTTGGCGCTCGCCTCGGTGGCAAATGCTTCCGCGGCCAACGGTGCACGATCGATGGCCGCCGCTTCGACGCGCCCCTCGACGTACTTGCCGCGCTCGCCGAAGCGCATCAACGCCGCCAGCGTCGCACATGCGGCGTCGATGCCTTCGACCACCGGATAGCCCAACTCGGTGAGACGCACCCGCACGTCCTGCGGCGCGCGGGCGCACAGCAGGATCAGGCGCGAGGGATGGTCCTTGCGCACCTGTTCCAGTGCAGCCAGGAACACGTCGCGCAAGCGAGGCAGGTGGAAGGCGTTGGCCGACTGCAGGATCAAGGCGTCGCAGCTGTCGTCGCGCGCCACGGCGTCGAGCACCTGCGCCAGCACCTCGGGCCGGCTCGACACCTGCGCCGTCATGTCGACCGGATTCGACGGCGCGGCGAAGGGCACGACCGACAGGATGCGTTGTTGCGTCGTCGCGGCCAGCTTCGGCAGCGCCAGGCCCTGCGCGCTGGCCGCATCGGCCAGCAGCACGCCGAAGCCGCCGGACGCGGTGAGCACCGCCACGCGACGGCCCTGCGGCACGCGCGCCGGCCCGACCACGGCCAACGCATGACCCACTTCGAGCAGCTGCTCGATGCTCGGCACGCGGATGGCGCCGCCATGGCGCAGCACCGCGTCGAACACGGCATCGGAGCAGGCCAGTGCGCCGGTATGCGAAGCCGCAGCCTCGCTGCCGGCCTCGGACACGCCGACCTTGAGCACCACCAACGGCTTGCCCGCGGCGCGCGCCATCGCCATGGCCTGCTGCAGCTTGGCGCCGTCGCGGCAGGTTTCCATGCAGCACAGGATCACCGAGGTGCCCGGGTCCGCCGCCAGCGATGCGATGGCATCGGCGATGTCCACGTCGCATTCGTTGCCGGTGGTCAGCATGCGGCTGATGCCCAGCCCGCGCTCGCTGGCCAGACGCATGGTGTAGCTGCCGAGGTTGCCGCTTTGCGAGACGATGCCGACCGGGCCCGCGGCCGGGAAGGACGATTCGAGCGCCACCGAGAAGGTGGCGATGCTCTTGTCCGCGACGCCGACCGCGCCCAGGCAGTTGGGGCCGACGATGCGCATGCCGGTGTCGCGCGCCACCTGGCCGATGCGCGCCTGCAGGCGGCTGCCCTCCTCGCCCATCTCGGAGAAGCCCGCCGACAGGATGACCGCCGCCTTCACGCCGCGCCGTGCGCAGCTCTCCACCGCGTCGAGCACGCCTTCGGGCGGCACGGCGATGACGGCCAGTTCCGGCACTTCGGGCAGGTCCGCCACACCCGCATAGGCCGCGAGCGACTGCACTCGGCCCGCCTTGCGGTTGATCGGGTAGATGCCGCCCGCGTAGCCGTACTTCTGCAGGAACTGCAAAGGCCGGCCGCCGATCTTGGTGACGTCGTCCGACGCACCGAAGATGGCGATCGAACGCGGCTTGAAGAGCGCGTCAAGGCCGCGCCCCACTTCGATGGCTTGCATCTTCAACGCCCCTTGTAAACGGGCTTGCGCTTTTCGAGGAAGGCCTTGCGTGCCTCCTGCGCATCTTCGGTCTTGGCCAGCGCCATGGTGAAGTTCTGCTCGAAGCGGTAGCCGTCGCGCTGCGGCATCAGGTCCATCATGTTGGCGGCCTGCTTCGCGTAGGCGATGGCCAGCGGCGCCTTCGATGCGATTTCCTTCGCGATCTCCATGGCCAGCGGCATCAGTTGCTCGGCCGGCACCACCTCGTCGAGCACGCCGCGGCGGTACAGCTCGGCCGCGGGCACCTTCATGCCGGTGAAGAACATGCGGCGCGTGAACGAGCGGCCCACCATGGTCCGCAGCATTGACACGCCGCCGGCCAGACCGACGTTGATCTCGGGCATGGCGAAGGTGGCGTCCTCGCTCGCCAGGAAGATGTCGCAGGCCGACATCAGGCCGAAGCCGGCGCCCAGCGCCGGGCCGTTGACGGCCGCGATCACGGGCTTGGCGCATTCGCGGATGGCGTTGCCGGTCTCGCGCGTCCAGCGGTTGTGGTCGAGGAAGTCGCCGGGCTTCTCGGCGTTCGGACGGTCCTTGAGGTCCGCGCCCGAGCAGAAGAACTTGCCGGTGCCGGTGAGGATGGCCACGCGCACGTCGGGGCGCTCGGACACCTCGTCGAAGATCTCGATCAGGCGGCGGCGCGTGGCGCGGTCCACCGCGTTGACGGGCGGCTTGTCCAGGCGGACGACGGCCACGTGGTCGGTCACTTCAAGGTAAATGCTCATCGTGTGCTCCCGGATTGATGGGAAAGGGAAGGCTGCCCGGCGGATGCCGGCGCCGTGGGCGCTGCGAGCAGCTGCGCGACGTGCAGCAGCCGGTCGCCGTAGCGGAATTCGGAGGCGATCAGGCGTTGGGCGATGCGGGTGGCCAGCACTTCCTCGCTGACGCCCATGCCGCCGTGCATCTGGATCGCCGACTCGGCACAGGCGCGCGCCGACTCGGCCAGCGAGACCTTGGTCAGCCGCAGCGTGCGGCGCAGGTCGGCCGCCTGCTCGTCGTGATCGTGCAGGCAATGGATGACCTGGCCCTTGGCGCCCAGGTACTTCACGTACATGTCGGCGACGCGGTGGCGCAGCACCTGGAAGGTGGAGAGCGACACGCCGAACTGACGCCGCTCCTGCAGGTGCGTGACGGTCTGGCGGATCAGCGTGGCCAGCGCGGCGACGGTGTCGACGGCCGTCAGCAGCAGGGCCGCGTCGCATGCCCGCGCCTGCGCATCGCGTGCGGCGGCGCCGCGGGCGATGCAGGCGCCTTCGGGCAGCGCGAGCCGGTCCAGCACGAAGTCGGCGCCGCGGCGGCCTTCCATGGTCGTGTAGCGCGTCTTCGGCGCGCCGACGCGTTCCGCATCGACGAGGAACAGGGCGCGCTCGCCGTCCAGCTGGGCCGGCACCAGGTAGTGCGTGGCGGGCAGCGTCGCGTCGACGCCCTGCACCACGCCGTCGAGTTCGAAGCCGATGTCGAGATGCCGCGCGAGTACGGTGGATTCATCGGGGGTCGACGACAGCGCGGTCATGGGCGCGATCCGGGCGCTGCCTTCGGCCACGGCCTCGAGCCAGCGCGTCGCGGTCTCGGCGCCGGCGGCCTGCAGCAGCAGCGGCACGACGGCACAGGTTTCGATCACGGGCAGCTGCAGGCCGTGCGTGGCCAGGCCTTCGACGATCGACGCCAGGTCGCTCAGGCTGCCGCCGACGCCGCCGGCCTCCTCGGGCACGATGGTGGCGGTCCAGCCCAGGTCGCGCACGGGGTCGCCCTGGAGCTCCTGGCCGACGTGGTCTTCGGCATAGCGGCTCGCCGAGTCCAGCAGCATGCCGGGAAAGAGCGCGGGAAAGGATGTGTTCATGGCTCAGGCTCCCAGCAATTCGTTGGCGACGACGTTGCGCTGCACTTCGGAGGTGCCGCCGGCGATGGTGCGGGCACGCGTGAACATGTAGTTCTGGATCCAGGTGGCGTCGGACGCTTCTTCCGCCTCCTGTGCATCCAGGTCGGCGTCCACATCGACATCGGCGAGGAAGCGGTGGGCCGCGTCGGGGCCGACCGCGTCGAGCGCGATGGTCGTGAGGCGTTGCGCCACGTCGGCGCAGGTCATCTTGATGACGGACGGCTGCACGCCCAGCGGCCGCTGGTGGATCAGGTCGTCGGTGGCCTGCGCCATCATCACGCGGACGCCCTGCACGTCGGCTTCGCACAGCAGCAGCTTGTGGTGCAGGCCGCTGAAGTCGCGCCGCGCACCGGCGGCGCGGGTCGCGTCTTCGACCAGGCGGTCGATCTGCCGGCGCATGAGTTCCAGCCGCGCCACGTTGGCCGGGGGCAGGCGTTCGCGTTCGAGCAGGTACTTGGCGCAGGTCCAGCCCTTGCCCACCTCGCCGACCAGGTGGTCGGCCGGCACGCGCACCTCGTCGAAGAACACCTCGTTCAGGTGATGCCAGCCGTCGATGGTCCGGATGGGGCGCACGGTGATGCCGCGCGTGTCCATCGGCACCAACAGCAGCGAGATGCCTTCCTGCTTCTTCGCTTCCTTCGACGTGCGCACCAGCATGTAGATCATGCTGGCCTCGTGGGCATGCGAGGTCCAGATCTTCTGGCCGTTGACGACCCATTCATCGCCCTCGCGGCGGGCGCTGGTCGACAGCGAGGCGAGGTCCGAGCCGGAGCCGGGCTCCGAATACCCCTGGCACCACCAGTCCGACCCGTCGAGGATGCGCGGCAGGAAGCGGGCCTTCTGCTCGGACGTGCCGAAACGGATGATCACCGGGCCGATGTGGCCCAGGCCATGGTGGTAGAGCGGCGGGCAGTCGTTCTCGGCCATCACCTCTTCGAAGATCAGGCGCTGGCGGATGTCCCATCCGGTGCCGCCCACCTCTTGAGGCCAGCCCGGTGCGCCCCACCCCTTGGCGTTCAGGATCTTCTGCCAGGCCTGGTATTCGCGCTTGGTGATCTTCTGGCCGGCCGCGACGACGGCGCGGATCTCCGGCGGGCAGGCGCTGCGCGCGAACGCTTCGAGTTCGCGCCGGAAGCCGGCGTAGTCGATGGACATGTTGCTTGTCTCCTGTTGAATGGCGAATGCCGAATGGGCGCGAAGCCCGGGGCCTCAGCCCTTGCGCAGTTGCGTGATCAGTTCGTCGAGGGCGGCGGCGGCGCCGTCCGCGTCGCGCCGGCACAGCGCGTGCGCCACCTTGCGGCGCAGCGGATAGAGATCGGGGCGCGGCCGCACCGACAGCACGTGCGTCATGCGCTCGCGCAGCACGCTGGTCATGGTCTGCGCCATCAGCGTCAGCGCCTCGTTGTGGCCGGCCGCCGCGATCGAGGCGAAGAAGCCGCTGGCCGAAGCGATGCGTTCCTTGAGCGGCGTGTCGTCGGGATGCGCCTCGATGGCTTCTGCAGCCCGTTGCACGGCCTCGAGCTCGGCCTCGGTGCCGCGCTCGCTGGCCAGCCGCAGCAGCGTGCCGTACAGCGTGCGATAGGCCTCGTCGATGTCGGCATCGCCCAGGCTGCCCTGCACGACCAGCTTGCGCAGCGACTCGGCCAGCATCATGTAGGCGCCCTTGTAGAACACCAGGGCCTGGTCGGGACCACCGCCGCTCAGGTGTTGCACCTCGCCGATGAAGATGGTGTGGTCGCCGGCCTCGTGGGCCGCATGCACGCGGCATTCGAAGCTGGCCAGGCAGTCGTCGATGAGCGGCATGCCGAGCTGGCCGGCGCGCCATGCGACGCCCTCGAACTTGTTCTCGATCTTGCTCGACGCGAAGCGGCCCGACAGAGCGTCCTGCTGCTCCGAGAGGATGTTGATGACGAAGCCGTCCGCGGCCTGGAAGGTCGTCAGCAGCCGGCTGGCATTGCGCAGGCTGAACAGCACCAGCGGCGGATCGAGCGACACCGAGCTGAACGAATTGCAGGTCAGGCCGGCGGGCTCGCCATCGGGCGCGGTGGTGGTGATGACGGCCACGCCGGTCGGAAAGCAACCGAGCAGCTGGCGAAACTGCGCGGGCTCGATGGCGCAGCGGGTGGCTTCGGCGAGCTCGGACATGGCGTGTCTCCAGGCAGGCCTCAGGCCGCGGCGAGCTCGGGCTGCGCCGCGGGCTGGCGCAGCGGGTTGCGGGCCAGCTCCTGCTGCACGGTCGGCATGATGACCTTGCCCCAGGTCTCCAGCTGGCGCAGCATCGTCGGATGGTCGAAGTCGCCCATCTGGGTCTGGAAGCAGTAGTGCACCGGCTTGAGCGTGCGGATCTCGGCGAGCACGCGCTCGATCACGGTGTCGACGTTGCCCACGGGCAGCAGGGCGCGCATCTCGTCCAGGCTCGGCTCGCCCTCGACGATGCCTTCTTCCACCTGGTAGTCGTCGGCGATCTGCGCGGTGCGGCGCTTCAGGCTGACCGCGATGCGGCGCTGGTAGCGCGCGCATTCGAGGTAGCGCTCCACCTCGTCCTTGTCGTTGCTCGCATAGGCCGCGCGCAGCAGGCCGACCGGCACGGCGGCCGCGTCCTTGCCCTCGGCGGTCACCACCTTGTCGATCAGCGCGCGGGTGCTCGCCAGCTTTTCGAGGCCACCGTCGCCGCCCGAGACGAACACGTGGTGGCCGGACTTCACGGCGCGCGACAGGAAGGCCGGGTCGACGCTGGTGATCCACATCGGCGGCATCGGGCCTTGCACCGCGCGCTGGCTGATGGCGCTCATGGGCTGCTGGTAGTACTCGCCGTCGTAGCTGAACTTGGGTTGCGTGAGGCCGGCCTCGAGCATGTCGAGCATCTCGAAGGTGCGGGCCTTGGCCGATTCGAGCGACACGCCGAAGCGCTCGAACTCGAAATGCTGGTAGCCCGAGCCGATGCCCAGGTTCAGGCGGCCGTTGGACAGCTGGTCGACCATGGCCACGTCGGCGATCAGGCGGGCCGGCGTGTACAGCGGCGCGACCACGATGCCGGTGCCCAGGCGGATGTTCTTGGTGACCGCGGCGCAGTGGGCGATCATGGTGAGCGGCGACGAGCACATGCCGTAGTTGCTGAAGTGATGCTCGGCGTACCATGCGGCACCGAAACCCAGCTCGTCCGCCAGGCGCGTCTGCTCGACGGCGTCGCGGAGGATCTGGTGAGAGGTCTTATGCTTGTTCCGCTGCTGCATCAGAATGAAGATTCCGAAATCCATCGCTGTGGCTCCTGGTTGGCTGGTGTGATGGGTACCGACTGTAGGAACTCGGCACCGTTGCGGACCACCAGCGAACGCACACCTTCTTTGCGTCTTTGGAAATGAAGGCCCTCGACTCGCTGCGCATCTTCGTCGCCACCCAACGCAAAGGCAGCCTCTCGGCCGCGGCCCGCAGCCTGAGCCTGTCCCCGGCCACCATCTCGCGCCGCATCAGTGGGCTCGAGGAAGAACTGGGCGTGCAGCTGGTCGATCGCACCAGCCGCAACCTCAAGGTCACCGAAGCCGGCCAGGCCTTCCTGGAGCGCGCCGAAGCGGTGCTCGAACTCATGAGCGAGGCCGAGCAGGTCGTCCACAACGCGCGGCAGCGGCCGGAAGGTCGGCTGCGCGTGCATTCGCGCACGCACATCGGGCTGCGCGTGCTGGCGCCGCTGCTGCCGCGCTTCGCGGAGCTCTACCCCGACATCCGCGTCGAGCTCGAACTGTCGGAGCATCCGGTCAACCTGGTGGAGCACGACTTCGACGTGGACATCCGCACCGGCGAGTCCACCGATTCGGGCTTCGTCATCAAGCGGCTGCTGTCGAGCGACGAGGTGCTGGTGGCCAGCCCGGCCTTCCTGAAGGTGTATTCGCGCATCCGGCACCCGCGCGACCTGCCCGAGGTGCGCTGCCTGACCTACCGGCGCGAGCGCGAAGTCATCACCTGGAAGTACATCGACGAGGCCGGCGAGCAGCAGGAACTGCCCATCCAGGGCGTGCTGGGCGCCAACAACGGCGAGCTGCTGCGGCTGGCGGCCATCGGCGGCATGGGCGTGGCGCTGCTGTCCGAGGCCACCGTGCGCGACGACCTGCGCGACGGCACGCTGGTACGGCTGCTGCCCGAGTACCGCTTCGCGGTGCGAGCCTTCTCCAACGGCGTGTTCGCGGTGTTCCGGCAAAGCCGCGTGCTGCCGCTGAAGGTGCGCGCCTTCGTGGACTACGTGGCGGACGCACTGCGGAGCGAGCCGCGCTAGGCAGGCCCTAGCCGTCCTTGTAGTGGTGGGGCAGGCGCCCGGGCGCGGGCAGGCCGTCGATGCGGAACAGGCCGCCGTCGTTCGCCTTGCGGCCCGTCAGGCGGGCGCTGCGCGAGATGGTGGTCAGGTACATGCTCTCCAGGCGCGGGCCGCCGAAGCAGATGCTCGACGGATAGCTCACGGGCAGGTCGATCAGGCGGTCCAGCCTGCCGTCGGGCGCCAGCCGCGCGAGCTTGGCGGCCCGCGTGAGCACGGTCCAGAAAAAGCCCTGCGCGTCGACCGTCGCGCCGTCGGGGCCGGAGTCGAACTCGTGCGTCTTCATGAACACGCGCTTGTTGCAGAGCGGGCCGCCGGGGTCGTAGTCGTAGGCCCAGACGGTTCGCTCCAGGCTGTCGGCCAGGTACAGCACGCGCCCGTCGGCGCTGAAGCAGGGACCGTTGGCGAAGCCGATGTCGTCGGCCAGCTGCTCCACGCGGCCGTCGATGCGCAGCCGGTAGAGGCCGCCCATCACCGCTTCGCCGGGCTGGCGGTCGGCATGCAGGGTGCCGGCGAGGAAGTTGCCCGCCGGATCGCATTTGCCGTCGTTGAAGCGCACCTGCGGATGGTCCACGCCGATGCCGGCCAGGTGCTCGAGCGTTCGCGTCGCGAAGTCGTAGCGCGCGAAGCGGTTGCGCAGCGCGACCACCACGGCCGCGCCGCGGCAAGGCGCGATCGACCCGACGGGCGCGGGCAGCTCGTGCCGCTCGGTTGTATCGGCATCGACGTGCAGGCGCCACAGCGTGCCCGCCATCGCGTCGATCCAGCACAGGGCTTGCGCGTCGGCATCCCAGCAGGGGCTTTCGCCCAGCTGGTCCTTCGTCGTTCCGACACGGGTGATCTCCACGGCCATGGCGCGAAGTGTGCTGCGGGCGGCGCCGCGCTGCCGGCGCATCCCGCAAAGCTGCTTTTCATTCCGTGCAGACCGCCGCCGGCGGCCGACTCCTAGACTGGATCAGGCGTCCGATTCCGGGCCGACAACAGGAGACAGAATGAACTATCGCAAGCTCGTCGCGGGCCTGGCGCTGGGCGCCTGCGCGCTCGCGCCCGCACTCGTGCTCGCCCAGCAGGTGACCCGCATCGTGGTGCCCTTCGCCGCCGGCGGCGGCACCGACCAGTACTGCCGCATCCTGGCCCAGGAGCTCAACAAGCAGGGCCTCAACGTCATCATCGACAACAAGCCCGGTGCCAGCGGCATCGTCGCCGCCGACCACGTGGCGCGCTCGAAGCCCGATGGGCTGACGGTGCTGGTGTCGTCGCTGGGCACGCTGGCGAACAACAGCGTGCTGTACGACAAGCTGCCCTACGACCCGGCCAAGGATTTCGCCGCGGTCACGCAGATCGCCTACCAGCCGGCCATCGTCGTCGGACGCGCCGACCTCCCCTACAAGAACATCAAGGAGATGGTGGCCTACGCCCGGCAGAACCCCGGCAAGATCAACCGCGGCTCACCGGGTGCGGCCATCCTGACCAACCTGGCGCCCATCGCCTTCGAGAAGCAGCAGGGCATCAGCACGCTGCACGTGCCCTTCAACGGCGACACGCCGGCCGTGCAGGCACTGCTGGGCGACCAGATCGACATCCACGGCACCTCGATCACGGGATCGCTGCCCTACGTGAAGTCCGGCAAGCTGCGCGTGCTGGGCGTGATGGATGCCAAGCGCCTGCCGCAGGTGCCCGATGCGCCCACCTTCAAGGAACAGGGCTTCGACATGGAGGCCACGCTCTGGTATTCGCTGTCGGTGCCGGCCGGCACGCCGAGGCCGGTGATCGACCGCCTGAACAAGGCAGTGAACCAGGTGATCGCCGATCCGGAATTCGTGGCGCGTGCGCGCGCCATCGGCATGGAGCCGCGGGGCGGCACGCCCGAGGACCTGGACCGCTTCATCAAGGTGGAGTCGGACCGCTGGGTGCCGCTGCTGCGCAGCCTGAACCTGCCCAAGCAGTCGCATTGAAGGCCGCGGTTGCAGGCGCCGCACGGCAAGGCACTGGCCTTGCCTTTTTTTGCGCCTATCGAATGACGCTCCGGCTGCCCAGCGATTCGAGCTGGGCCGCGTCGATGCCCAGCAGTTCGCTCAGCACCTCGGCCGTGTGCTCCCCCAGATGCGGCGGATGGCGGCGCACGTCCGAACGCGCGCCGTCGATGACGTAGGGCGGCGCATGCACGGCCTGCGGGCCGGCCTCGGTGTCTTCGAAACGGTGCCAGGCCTGCGTCTGCGCCGTGCGCTCGGACTGCAAGGCCTCGTACAGGCCCAGCACCTCACCGCACGGGATGCCGGCTTCGTTCATGCGCGCCAGCAGGTCGGCGCGCTCGAATTGGCGGATGCTGGCCAGGAGGATCGGCAGCAGTTCCTGGCGGTTCTTCGAGCGTTCCGTGTTGGTGGCGAACTTCGGGTCGAGCGCCAGCTCAGGGCGCACGATGACCTCGTCGCAGAACTTCCTGAACTGGCTGTTGTTGCCGACGGCGACGACCAGCGGACCGTCCGCCGCCTCGAACACGCCGTAGGGCACGATGGACGGGTGCGAATTGCCGAACTTCGGCGGATCCTTCTGGTCGAGCCAGGCGGTGAGGCCGTAGTACGAGGTGATCATCATCCCGCTGTCGTACAGCGACATCTGGATATGGCGGCCCTGGCCGGTGCGCGTGCGCTCGAAAAGCACGGCGAGGATGGCCTGCGCCGAGTACATGCCGGTGAACATGTCGACCGCGGCGATGCCGAACTTGAGCGGGCCCTGCCCTTCCTCGCCGTTCATGGCCATCATGCCGGTCTCGCCCTGGATCACCAGGTCGTAGCCGGGCCGCGCCTTCTCCTGGCTCAGCACCGAGTAGCCCGAGATCGAGCAGTAGATGATGCCGGGGTTGATCTCGCGCAGGTCGTCGTAGCCCAGGCCCATCTTGCGTACACCGCCGTACTTGAAGTTCTGGATCACGACGTCGCACTGCGCGGCGAGCTTGCGCACGAGTTCCTGGCCCTCCGGCGTCTGCAGGTCCACGCAGATCGAGCGCTTGTTGCGGTTGCAGCTGTTGAAGTACGAGGTGTTGTGGCTGCCGATGCGCTGGCCCCAGTCGCGCGTGTCGTCGCCGCGCTCGGGATGCTCGACCTTGATCACGTCGGCGCCCAGGTCGGCCAGCGCCATGCCGCACAAGGGGCCCGCCAACACCCGCGAGAGATCGAGCACGCGCACGCCGGCGAGCGGCTGCATCGAAGAATGGTTCATTGCTTGTCCTTGGTCTGTCTCTTGGTGGCGTCCGATCGACTGCCGGGGCCGCGCATGCGGCGGCCGCGTGCAGGACGCTTCAGTTGGCCGTGTAGCCGCCGTCGACTGGCAAGATGGTGCCGGTGACGTAGCGGGCCTGGTCCGAGGCCAGGAACACCACCGGGCCCGCGATGTCCGGTGGCTCGCCCACGCGGCGCAGCAGCGTGCGGCGCACCATGCGTTCGTAGCGCTCGGCATCGTCTTCGATGTGGGTGGTCATGGGCGTGCGGACCAGCCCCGGCGCCACCGCGTTGACGCGCACCCCGTGGGGGCCGAAGTCGCGCGCCAGAAATTTGGTGAGCTGGCCGACCGCGCCCTTCGAGGCGCCGTAGGCCAGGTGCGCCGAAGTCGCCACGAGCGAGGTGATCGAGGCGACATTGACCACGGCGCCGCGCGTCTCGCGCAACCCGGCGGCGCAGGCCGTCGTCAGGTTGAGCACACCCTTGACGTTGACCGCCATCACGTGGTCGATGTCCTGCGCGAGCGCCTCCGCTTCGAAGACCTTGCTGCGGCCGCGCACGCCGGCGTTGTTGACGAGCACGCCGACCGGGCCCCAGGCCTCGCGAAGATCGGCGACCACGGCCTCGCACTGCGCGGCGTCGCGCACGTCGAGCGCATAGGGTCGCACGCGGTCCGTGTCGTGGCCGGTGCGTGCCGCGGCCTCTCGCGTCTTTTGGAGGTCGACGTCCGGCAGCGCGACACGGCAGCCGGCCTCGAGCAACCGGGCCGCGATGGCGAAGCCGATGCCCTGGCTCGCCCCGCTGACCAGGGCGACGGTGTCAACGAACATCGGGCGCCTTCACTGCGCCTGCTTGGGCAGGTCCAGCCGCTGCAGCAGCGGAATCCAGCGCTCGGTCTCGGACTTGACGTAGGCGGCCAGGGCTTCCGGCGTGCCGCCGCGCGGCTCCATGCCGATGGCTTGCGCGCGGGTGACGAAGTCGGGGTCGGCCAGCACCTGGTTGACGGCGTGGTTGAGCTTGTCGACGACATCCTTCGGCGTGCCGGCCGGGGCCGAGAGCGCATACCAGAGCAGCGCCTCGATGTCGTAGCCCTGCTCCTTGAAGGTGGGCGCGTCGGGCACCTGGGGCAGGCGCTTGGTGTCCATCACGCCCAGCACGCGCATCTTGCCGGCCTTGACGTGCTGCAGCGGGCCGGTGATGGAGGTGCCCTGGATGTCGATCTGGCTGCCCAGCAAGGCCTGCAGGCCGGGCGAATCGCCGTTGAAGGGAATGTGCGTGGTGCGGATGCCGGCCATGCTCTCGAAGGCCATGGGCGCCAGGTTGGTCAGGATCGACGCGCCCGGCGACCCGCGGTTGATCTTGTCCGGATGGGCCTTGGCGTAGGCCACCATCTCCTTGATGTTCTTGTAGGGCAGGTCGGGACGGCCCACGACGATGGTCGGCTGGTAGGCGATCTGCGTGACCGGCGTGAAGCTCTTGACCGGGTCGTAGGGCAGCTTCTCGTACATCACCGTGTTGCTGGCCAGGATGCTCAGCGAACTCATCAGCAGCGTGGTGCCGTCGGGCTTGGAGCGGGCGACGTTGTCGGCCGCCACGATGCCGCTGGCGCCAGGCTTGTTCTCCACGATGGTCTGCATGCCACGCTTGGTCAGGTCCGCCGCCAGCAGGCGCGCATACTGGTCGGTGCCGCCGCCTGCCGCGAACGGCACGACGATGCGAATGGGTTGCTGGGCCTGCGCCGTGCCGACCGCGAGAACGAGGCCGAGGCCGAGCAGAAAGCCGCCGAGGCGCCTGCGGGTTTGCATGTCGATGTCTCCTGAATGGGATGCGGAAAAGGTTTTTCCCAGTTTAGGAGGCCGTGTCGGGCACCGTGCATCGAAGCATGAAAAGGTGCTTTGTAGTTTCGGAGCGAATCCGCGCATCCGTGGCGGCTCGGCAGCCTCGTTCACAATGCCGCGCATGCAACCGATCACGCTGCTCGAGAAGAACGTCGAGTTCGGCAACGCCGGCGAGCTCGACACCCGGAACACGGGGTGGTTCGTCGGCTTTAGCCCCTGGACCCAGGGCACGCCGGGCCAGCTGCGGCACGTGCCGGCCGGCGAGGCCATGGCCGGCCTGTGCGTCAAGTGGTTCTCGCACGGCGCGGGCGACCCGAACGGCGAGCCGAAGCCGCTGAGCGAAGGCAGGACGATGTCGATCCTGGTCAGCCCCGAGAGCGAGTTCAGGATCGAGTTCTCGACGCGCGCCGACTTCGCCGCGGACACCTTCATCGCGCACACCCTGCGCCGCCACGGCGACTTCGCGATCTGGGGCCCCGGCGTGTTCCACCGGGCCTTCGGCGTGAAGCCGGCGTCGATCCTGACGGTACGCTGGGCCACGCCGGGATAGCGGGACTCGACCGGAGACCCCGGCCGCTTGATGGTAGTTGTACCGATCGTGCGGCACGGCGCTTCCCGCTAACCTGCACTTTTGACCCAGAGTCCTTCACGGGAGCCAAATACACATGAAGAAGCTGCCGACATTCACCGCGGTGGTGGCGCTGATGAGCCTGTCCGCCGCCGCTTCGGCCCAAACCGTCAACGTGATCTGCTCGGTCCAGGCCGAGTGGTGCAACATGATCTCGACGGTCTATGCGCGCACGACGGGCGTCAAGCTCAACATGTCGCTCAAGGGCTCGGGCGAGGCTCTGGCCCAGTTGATCGCCGAGCGCGACAACCCCAAGACCGACGTCTGGTTCGGCGGCACCGGCGATCCGCACCTCCAGGCGGCCGAGGCGGGCCTCACGCTCGAATACAAGTCGCCGACGCTCGCGCAGCTCTATCCGTGGGCCCAGCAGCAGGCGCAGCAGTCGAACTACAAGACGGTCGGCATCTACTCCGGGCCGCTGGGCTTCGGCTACAACACCGAGCTGCTGGCCAAGAAGAAGCTGGGCGTTCCACGCAGCTGGGCCGACCTGTTGAAGCCCGAGTACAAGGGCGACGTGCAGGTGGCCAACCCGGCATCGAGCGGCACGGCCTACACCATGATCGCGACGCTCGTGCAGCTGATGGGCGAAGACAAGGCCTTCGAGTACCTGAAGGGCCTGCATCGCAACGTGAGCCAGTACACCCGCTCGGGCACGGGGCCGATCAAGGCCGTGGCACGCGGCGAGACCGCCGTCTCGATCAGCTTCATCCACGACGCGCCGCAGGAGCGCATGGCGGGCTTCCCGGTCGAGACGGTGACGCCGTCGGAAGGCACCGGCGCCGAGATCGGGTCGATGAGCATCATCAAGGGCGCGCGCAACCTCGAGCAGGCCAAGAAGTTCTACGAATGGGCGCTCACGCCACAGGCCCAGACCTTCGGCGCCGCCTCGAAGCAGTACCAGCTGCCCTCCAACAAGGCGACGCCCGTCGACCCGAACGTGCCCGACTTCAAGAAGATCAAGATGATCAACTACGACTATGCGAAGTACGGCGAAAGCAGCGAGCGCAAGCGCTTGATCGCGCGCTGGGAGAAGGACGTCAACTCGCGTCCGCACTGAGGCGCCGGCAGGTCATCACGTGACATCGACGCGCCGCGGCCGGCGCGGCCCCGACGCCGCCGTGTGGTGGTGGATCGCAATCGGGTCGGCGGCCTATCTCTTGTTGCCCTGGTACGCGCTTCAGGACGCCAGCTGGTACGAGGCATTGCCCCAGGTCTTCACCCCGGGCGAGGCCGCGTCCAACGGTGTGCTGCAGGCGCTCGCCGGGCGCGTCTGGCTCTGGATCGGCGTCGCGGGCCTGGCGGTCTGCGCGCTGGGCGCCTTGCTGCCTGCGGGCCGCTGGCAAGGCCGTGTGCTGCTCACGGGCGGCGGCGCGGGCTTCCTCGGCCTGGCCATCAGCGGCTTCCTGATCGGCGCCAAGGGTTGGAGCGTGGCGGCCATCGAGGCGCGCGTGGGCGAGCTGGCGCTGAACCAGTTCGGCATCGGCGCCGGCGGCTTCATCGTGCTCGCCGCCTTGCTGCTGCTCGCCGCCTTCGGGCTGGCGCGCATGGGCTACTTCCGTGGCGATCTGTTCGTCTCGGCCGCGGTGCTGGGCTGCGGTGCGCTGCTGGCGCTGTTCATCGTCTACCCCGTGACGAAGGCGCTGGCAGGCGCCTTCTTCGATGACAGCGGGCGTGCGACCCTCGGCGCGCTGTTCGGCCGGATCGGCACCGAGCAGGTGTGGGGCCTCGGCTGCGTGGCAGGCGGAACGCGTTGCGGCGTTGCGTGGAACACGCTCGCGCTGGCGCTGCTGACCGCCACCGGCACCACCTTCCTGGGGACGCTGCTGGCCCTGATGGCCGAGCGCGGCGGGCCGCGCTGGCGCCGTCCACTGGGCGTGCTGGCGGTGCTGCCGATCATCACGCCGCCCTTCGTGGTGGGGCTCGGTCTGATACTGCTGTTCGGCCGTGCGGGCGTGGTGAACCAGTTGCTGGAAAGCATGTTCGGCATCGAGCCCACGCGCTGGTTCTACGGGCTGCCGGGCATTTTCGTGGCGCAGCTGTTCGCCTTCACGCCGATCGCCTTCATGATCATGCGCGGCGTGGTGCAGGGCGTGGCGCCGAGCCTGGAAGAGGCCGCGCAGATGCTGCGCGCCGACCGCCGCCGCGCCTTCTTCACGGTGACCCTGCCGCTGATCGCGCCGGGGCTGGCCAATGCCTTCCTGGTCGGCTTCATCGAGAGCATTGCGGACTTCGGCAATCCGATCGTGGTGGGCGGGCAGTTCGCGGTGCTGTCGACCGACATCTTCTTCGCCATCGTCGGCGCGCAGTTCGACCAGGGTCGCGCCGCATCGCTGGCCTGGCTGTTGACGCTGTTCGCGCTGGCCGTGTTCGCGATCCAGCGCGCGCTGCTCGGCAAGCGCAACTACACGACGGTGAGCGGCAAGGGCGACGCCGGCATCGCCATGGCGCTGCCCGACGGCGTGCGCCGCGCCGTCCAGCTCATCGCATTGCCGTGGGTCGCGTTCACCGTGGTGGTGTACCTGTTCGCCTTCGCCGGCGGCTTCGTCCAGACCTGGGGACGCGACTACAGCCCCACGCTGCGGCACTTCCACACGGCGTTCGCGCTCGAGTGGAGTTCGTTCGGCCTGGTGTGGGCCGGCACCGCCTGGAACTCGATGATCACCACCGTCAAGCTGGCCGCCATCGCCGCGCCGCTGACGGCCGCGCTGGGCCTGCTCATCGCCTGGCTGCTGGCGCGCAATTCGTTCCGCGGGCAGGGGGCCTTCGAGTTCGGCGCGCTGCTGGCCTTCGCCATTCCGGGGACCGTGCTGGGCGTGAGCTACATCCTGGCCTTCAACGTGCCGCCGCTCGAACTCACCGGCACCGGCCTCATCATCGTGCTGTGCTTCATGTTCCGGAACCTGCCGGTGGGGGTGCGCGCGGGCACCGCGGCGTTCAAGCAGCTCGACCGGTCGCTCGACGAGGCGTCGCTGATGCTGCGCGCCTCGACGGCAGACACCTTGTTCCGGGTCGTGCTTCCGCTCTTGAAGCCGGCACTCGCGGCCGCGCTGGTCTACAGCTTCGTGCGCGCGATGACGACCGTGAGCGCCGTGATCTTCCTGGTCACGGCCGAGAACGAACTGGCCACCACCTACATCATCAGCCGCGTCGGCAACGGCGACTATGGCGTCGCGCTCGCCTACTGCACGGTGCTGATGCTGCTGATGGGCATCGCCATCGCGCTCGTGCAGTGGCTGGTCGGCGAGCGCCGCCTGGGCCGCCGCAAGGCCGGCGCGCCAACGGTGGCGGCCGCATCGCTTTGAGGACGAGACACGCACCATGAGCACCGGCATCGAACTCCGCAACATCACCAAGCGCTACGGCAGCGACGCCGACGCGCCGCTGGCCGTCAAGGGCATCAGCTTCGAGGTGCCGGCCGGCACGCTGACGACCATCCTCGGCCCGTCCGGCTGCGGCAAGACGACGACGCTGCGGATGATCGCGGGCCTGGAGTCGCCGACCTCCGGCGCCATCGTCATGGGCGGGCGCGACGTTACGACGCTCGGGCCGGCCGAGCGCAACGTGAGCATGATGTTCCAGAGCTATGCGCTGTTCCCGCACATGAACGTGGTCGACAACGTGGCCTACGGGCCCCGCATGAGCGGCCTGAAGCGAGAGGAAGCACGGGCGCGTGCGCGCGACGCGCTGCGCGGCGTGGGCCTGGCCGATTTCGACGAACGGCTGCCCAGCGAACTGTCCGGCGGGCAGCAGCAGCGCGTGGCGCTGGCGCGCGCGCTCGTGCTCGAGCCCGCGGTGCTGCTCTTCGACGAGCCGCTGTCGAACCTCGACGCCCGCCTGCGGCGCGAGATGCGCGAGGAGATCCGCAGCCTGCAGCAGCGGCTGCGCCTGACGGTCGCCTACGTCACCCACGACCAGAGCGAGGCGCTGGCCGTCAGCGACCAGATCATCGTCATGAACGACGGCGTGATCGCCCAGTGCGGCACGCCGCAGCAGATGTACGGCCAGCCCGAAAGCGAGTTCGTCGCCGGCTTCATGGGCGAGGCGATGGTCTTTCCGGCGCTGGCGCATGCGGACGGCCGGGTCGACATGGGGCCGTTGGCCCTGCCTTCCCGTCCGGGCGTGCCGGCCGGGATCGTCAAGGTCGCCGTGCGGCCCGAGGCCTGGCTCATCGGATCGGCGGTGGGGCTCGACGCAACGGTGAGCAAGCTGGCGTACCTGGGGAGCTACTACGAGTACGTCTTCGAGACGGCGCTGGGCTTCGTCCTCGTCATCTCCGCGGACATCGCGCGCCCGCTGGCCCTCGGCACCCGCACCACCTTGTCGCTGGGCCACCAGGGGGTGTCGATCGTGCCGGCGGACGAGGGGGCGCGCAGCACGTGAAAACGCGCCGGGGCTTGGGGCCGACCGGCGCGTTCGCGGAGAGGGAAGGCGCTTCTCAGAAGGGAATGTCGTCGTCCATGTCGTCGAAGCCCGACGAGGACTTGGCCGGTGCCTGGCGCGGTGCCGGCGCCGGTGCGCGCGGCGCCGCGGCCGGCGCGCGCGAGTAACCGCCGCCGCCGCCACCGCCGTAGCCACCACCACCGTAGCCGCCGTCGTCGTCACCCGACGGTGCGCCCTGGCCCTGGCGGCTGCCCAGCATCTGCATCTGGTCGACACGGATGTCGGTCGCGTACTTTTCGACGCCATCCTTGTCGGTGTACTTGCGCGTGCGGATCTGGCCTTCGACGTAGATCTGCGAGCCCTTGCGCAGGTACTGCGCGGCGATCTCGGCCAGGCGGCCGTTGAACACCAGGCGGTGCCATTCGGTGGCCTCGCGCATCTCGCCGCTTTGCTTGTCCTTCCACTTGTCGGTGGTGGCGATGGTCACGTTGCACACCTGGTCGCCGCTCGGGAAGGTACGGGTTTCGGGATCGCGGCCGAGGTTGCCGACGAGGATGACTTTGTTGACCGATGCCATGGAAGCCCCTGAGATGGTGAGAGGTGGATAGATTTTGCCGTGGGGTCGAAGAGTTTTGCCGGGTTCGGACACCCGAAAGGCAATCTGTTTGCCGCGGCGCGCCAACCCTCGAAACGAACACGGACGGTGATTCGGGCAAGTCTAACCGTCAAAACCCGCCGCTTCAGCCCCCGGGAAACCGTGGCTTCGCACCACCCTGGCCGGGCGGCGACCCGGCGCGCCACAATGGGCGGGCTGGAAATCAGAGAGCGAGGAAAGCGAATGCGACTGGACGGGTTGGTGCAAGGCTGGCTCACGCGCACGCCCGGACTGATCGAAACCCTGTTCGACCGGCTGCCCGACGTGCTCTTCTACGTGAAGGACCAGCAGGGGCTATACCTCTGGGCGAACCAGACGCTGATCGACCGCGCCGGCCTGCTGGGCGTCGACAGCGTTGTCGGCAAGACGGCCGATCAGCTGTTTCCGGCCTCGGGCCTGAGCACGGTGGCACAAGACCTGGAAGTGATCGAGACCGGACGCCCGATCCTCGAACTGCTGCGGCTCTACCAGACGAAGCGCGGCGATCGCTACTGGTGTCTCAGCTCCAAATTCCCGCTGCGCGACGATGCCGAGCGCATCGTCGGCCTGGCCGGCCTGTCGCGCGACCTTCCTCGTCCGAACGAGCGGCATCAAAGCTATCGCCGGCTCAAGACCTTCCTCGAATTCGTCGACCGGGGTCTCGACGGCTCCGTGCGGATCTCAGAGGCCGCCGAGCATGCGGCGGTGTCGATGGACACGCTGGGTCGCCTGGTCCACGAGGTCTTTCACGTCACGCCGAAGCAACTGCTCATGCAGAAGCGGGTCGACAAGGCCTGCAGGCTTCTGGAAGACACGTCGATGTCGATCACGGACATTTCGGCGGCATGCGGCTATGCCGACCACAGCGCGTTCTCGCGGCAGTTCAAGGTGGCGACCAACATGACGCCGGCGCAATACCGAAGCTTCCGGACATAGGCTGGGCGTCCGCGCGCTGCGCAGGCCTGCAACGCCGCACTGTGCAGAAAACCGCAACCGCCTGCGTTTCGGGTTCTATCGGCATCACGGGCCCGCGCGCACAATTTTCGGCATGCACTGCCTCATCGTCCACGCGCATCCCGAACCCGCTTCCTTCAACGGCGCATTGAAAGATGTCGCCCGCAAAGCGCTGGAGCAGATGGGACACACCGTCGCCATCAGCGACCTCTACCGCATGGGCTGGAACCCGGCCCTGGGCGCAGCGGACTTCGGCGACCGTGCCGATGCCGACTACCTCGACCTTTCCCGCGAACAGGAGCATGCCTTCGCCCGGGGCGGACAAGCCGCCGACGTGCTGGCGGAACAGGCCAAGGTGGCGGCCGCCGATCTGGTGATCTTCCAGTTTCCGGTCTGGTGGTTCTCGATGCCCGCCATCCTCAAGGGATGGGTCGACCGCGTCTTCAGCCGCGGCTTCGCATACTCGTCGGGACGCAAGTACGAGAGCGGGCACTTCAAAGGCAAGCGCGCGATGCTGTGCCTGACGACCGGAACGGCGTCGACCCTGTACGAGCCGAACGGCATCGACGGCGATCTTCATCACGTGCTCTGGCCCATCCACAACGGCATCCTCGGCTACACCGGCTTCACCGTGCTGCCGCCCTTCGCGGCATGGATGCCCGCGCGCGTATCGGCGCAGGCGAGACAGGACTATCTCGATGCCTTCGTGGAGCGCTTGCGCAACATCGAATCCACCGAGCCGCTTTTCTTCCACCCCTGGCGCGACTACGACGAATCGCAACGCCTCAAGCCGGGCGTGGCGGCGCGCTCGGGCGTGCAGTGGAATCCTTCCGCGGCGGAAAGCTTCGAGGCATCTGCTGCGCGACATGCGCGAGGACAAACCCTGCCTGCCACGACCGCCTGAACGGTCCGACCTCGACCCATTCATCTCCCAGGTGATCGACCATGTCTTCCACAACTACAAGCTCCGAGCGAGTCGTCATCGTCGGCGGCGCCATCATGGGCAGCTTCGGCGCCTGGTCATTGCGCAAGGCGGGCTTCGCCGGATCGATCACCGTCGTCGAGAAAGACTCGACGTACCAGTTCTCTTCGACGGCGCTATCGGCCGCGTCGATCCGCACCCAATTCGGAACGCCGACGAACATCCAGATGAGCTTGTTCGCAGCCGAGATGTTTCGCAACATCAAGGCGGTCTTCGGCGATGACGTCGACATCGGCTACCAGGAAAAGGGCTACCTGATCCTCGGCAGGCACGACCAGATCGCAGAGCGCATGGAGGCGGCCCGCATGCAGCGCAGTCACGGCGCCGACGTGCGGGTGCTCGACCCGTCGGAACTCGGCGAACGCTTTCCCGGCATCCGCTTCGACGACGTGGGCATCGGTACGTTCGGCCTTCAGCACGAAGGCTGGTTCGACGCGTGGAGCCTGCTGTCGGCGGTGCGGCGGGCAGCGCGCCAACTGGACGTGCGCTACACGGAAACCGCGGTCACCGGCTTCCGGACGCAGGGCGACAGGGTGACGGGCGTGGACCTGGCCGGCGGCGACATGCTGGAGTGCGACCACTGTGTGCTGGCTGCGGGTGCGCTGTCCGGCCGGCTGGCGGCATCGCTGGGCATCGCGCTTCCGGTCGTGCCGAAGAAACGCACGGTTTTCTCTTTCAAGACGCCGTTTCGGTTGAAGAACTTTCCGATGCTCTTCGATGCGAGCGGCATCTGGGTCCGCCCCGAGGGTGAAGGCTACATCGGTGGCATCCAGCCACCGGACGCCATGGACATCGACGCCGACGGCGACTTCGAGCCGCACCATGACCTGATGGAAGAAGTGTTCTGGCCGCTGCTGGCCCACCGCATTCCTGCCATGGAAGAGCTGCGGCTGAACCGGGCCTGGGCAGGCCACTACGAGGTCAACACCCTGGACCACAACGGCGTGGTCGGCGCGCATGACGAACTGCGCAACCTGATCTTTGCGACGGGGTTCTCGGGCCACGGCGTCATGCATGCGCCGGCCGTGGGGCGCGGCGTCGCCGAACTGATCGTCGCCGGCGCTTTCCAGTCCATCGACATGACGCCCTTGGGTTGGGCGCGCATCCGCAGCTCGACGCCTTTGGTCGAGTCCATCGTTTATTGAAAGGGTTTCCAGATGAAGCTTGAAAACAGAGTGGCGGTCGTGACGGGCGCCGCGCGCGGCATCGGCCGCGCGACGGCAGAGCGTCTTCTGAGCGAAGGGGCCAAGGTGGTGATCTCGGACATCGACGAGCAGACCTTGCTGAAGACGGCGGGCGAGATCGGCACGGCGGGCAAGCTGCTGGCCGTGCGTGCGGACGTGTCCGTCAAGAGCGAGGTGGTCGCGCTGGTGGCGGAGGCCGTCAGGCACTTCGGCGCCATCGACATCATGGTGAACAACGCCGGCATCGCACCGGTGGTCGAGTTCCTGGACGTCACCGAGGACATCCTCGACCGCGTGCTGGACGTCAACCTCAAGGGCGCCTTCTACGGCACCCAGGCAGCCGGCCGCGAGATGATCCGCCGCGGCAAGGGCGGCGTGATCATCAACATGTCGTCGATCAATTCCGGCCTCGCCAATCCCAACGTCGCGCCGTACGCCATCTCCAAAGGCGGCATGAACCAGGTCACGTCGACCGCGGCGGTGGCCTTCTCGCCGTACGACATCCGGGTCGTCGGCGTGGGGCCGGGCACCATCATGACCGACATGGTCGCCGGTGCCTTCGTCCAGAGCGCAGGCGATCATGCGATCCTGTCGCGCACGCCGCTGGGCCGCTACGGCCAGCCGTTCGAGATCGCGTCGGTGGTGGCCTTCCTGGCGAGCGACGATGCGTCGTACATCACGGGCGAAACCATGTACGTCGACGGTGGCCGCCGCGTACTGAACTACGTCGTGCCGGTCAGGAGCTGACAGATGACCACCCTGTTCGACAAGCTTCACCACATCTGCATCGTCGTGCACGACATCGACAAGTCGCAGGCCTACTACGAATCCATCGGCGTGGGCCCCTGGACGGCCTACCCGCCGCTGGCCGAGTACAAAGAGCTGAACGTTCCGAGCAAGGAAGGCTTTCTCACGCTCAAGTACCGGGTGTGCAACCTGCCGAACGTGCAGATCCAGTTGTGCGAGCCCAGCGACGCGCCGTCGCCCCAGCGCATTCACCTGAACACCAAGGGCGAAGGCGTTTTCCACATCGGCTTCGAGGTGCCGGACGCCGATGCCGCGCAGGCCGAGGCCGGGGCGCTGGGCCTGTCCGTCGCGATGCACGGCCGCCGTGCGAACCGCACCGGCTTCGACTACTACGACTCGGTGGAAGGTGCGGGCGTGACGCTGCTGACGCGCGCCACCAACCTGCCCGGCAAGTGAACGACGCGACAACGAGGCCGCCATGCGCATCGATCTGAATTCCGATCTCGGTGAAGGCTACGGACCCTGGGTCATGGGCAACGACGCACGGATCCTCGACAGCGTCACCAGTGCGAACATCGCCTGCGGTGGCCATGCGGGCGACCCCGAGACCATGTACCGAACGCTGCGGCTCGCGGCAGAGCGCGGCGTGACCGTCGGTGCGCACCCGGGCTACGCCGATCGCGAGGGCTTCGGACGCCGGGTGATTCCGATGCAGCCGGCCGAGATCGGCCGCATGGTCGCGGCGCAGATCGGTGCGCTGATCGCCATGGCGGGCCTCGCGGGCAGTCGCGTGCGCTATGTCAAGCCGCATGGCGCGCTCGGCAATCTTGCAGCAGCGGATGCGGCCGTTGCCCAGGCCATCGTCTCGGCGGTCCACACGGTCGATCCGTCGCTCGCCATCCTCGCCATTTCCGGCACGCGCCTCGAAGCCGTTGCGCGTGAAGCGGGTCTGGCCGTGTTTTCGGAGATCTTTGCCGATCGCGCGTACCTGCCCGATGGCCAACTGATGCCGCGCAACCGTCCGGGCGCGGTGTTGCACGACGCGAAGGAAGCAGCGGACCGGCTGATCGGCTACCTCGCCAGCGGAAGAATGCCCGTGCAGGGCGCAGAGCCCATCGACCTGAAGGCCCATTCGATCTGCGTGCACGGCGACAGCCCGGAGGCCGTCGAGATGGCTCGCACCGTCAGGATGCGCCTCGAAGCCGAAGGGGTGGTGCTGGCCCCGTTCCTCGGTTGACCCGATGGCGGAAGGCAGCGAGGTGTCTGCACCAGGCTGGCCCCGATACGTCCCGGTCGCGGACCATGCGCTGCTCGTGTCCTTCGGCGATGCGATCAGCGACCCGACCAGCGCGGCGGTGCTCGGCCTGGACCGCGCCCTGGCGCAGTCGCCGCCCGAAGGACTGCTCGAATGCATCCCGGCGTTGGTCAATCTGCTGATCGAGTTCGATCCGCTGGTCACCGACCATGTCCGCATCCAGGAGGCCGTGGAACGCCTTCGCCGTTTGCCATCGCCTGATGCGAGCACAGTAGCGACGCGCGAGGTCGAGGTTTGCTACGAGGGCGACTTCGCGCCCGACATCGCAGCGGTGGCGCAGGCATCGGGCCTGACGGTCGACGAGGTCATCCATCACCACTTGCACGGCACCTACCAGGTGCGCATGTACGGGTTCGCGCCCGGGTATGCGTACATGGCTGGCGTGCCGACGGAAATCCATGTGCCGCGCAAGGCCGCGGCGGTGCGCGACATCGCCGCCGGCAGCGTGCTCATCGCCGGCACCCAGTGCCTGGTGACGACGCTCAAGATGCCCACCGGCTGGTCGATCATCGGGCGCTCGCCCACGGCCATCCTGACGCGCGACGAGCGTGCCACGACGCCGGTGCTCTTCGACGTGGGCGACCGGGTGCTGTTCAAGCGCATCAGCCTACCGCAGTACGAAGCGCGCCGCGCGCTGACCATGCCATGAGCGACGCCACGTTGCGCATCACGGCTTGCGGACCACTGGTTTCCTACCAGGACGGTGGGCGTTCCGGCATGTCGAGGTTCGGCGTGCCGGCTTCGGGGCCGATGGATCGGCTCGCGCATGCGGCTGCCCATGCGGCCTTGGGGAATCTCGAAGGCTCGACGGCCATCGAGGTTTCCACCGGCGGCCTCGAACTGGTGTGCGAGTCGGGCGAAGTCACCTGCAGCATCGCGGGTGGCGGCTTTCAGGTCGTGCATGAAGGCATGCGAACCCAGTCCTGGTGCGTGCGCACCCTGCGGGCTGGTGACACGCTGGCCATTCGCCCGGGCGCCTGGGGAAGCTGGGCCTATCTGGCGTTCTGCGGCGAGGTGCTGTGCAGGACGTGGGCGGGGCGAAGCGCCACGCACACGACGTCCGGGCTCGGTGGCGGCACGCTGTCGGCAGGCGACGCGGTGGTGCTGCGCCATCCAAGGGTGTCGGAGGAGCGTGAGGGGCCTCTTCCGGTTCCGGAGTTCGCGTACGCGCGCAAGGGTGTTCGCGTGGTGATGGGGCCGCAGACCGAAGCATTCGCCGCCGGGTCGGAGGCCTTGTTCCTGGGCCATGACTTCACGGTCACGCCGGCCTTCGATCGCATGGGCATGCGGCTCGCCGGCCCCACCTTGGCGTTGAACGATGCGTTGTCGATCCCATCCGAGCCGATCGTGCGGGGATCGATCCAGGTGGCCGGCGATGGCGTCGCGTCCGTTCTCTCGGCCGATCATCAGACCACCGGCGGGTACCCGAAGATCGCCACGATCATCGACGCAGACCTCGATTCGGTGGCTCAGCTTCGTCCGCGAGACGGCCTGCGCTTCTGCGCCGTGTCGGCATCGGAGGCCATCCTGATCCGGCGATCGGAAGCGCCGGCCAGACGACGCTACCTCGAACAGATCGCGGTGCCGCAAGGCGACCTGCAGACCCGGTTGATGCGGGACAACCTGATCAGCGGCGTCCTCTTCAGCTAGCGGCGAAGGCTGCGGGCGCTGCGACAATGCGCCGCAGCGATGAGCCGCGAACCCGACTTCCTCGAGAACCTGCGTGCCGAACTGTCGGGCGGCCGCCGCTGGCTCGACCGGGCGATCGTGCTGGCCTACGCGGTGGTGGCGGGCCTGCTCGTGGTCGGCCTGACGATGGCGGGCGACCGCGCATTCGCGCTGTTCGAGCGCCTGTACGACGCGCAACCGTGGGCGCTGCTGGTGTGGACACCAGCCCTGACCGTCGTCATCGTCTGGGCCACGCGCCGCTGGTTCCCGGGCGCGGCCGGCTCCGGCATTCCGCAGGTCAAGGCGGCACTCGAGCCCGCCCTGCCGCCGGAACGCATCGGCCGCCTGGTGTCGCTGCGGCTCGCGCTGGCCAAGATGGTGCTGACGGTCGGTGGCCTGGCGGCGGGGCTGTCGATCGGACGTGAAGGCCCGTCGGTGCAGGTGGCGGCGGCCGTGATGCAGCACGCACGGCGCTGGCTGTCACCCGGCACCGTGATCGATGCGCGCGCCCTGCTGGTGGCCGGCGGTGCGGCGGGCATCGCGGCGGCCTTCAACGCGCCGCTGGCCGGCGTGCTCTTCGCGATCGAGGAGCTGTACGGCCGCTTCGAGGCGCGCGCCAGCGGCCTGATCATCACGGCCATCGTGCTGGCCGGGCTGGTCGCGGTGGCGGTGTTCGGCAACCACAGCTACTTCGGCGTCATCCGCGTGCCGTACCTGGACTGGTCGGCGCTGGTGCCGGGCGTGGCCGTCACGCTGGCCGCCGGCGTGGCGGGCGGGCTGTTTTCGCGCCTGAT
>NZ_LYVO01000022.1 GCF_001984055.1 Variovorax sp. KK3
CGGCAGGATCAGCCGCACGGGACGCAGAGGGTAATCCGCAGCGAGCGCGGTGCCGCCGCCCGCCAGTAAGAAAGTGGTGGCCAGCGCGAACGCGGCCAGGGTCTTGATCATGCTTGTTTCCTTGGAATCAATCGCTGGCAAGCGCGCTCAGCACGCGCTCGAATGTGATGGGCAATTCGCGGATGCGCACGCCCAACGCGTGCGCCACGGCGTTTCCGATGGCCGCTGCGGTGGGGCCCTGGGCGGCCTCACCCGCACCGACAGAAGGTTCGGACGGTCTTTCCACCAGGGCCACTTCGACGCGCGGTGCATCGGAGAAGCCAAGAATGGAGTAGTCCCCCCAGCTGCGGGTGGTCACCTCGGTGCGCGAGAAACGGACGGCCTCCTTGAGCGTCCAGCTGCAGCTTTGGACCACGCCGCCCTCGATCTGGTTGCGTACGCCGTCAGGGTTGACGACGAGGCCCACATCCACGGCCGCAGACACATCGAGCACCTGGATGGTCTCCGCCGCCCGGATGCGCAGCGCGACCGCGCACCACGCCCCGGTGTTTTTGTATCGGGCGTAGGCAAAGCCGTGCCCCACGCCCTCCTCGCGCTCGCCGCTCCACCAGGGCGCCGCACCGACGGCACGTCGGATCACCTCGTGGGCACGCGGATCGTTCAGGTGGTTCAAGCGCAGCGCGATCGGATCCTGGCCGGTGTCCGCTGCAATTTCGTCCAGGAAAGATTCGAGCGCGAAGATGTTGGTGTAGCCACCCAGCGCGCGGATGGCCGAGGTGCGCAGAGGCATCTCCAATAGCCGGTGCGCCGTGACGTTCACACGTCCGATGTCGTACAGCGGCACGGCGTTTCGGTCTGCACCGCCGCCGACGGATGCGGGCGGGTCCAGCGACACGGGCGCTGCGAAGCCATCTTCGAGCGCCGAGGCGGCCAGGAAGGACAGCGTGCCTGGTGCGGCACGGCCTGGACGCGCGGTGTAGCCGTTGGACCATATCGTTTGATCGAGCGCGAGCAGCGCGCCAGCGGGCGACACCACGGCTCGCAGTTCCACCAGGTGGGCCGGACCGAAGGGGCCGCAGCCGAGTTCATCGGCACGCGTCCAGAGGACGCGAACGGGTCGACCGCGCGCGGCGCGGGCGAGCAGGACGGCATCGAAGGCCACGTCGTCCGCGGGATTGTGGCCGTAGCAACCTGAGCCCTCTGCGTGGTGCACGACGATCCTTGGCAGCGCACGGCCGGCGAACTCGCGCTGCACGAACACCGCGAGTTCGGCCCTGACGTTGAAGATGCCCTGGCTGTGGGTCCACACCTCCAGGCAGTCATCGGTCCAGTGGGCGAGTGCGCAAGACGGGCCGATGGACGCGTGCGCGAGGAAGGGTCGGAGGTAGCCCGCTTCGAAGACCCGGGCGCCAGCGCGTCCGTCCAGGGCGTCATGGACGGGACCCAACTTCGCGACCGTGCGCGCCTCCGAAGGCGTTTGGCGAAGAAAGCCCGGCAGTGCGGCAGCATCGGGAAGCGATGCTGGCAGTTCCCACTGCGCGAGCACAGCGAGCCTGGCTGCCGCCCGGACCGCCGTCTCCTCGCGTTCGGCCAGAACTGCCAGGAAAGAGCCGTCGCGCACGAGCATCACGCCGGGCCAAGCGGAACGAAAAGATTCCTCGTCGACCGAGCGCAGGCGGGCGGCGGGATTGGGCACGCGCACCACGCGTCCGTGCAGCATCTGCGGGAGGACAAGGTCATGGATGAAGGCTGGCTGTCCGAACACCTTGCGCGCGAGGTCTGTGCGCGGCACCGAGCGGCCCACCAGCGTGAGCTGTGCGTGTTGCTTAGGAGTGGCGTCGGCAGACACGGCCTGTTCCAGCAGCGGGTGCATATCGAGCTCCCAGTAGCTGCTGTGATGGACGGAGGCGGTGCTGTGCACGCGCCCTTCCTGGACACGCACGGACTGTGCCTCCTCTCCGAAGCGCTCGCAAAACGCTGCCACCGCCAACGCGCGCAAGGTCGCGCAGGCTTGGCGGACCGCAGCGCCCGAATGCTGGACCGAGTAACTGCCGGAAGTCACGCCCTCGTCCGGGCTGTCGTCGGTGCTGACGGAAGCCATGTGCACTTGATCGATGCGCAGGTCCAATTCGTCTGCGGCGATCTGCTGAAGCGCTGTGGTGATGCCTTGGCCGATCTCGACCTTCCCGACCTTCAGCGTGACCAAGCCCTCCCGGTCGAAGGACAGCCACTGCTTCAGCTGCGGGTTGGCAGGAAGGCTGCCCGACGAGAAGCCTCTCGCCAGCGCGTTCATGCAACCGCCTCGCGCTGCGCCTGCAAGTCATCCTGCGCACGCATCACGGCCTGGACGATGCGCCCATGCGTGCCGCATCGGCACAGATGGCGGTCCAGCGCTGCGCGCACCTGCACCTCGGATGAGGGCCGTGGCTGCGCAATGAGCGCCGCCGCCGTCATGAGAATGCCGCTCAAGCAGTAGCCGCACTGTCCCGCTTGCAGCTCGAGGAAGGCTCGCTGAAGCACGTGGGGACGATCCGGCGATCCAAGACCTTGCAGCGTGGTCACGCGGGTCCCGTCCAAGGCCACTAGCGGTAGGTCGCAGGTCGTCGTCGGCTTGCCGTCGACCAGAACCGTACAGGCACCGCAGTGTCCCTCTGCACAGCCCAGGCGCACGTCGTGTAGCCTCAGATCGTTGCGAAGTGCATAGACCGCCTTAGCGCCCGGCTCGTCTGGCAGCTCATGTGCCTGCCCGTTCACGTGCAACTGCATGGCGCCGCGCTCAGAACGCCACGAGGTCGGCGCCCTTGAGCGCCAGCATGCTGCGAGCTTCCTCCGGCGTGGCGATGCTCAGCGACAAGCCTTCCAAGATGCCTCGGATGCGCCGTACATGGTCCGCGTTGCTTCGCGCCAGTTGCCCCGGGCCGTCCCAAAGGGAGTCTTCCAGGCCCACGCGCACGTTGCCGCCCATGGACAAGGCCATTGTGGCGACGGGCATCTGGGCGCGCCCGGCACCGAGTACGGACCACACGTAGTCGTCGCCGAAGAGCCGGTCCGCCGTGCGCTTCATGTGTGAGACGTCCTCCGAATGGGCGCCGATTCCCCCCAGCAGCCCGAACACCGACTGGATCAGCAGCGGACCCTTGAGGAGGCCTCGATCCTGGAAATGCGCGGCGGTATAGAGGTGGCCGATGTCGTAGCACTCGATCTCGAATCGAGTGCCGTGGTCGGCGCAGGACTCCAGGATGTACTGGATGTCGCGGAACGTGTTCTTGAACACCGTGCCGGCGGAGTTCTCGAGGTAAGGCCGTTCCCAGTCGTGCCGAAATTCCTTGAAGCGCCCCAGCATCGGGTATAGGCCGAAGTTCATCGAGCCCATGTTGAGCGACGCGAGTTCGGGCTTGAGCTGAAGGGCCGGTTGAAGCCGTTCTTCGACCGTCATGCTGGTCGACCCGCCGGTGGTCAGGTTGACGACGACGTCGCAGGCGCTTCGGATGGAGGGCAGAAACTCCCGGAACAGCGTGGGATCTTGAGCCGGCAGGCCCGATTCGGGATGGCGGGCGTGCAAATGCACGATGCTTGCTCCGGCTTGCGCGGCAGCGATGGATTCCTTGGCGATCTGCCCGGGAGTCACAGGCAAGTGCGGCGACATGCTGGGCGTGTGGATCGAGCCCGTCACGGCACAGGTGACGATGACTTTGCGAGCGTTGGCAATCATGGATTGTTCCGAAGATCTGGGAATGAAGATGGCTGAAAGCGGTTGCCGCGCGGACACGACGGCAGCCGATGGCGGCCGATAGCCGCCGCGACCGGCCCGTATGTTCAGTGGGTGATGGCGAGCGGCTGGGGGCGCGTCAAGCGCCAAGCCAGGCCGTGTCGCAAAGGCCTGATGCCGGGCGCCGACCACCTGCAACGGCGCCATGCCCGGTGGCGAGGCGTCGATCAGGGTCTCGCGGCCGCGGTTTTAGGCCGAGCCAGTCTGCAGGCACTTTGCCAACGCGCGCAGCACGGTTGCATTCCGGCGTGAGTTCCATGGCATCTGTCTCCTTTGCCAGCAATTATTCAAGCGCTGGGTTTCAAAGACAATGCGACAGAATCAAAATTCATTCTGTCGATTTCTCTACAGATTTCGCAAAGTCGACGAAGCTCCGCACCGTCGCGGGCGTATGGCGCTGTTTGTGGTAGTAGATGTTCCAGCGCGACCGAGGGGGAGACCACTCATCCAACAGAATGACGAGCGAGCCAGCGGTGATGAAAGGCGCGGCCAGCTGCTCGGCGACCAGCGCTATGCCAACACCTTGTAGCGAAGCAGACAGCGCGAGATTGCGCTCCGACACGACCAGCGGACCCTCGACGGCGACCGAGTGGCTGCGGCGGCCTTTGCGGAACTCCCATCGGCTCGCGCCACCGCTGCCATGCGGGCGCCAGTTGATACACCGGTGCATCAGCAGGTCCGTGGGTTTGTCGGGTGCGCCGCATGCCGCGACATAACCCGGCGTAGCGACGGCAACGTAGCGCATGGGCAGACCGACGGGGATCGCGACGACGTCGTTGTCCAACTCTTCCGTGAGTCGCATGCCTAGGTCGAAGCCCCGCTCCACGATGTTCACGGGCGCATCGTCCACGGTGATGTCGAGCACGATGTCCGGGTACGTCTGTTGAAACCTGCCGAACATTGGCTCTAGAAAGACCCGCGCGGCCAGCCGCGGCGCGTGAAGACGCAGCGTACCTTTAGGCGAGCCGCCCATGCTGCCGGCATTGGCCATGGCTGTGTCGATCTCGACGAAGGCCGGCTTAATGCGTGCCAGCAATCGCGCACCCGCGTCGGTGGCGGACAGGCTGCGCGTGGTGCGGTTGAGCAGGCGCGCGTTCACACGCTTCTCGAGCATTCGTATGACTTGGCTGAGCGCAGAAGGACTCAGGCGCAACTGCTGGGCGGCGCGGTGAAAGCTGCCCTGCTCGAGGACGGCGACAAATGCGCACAGTTCGAAGTATTCGTTTCCACGCATGCGATGGGTGCGATATGGCAATCAACCAACTCTACACATCGTGGACTGCGGCTGGTCAAGCCGGCGCTCGACACCGTGCACATCAGCTGGCCAAACGCATCTCGGCCGATCTGGATGATCTTGCCGTCACCGTGGCGTTGCAGCGCCTCCGCCAGCAGCGTATTGAGGCGATCGGATGCCCATGGCGCTGGCTCCAACGCCGCACCCATACCGCTGCATCGCGCCGCAGTTTGCACGCAACGTAACGCGGTACGCCAAGTAACGCGATGCGTCGCTCGCCTTCGATCATGCCCCGCCTTCAGCGAGCGGCTCATGAGGGGCACAGCCAATTCGAACGCAAGAATCGGAGTTGCGTCCAGAAGGGTCATGGGCAAAGTGTTGACCCAGCGCAAGCCGATCCGGGCACGCAACAGAACGACATTGAGGAAAACATGAGCATGAGCTTTGCTTCGCCACAACGCGCCGTACGCAGTGAAAGACACAGGACATCGCCAGTTCTGACTCGGCGATTGTTGGAGAAGGCCAACATAGAGGCATTGGTTGCGATAGATTCCCCGGACCTGAAGCTTCTTTCGGAAGCCGATCGGATGGCATCGCTCCGGGAGACGATGTCGGTTCGACCACCGGGTGATGTGTGGGTTTTTGGCTATGGATCGCTGATCTGGAATTCAGCAATCGCTTCGGCTGAGCGGCGGGTCGCCAGGGTCGACGGTTGGCACAGATCCTTTTGCCTTTCGATCACCGCGCTGCGGGCTACGGTTGATCGTCCTGGCCTGATGTTGGCTTTAGACCGCGGCGGCGCATGTCACGGCGCAGCCTATCGGCTCGCGGAAGAGGATGTTCAAGAAGAGCTGCGTTTGCTATGGCAAAGAGAAATGGTGTGCGGCGCATATGTGCCGCGTTGGGTCGAACTGAAGGATGAAGAAGGCGACGCCTTCGGTTGGGCGATCGCGTTCACCATTGATTCCGATCATCCGCACTACGTAGGCGATATCGACGAACCCACTACGGTGTTCAGACTGGCGACGGCTGCTGGCGGCCTGGGAAGCTCGGCTGACTACCTTTTCCGAACATGCGAAAGTTTGCATGTCAACGGTATCTACGACTCCAAGGTTGAGCGTCTCACGTCCCTGGTGATGGCTTCACGTGAAGTTGAACGCCTTGCGGCTCCGGCTTAGTGGCATGGCTACGCAGCGCGCTCATCCGCCGATCTGCTCTCCAGGTACTACGCAAAGGGCTCCAGCACTGATCTTGCTCAAGTTTTTTAGTTCCACCGACGCTGCAAACCCACCTGCGCACAAAGGCAAGATCGGGCCAGGCCGTTCCTCGCTCGTCATCGCTCGGAGTACTACCGCCGCTTCGAATTGCGGAAAAGTCTTCGATCGATGGGTTTTCGCATATTCATCACTGCAGGATTACGACGAGTTGCAGGCTCCTAGCCACGGCGCGCGTTCGAAAGCCGCGACGTGCTCCACGGTAAGCATGTACAGCTTTCAAGGATCCAGTTCAATTCTTGCGTCCTGAATTACCTTGCCCCAGCGCTCGCTTTCGGAGCGCATGAAGGCTTCCATCTCGGGTCCGGTCGACTGCAGCGGCTCGATGCCCGCCTCCTCGATCTTCTTGCGAACCGAAGCATCGGACACGGCCGCGAAGTAGGCCTCCCGCAGTCGAGCCACGGTGGCGGCCGGCGTCGCGCGTGGTGCGACCAGGCCTTGCCAGTAGAAGACCTCGAAGCCAGGGTACGTGTTCGCGATCGGCGCCACGGTCGGCAATGCCGCAATGGGCTTCAGTGAGGTGACGCCCAACGCCCTCAGTTTTCCGGATGCCAGATGACCCCGCGCGCTCGCATAGTCCATGAAAGCCATGCCGATCTGTCCACCCAGGAGATCGGGCAGCGCCGCGCCCGTGCCCTTGTACGGAACGTGCACGAGTTGGACGCCGGCCGTCCTCTCGAACATCGCGGCAGTGAGGTGCAAGGCATTGCCGTTGCCCGAACTCGCATAGCTGATGGTGCCGGGCGCCTTCTTTGCCGCGGCCACGAGTTCGCCCACCGTGGCGTACGGCAGCACGTTGGGATTGACGACGAGCAGGAACGGAAAGCGACCCGTGAGCGAGACCGGCGCAAAGTCGCGAGACGCGTCGTAGCTCAGCTTCTTGTAAAGGCTCGCGTTGGTCGCGAAGGTCGACAGGTCGCCCATCAGAAGCCGGCTGCCGTCCGGCTTGGCGCGCGCGACATCGAGCGCGGCAATCGACGTGGTGGCGCCAGGCTTGTTCTCTGCGATCACCGGTTGCCCGAGTTTCTCGCCCATCTTCTCGGTGATGGTCCGCGTGAAGAAGTCCACCGCCCCGCCGACCTGATAGGGGATCACGATGGTCACCGCACCCGTGGGTGCCGCCGGCTGCGCCAGCAACGCGGGCGACAAGCCGATCGAAAGCAGGCCGGCGCCCCATTTGATGGCGCTCCGTCGTTGGATAGTCATGCTGTTGTCTCCTGTTGAATCGAAAGAAAATCTAACCGCGCCTGCGGCCTCAAAGCATCGCGAGAACGCCGCCATCGATGACCAGATTGGCGCCGTTCACGAAAGCGCCCGCGTCGGACGCCAGGTAGACGGCCGCCGGGGCGATGTCGGCCGGCGTGCCCCAGCGCTGCAAGGGCACGCGTTCACGGATGAATTTCTCGTACGCAGGGTCGTCCTGGAGGGCGCGCGTCAATTCGGTCTGCGTCATCCCCGGGGAGATGGTGTTGCACGTCACGCCGCTCGGACCCAGTTCGAAGGCGAGCGCGCGCGTCAGGGCCGTGAGGGCTCCCTTGGCCGCGACGTAGGGTGTCGAAGGCACCTTGACGCTCTGCGTGGCGATCGACCCGATCATGATGATCCGCCCGTGCTTGCGTGCCACCATGTGTGGCGCAACGGCGCGCGTGAGGTGATACGCGCCGTCGAGATGAACGCTGAGCATTCGCCGCCATTCGGCGTAGCTGAGCTCGAGGAAGCCCTTGCGATTCTGCAGACCGGCGTTGTTGACCAGCACGTCGACCGCTCCGACCGTCTCCACCGCCTGTTGAACGGCGGCCACCACCGCCTCCTCGCAACTGACGTCGAAAGCCGCCAACGAGTGCGACAGGCCCCGGGCACTCAGGTCGCGAGATCGTTCCGCCAGGGCGGCCGCGTCGATGTCGTTGAGGATGACGTGGGCGCCCGCGCGCGCCAGCGCTTCGGCGATTCCCCAGCCGATGCCCCGGGCCGCTCCCGAGATGAGCGCGGTCTTGCCGTCGAGGCGGAACGTGCTGCCCGACGCCCTCTCATCGGACGGCGCAGCCGGCGTCTCCGGATGCGCGCGATCAAAAGTCACGGCTGCTCCCGTGGTACTTGGTCACGATGTGCTGGTAGATGCCGATCTCGACGTGAACCGGTGGCGGAAGCTGTTCAGCCAGTTCCAAAGCAACGCCGCCCAGCGCCGAAGCATCGATCGCTTCCAGGAAGATGACCCAGTCGCACCGTTCGTCGCGTGACGCACGGATGTCCTTCTCGGTATTGGGAAGAGACGAGACCGAGGCATCCTCCTCGAAGACGGTCGCGCCGACCAGGTTTGGTCGTAGCGCGAGTCGCTTTGCAGAGAGGTCTCGGATCGCGCGCCCACATGCTTCGCGCTCCGCTGCGCCCGCATTGATGCGCAGCGTCGCGACGAAGCCGCCATCGTCGCCATGACGTTCGACGACCGTATGGATGGTTCTGACCGTGTCGGAGAAGCGACCGACGATGGCCTGAGTGCGCGCTAGCGGGTTGTTCACCGAGTGCAGGTACTCCTCCTGCCCGAAGACGGCGGCGCTTCGCGCTTCGTAGGTCACGAAGTAGCGTCGAGTTCCTTCGAGCATTCGGAAGCGTCGAGCTCTCAGCACGCCCTGAATGCAGGAGCGCTCGAAGAGATGCTGCCGGTTGTACCAGTCGTTGAACTCGCCCTCGGCCGAGGGATCGATGTTGTTCCAGATCAGCATCGCCCCTTCAGTGGCCGCCAGCATCGTTTTCTCCTTGGATTCGTTCTTCGCAGCGGGGCATGCGCACGGACGCGTCCGAAGGCGCGTGGCGATCCACCCAATTCCATTGGGCTTCATCGAAGCCGTCGACACCCATGGCTTGCGAGACCCGGTGCACGATCTGCCAACTGCCGTCGGGCGACCGGACCAGCGAGTCCACGTATCTCAGGTAAGCAGTCTGCTTCTGCATGTCCCATGTCTGATGCCACGCCGTCACGTAGGTGAGGGCGCGAGCCACGGAGCCGTCGACGCGAATGCTGCTTTGCCCCAAGTGGTGCGCCGTGCGACGAAAGCGGGCCTGCCGCTCTTTCATGCCGGCAACGATGCGGGCACGACCCCGGATCGGTCCTCCCCTGCCGGGGCCTTGGTCCATGACACCGTCCTCGGCGAAGATCTGGCCGACCGCGTCGATGTCGTATTCGTCGAGGCGTTGGCAGTAGGCCGCAAGGACTTCGGCAATCGCCTGGCGGTCCGTGGTGACTCGAAGTTGTGCGTCCATGGTCAATCCAGCGACACGCCCAGTTGCCGGATGACGCCTGACCACACCTGCGTTTCCGACGCGATTCGCTCGCTCATCTGCTTCGGCGTGCTCGTCATGGGTGCGAGGGCCGCGCCCGTGAGCCACGTCAGCATCTGCGGCGTGCGCATTTCCTTGTCGAGCGCGTCGTTCAGGCGCTCGACGATCGGCTGGGGAATCCCCTTGGGCCCGACCAGGCCGATCCACAGCGGAGGGATGTCGAGCGCGACGCCAGCCTCCCGCAGCGTCGGCACATCGGGCAGAAGCGGGCTGCGCGCATTGCTGGCCAGCGCCAGCATCCGCATCTTGCCGGTCTTGATGTGCTGCTCGGAAAGTCCGACATCCATCATGGCCGAATCCACCTGGCCTCCCAGCATCGCCGCCGCCACCGGCGCCTGCCCCGTGAAGGGAACGTGCAGGGTGTCGATCTCGAGCTTAGCCTTCAACAGTTCCATGCTGAGCGTCAACGCCTGCCCCGGGCCCGTGGAGCCGTAGGTCAGGCGGCCGGGGTTCTTCTTGGCGAAGTCGACGTATTCCCGGACGGTGCCGATCTTCGTCTCGCTGCTGACCGCGAGGCCGTAGATGATCTCCGCTGCAATGCCGATGTGCGTGAAGCCGGTCTTCGGGTCGTAAGGGAGCGGCCGCTTGTAGAGGGACGGAAGGATCGAGTAAGGCGCGCTCAGCGTCACGTACAAGGTGTAGCCGTCCGGGCTGGCGTTCGCCACGTACTGCGAAGCGATGACCGTGTTGCCACCGGCCTTGTTCTCCACGAGCACCGACGCGCCGAGTCTCGTGCCCAGGCCCGGCGCGAGCTTGCGCGCCAGCGCATCGACGGAGCCGCCCGGGTTGAAGGGCACGACGAGCCGGATCGGCTTGCTCGGAAAGCTGTCGCCGTGGGCCGGCGCAGCGAGCGCGCCCAGCAAGGCGCAGAGGGTCAGGAGTATTCGTCGCTTCATGTTGTCTCCTCGTTGGCGGGCATTTGTCAGTAGATGCGTTTTTCGTCGGAGAAGGTCAGGAACGCTGCGTCCCGATCGATGGCCGCGGGCCAGTCGGCCAGGAGTGCGTCGTGCAGCGTCATGCGATCCCGGGCCAGCGCCGACCTCATCTCCACGACGACATCGAAGTGTTCGGCCGGCCGGTTCACGTCGTCGAAGGCCGTCGTTGCCAGGCCGCGCGTCGCGCCTTCGAGCACGACGTGGTGCGTGAGCGACGTGAGCGCGCCCGCGGGCCCTTGCGCGAGCAGCCGCCGCATCCAATCTCGGAGCATTGCCTCGCCGGCCACCGGCCCGAGGTCGGGATGCCACCGGCCGAAGATCATCAGCTTGCACCCGTCGCGGGTCGGACCCACGTGATGGGTCGACTTCGTGAACAGGACCACGGACGCGGCGACGTCGAGAAACAATGCCTCGTCGGGCCGCACCTGCTCGAGGTAACGTGAATCCTCCTGGAAGCCGGCCGTCACCCTGCTGTCCGGGCGCTGGCGCATCTGCGCCGCGCCGTCGAAGTGCCGCCGGTCGGCCGACCCGGCTGGATGCGAAAAATGGTTCTGCACGTAGTCGGCGTTGTATTCGGCATGACCGGCGCGCTGCAGCACCCGCGCATGCGTGCCGTGCCAGTGCTCGGCAAAGCGCGCCCAGCTCAGGTCGCTCCGACGCTTGAGCAGGGAGAATTTCGTGATCTCGTCCACGTCGTTCGCCTTCATGTCATGCGGCGAGACGCGCCGCTTCGATGGTCGGCAAGCTCATCGCGGAGGGTGGCTCCGGCACGACAGCCTTGGCTCGCGCGGCCGCATGCATCGCAGCCCTGAAGCCGAACGTGAGCGCCGGCCCGAGCGTCGTGCCCGGTCCCGGGTAGGTCCCGGCCATCACGGACGCCATGTCGTTTCCCACTGCGTACAGGCCGTCGACAGGCTTTTCCTGCGCGTCGAGCACGCGTGCATCGGCATCCGTCCTGAGACCGGCCGAGGTGGCGATCTCCGCCGGCCACACCTCCAGCGCGACGAAGGGCCCTTTCTCGATGGGCGCGAGGCACGGGTTGGCCGCCTCCGGATCGCCGTTGAATCGATTGAGTTCGGTATCGCCCTTTCCGAAGTCGAAGTCCTTGCCCTCGCGCGCCAGCCGGTTGTACCGCTCGACAGTCGCACGAAGGGCTTGCCCGTCGATGCCCAGCTGGGTCGCGAGCGCCTCGATGCTCGGCGCGACGACGATGTATCCGGAATCACTGAAGCGCTGCAGGCGCCGCGTGCCCGGGTGGATGTGGCCGAGCCCGTACTTCCGGATGAAGTCTGCCTCGCAGAGCAGGTAGGCCGGGATTGTCTTCGTCCTGGTGTGCGAGGCATACATCCCCTGCACGAAGTCGTGATACGAACTGGCTTCATTCACGAATCGCTCGCCCTTGCCGTTGACCGCGATCAGCCCCGGCTTCGCCCTGTCGAGCAGCAGGTGGGGAAAGAGGCCGCTCGTTCCGTCGGCGCGCCGCGTCACGGACACAGGCACCCAGAAGCCTCCCGGCGCATTCGCTCTTGCATCGACCTGACCGCCGTTGCGCATGCCGAGTTCGAGGCCGCCACCGGTGTTGCCCGGGCTGGCCATGGTGTGCATCGGTGTCGGGTTCGGCATCAGCGCCTGCCGCAAGCCGGCGTGGTGCCCGTAGCCGCCCGTGGCCACGACCACACCGTGACGTGCTTCGATTCTTCGCAGCTCTCCGGCCACCCTGACCACCACACCCGCCACCGTGTCGTCGCGCCGGATGAGATCCTGCACTTCGCCTTCGAACAGCACCGGAACCCCGTTCTGCCGGAGGCTGTGGAACAGCCGTGCGACCAGCGCGTTGCCCATCACCAGACGGGTCCCACGCGAATACGTCAGCCGGTCTTTGAGGTAGCGCAGCAGCAGCCCCCCGGCATGGAGAAAGTTGCCCATGCTCCGGAACCTGTGGATCAAGCGTGGCACGTCTTCCTTGCCCGCCATCATCCCGCCGAAGATCAGGAACTCGGGGATGGGCGGCCGCACGCGCCAGAAGTCCGGCCCCAGACGCCGCCCGTCGAAGCGTTCGGGATAGAGCGTCCGCCCATGGACGGCCGCGCCATCCATGTGGTGGTAGTCGGGGTGCTTTCCGCTGGGGTTGAAGCGGACCTCGCTCTTCTGCCGCAAGTAGTCGACCATGACAGGGCCCGTGGCGAGATAGGCGGTACGCAGCCCGCCACGGTCCCCGTCGCCAATCAGCTGGTCGAGGTAACGCGCGGCGTTCTTCGGGTCGTCGTACCAGCCGGCGTCTGCGCTCTGCCGGTTTCCGGGGATCCAGATCGTTCCTGCAGACGTCGCTGCCGTCCCCCCGACCTGGTCCGTGCGTTCGATGACGAGCGGCTTCAACCCTTCCAGCGCGGCCACCAGCGCCGTCGCCATGCCGCCAGCGCCGGCTCCCAGGATGATCAGGTCGAAGGGCGCGCCGGAAAGAGCTATTTCCACGGCTGCGCCGTTGTGGCCGGTCTCGGGCTCTGGAGCGATCTTTGGCATCTTCAAATCACATCATGCGATGAATCATGATTCGCATATTATGCGAAATACGTTTTCTCATCGATCGTGGTGGTTACCCTGATGCCCGAAACAGCGATCAGCGCGGCCGCGCGCGCCGCCACGCCTTGAAGTGGAGCGAACGCGCGATGCGACAATTCCACGCGGCAACAAGAACACGCGACATGTTGGACAGCAGCTTTGCAAAAGGACTGAGCGTCCTGGACGTCTTCAAGGAAGGGCGCATCAGCGTCCACCTCGATGAGGTGGTCGACATGCTGGGCACCTCCAAGGCCACGGCATACCGATACCTGGCCACGCTGTGCGAGGCCGGATTGCTCGCGGCGGCGCGCGGCGGCGTGTACATGCTCGGCCCGCGCATCATCGAGCTCGACCGGGCCATCCGCATCAGCGATCCGCTCCTGCGGGCCGGCAGCAAGGTCATGCGGGAGCTCAGCGACCGGCTCGAGATCAACATGCTCCTGGCCAGCTACTACCGCGACAGCATCATGTGCGTCGACATCGCATGGCCCGACCCCGCCATTCCCTCGCATCACGAGCGAGGCTTGCCCATGTCCCTGTTCCAGGGCGCGATGGCAAAGATCATCCTGGCGCACTTGTCGCAGTACCAGCTGCGCACGCTCGCGCTCCATCACCTCAACGAAATTCGCGAAGGCGGCATGGGCCAGAACTGGACGGAGTTTCGCGCGCACATGGCTGCGCTCGCGCGGCAGGGCTACTCGGTCACGTATTCGGAACTCTTTGAAGGGGCAGTCGGTGTCTCGGCGCCGATCCTGGACCCGGACCAGAAGATCCTGGGCAGCATCACGTTCGCATTGACCGATGAAAGATGGCGCGCTTCCAAGCAGGAGGACCTCTGCGCCGAGATCATGGAAGCGGCTGCGCGGGTCAACGCGTTGATCGCGATGGAGGCCGATGACAGCGTCGGCGATGCCGTGCCATCGCCCGCTCCTCCAATGGTCACATCAAGGCAAAGTCCGCCAGCTTCTGCACGCAAGACGCGGCGGACTCGCACCTGAAAGCTTTTTCAGCCATCGCGGTCCGTACGCGAGGCTCCCGGCGTGCCGGGCGCAAACTTCGCTATTCCGCGGAGGGGTGCTTCAGCGCGCAGATCACCTGGTCGGACAGCCGCTGGGAGCGCTTGCGCGACGTGTACAGCTGCGGGTAGCCAATCACCAGATGAACGAAGGTGATGTCCCGGTCCGGGTCGACCCAGAAGAGCTGGCCACCGAAGCCCGAGCCGCCGAAGGTGCGCGGTGAACTGAGCGTTCCCATGCTCGCCAGGAAAACGCCCGTGCCGCGGAGATAGAACGACAGGCCGATGTTGGCGGGAAACGGCGTTTCCGCCTGCGACTCGACGGCGGCCTTGTAGAGGCCGCTGACCTTGTCGCCGGTCTGGATCGTCATGGCCGCATCGACGATGGCCGGCGACAGGACCTGACGGCCTTCGACGACGCCGCCGCAGCGGAACATCTCCGCGAACCTGAAGATGTCATGGGCAGTGGACGACGCACCACCGGCCAGAAACTCGGTCGTTGCCGAGATTTCGGAGATCTGCTCGATGTCGCGCTGCGGGATGGTGCCTTCGGAATCCAACAGCATGTTGATGGGCGCGAGGCGCTTCGCAAGATCGCCGCGTCCCGCGAGCGTCAATGCGGTGTCGGCCATTCCGGTGGGTGCGAAGACCTCGTCGGCCAAGATGCGCGTCAACGAGCGCTGCCCACCGTCGGCGCGGCGTATGACCTCCCCGAGGATTGCATGCGCCGCGCCGGCATGGTAGTTGACGACGCCTGCCGGCGCGATGTCGGGATGCATCGCGCAGATCTTGGCGACGTAGCGTTCGTTGCCGTCTCGCCAGTCTTCCACGGGGTGCTGCATCGGCAGTCCTGCCTGGTGGCTCAGGGCGTCCCGAATCGTGACCGCGCCTTTGCCGTGCTGCGCGAACTCGGGGACGACCTCGGCGATCCGCGTGGTGAGGCTCAGCTGTCCCCGGTCGATGAAGCGAAAGACCGCCGCCGCTGTCAATTGCTTGGTCAGCGACATCACGGGGATGACGTCGTCGGTGCGCAAGGCGCGATCTTCCTTTCGGTTGGCAAAGCCGATGGCACGGTGCAGGATGATTCTTCCTCGCCGTGCGAGCAGCAGCACGGAGCCATCCGAGATTCCGCCGTCGATCTCGCGCTGCACCGACGCAAGCATCGATTCCAGCTTGTCGTCGTCGAACCCCATTTCCTTCGGTGTCGCTTCCAGTCTGCTCATTCGTCGTCCTTTGGATTAAGCCATGCTCGCCACGATGCTGCATGTCGACTCGACTCTAGGTGTTCACCACGCTCGCGCCCATGTCGTCTTCGCGATGCTCACATCCGTGATGGGTTATCGCTCGCATGGCGCACGCGCATCACTCCGGTCCCACGCACCGCGACCGGATCGAGGCGGCGCACTGCCGGAACAATTGACGCAGCCAGATGTGCGTGCGGTCGCGGTGCCAACGCGCATGCCAGATGAGGCGCACGTCGAACGCAGGTGTGGAGAACGGCAAGGGCAGCACTTGGCAGCGCCTGCTCACGACGCCATCCAGCGCCATGCGCTGGGGCACGATGGCCAGCAGATCCGAGCTGGCCACGAGCGCAGCGGACGTCGACAGGTTGGCCACGCGCGCGACGACGTTCCTCGACACGCCCCGCAGCGCGAGCGCGTCGTCCACCAGCGCCTCGATCGCCGGAAACGGCACTGGATCCGCCCCCCAGACGACGTGGCCCTGCTCGATGAACTGTTCGAACGAGAGGCGGCCCTGGATCTGCGGGTGCGCCCGGCTGGCCAGGCACACGATGCGCTGCGGATAGAGCAGCATCTGGTGCAGATCGTCGGTCTTGCTTTGCGTGAACCCCATCGAGAACTCGAGCTGGCCGTCACGCAGGAATTCGGGGGCTCGCCGGATGTCTCCTGACATGACCGTGAAGCGGAGATTCCGGGCGCTTTGCCGCACCGTTGCCAGCAGCTCCGGCATCACGACGGACGCCACGCCCTCGGTCGCCATGATCCGAAAGTGGCCGCTGGCCAAGGCGGGGTCGAACGAGCCATCCTCGGTTCCGTGATCCAGCAACTCCAGCGCGACGCGGGCTTTCTCCGCCAGGTGCAGCGCGCGCGCGGTGGGCCGCATGCCCGACGTCGTGCGGACCAGGATCGGGTCCTTGAACACCTTGCGCAACCTCGCCAGCGCCGTGCTCATGGCAGGCTGCGAAATGCCCATCCGGTCGGCGGCCCGGGTGACGTGCTCCTCGGACACCAACATCACCAGGTAAGACAGCAGCTGCAGGTTGATCCGGCTCGCCTCGTTCGCAGTGCCAAGCGGCGGCGCGGCTTGCTGGCTGCCCTTCATGTCATGTATCGGCCGCCATCGACGTGGATCGTCTGGCCCGTCAGGTACTCGGTGTCGAGGATCATGCGCAGCGCAGGCCACAGTTCCGCGGCGCGTCCGAGGCGCCCGAACGGCAGGCTGCCGGTGTCGGCTGGCGCCATGCCCCGGACCATGTCGCTCTCGACCATCGCCGGTGCGATGGCATTCGCCGTGATCCGATGAGCGCGCAGATATGTCGCGTAGTAGTGCATCAAGCCCTCCATCCCCGCCTTCGACGCGGCATAGGCTGCCGACAGGCGCCCGCCGGAGCGCGCAGCGCCCGACGAGACGAAGACGAGACGGCCACCGTCGGCCTTCATGTGCGGCCATGCGGCCTGCGACACGAGGAAGGCGCTGGTCAAGTTCGACCGCAGGACATGTTCGAAGGTCGCTTCGTCCAGCGCATCCAGATCGACGACCGAGCCGATGCCTGCGTTGTTGACGACACAGTCCAGCCCGCCGAATTGCGCGACCATGGCGTCGACCATGTCCTGTACCTGGCGCGCGTCCGTCACGTCGGCCTGGAGCGCGATGACCTTGCCGCCGCCGAGGCTTAGCTGCGCAGCCAGCGCTTCCGCCGCTGCCGTATCGAAGCGGTAATTGATGGCCACATCATGCCCCTGTCGCGCAGCCTCGATCGCCAGCGCGCGACCGAGCCCACGGCCTGCGCCGGTGATCAAGATCCTCTTCGGTTCGGTCGCCAGCGGACTCATTCCAGTTCGATCCGGCTCTCGGCCGCGATGCGCTTGAAGGTCGCGATGTCGGCCTGGGTCCGCTGCGTGACTTGGTCGGGTGGCAGATATTGCGGGCGCAAGCCGATGTCGGCGGTGCGCGCAGCAACCGCCGGGTCCTGTGCGACCAGCTTCACCGCACTCTCGAGCTTGCGCCGCACGGCCGGCGGCGTGCCCGCTGGCGCATACACGGCATGCCACCAGGTGCTGACATAGCCCGCAATGCCGAGTTCCTCGACCGTCGGGACGTTGGAAAACCGGGGATCGCGCTCCTTGCCCGTGGTCGCGAAGGCGCGCAACTGCCCGGACTCGACGAATGGCTTGATCTCCGTTTGAAGGGTGCAGTCGACGACACGTCCGAGCACGGCCTGGATGCCGGGCGCGTTGCCGCGGAAAGGCACATGGTGGATCTTGATGCCGGCCATGGTCGCCAGCAACTCGGTGCTGAAATGGTTTCCGCCTCCGTTGCCGGAGTTGGCGAACGTCAACTGGCCCGGCTTGCTCTTGGCGTAGGCGACCATGCTCTTGAAATCGTTGAAAGGCACCTGCGCATTGCAGACCACCGCCGTCGCGAACCAGAAGGTCTGGCCCAGGGCCTCGAAATCCTTGAGGGGGTCGTAGCTCACGTTCTGCCCGATCGCCGGATAAAGCGCCTGGGTGATGGACGTGCCGTAGAGCAAGGTATAGCCGTCCGGCGTGGCGCGCGCGACCTCGGCGGCTCCGATGCGCCCTCCGGCGCCGACCTTGTTCTCGACGACGACGGGCTTGCCGACCGTTTCCGCCAGCTTCTGGGCGAAGGCGCGTGCGGCGGTGTCGGCACTGCTGCCGGCCGACGCCGGCACCACCATGCGGATCGGCCGGGCGGGGTAGTCGTCGGTGCCTGCCGCGCTGGCGCTCCCGCTCCATGAAGCCAATGCAGCCGATGCAGCCAGCGCAGCCAGGCTCAAGAACAGTGAGCCTGCGCGCCGGCGCATGTGGATGGGTGCGCGGCGCCCCAGGCTTCGTGCAGGGTGTCTCGTGTCGTGATGCATAAGGAGTTTGAGGTCTGTGGCTCGCACCGTTGCGAGCCTTGTCGATTCTTCCGGCCGGCTCACCAGACGACCATCCCCCGCGGCTGATGTCCACATGCTGCAACCTTGATGAAGACTTGGAGATGTGGTCAACGACATGCGTTGCGGGACACGCGGTCTGTGTGCGCGCCCGTCAGCGCACGCGCTCGAACTCGATCGCGATGCGTGTGCCATCGGGCCGACGGAACTCCTCGAACATCCGGTTGCCCTCGACCCGCAGACGAAGCTCGGCCGTGGTCCGCACGTTGCCGATCCAATTCGGGAACGTCGCCCCCTCGACCACGTTGCCCGAGAAGTCGCCTTGCCTGTCCACGGTGTAGCGCCCGAACATGCCGATGCTGCCGCTCATCGCGCGACGGTTCTCCTCGTCGGTCCCCTGGCCCCGGACGCCGGACGCGAATCGCGGCACGTTGCCGTCGGTCAGCACTTCAACGTAGTGCATGTCGGTGGTAAACACCAGCATGCCTTGCGGACGGGTGCCATAGGCCGGTTTCGCCGCGCCGTCGGGATCGACGACGGCGCGCACCATGCGCCAGGTTCCGGCCACCTTGTTCGGAGCGGCCTGAGGCGACTGCGCCGTCGCGCAGGCTCCGAGCGTCCCCAAGACGAGGCCGGCGAGCGTCATCTCGGCAAGCAGCCGACCGATGCCGGACGAGAACCCGGCGATGTGCCATTTATGTTTCATGCGATTGCTGAAGTGGAGTGTTGGATAGCCGCCAGCGTAGGCCGCATGCCGCCGTTCATTGACGAGGCCGCATCGAACGTTCTGGTGAAAATGCCCCATCAATCCGAACCCGTCCGCCGCTGCAGAGAGACATGCACATGCCCCGTCCATCCTTCAACGACTTGAATGCCTTCGTGCTGGTGGCGACCCGCCGCAGCTTTCGGCGGGCCGCCGACGAACTCGGCATGGCGCCGTCGTCCCTGAGCCACGCCATGAGGTCGCTGGAGAGCAACCTCGGCGTGCGCCTGTTGAACCGCACGACGCGCAGCGTCGCCCTCACCGAGGCCGGCGATCGCCTTCTCGCGCGCCTGTCGCCGATGCTGGAGGACGTCGAGGCCGCGCTGGCGGAGGCCTCCGCGACGCGGGATGTGCCGGCCGGAACGGTGCGCATCAACGCGCCCGAGACGGCGGCCCTGATGCTGACGCGCCATGTGATTCCCTGTGTGCTGGATCGCTTTCCGGAAGTCAACGTGGACCTCGTCACCGAGGGCCGGTTCGTGGACATCGTCGAAGCCGGCTTCGATGCCGGCGTGCGGCTGGGCGAGACGGTGCCGCAAGACATGGTTGCGGTGCGGTTCGGAGAGGGCATGCAATTCCTCACGGTCGCGTCCCCGACTTACCTGAAGCGGGTGCGACGTCCGAAGGCACCGGAAGACTTGCTGAGCCAGGCCTGCATCCGCCATCGCATGCCGAGCGGCAAGCTGTACCGCTGGGAGTTCGAGCGCAGCGGTGAGAAGACCGCGCTCGACGTTCCTGGCCGGCTCACCTTCAACAGCATCGCCTTGATGGTGGAAGCAGCCCTCGAGCACCGTGGGATCGCCTACGTGCCAAAAGCCGCCGTCGCGCCGTTCCTGCAAAGTGGGCGCCTGGTGCCCGTCCTGGAGGATTGGTGCCCGCCCGGGCCGGGGTTGTTTCTCTACTACCCGGGACATCGGCAGATTCCGTCGGCGCTGCAGGCATTCATCCAGGTCTTGCGCGCGCGGCTTCCTTGAGGCCGGGCAGTCAGGCGGCCGTCGACACCGGTGCAGTCCGATGCTCACGCGGCGATGCGCCGAAGCGGCGCGAGTACTCGCGCGAGAACTGGGTCGAACTCTCATAACCCACCGAGAACGCAACCGACGAGACACTGTGCTGCGGGTCCAACAGCAGCTCGCGCGCACGCATGAGCCTCAGCTCTTTCTGGTATCCAAGGGGCGTCATGCCGGTGACGGCCTTGAAGTGTGCGTGAAACGACGATGCGCCGAGCCCGGCGATGTCGGCAAGCGAAGCGATGGAACAGTCGCGCTCCCCACCCTGCCGCATGAAGGCGATGGCTCTTCCGATGCGGCTGGCCCGGCTGTCGCCCGACAGAAGCGTGCGCAAGACCGCACCTTGCGGTGAGATCAGAAACCTCAGATGGATCTCTTTCGAGACGAGCGGCGCCAGGATGCCGGACTCGACCGGCGTCTGCGCGAGCCCGAGCAGTCTCTTGAATGCATCGCACAACGCGGGGCCGGCCACCAGCGACTCGATGGCGCTCTCGCCATGCGCACCATCGGCGCGATAGTCGAGCTGCGTGGCCAGCTGGGCGAGCAACTCCAGGTCGAAAGGCAGTATCGCCGCCAGGTAGGGCCGCGTCGCCGAGGCCTCGATGATCCGGGTCACTGCAGGAAGGTGATGGCTGACCAGCATGGCATCGCCAGGGCGCAGCAGCAGGCGGCGCCTGCCCACGACGACCTCCTTGGCGCCCTGCACCACCAGCCCGCACAGGGGCCCATGAAACACGCAGTCGAAGGGACCGCGGTGGGTCACGCGACGCAGTCGCAGGCCGGCGAGGTTCGTTTCCATCCACGCCGCGCCGGGCGGGGCGCCGCGAAGAATGCCGTCGACGGCTTTGGCCAGGGACTCCATCACGTGCTCACAACAATTGCTCGAGCCGCATCGGCAGGGTGCGAAGGCGCCGCCCCGTGGCGTGGAAGATGGCATTCGCGATTGCTGCCGCAGCGCCGACCATCGAGATCTCGCCGATGCCCTTGACGCCCGCGGCATTGGCCTCGAAATCCGGCTCGTCGATGAAGCTCACGTCGATCTCGCCGATGTCGGCGTTCACCGGCACGAGGTATTCGGCCAGATCTGCATTGAGCCAACCGCCGTACCGCGCATCGACCTCGCTGGTCTCGCGCAACGCCGCCCCCAGTGCCCAGACCACCCCACCCTGGACTTGACTCCTGGCGGTTCGCGGACTCACGACGCGACCGCAATCCGCCACCGACACGATGCGTGGCACCCGGATTCGACCCGTGAACGTCTCGATGCGGACCTCGACGAAATGCGCGATGTGGCTGAGCGCGGTGAACTCGGGATAGGTGCCATGAAGCCCCGCGACGGCGAATCCCCCGGTCTTGAGCCTTTCGACGTGCTCGGGCCCCTGGCCTGGCGCCGCCATCGTCACCTGGACTTCGAGGAAGGGTCGTCGGATGCGTGCCAGCTGCGCGTGCATGTTGCCCGGAACGTCACGCCCCGCCAGGAGCTCGTCGAACGCAGCCACCATTCGCTGTGCCGCGGCCGCGGCGACGGGCACTGAGCTGGCCGTTCCCCATTGGCCTGCAGTTCCATGCTGGGGTGCCGCTCGCGTGTCTCCAACGACGATCGTCAAACGGCTGGGATCGATCCGAAGACCTGCGATCAGCACCTGCGCGATGGCCGTGCGCATGCCCTGCCCCATCTCGTGCCCCGCGCTCGCGTAGTGGGTGCTGCCGTTGGCCCCGATGCGAAGTGTCGCAATGGCCGGGTGCATGGCGGCCTGGTAGACGCCCGCGGCGACGCCCCATCCGACGGCATTGCCATCGGCGTCCTTCATCGATCCGGGCGCCGGCTGGCGCCTCGACCAGCCGAACCTTTGCGCGCCCCGCGTGAGGCATTCGTTCAGAAGACGTTTCGTGAATCGCTTTCCCGTCGAGTGATCGATGCGGGTGTCGTTGGCCAGGCGCAACGCAACCGGGTCGCGACCGAGCGCATGGGCCAGTTCATCGATGGCGCTTTCGAACGCGAAGGCCGCAGGATGCTCGAAAGGAGCGCGCATCTGCGAGGGACCCTGCGTGTCGAGGCGCAGGTCGCCCGACGTTCCGCGGTAGTTGGCGATGCCGTAGACCTTGGAAGACCCGGCGTGGTACCAATCGGCCGGGTAACGTCCCCGCCGCGAGTTCTGCTGAAGGGTGTCGTAGTGCGCCGACACCAGCCGCCCGGATGCGTCGGCACCCAATCGGACGTGATGCTTCACGTGCGGCCGGAATCGCGTGTTGTGGAAGACCTGGTTGCGCGGCATCACCAGTTTGACCGGCCGACCCGTCAGCCGTGCGGCCTGGGCGACGATGGCGGTCTGACGCTGCACTTCGCCCTTCTGGCCAAAGCCGCCACCCACCTGCGGACTCACGACGTCGACGTTCGCCGGATCGATCTGCATCAGGTGGGCCACGTCGAACTTGATGCGAGCCGCGTTCTGCGTGCCTTCGTAGATCGTGAGCCGGCCGCCCGACCAGACCGCCGTCGTCGACAGCAACTCCATCGGGTTGTGATGGTTGGCCGTCGTCACGTAGGTCTGATCGATGGTCGTCGCCGCTGCCGAGAATGCAGCATCCGCGTCGCCGAAGGTCGGCGCCTTGGCATCCTCCCGCGGGCTGCCGGGGCGATCGAAGGACACCGTGAAAGCCTCGGCGGCGAACACGGCCCTGACGGCCTCGGCGCCTTCGATGGCCGCCTCCAGCGTCTCGGCGACGACGAGTGCGACGGGCTGCCCGCGGTACGCGATCGCGTTCTGCAACATCGGAGGCGCTGCACTGTTCGCCCCTCCCTGGGGCATCGGCGTGTCTTGCGGCGTCAGCACCCTTACCACGCCCGGCACCGCCAGGGCGGTGCGAACGTCGATGGACGTCAGCGTGCCCTTCGCGATCGTGGCCGGGACGGTCATCGCATGCAGGAGTCCGGGCAACGGCACATCGCCGGCGTACTCGGTTCGGCCGCAGACCTTGTCCAGGGCATCGAAGCGCGCGATGTCGGGGAACGGTGCCGCGCTCATGCCCGGCTCCTTGCGGCAGCGATCATCAGCGCTTCCGCGACGACCCGCGCGCCCAGATCGGGTTTGAACGCGTTGTGGTGCCCGACCCTGGCATCCTGGAAGGCTGCGCGGCTCGCTTCCCGGACTCGCTCCGGCGAAAGGGTCTCTCCGCGCAAGAGGGCCTCGGACTGTCGCGCTCGCCAGGGCACAGTGCCGACGCCGCCCAACGCGACGCGCGCTTCCCGCACCGTCGGCCCTTCCATGTCGAGGGCCACCGCGGCGGATGCCAGGGCAAAGGCATAGGACTCTCTGTCGCGGATCTTGTGGTACGTCGACGCCTGTCCCATCCTCGTCTTCGGGACGATCACCGCCGTGATCACCTCGCCTGCGTCCAGCGTGAACTCACGCTCCGGCGTGCTGCCCGGCAGCCGGTAGAGTGCCGCCACCTGCATCGTGCGAACGCCGTTCGGCCCGCGCACTTCGACCAGCGCGTCGAGCGCGATCAGGGCGACCGGCCAATCGCCTGCCGCCGCCGCCGTGCACGCACCACTGGTGCCAAGCACTGCCTGCCCGCGGTCCATGCCTTCGATGGCGGCGCAACCGGCTCCCGGCTGCCGCTTGTTGCATGGATAGACGCCCGGGCCCGCGCGAAAGTAGAGGCATCGGGTTCTTTGCAAGAGGTTTCCGCCCACGGTCGCCATGTTTCGCAGTTGCTGCGAAGCGGCTTTCAGCAGGCTCTCGGCCAACACCGGGTAGTCGCGCCGTACTTCGCGCACACGCGCAACGTCCGCCATCGACACCATGGCACCGAAGCGGAGCGCATTGCCGTCCGTGGTGATCGTGTCGAGTCCGCGAACGGCCGTGAGGTCGATCAGTCGAGTCGGCTTCTCGACGCCGAGCTTCATGAGGTCGTAGAGCGTCGTGCCGCCCGCCACGTAGCGAGCATTGCCACCGGATGCGGAGAACGCGCTCACCGCCATGTCGACGCTGGTGGCCCGCATGTACCGAAAGGCTTGCATCTTCAGTCCCTCCGCCGGTCGGTGGCCACCGCTTCGATGGCTGCGACGATCCCGAGGTACGCCCCGCACCGGCACAAGTTTCCACTCATGAATTCGCGAATGGATGCACGGTCCAACGCCTGTCCATCCTGCATGCAGGCGATCGCGGACATGATCTGACCCGGCGTGCAGTAGCCGCACTGCAGTGCGTCGTGGTCGATGAAGGCACGCTGCATCGGGTGGAGGCTGTTGCCGGACCCGACGCCCTCGATGGTCCTGACGTTCGCGCCGTCCGCCTTGGCGGCTATCGTCAAGCAGGAGACGACTGCGCGGCCGTTCAGATGCACCGTGCATGCGCCGCACTGCCCGTGGTCGCAGCCCTTCTTGGTCCCGCTGAGCTTCAGTCGCTCGCGCAGCAGATCCAGCAAGGAGGCACGCGAGTCGATGGTCACGGAGACGGCTTCTCCGTTCACGCGCAACGCCAGTCGCACGGCGTCGCCGGTCTCCCGCACGGGCGCGGGTAGGACAGGCCGGGCTCCGATGCCGACAGGGAACATCGTCGTGGCGGCACCGGTTCCCAGCACCGTTCGGCGCGTGATCTTGGCCATGTCTTCAGGGTGTCCAGGGGTTTTCATATCCGTCCGTTCGAGACGTCCAATCTAGCCAAAAGCACCCCGGAGAGCCTGCCCAACACTCCAAGACATCTGCCTGATCCTCCAAGCGTAGGCAAAGCGGCGCCGACGAAGGTGCGGCATGCGTCAGGGCGGCCTGCCGTCGGCGACAACGACGCCCGGCGGCAACACGTGGCCACGCAGAATTCCGACAGCGCACTGCGCGGCCACCCAGTTCGTGCGCTTCAGGCTCTCGACGGTGGAACCTGCCGCGTGCGACGTCGCCACCACATTGGGCAAGGCCAGGAGTTCGCGGGTCGTTTGCGCGAGTCGCGGGTCTGCTTCGCTCATGAATACGTCCAGACCTGCACCGGCGAGCCTCCCGGCCCTCAAAGCGGTCAAGAGCGCCTCGTCGTCCACCAGGCCACCTCGCGCCGTGTTGATCAGGATCGCTCCGGGTTTCATCGCCTCCAATGCATCCTTGTCGACGATGAAACGTGTCCGCTCGGTCAACGGCAGGTGCAGGCTCACGAAGTCGCACTCTGCCAGCAGGCGTTCCAGTGGCACCAGTTCGACCCCGCGTGCGGCCCAGGAAGAAGCGCCCGCGCTCGGGCTGACGGCGAGCAGCCTGCTTTCGAAGCCCGACAAGCGCGCGACGACGCCACTGCCGATGCGACCCAGCCCGACGATGCCCACGGTCTTGCGAAAGAGGTCGGAGCCTACCGGGATGGACCAGTCAGCCCTTTCCAACCGAAGCCGGCATTCGCGATGCCGACGCGATACCGCCAGCATCAGGCCGATCACGTGATCGGCCACCGCCGCGTCGTTGCCCCCTGCCGCGATCGTGGCCACCTTGCCCAGCGAGCGAACGGCGGCCAGGTCCACCCGATCATGGCCCACACCTCGGCGACACACCGCGCGCAGCCGCGGAAGCCGTACCAGCAGCGACCTCGTGACGCGCGCATGTCCGACGATCCATGCGTCACAGTCCTTCAGGGCGTCAGCGAGTTCGTCCTCGCCGAGCGCGTCGTCGCCTTGGCCCTGCGGCAGGTCGAGTACGTGAACGCGACATCCGTTCCGCGTGATGTACCCGATGGCCTCGTCATCGACGTTGCGCTGGCTGATGGCGACGGTGAAGTCGGCGTCGATCATGCCGCCAACGGGCCGGGGTCTCCCTGTCGGCCGCCTGCGCGGTCCGCCGAGGCGCTCATCTCCAGATCGAGAAGACGCACGTACTGCTGGCCGCCGTGCATGTCCCGCTCCACCATGCCCCCCTGGGGTTTGGAGCGCGCATAGGACACTTTCACCACGCGCAAATTCGGCACGCTGAACACCTTGACCAGCGCTGCGTCGACCCCCAGTCTTTCGCCGATCAGCACAGGGTCGAAGACGGACGCGCCCGCATAGCGGTCGAACGATTCCTGGTCCCCGAAGGAGAAATCCATGGTGATCCAGAACGGCCCGGCATTCTTGGACCTCACGCTGTGGCAGACCTCGCCGAGCTTAGGCATGGCATGCCTCCTTTGTGCTGACGTATTCCATGCGAACTAGTTCCAGGGCATCGCCGACATGGACCACATGGTTGAGCTTGAAGTCGTAGACCGGACCGCGCTCGGTTTCCGAGGGGGAGAACGGAAACCCATAGCTCGGCAGTTCGACTTCGGGCCGGATCGGCATGTGGAAGAACCAAGGGTTGCAGGTCTTCGCGATCTGCGTGGCAAGTTCCTGGGTCTGGGCAGTGGCCACGAACATGAGCCCGATTTCTCTCGGCGGCGGTCCGCCGTCATCGACGGGCAGGCCGGTCACCGCATTCCATCCATAGGGCCGCAGCGAAATGTCGAAATCGGACAGCTGCAGCTCCAAGGCCGTCACGACTCTCTCGCACAGCGCCTTGTGCATACGTTCGATGAACGCTTCCACCTCGGTGCAGACAGCCCGGTCCTGGATTCCGACGAGCATGATGGTCTGGAAGCCGCCACGGCCGGCCCCCTCGAGCTTCATGGTGTACGGCCTCTCGTGAAACTGCGACCCCGTCACACGCACGATCCGCTCGTCGACCGCCTCGTACAGGGCTTGCGTCACGTCGAGCACGCCTCCGGGCTCGGTCAGCAGGAATGGATCGCTGTTCTCGTAGAGCATGTGCGCAGACACCGTGAACGGCGTACACCGGCTGACGCTCCCGAGCGGCTCCACCTCGAACGCTTCCTTGCCGACACGGACCAGCACGCCGCCCTCGCGTGAGTGGGTCGTGCACAGGCCGCCGCATTCGGAAATCTTCCCTGCATGCCACGAGGCCGCCTTACCGGCGCCGCGCAGGAGCGGCAGCGCTGCGATAACCGCGGTATCTGTCGTTCTGCCGCCCAGCACGATGTCGGCCCCAGCCTCCAGGGCCTTCATGTAGGGCTCCGGCCCCATGAGTGCAACGATGTGGTCGCATTGCTCGAACAGGTCGGCGCCCGTGCCTTGCAACGGCGCCAGGGGCGTGACATTTCCGCCGCTGGCCAATGTCGCCATCAGGTCGGCGCGCTGCTCCGAATACAGGACCGCGATCTTGAGGGCGAGACCGTGCTCGTGCGCCAGCTCGATCACGATGTCGCGCGTCCAGTCCAAGGCCATGTCGCAGCCGGACGTGCCGCAGGAGCCGATCAGCAACGGGATGTGCGCTTTCGCCTGGGCCAGCATCAGCACGCGCAGGTCTGCCTTGATCGCACCCTTGGAGTACTTGCACCTGCCGCTCGACAGGTACGCCGGCCCGCTGTCGGTCGAGCCCGCGTCGCAGGCAATCCCGTGCGCGCCGGCCGCGATGCCGGCTTCGAGATGTTCGCTGCGGATGCCGGCGCCGAGCGAGCCGGTCGGCACGATGATGTTGACGGTGTCTTGGAGTCGTTGTGTCATGGCTCTTCCGATCGTGTGGTGTTGTCGACAAGCGGGCTACCGGGTTACCGGGTTGATGGGTGCGAGGGCTGTGAAGGCTGCGACGGATCCGGGAAGAACCACACCGCGTCGCGCGGGATGTGCAGCGCGTGACATCCCTCCTGAGGGCGTTGCGCGCTAAAGGCACGCAAGCGTTGGCCGCCGCAGACGTACACCGCCTCCCACTTTCCCCCCAGGTAAACGGCCGTCTCGAGGCTGGCTTGGACGACGTTGTCATCGCTGGCGGGCGGGCCACTTCCCACGGCTTCCACGCGGATCACCGCAACGCCGGTGCTTGCAGACGGTTCCTCGGCTCGCGCGCCCCGCGCCTTGAGCGACTGGTCGCCGAATGCCAGCACGATTTCCCCAAGCCCCGAGTCCGCGATGATCGTGCGAAGGTGGTTGTTCGCGCCCATGAATTCCGCTGCGAACAGGCTGGCCGGTTGCCCGTACAGCTCTTCGGGCGAGCCGCTCTGGGCGATTTGTCCGGCGTCCATCAGGACGATGCGGTCTGCGATCGCCATCGCTTCCACCTGGTCGTGCGTCACGAAGATGGCGCTGAGGCCGCGCGACTTGATCAGCGAGCGAATCCAGATGCGCGCGTCCTCTCGCAGCTTGGCATCGAGGTTCGACAAGGGCTCATCGAGCAGCAAGACCGGAGGGCTGTAGGCCATCGAGCGTGCCAACGCCACCCGCTGCTGCTGGCCGCCGGACAACTGGTGCGGGTAGCGGCCCGCCATGCCGTCCAGGCCGATGCCTGCGAGGACCTCGTCGACCCCGGTGCGAATCTGCGCCTCGCTCATCCTGCGCAAGCGCAGCGCATACGCCACGTTCTCGAACACGGTCTTGTGCGGCCACAGCGCGTAGGACTGGAAGACCAGCCCCAGGTTGCGCCGTTCGCTGGGCAGATCGATCCCGCGCGGACTGTCGTAGACCGTGACGCCGTCGATCACGATGCGGCCACTGGTGGGATGCTCCAGCCCCGCGATGGAGCGCAGCAAGGTGGTCTTGCCGCAGCCCGACGGACCCAGCAGCACGACGATCTCGCCCTCCTCGAAAGAAGTGGAGACACCCTGGAGGATCGGCGTCTTGCCGAGCGTGACCCTCAGGCCCTCGATTTCAAGCTTTGGCATGGGAGGCCTTTTCGAAGCGCTGGAGCAGCAACACGCCGAGTCCGATCATGACGATGTTGACCGTGGACAAGGCTGCGATCGTGTCGATGGCACCCGTGTCCCAGAGAGAGACCATCAGGGAGCCGAGCACCTCGGTCCCGGGCGCGAGCAGGTACACGGCTGTCGAGTACTCCTTGACGTAGGTGATGAAGATCAGAGCCCAGGCACTGAACAGGCCCGCCCGCACCAATGGAACCGTGACGTGCAGGCTGACGCGGCCCGCGGACGCGCCGGCCACCCGTGCAGCCTCTTCCAGCTCGGGGGATATCTGCAGCAGCGAGCCGCTGATCAGCCGGATGCCGTAGCCGAGCCAGACGAGGGTGTAGGCGATCCAGATCGACAGCAGCGTCGAGCGCAGCGGACTGATCAGCGGAACGAAGAGGAACAGCCAGAAGATCGCGAGTCCGGCGACCAGCCCCGGCAACGCCCGAGGCAGCAGAACGAGGTAGTCGATCACTGCAGCCCAGCGGGAACGCCAGCGGTGCACCGCCAAGTTGAGCACGGTGTACACGGCGACCGACAAGGCTGCACCGAGCGTGGCGATCAAGGCGGTGTTGACGATGCCGCGCCTGAGATTCGGAAACTCGAAGATCGCCGCGAAATGCTGCGCGGTGAAGTTTCCGGCGAGCGGCACGCCTTCGCCCCAGGTCCTGAGCACGCTCCGAAGAATGACGGCACCGACCGGCAGCACGACGCTGACGGCGAGCCACGCCACGATCGCGCCGAAAGCCACCCAGCGCCACGGCCCCAGCGACAGCGGCTTGCGGGCAGCCGCCTTTCCCTTGACGGACACGAAGCGATCCGCGTCGTTCATCATCTTGCGTTGGAGGTAGACCATGGGCAAGGTCAGCGCGACGATCAGCATCGCGACCGCGGCGAGCAGGTGGTAGGCCGGCGTACCGAACAGGTTGGTCAGCTTGAAGAGGTAGGTGGCCAGCACCGAGATGCCCTCCGGCTCTCCCAGCACGAGCGGCAGGCCGAACAGCTCGATGCCCAGGAAGAGCAGCAGCAGCGTGCAGAAGAGCATGGTCGGCAGGACCATCGGCAGGCTGACGTCGAGGGCCACGCGCCAAGGATTCGAGCCCGACACGCGGGCGGCCTCTTCGATGTCGGAGCCCACGCCCTTCAAGGCCGTCGAGACGTACAGGTACACGTGCGGCACGTGGGTCAGCCCGGCGATGACGATGATCGCGGGCTTGGAATACAAGGTCCACGGCACCACCCCGAACACGGACTTCGCGAGCAGGCTCACGAATCCGACGGGGCCGGCGCCGACCACGTAGCCGAACGCGAGCACCAGCGACGAGATGAACATGGGTGCGAGCACCAGCGGTTCGATCCAACGCCCCCCGGGCACGTCCGTCCGGGTCAGGAGGAATGCGAGCGCGCTGCCCAATGGCACGGCGATGAGCGTCATTCCCACGGAGATCTGGACCGAGTTCCACAACGATGCATAGAAGTCGTCGTCCGTGAGGACGAACTTGAAGGCATCGAGCGACAGCCTCGCGTTCGGCTTGAAGAACGCATCGCTCTGCACGCTTTGCCACGCGATCAGGAAGATCGGGGCCAGGACGAAGAGCGCCGTCGCCAGGACGAGCGCCACACGCATGCGGGTGGGCATCCGCTATTTCGCCTGCAAGGCGGCTTTCCACTGGCGCAGGAAATCGATGCGCCAGGCCGGATCGAAGACGATCAGCCGCTCCGGGCCCGGCGTCAGGGCCTTCGCGTTCTTGCACTCGGGCGCCCGTCGCAGCGCAGGGTTGTTTTGCACGTCGGCGCGGATGCTCCCGATGGACTTGTCCGCCATCTGCTGCTGGCCTTCCTTGCTCAGAACGAAGTCCAGGAACACCTTGGCCGCGTTGGGGTGCTTGCCGCGCTTCGACAGCACCACGGTCCGCGTCAAATACAGCGTGTAGTCGCAGGGGAGGATCATGCCGATCGACGGATCGGTCTTCATCCGCTCCGCCACGTTGGCGGCGGCCAGGTTGTAAGCCAGCGCGATCTCGCCCGAAGCGACCCGCTCCACCATCGTGCCGTTGGAGTTGAACAGCTTGACGCCGCTCTGTCCCAGCGCCTTGAAGAGCGGCCACGCCGTTTCGGGGTACGAACGCGAGTCTTCGCCGAGGAAGCCGATGCCGGCAGCGTTGCGCTCGGCGTCGTAGGTGCCGACCTTGCCTCGGTAGGTCTCGCGCTTGTCGATCAGCAAGCGCGTGAGATCCTGACGAGTCGCCGGCACGTCGCCGGCCGGCACCATCCGCTTGTTGTAGATGGTCACGATGGGCTCGTAGGTGACGGCGAAGGCTGCGTTCTTCCAGATCGCGAAGTCGGGCACGTTGCGCGCCTCGGGCGAGACATACTCGGCCGCGATTCCATCGTGGAACAGCTTCACCGCCGTGTCCGAACCGGCCCAGCCGATGTCGCCGGTGCCCTGCCCCGCGGCGGCCTCGCTCGTGAAGCGCGTGTAGATCTCGTTGCTGCTCTGGTCCACGAAGTCGACCTTGATCTTGGGATACCGCGCCTGGAAGGCCTGCAGCAGGCCGGCCACGGACTTGGAGTCCGTGGACGAGTAGACGGTGACGACGCCCTCGCGTTCGGCGGCCTCCACCAGCTTGGCATATTCCTTGGGGTAGCCGGTGGGCACGGTTTGCGCGCTTGCAAAGTGGGCCAGCACGGGCGCAAGCAGCGCGATGACAAAGATGCGAAAGGCCATGGTTCGTCTCCTCATGGTTCCAGGGTTAGAGGCGAAGCGCGCAGTGTTGCCGCGCCACTCGTCAAACATCCGGCTCTCCGGCCGGCTCGGGAATGCGATAGAAGCGCGTGGCCGTCCGGCTGAACAGTTCTGCCTGCTCATCGTCGGAGCAGCCAGCCGCCATCCGTTTGAACGCATTCCATAGCGCGTGAAACGAAATGCCCATCTTCTCGACCGGGAAGTTGCTCTCGAACATGCAGCGGCGTGGGCCGAAGAGTTCGATGCAGGTCTCGACGTACGGACGCCACAGGCGGGCCAGCTCCGCGGACGTGGGCGGCCTTTGCGCCGTTCGAAAGTCGAAGGCTCCCAGGCGATTCATGATGCCGCCCAGCTTGACGTGGACGTTGTCGCACGCAGCAACGTCCCGCATGTTGCTGCGCCAAGCCTGGAAGACTTCTCGCTGGTGTACTTCTGCCGTGTCGAATCCAAGGGGGCCTCCGCAGTGGCACAGCGCGATCGGCAACTCGGGCACGGCCCGCGCGAGCGCCACCAGGTCACCGAGCTGGTGGTGAAAGAGGAACGCGTCGAGCGACAGGCCCATGGCTCCCAGGCAGCGCGCGCCTGCTTGGAACGGGCTGCTCGTGTAGATGCCCGGTCCCGTCGATGTGGCGTTGTTGCGCACGCCGGGCCTGTCGCTCCACCCGGCGCTGTGACGCACGCCCCGGAAGCGGCCGGAGCCCGCGATCGTGCAGGCCTCCAGGACTTCGTACACCCCGGCCCCCAGCGTCAGGTCCGCCTGCCCCACGACGACTGCGCAGACCCGCGTCGATCCGTAGCTCCCGCTGTCGGCCATGGCGCCCATGCCAGCGGCGAACTCGACCTCGCCGACCGGCCGAAGCTGTGCCGGCCCGGATGCCCGGTACATGGTGCGGCACTCGACGAACACCGAGGCCGTGACGTGATGACCGCTCGACGCGTCGGCCATGTAGTCGTCGACCAGGTAGCGGTGACTCTTCCCGCCGAGCCTGGGATCGGCCGCGCCCCTCACGTCCCACAGGTGGTGATGTGCGTCCACGATGGGCAGTGCGGGCAGCATCGCGACTTCGTGCGGCTGGCGCGCCAGGTAGTCGGGGCGGTCGGCCTCGATGCCGCCGAAGCGGTAGGTCCTGGGTCCGTCGGATGTCACGGCGGTCGTCATTCGGACACCTTGATGTTCCGTTCGACGATGATCGAGCGGTACCTGCGCAGGTCCGACAGGTAGGTCGCCTGGGCCTGCGCTGCGTCGTTTCCGACGAGCTGGTAGCCCGCCAATTCGAGCGTCTTCTTCACTTCGGGTGCGTTCAACGCGCGGACCGCTTCCTTGTGGATGCGATTCATCACGATCGGATCGACGCCGCCGGGCGCGAACATGGCGATCCAGGAGGTGTTGTCGACACCGTCGACACCCTGCTCTTTCAGGGTGGCCGCGGCAGGCAGGCCGGTAAGCCGCTGATCTCCCATGACTCCGATGACCTTGATGCGTCCTGTCTTTTCAAGGGTCATGGCCGCCGACGCGGCGAGAAACGCCACGTCGATCTCTCCTGCGCTGAGTGCCGTGTAAAGCTGGTCCGACCCCTTGTAGGGCACGTGCAGAAAGGAAGTCGTGGTCGTGGCCTTGAAGAGTTCGAATTCGAGATGCGCGATGGAACCGACACCCTGCGAGCCGTAGGTCAGGCTGCTGCCGGCCGGCCTCGACGCGGCCAGTTGGAGCAGCTCCTTGACGCCCTTGACGGGCAGCTTGGCATTCACGGCCAGCACCATGCGACCGGCCGCGATGACCGTGACGGCGGCGATGTCCGCCCGCGGGTCATACGAGAGCTTGTACAGAGAGGGCGCGATCACGATGTTCGAGGACGCGATGCCCACGGTATAGCCGTCCTTCGCAGCACGCGCGAGCCTCGTGGCGCCCAGCACGCCGCCGGCGCCAGGCACGTTCTGGATCACCACGGGCTGCTTCAACGACATCGCCATGGCGGGTGCGATCGCACGTGCGACGGTATCGATGGGCGCCCCCGGCGAAGACGGGACGATGAGCTCGATCGCCTTGTGCGGAAAGGGATCTGCCTTGCTGTTCGTGACGAGGAAGGAGATCGCCGACGCGACGAGCAGCGTCGACAGAAACTTGCGGATTCCGTCTCCGCGAACTGCCTCGAGCCTGGATGAATGGGAGCGCATGGGCACGCACTGTATGGACTTGCGTGCGACCGCGGTTCAACTTCGAACAGCCACAGCTTCAATCACCGGTTCAAGCGGCACGCGCGTCGGCACCGGCCAATTCGTCGGCCAGCGCAACGGATGCGGCGGCCCGGCAATGCGCAAGGAAGACACGCGCGGCACCGGAGAGTCCATCCTCGTCGGGCCGCACGCCGATCAGCAGTTGCCTGACCGCCCATGGCTCGTCGAGCGCCAGCACGTCGATGGGCACGACGCGCCGGTTGCTGCGGGCAGCCTTGAGCGGGCAGATCCCGATGCCCAGACCCGCACCCACCATGCGGCACAGCGCATCGCTGGTGTGGACGTGCAGACGAATCCGCAAGGCGCCCTCGCTCGCGGCGATCATCGTTTGAACGATCGTGCTGCGCCGCGCCAGCGCGATGAATTCATGCTCCAGCAGATCGGCAAAGTGCACGTGGCCACGGCCCGCAAGGGGATGCGTGATCGGCACGACCAGCGCCAATGCATCGCGGTAGTAGTCGTAAATCTTGAGCAGCGCATGGTTCGCCGAGGCCAGGAAGATTCCGACGTCGGCACGGCCTTCGAGGACCGCCTCGACCACGTCCGCCGAGGTCGCGTCGCTCAGTTCGATCGCAACCCCGGGATGCAGGTTGAAGAACTCCTTGAGATCGGACGGGAGGAAGTGCGCTATCGCCGAGCCCATCGATGCGATTCTCACCACGCCGGCGACCCCTTGTGCGAGTTGTCGCTGCTCGCTCTGCATCTTGTCGACTGCGAAGATGATCTCCCGGGCATGCTGGAGCATCGATCGGCCGGCCGCCGTCAGCGTCATGCCTCTCGCATGCCGCTGGAACAGGTGATTGCCCGTCGACAATTCGAGGTCGCGCACGCGCTTGCTGACCGCTGCAACGGTGAGATGGCACTTCTCGGCGGCGGCGGACATGCTGCCCCCCTCGGCCACGCCGACGAAGATGCGCATCGTCGACAGTTCGAGCTGTTTCAAGGCCCGCCCTCCTGCGCCTGCGCGCGGATCGTCGCCACGCGTCGCCCGTGCCCGTTCTCGGCGGCTAGGGAAAACCGGAGCGCCGAACATGGCGCAACAACAGCTTGTTTCAAGTTATGTCTCCGCGGTGGCAACGGCGCCAGCCGAGCTGTCCGCAGACGCCATTATGTGATTATGATGTCATGCCCGCAACGGGGCAACGCGTGGCTCCTCGATCCAGACCATGAGCATTCCTCTCAGCCGCCACCAGGGCGAACTGTTGCATCGCCAGCTGTTCTTGGCGCTGCGCGAGCAGATCCGGCGCGGCGTCTACCCGCCCGATTCGACGATCCCGCCGGAAGACCAGCTCTGCAATCTGTTCGGCGTCTCGCGCATCACGGTGCGCAGGGCCGTCAGCGACCTGGTCGACGCCGGCCTGCTCGAAAAACGCCTCGGCAAAGGGACCTTCGTGCTTGCGCAGGCGGGTCGCGCTTCGAAACGCACATCGCTCAATTTCGTCGAATCGCTTCTTCAGCGTTCCCGGCAAACCAAGGTGAAGGTGCTGGAATTCGCGCCCCGAGTCCCGCCTTCGGACATCAGCGGTCTGCTGGCTCTGGATGGAAGAACGGAGGCGCTCTTCATCAGCCGTGTGCGTTCCGTGCGAACGGTACCGTTGATGGTGATCGAGGCCTGGTTGACCGCCAGGCATGCCGTGCACGTGACGCCGGAGCGGCTGCGCCGGCAAGGCCTTTCAGAGACCTTGATCGCCCACGGCGTCAACTACGCCAGGGTGTCGCAGACCATCACGGCGGTGTCCGCCGATCCGCAGATCGCCTCGATTCTTGACGTCGACGTCGGCTCGCCGCTGTTGCGACTGGTCCGCGTCATCGAGGAAGGGCCGAACGCACCCGTCATGCATCTGGCGGCCTACATGACCTCCGAGCGCACCTCCATCGTCGCGGAATTCAAAGGGACCGTGCTGGAGTCCCGGGAAGGCGGCCGGCTCATGCACCACGTGCCTACGACGCCCTAGAAGACCGCTGAGGTCCACGCCGCCAGATCCGCATATCGTGGTCAAGCGTCACGCAGCGGCTTCACCTGTTGCTTGAGCATGAACCGATCACGTGTCCGCACGTACCAGCCCGGGCTTTCCATGCGTCCCACCAGATCGAGCCGCGAGGCATCGATCCGGCAGCGATCCACGTCGGTGATCGCCTCGTCGATGATGTGCGCCGCCAGCACGTTCACCAGGATGAGGTGGTTGGCCGTGCCGAGGGGGATGATCTCGCGCACGCGGCACTCGAAGGACGCGGGGCTGGCCGCAATGCGCGGCGGCGCGACGTGTGTCGACGCGACCGTGGCTAGGCCGGCCTCCTCCAGCTCGTCGATCTCCGACTCGAAGGCGGTCGCGGTGATGTTCATGGACACCACGTTCGATTCGGAGACCAGGTTGATCACGAGCTCGCCGTTGGCGCGGAGGTTGTTCACCGTGTCCTTCGGGCCATGGATGCCCTCGCCGATCCCGAGGCATGCGACAGGCGGCTCGCCGGAAAAGACGTTGAAGAACGAGAAGGGAGCCGCGTTGAGGTGGCCGTGGTCGCTGCGCGTGGTGACCCAGGCGATGGGGCGCGGTACCACGGTGGACGACAGCAGCTTGTAGCTCAGCTTGCCGCCGAGGTTGGCTAAATCGAAGTACATGGTGTCAGCCCTGCAGGTACACCACGTGGCTGTGCGTGTACTCGTAGAGTCCATGCTTGCCATCGGCCCCGCCAATGCCTGACCTGCGCACCCCGGCGTGGAAGCCTTGCATGGCCTCGAAGTTCTCGCGGTTCACGTAGGTTTCGCCGAACTGCAGCTCCCTCGTGGCTTGCAAGGCCTTGCCGAGGCTGCCCGTGTAGATCGACGAGGTCAATCCGTACTCGCTGGCGTTGGCCAGGGCGATGGCTTCGTCGAGGCCGTCGACCACCTGGATCGGCAGCACGGGACCGAAGATCTCGTCGCGCATCACGTCCATGTCGGAGCGACAGTCGGCCAGGACGGTGGGCAGGTAATGAAAGCCATGCTCGACGTCGGCGATCGCGCCGCCGGTGACCACACGTGCGCCCTGCTGGCGCGCTCGATCGACCATGTGGGCGACCTTGTCAAGTCCGCCGCGGTTGATCAAGGGGCCCATGTCGAGGTCGCGTTGTGCCAGCGGGTCGCCGAAGCGGACCTCCCGCATGAGGCCGGCGACCTTGTCGACGAAGCGCTCAGCGACAGCATGCTCCACGTACACGCGCTCGGCACAGTTGCAGACCTGGCCGCTGTTGATCACGCGCGAGTCGCGGATCGCTCGCGCCGCCAGGTCCAGGTCTGCGTCGGCCAGCACGATGGCAGGCGCCTTGCCACCGAGCTCCAGGTTGACCTTCGTGATGTGGTCCGCCGCAGCCGACATGATGGCGCTGCCCGTGCGCACGCTGCCGGTGAAGCTCACCATGTCGACACCGCCATGGCCCGACAGCCGGGCGCCGACGCTGCCAGCACCATTCACCACGTTGAACACGCCGGCGGGCAGTTCGGCGGCAGCGACGATGCGGGCGAACTCATGGCAGTTGTTCGGCGTTTCTTCGCTGGGCTTGATGACGATGGCGTTGCCGGTCACCAGGGCCGGTGCCATCTTGCGCGCGATCAGGAAGAACGGAAAGTTCCAGGGCAGGATGCCAGCCACCACGCCCAGCGGCTTGCGCAGCATGAGGATGGTTTCATCCGGCCGGTCGCTCGTGATCACCTCGCCTTCGATGCGGCGCGCCCACTCGGCCATGTAGTCGAGGTAGTCGGCGGTGAAGGACACCTCGACCTCGGCCAGCTTGCCCTGCTCTTTGGAAATGACGCGCGCCAGCAGCGAAGTGTAATTTCGAATCCCCTGCGCGATGCGGCGCAGGAAGCCCGCGCGTTCGACCGCCGGGCGCCGGGCCCACGCGCGTTGCGCCCGGCGGGCCGCGTCGATGGCCTGGTCGATGTGTCCGTCTTCCGCCACGGCCACGCGCGAGACGGCTGCGTTCGTGGCCGGGTTGAAGACCTCCAGATGGGTCTGTGAAGCGACGAAGCGGCCGTCGATGAAGTTGTCGCTGACACGCAAGGGTTTGGTTGTGCTCATGGCTCGTGGAGTGAGGGACGGAAGAAATCGGAAGGCGTCAGCACAGGCGCGGGTTGCGCTCCTTGTAGACGCTGCGCTGGTGCCAGTACGGGTATGCCGCATCGCGCGCGCTGGCCTCGTCGAGCCGCGCGACGTCTTCGGCACTCAGCACGAAGTCCGATGCCGAGAGGTTCTCGCGTAGCTGCGCCTCGTTGCGCGCGCCGATGACGAGGCTGCACACCGTGGGCCGGCGCAGCAGCCAGTTCAGCGCGATCTGCGACACGGGCCGCGCATGTGCATGGGCCAGCGAGTGCAGCAGGTCGATCAGGTCGAAGAACTGCTCCTGCGGCATCACGATGGCACGCGAGCCCAGCGACGCGATGCGGCTGCCTGCGGGCGCCGGCTGGTTGCGGCCGATCTTGCCGCTCAGCATGCCGGCCGAGAGCGGGCTCCACACGATGGTGCCCACGCCCTGGTCCAGGCCCAGCGGCAGCAGCTCCCACTCCACGTCGCGTGCGAGCAGCGAGTAGTAGACCTGGTGGGCAACGTACTTCGGCCAGCCATGTACGCCGGCCAAGGCCATGGCTTTCATGAGTTGCCAACCGGAGTAGTTGGAACAGCCCACGTAGCGGACCTTGCCGGCGCGCACCAGCTCGTCGACGGCGTTCAGCGTTTCCTCCAGGGGCGTCAGCATGTCGAAGCCATGCAGCTGCCACAGGTCGATGGTCTCCACGCCCAAGCGACGCAGGCTGTCGTCGCAGGCCTGCACGAGGTGCTTGCGCGTCGCGCCGACGTCGTCGGGGGCGTCGGTCATGCGAAACCCTGCCTTGGTCGCGATCAGCATGCGGTCGCGCCGGCCCTGGACGGTCTGCCCGAGGATCTCCTCGGACAGCCCCTTGGAGTACACGTCCGCGGTGTCGAAGAGCGTGACGCCCGCATCGAGCGCGATGTCGACCAGGCGCCGTGCCTGCTCGACATCGGTCTCGCCCCATGCCTTGTAGAAGTCGCCCCCGCCGCCGAAGGTGGCGGTGCCGAGGCTGATGGCGGACACCTTGAGGTCCGAGGTGCCCACGAAACGGTAATCCATGCGATCGCCTTGACTCTGGTTGGGGGTCCGCTCAGTTGGGCTTGATGTCGAGCTTCTCGATGATGGGCTTCCATCGCTGATGCTCGCTCTCGATGAAGCTCTTGAACTCGGCGGGCTTCAATGGGAACACGGTGCCGCCCGCGTCCACGATGGCGTCCGCCACCTCCTTGTTCGCCATGACACGCGTCATCGCGGCACTCAGCGTGTCCACCGTCGCGCGGGGCGTGGCGGCGGGTGCGAAGAGGCCGATCCAGGAGCTGACCTGCGCACCGGCGAAGCCGGATTCGGCGAGCGTGGGCACCCCCGGCAGAGCGGCAAGACGCGTCGGCCCCGTCACGGCCAGGGCGGTGAGCTTGCCGGCCTTGACATGCGTCGCGGTCGACGATGCGTAATCGAAGGCGAGGTCGATGTTGCCGCCCAGCAGGTCGGTGATCGCCGGGGCACTGCCCTTGTAGGGCACGTGGACAAGCGCCGATCTGCTTTGCGCCTGCAACAACTCGGCCGCCAAGTGCGCCACCGAGCCGGCGCCCGCCGACCCGTAGGTCAACTTGCCGGGCTGCGCGCGGGCACTTTGGATCATCCCCGCGAAGGTCTTGAACGGCGAACCGCCCTTGGCCACGACCACCAACGGCAGGGCCATGGTCCCATGCACCGGCGTGAACGCCTCGAGCGGCTTGTAGGGGAGCGTGTCCTTGTAGACGTAGCTGTTGACCACGATGTTGGCCAGCGTGCCGACGAGCAGGGTGTAGCCGTCGGGCGCAGCCTTGGCCACGAGCCCCGCGCCGATCGACGCGCCCGCACCGGGGCGGTTGTCGACCACCACCGGTTGTTTGAGCTCTTCACCGAGCTTTTTCGCCACGAGGCGCGCGCTGACGTCGGTGACGCCACCGGCCGGAAACGGAACGATCAGCGTCACCGGCCGATTGGGATAGCCCTGCGCAAACGCGGCACCGGCACCGAAGGCGAGCAGCGCGATGGCCGAGCGGCAGGCCCGATGGCCCGGGTTGTCCTTCATCTTCATTCTGTCTCCTGGGTTTGGTTCAACTACCGGCAAAGAGGCTCTGCAGCGATGCCGCTTCATGCCGCGACATGACCGGCTTGCGCGTGTGCCTCGTGCTCCAGCACGAGATCCCACACGGCCTGTCCGATCGGCCGGTCGCGCTCTTCGAGGATGTGGGCCACCAGGCTGGCGCAGCGGCCCGTGAGCATCAGGCCGCGCCCCAGCAACGGGTCGAGCTGCATGTCGGCGATGGCTGCGCCCATGGCGCCTGCGCCGTTGGCGACGAAGCGGCGACCCTTGTTCTCGCTGAGCACGTCCGCGACAGCATCCATCAAGCGCCAGTGCAGGCCGTAGAAGCCGTTGTCGCGCGACAGCTGCCGGATGACGCTCGTGCGCGGGTCGCCGTCGACGTGGGTGCCGCTGCCGATGCCGAGCACCGGCTTCTTCGCCGCCTTCGCAGCTTCGATGTAGCCCGCGGCCAACTGGCGGACCTCCGCATCGCTGGCCGTGGCGTCGAGCTGCCTGCAGGCGTCGATCAGCGACTGCGCGATGTTCTGGGTCGGCCCCAGGTACACGCTGCCGCCACCCAGCATGCCCGCTGCCACCGCACCCTGCAGTGCCTCCGGTGCGCCCAGGTAGGTCAGTCGCGCCGAGAGCACGCTGGGCGTGACCCCATGGCCGGCCGCCATCACGAGAATCATGTTGATCATGACCTTCTCCTGTGCCGTCGGCCGTCGCCCCACGGCCGTCAGCAGGATCATGTCGACGAAGTCGCACTTGCCCAGGATCTCGGTGCTGAAGTCCTGGCCTCTGATGACGACGGCGTCCGCCGTGGCATACCCGATGTCGGTGGTGTGCATGGTGATCAAGTTTTCGGGGAAATATTGAGAACGGCATCCAGCGCCATGACGCCGCGGCCCTGCGGCATCACCGCCATCGGGTTGATCTCGACCTCTTCGATGCGGGGTGAGCGCATGACCATGTCGCTCACGGCGACCAACGCATCCACCAAGGCATCCACGTCCATCGCCGGCCTGCCGCGGAAGCCGGCGAGCAGGCGCATGCAACGCGTTTCTTCGAGCATTTCGCGGGCGCGACGGCGGTCGAGCGGCAGCAGCCGACGGCTGACGTCCTTGAACAGCTCGATGGCGATCCCACCCAGGCCCACGGTGCAGACGTGGCCGAACGCCGGGTCCCTGTGCACGCCGACCACGACTTCGACGAAAGGGCCGGTCGACATCTGTTCGACCAACACGCCATCGAGCACATGACCAGGTGCTGCGGCGCGCACGGCGGCCAGCATCTCCGTGTGCGCCCGCCGGGCCGCGTCAGCCGAATCGATGCCGAGACGAACGCCTCCCACATCGGATTTGTGCGTGATCGTCGGGCTGACGATCTTCATGGCGACCGCCGGCGCACTTATTTCGGCGAAGGCGCGCGCCGCATCGTCCGCGCTGGCGGCGAACCGGGACTGCGGCACGGGCACACCCCAGGTGCGGAGCACGGCCTTGGCCTCGTGCTCGCGCACCGGCCCCGCGACGTCGGGCAGGCCGCGCGCGTCGTCGCCGCCGGCCGCTGCAGGCCCAGACAGCGCCTGGGGGATCCAGCCGGCATCGCGGCGCGCCTTCCATGCCCCGTATTCGACATAGCGGCGCACCGCATCGACCGCACCGGCGACGGAGCGCGCAGGCACCATGCCGTTGTCGACCAGCGTCGGGTAGCCTTGGCCGAGCTTGTCGCTCATCCAGACCATCACGATCGGCTTGTCGGTCTCCCGTTGCACCCGGGCAGCGCTTTCGGCGGCCGTGGTGGTGACCTCGCCATAGTCGAAGGGAATGGGATAGATGACCGCGCCGACCTGCGCGTCGTCCACGACCGCCTTGAGCGATGCGTATCCGATCTCGGCGTTCGTCAGCACCACGGCCGTGGTGTCCACCGGATTGGAGATGGCCGCGTAGTCGGGCAACTGCGTTCGCAGCGTTGCGAGCGTCGTCTCCTCGAATTCGGCCAGCGTCAAGCCCGCCGTGCCGACCTTGTCGGCGGCCAGCGCTGCCGTGCCACCGGAGTAGCAGAAGACGGCGACCTTCTCCTTGCCGGTCGGCTGGCCGCGCGCCAGCAGGGCCGCGGTATCGATCAACTCGCCGACCTCGTCCACCTCGATCACGCCCAGTTCACGGAACACCGCGCTGTTCACCTCGGCCGAGCCGCTGATCGCGGCGGTGTGCGACTGCGCCGCCTTGACGCCATAGTCGGACTTGCCGATCTTCATCGCCACCACGGGCTTGCCGTGCCGCGCCGCGTGCTGGCACGCGGCCAGGAAGCGCGGGCCGTTGCGCACGCCTTCGAGCGTCGTGACGATCACCTTGATGTCGTCCGCGGTGGCCATGTAGTGGATGAAGTCGCTCACCTCCAGGTCTACTTCGTTGCCGCCCGAGAACCACAGGCCGGTGCCGATGCCGCGCGCCATCGCCTGGATCACGGTGCGGCCCATGCCACCACCCTGGGTGGCGAGCCCGATCGGGCCGGGCTTCTGGTCAAACCGGTACGCCGGCGAGAAGGTCATGCCCAGGCGGGCGTTGATGTTGTTCAAGCCGGGGCAATTCGGGCCGTAGATGCGCATGCCGCTGGATCGGGCGATCTCCAGCATCCGGGCCTCGGCGCGGCGGCCTTCTTCGCCGACCTCGCCGAAGCCGGAGGTCAGGACCATCGCGAACTTCACGCGCTGGTCCGCGCATTGCTGCAGCACCGGCAACACGTGGTCGGCCTTGACCGCGACCAGGGCGAGGTCCAGGTCCTCCCGGATATCGCTGATCGTCCGGACGCAGGCGCGGCCATTGATCTCGGGACGCACCGGGTTCACGAGATGCAGGCGGCCACGGAAGCTCGAATGCGTGACGAGGTTTTCCAGCGTGTTGCCGCCCACGCTCTGTGCCCGTTCCGAGGCGCCCACCAGCGCGATCGAGCGCGGCAGGACCAGGTGCGACAGATCGCTGAAATCAGTGGACGAATTCATGCGGTGCCTCCGTGGCCGTCGGGACGGCGGTTCATGAGATAGGTCACGGTCGACTCGATCACGGTTTCGTTCCTCTGGTTGATGATCGAGCGGCGAAAGATGGTCATGCCGCGCTCCGGCTTGCGCGTGGGGCGCGCTTCGATGACTTCGATGCGCAGATGGATGGTGTCGCCGATGAAAGTCGGCTTGAGGAACTGAAGCCTGTTCTCCACCACCGAGACGGCGGTGTTCTCGATCAATTGATGCACGAGCGTGCGCGTCGCCAGACCGATGCCGACCGACGCCACCAGCATGCCGTGCGCGAGCCGCTGGCCGAAGACGCTGTTGCGGGCGAACTCGCAATCCACGTGCAGGCGGTTGAAGTCGCCGGTCAGGCTCGCGAAGCCGACGACGTCGGCTTCGGTGATGCTGCGTGCGGGCGTGTCGAAGCACGTGCCGACCGGGAGGTCGTCCCAGTACAGGCGCGCATTCGAAAGCGCTTCGATGTCCCGCAAAGCCGGAGCCGCGCCGGCGCTCACGAGGAGAACCTTCCACCGGTGGCGAACACCGTCGTGCCGGTGATGTACCGGGCTTGCTCGGAAGCGAGGAACACGATCGTGCTCGCGATGTCCTCCGGCTGCCCGAGAAAGCCCACGGGGATCCTGGCGACGGCGGCCTCCTTGAGCTGCGCGTAGCTCCTGTGGCTCTTGATGCCCTCGGTCTCGACGAAGCCGGGCGCGAGCGCGTTCACCGTGATGCCGTTGCGCGCCTGCTCGAGCGAGAGCGACCGGGTGAATCCCACGATGGCCAGCTTGGAGGCGCTGTAGCTGGTCTGCCCCGGGTTGCCGAAGATGGAACGCGAACTCAGGTTGATGACGCGTCCCCACCTGCGCGCCTTCATGTGCGGGAGCACGGCGCGGCAGCAATGGAACGTGCCCTTCATATTCACGTCCATCACCCGATCCCAATCGCTCTCTTGCATCTTGAGCAAGGTCACGTCGCGCGAGATGCCCGCGTTGTTCACCAGCACGTCGACGCCGCCGAGCGTGGACTGGACGGAAGTCACCATGGCCTCCACGTGCGCGCTCTGGGTGATGTCGCACGCGAAGGCCGCGCTGCGCCCGCCCGTGGCGCGGATCTCACCGGCGACGCCGTCGGCCGCATCGCCGTCCATGTCGACCACAGCGACGGCTGCGCCCTCCGCCGCGAAGGTGAGAGCCGTGACGCGGCCGATGCCTCGGCCCGCGCCAGAGATCAAGACCACGCGGTCCTTCAATCCAAAGTCCATTCGAATGCTCCAAACAAAATCGTTAATCCGACTGATCGTAATTGTCATACGGTATATCGGATTCAGTCAAACGCTTTTCGCAGTTCCGCGAAGGGGCTTTGCCCGGAGGCGCCGTGCATACTGCCTGTTACCATCCGCCACGTACGAAATTTCGGATTTCATATGCCCTCACATGTCCCTGCAGCCGCTCGAGCGCTCGCGCTGTTCGAAGTCTTCGCACGCGAGAAGCGCGAGATGACCAATGTCGAACTGGCCCAGCAACTCGAGCTCCCCGTCAGCAGTTGCTCGGACCTGGTGAGCACGCTGATCGACATCGGCTATCTCGCGCGATCGGTGAAGAATCGGCGGCTCTATCCCACGGGCCGACTGTTCGCGATGGCCACGGAGATCGATGAAAACGTCGGCGTGACGGCGCGCCTGGCCCAGGCGTGTGAAGAGTTGCGGAACAAGACCAGCGAAAGTGCGTTGTGCGGATCGCTGCACAAGGGTGTCGTCACGGTGCGCGCCTTCGCCGCCGGGCACGAGGCCCTGCGCTACTCCTCGGCGCGCGGCGACAGGCTCAGCCTGCACGTGTCGGCCATGGGGAAGGCCATCCTCGCGCACATGACGGTGGACGACGTCGAGCGCGAACTCACGCGCATGCCGTGGCCGCAGATGGCCTCGAACACTTTGACGCACCCTGCCGACCTGATCGCGCAGGTCGCTTCATTCCGCGCTCAGGGGTGGGCACTCGTCGAGAACGAAGGCAGCGAGGGATTGGCGTCGATGTCTGTCGCTGGGCGCGTCAATGGCGAGTTGTTTGCGATCGCTGTCGCTGGAGCCCAATCCCGACTGAAGATGTACCAGGCCAGCTACTTGAACGCATTGATCAAGGTGGCCGAAAAGTTGTTCGATGAAACCACGCCTTCTGTGGATGTGACCTAGAAATCTCGCATTTCGAGCTTCGACCCTCCTGACGCTGTCCGGTGTGGACGGCCTGAGCAACCGCGTACCTTCGCGCCGGCAACGCACATGACGCCCGAGGCTTTGTAAAGACGTGCCGCGACATCCACGTCACACCGCGCTTGGCGCAGAAGGCCAAACGCGCAGGAGGCTGCTCGCCGGACCATCCGGCGGGTAGCAAATTACGTGAGGCAACGGGTCAGCGCAAGTAGCAAATCCGATGAGTCAATGCGTGTTGGAGTTCTTAGTCATCGCTAGTTTGATCAAAGTACGGCGTGGGAGCGAGCAAAACTAGGGGCAAGACTTGGCCGTATTAGGACCGCGCTAGGCTGATTCAAGCGTCGATGTCGACGATGGATTCCATCGCTTGAAGTTGCGTACGTCCTGACCGTTCAGAAACGCACAGCGCACCTGCAAGAGATTGTTCGCTCCCCGGCGTGTCCAGCGCATGTGACCATTGCGCTTCATCCGTTGCCCGACGACATGGTCCACAGCCGATTCGGCCCAGCTGATGAAATCGGCAAGCCTCGACTGCGTCGTAATCCATAGTTCGCCGACAAGGTTTGATTGCGCCGCAGGTAGGCGATGAGTCTCCCAAGGGCGTTATTGCGCTTGCCCACCCAGCCCTTGTTTCTGCGCAACCCTTCCAGCCGCTGTAAGCATCTGTCCGCTTGACCGTGCCACAGCAGCCACATTACTCCAGACGCTCACCGCTGGAGGCGCTCGCGCTCATCCAGGTCTACGCCGCGCAGTCCTTGCAGAGCCAAGTGCACATGCTCAAATCGCATACCGATGTGGAACCAGTCCAGAATGCGTTCGCTTCGCTCACCCAATCGACCGGCAGCATAGACGTCTTCGCCGCCGTCGCACAATACCGTCGCAGGTGCCTCTCGACCAATACCGACCGATACGAGGAACGCTTCCTGCCGCAGACCCTTCAGCACAGGTTCAAAGCCGATCGAGTACGCATGCGCGTGCGTGCGCCGGCTCGCTGGACGAACCACTTTCGAGGCAATCACCGAGATCCAACTCCTGCCTTCCACGCGGGGAAGGCCACGCACGTAGCCGGCGTCTACCTGCAGGGCATGCACTGCATCTTTTGCATCGGCAATGACTTCGCCGTCGTGAAAGTTCTCTTCCAAGATCCTATCGATCCGGCGCTCCATCTCAGACTCGAGCTTAGCCCCGATGCGCTGCACGTTCGAGCGAATGCTGGAGCCCGGGAGCTCTGTCGCACCGGTAAAGCTATGAGCAAGGACTGGCGCGCGAGCCGATACGACATCACGCTGGCATAGCGCTTCTGAAGCCAGACCCATTGAGGACTTGGATCTGAGAACGCCAACAGAGGCTGCCGGACATGCCCGTCGATCGAAGCCCGGCGCCGATTTCGCCAGGCGGGCCGCGCGCATTCGCGCGCGAGCCTCCCACGAGGCCGGCGGCGCGGCAAGGAACGGTCGAATGCGCTCGTGTCCTCGGCAGCGAGCGAGGTCAGGGCCAGCGCGTGGCCCTCACAACAGTCGTGCTGGTTCCCCTCGCTCGGTCAGCAGTGCGACGGCTTTCTTGTCGAACGACACAAAGACTTCGCCGCCGAGCCAATTGCCCTCATAGGCAATGACTCCATCTGCGAAGTCCCCGCCCGCTTCCAGTGATGCCAGGCCCGACTCAACCGCGGGCCTGTTCATTTGCACGTTAGCCGTTTCCAGCAGCGCGCGAATCGCAGCAGCCACATCCGCGGGCTGGAAGCCGTAGACCCTGCGAAGTACCCATACGAACTCACACAAGGACGGCAGTGCGATCGCTATGAGTTTCGCATCGATCAAGAGCTTGGCGGCGATGCTCGCTTGCGCAGCGTCGTCGCGCACCACGGCTCGAACAAGAACGTTGGTATCGACTGTGACCTTCACTCCTTGCCCGCCCAGCCTCGCGCAGTCGCTTCGTTGATTTCGTCAATCGTGGCGACTTTGTTTGTCCGACCGGCGAGCAGTCCAAGGAAGCCCTCGATCGTTCCAGTCGGCCGCGCTGCCTTAAGGATGCCCCGGCCATCCGGGAGCAGATCCAACTCGATCTTTTCGCCTGGCTTGATGCCCAAGTGGTGCAGCACTTCCTTGCGGAACGTGACCTGGCCCCGGGCGGTGACGGTCAATGTGGTCATGACGATGGACTCCAGCGTGACATGCTGGGGATGGTAATGGATAAATGCATTACCGTCAAAACATCCCCCTCCCATATCGTCGACAGCCGCGCCCCGTGCAATCGACGCAGCAAACCACGCCAGATTCTCGAGCACCGATATGCTTGCTAAAGCGATGCGCGGCCGTGAGGGAGAGCGGGCCAAAGTGGAGCCCCCACTTTGGCCCGCTCTCCTGTCCACGTTCCTGTAAGCGCAGTTCGGCCGGCGGGGCGCATGCTTCGGTTGGGCGGCGCTGCACCTGTTCATTGGGCTGCCGCTGAACTGGTGTTGCCCGAAACGACCAGGGCGTCGGACGCTCGAGGAGCATCCCAGGTCGAATCCGACACCGATGCGCACGCGACCAGCCCGCTCAAGGCATCGTGCTGCTGGCCGTGGTTTTCGCAATACCTAGTTCATCAGCACCGCGATGGCTGCCCACCTGCTGCAACTACTGATGGCCGCAGGCGCCAGCCTTACAGCGGCGGTCGCCTTCGGCGCTTTGGTTGGACCGGCGCAGGTCGGCGCGCGAATCCTGGAGTTCAGTGTGCTTCGCAAGATTCATCCGCTGCTCTCGGCCCGACTCGCGGGTTTCTGGACGCTGTGCATCCCCGGCGCGAGCATGGCGGCCGCACGCACAACAGGAGACACCTATGCAACACGGTTGCAGCGCCGGATCGCGGCGGCTTTTTTTAATGCCTTCGATGGGTTCAGAGACTGGCGCTTCTGGGCGCGGCGCTCGCGATCGGGCGTGAGCGTGGCGGTGGCCAATGCCATCTACAACGCGACTGGCGTCCGCGTGCGCGATTACCCGGTGACGCTCGACAAACTGATCGAGCGCATACCTTCGCTGGCTGACAATTGAGCCGACAAACCAGCCCCGTCAATTCATTCGTCCATGACGGTGACACCAGCAAGCCCTTGCCCAATACCGGCGGTCGCGAAGGTGACTTTGTCTTAGCTACGCCATCCACTCGGTAAACAACAAGCGTGGAGATCAAGACTCCAGCTGTTGAAGTTGCTCGTTGTCGCCAGTTTGGTCGGCGCTTACGCTAGTACCGGTGAGTTCGCGTGTACCAAATGCTGCGGCTTTCTAGAACGCTGCAGCTTAGCGGGCCGGTTGAACTTGACGAGCCGTTAAGGTTCTCGCACCGGCGTAGGATGCTTGACGCAACGGGCTCCCAGGAGGTGCCGCGAACTTCGTAGACGCTGACTCAGCGATCGAGCCAGATGCGCGCGGTAGACGTAAGCGGCCAGCCGTCCCATCTTGATTTCGTTGAGCACGCAAGGCTCCACTACTCCACTTAACTTCTTGGTGGAGAAATGGACACTTCAGTTGCTCTTAGCGGCGAGCGTCGGCGTCGACGCAAGCACAGCGCCGAGTTCAAGGCGCACGTCGTGGCGGCGTGTAGCAAGCCGGGCGTGTCGTCGGCGTCGGTGGCGATGGCCAATGGCATCAACGCGAATCTGGTGCGCCGTTGGGTTAAGGACGCAGAGGCCGAGCGGGAAGATGTGAAGGAGATCGGCGCAACGAACCCGGTCAAGCGGCCGGTAACCAAATTCGTGCCGCTGCCGCTGCCACTGCCGTCGCCTGCGCCGGTGAGCGACATCCGAGTCGAGCTGCAGCGAGGCACAACCAAGATCGTCGTGATCTGGCCGGCGACTGCGGCGGCGCAGTGCGCGGCATGGATGCGAGAGCTGCTGCAATGATCCGGATCGACGCGATGTGGCTGGCGGTCGAGCCGATCGACATGCGAGCCGGAGCGGAGCGACTGTTGACGAGCGTCGTGCAGGTCTTCGGCGCCGCGCAGGCTCACCACGGCTACGTGTTCGCCAATGCTCGTGCCACTCGCATCAAGCTGCTCGTGCACGATGGCTTTGGGCTGTGGTGTGCAGCGCGGCGTCTTAACGAGTGCCGGTTCGCGTGGCCAGCCTCTGGCTCAAAGGCAGTGCCTGCGTTGACACAGGCCCAGTTCGACGCGCTCGTCGTGGGCCTGCCTTGGCAGCGGCTGCAGCAGATGCAACTCATCATGCGCACGTAGACGAGCGCGCCGGGTCATACCGACGCGATCAATTGGCGCTTCGTCGTGTTCAGGTACGGCGAAGCGCTGGTTTCGCTCAGGATTGAAGGCGCAGTTGGCGAACTGCGCCCGGTCGACACCGTCGCAGGCATCTGGTTTGGCGCACCCAACTGCGCGGGCAATCCGATCCTTCCAGGTGTTTCCGTGACCGTGGCGGGCACGGTCCCGGTCGTGGGCTACAAGGATGGCAACGGCCGCTACATTGCCTACATGCCAAAGACCAAGAGCATCGGAACGTACCCGATCTACTCGCAGCGCACGTCGGCCGGCAACTGCGAGCCCGTTCAACCGGCGTCCCACCCTGGCTACCCAGCCGAGGCCATCCCGATGGATTCGTACTACGTGGCACCGTTTCGGGTCGAATAGGGCATCGTCAAGCATGCCTGACGTTCGCCGCGGCGGGACGTTTTAGAGAGCCTTCCACGCCCGCTGTGAGAAGGATTCCCTACGGAACCGCGGCGTCGACGCGTGCCCCAGGGAATCCCGGGACGCGGAACAGCGACTCGACGGAGCGAGTGGACTGCATTCGGGGGCCCGTCGAGTGGGCGCTCGAGTCGGCCCAACCATTGCCGACACGTTCTCCAGCGCGGTTATCCAGCGCGGTGCAATCCCGCTGAGGCCAGACGGCTTCGGGCCAAGAGCCGCCATCACCCTCGGCTCCAGCAGGCTCTTTCTCCTGGCAGGCCATTCCCAGCCGGCGCACGTCGTTTCAGCCTCGGAGCACAGCGTCAAGCCGTGTTCCGAGAAGCCGCGCCCGTCGCTGCTGTTTCGTTCAGCGACTGCGCAAACAGGATTTGCGCGGCCGCGCGCGCTTCAACAAGTTCAACGTGCCGTTGCTGAACGAGTTGGACCTCGACATCACTCGAGTAGACAGCCGTGAGCCATGAATGCTCTGCTTCCTCGACGGTACGCTCTGCTGCTCTCCACAGATCCATGGTGGAACTCAAAACTGACAAGGCGCGCTCCTCAAAAGCGTGAGAAGGCCCGCGTGAGCAAGGCCGTCCGAACAGGACACGGACGCGGCCGAGGCGCAGGTGTGCAGATCAGCGTGCGCCCAACCGCCAGCGATGTCAACCGATCGTCGACAGGCGAACATCGTCGTTGACGGCTCGGGCGCGAGCGGCTCGTCTGGCAGGGCGTTGCACGATTGCACGGTCCAATGGTCCGCTCCGCCCCGTTGCCCTTGCACAGCCATCAGCACGGGGCAGCGAGATGGAACCGACGCCGCAGGTGAGCGTGTCAGCCGCTGCCCACTCGGTGAGCGGTCGCACGGCCAGGCGCGCAGACGTCCTGGCAGGACCCCTCGCGCGCGGCGTGCTGCGTCCCGAGCGCGACCTGCGCGCTGCCACCGATCGGGCTGCGCGCTACCGGTTGCCAACGCCTTCTCGGACGCGGCCATGCCGTCATGGCCAGCAAAGCCCGGGCTGGACTATGCAGGGTTTCCCGCCCGGCGACGGGTCACTTCGCCGCTCAGCGCCGCGCCGCATCGGCCGCGTTTTCACGCAATCCACGCGTGGAGCGCGCGAAGCCCCGCACGTGCTGCAGCAAGGCACTGGCAGGCTACGATGGGAACTACGATGTCGCCTGGTCGACGTCTTGACGCGGCACACGTGTCGTTCCCCGCACTGTCAGTCAAAGGAGTCAGCGACATGATCACGCTGTATGGGTTTGGGCGGATCTTTGCAGAGGGTCGCGGACACACGAAAGACCTACGTGTGCAATGGGCGCTGGAAGAACTCGGCCTCGAGTACCAGGTCCACGCCCTGGACCACACGGCCGGCGAGCTCAGCGGCGAAGCCTACAGCCGGATCAGCCCGTTCCATCAGGCCCCTCTGATCGACGACAACGGGTTCATCGTCGCCGAGTCCGCCCAGATTGTTTTGTATCTGGCCGAGAAGGCGGGCAAGTTGGCGCCCGGCGACCTCCACACTCGCACGCGCCTGGGCCAATGGTGCTTTGCGGCGGTGTCCACGGTCGCAACACCGCTCATGGCCCTGGACCTCATACAGATGTTCGACCCTGACCATGCGGCCGCACACCTCGACGCAGAAACACGCAAGATCGCGCAGCGATTTCTAGCCGACGTAGAGCGGCAACTGGACCGCAGCCCGTGGATCGCCACGGACGAATTCACGGTCGCGGACGTCATGATGGCGGGCGTGCTCCGCGACGTTCGAGGAACCGAACCGACGCATGGCCGAGCCCGGGACCGCCGAGAACGCCACATCGACCGCGCCGGCCCCGTGGCATTCCGAACCCTGTCGACCCCAACCGCGTGGCGTGCGCCACACGCGACATGCACGCACGCCATGTTTGCCAAGGGGTCGGCCGGCGTCGCCCAGGGCTCGTTTCGCGTCTTCGGCGTCCTTCGCTTCGCGACCTCGTGCGCAACGACGAGCAGGCGGTCGCGTGGCTGCCGCGCGTCGGCGCAGCAGATGACGCCGTGAGTTGCTTGAGCGTCGGCTTGGGACATACCCCGACCTTGGGCCGTCCAATGACGAGATGGGGCTCACTGGCTGCCCCACTCCAAACAAGGCGCAGGCGCGCACGGCGATCACGTGGTCCCCGAAGACCAGGTTTCCCAGGCTGTCGTTCGCGCTCGGGCCACAATGCATGAAAGCGAAGGGATCGAGCGCCCACCGCGACCACAGCGCGTGCCATCCATGAGTCTCAAAGAACAACCCGCGACCGTCGCGACCTCGACGGGCTTTTCAGGGAGAAGTGCCTGGCAGCCCTTGGGCGCGCTGGTCGGCATCTACGTCAGGTCTGCAAACGATTCGACGCCACGACCGGTGCCTTCTGCGCGAGCCGTGGCCGAATTCGGTCTCGCGGACGACCGTCACGCGTCTTTTCAGTCGCCGCGGCAGCTGCTGCTGGCCAGCGTTGCCGCCTATCGAGAGTGGGCCCTGCCCCCGATGTCGCTGCGCGAGAACCTGCTCGTCGATCTATCGGTCGGGCGACTCGATCCGGGCGACCTGCTGCGCGTCGGCGATGACATGGTTCTGTGGCTGACATTCCCTTGCGAACCTTGCGGCCTGCTCGAGCGTCGATGCCCGGGAACAGTCAAGACCATCGGCGAGAACCGCGGCATGCTGGCTCGGGTCGTGCGCGGGGGCGTCATGCATCAAGACGACGCCATCGCCGCCCGCCAGGCCAACGCGCCAGCGCTCAGCGCAGATTGGCAGGACCGGGTGCGCCATGTCGCGCAGGCGGTTCCCGAGGGGTTGTTCATCAGCCATCGTCAACTCGGGCAGATGGCAGGCGTTCCCACGGCGTACTGCAGGGCGTTTCCTCGGGTCTTGTCGCGTCTGCCTGCGTCGGTAGTCAGCAGGGTGCGAAGCGAAGCCAGCATGAAGGGAGTTCCACGGTGGTCCGGCGCCGGCCTCTTCGACATCAGCGAACCAGTGACGAGTCAAGGCAGCGACAGGTTTGATCACCAAGCGCGGTGTCTGCGGCCGTGCGCACCCGGCCCCGGTGACGATGCCTCTGATCAGTAAAAATCCTACGTCAGAGGTGCGAGGGAATGCGAATGCTTCTTGCATGCCGCCGGAACATGTTCATGTCCTTCAACTCGCCTGTGACCACGCCCATGAACGGTTCATTGCCCTCGCGGCGGCGCTACTGGTCAAGGTCGAGGCCGCGCTGGCGGGCCGCGGTTCTTGGCCTGATCCGCAGGAATACGAGATCGCCGAGGCGCAGGGGCGAAAGCCCGGCGTTGCGATCCGCAGCTACCTGCAGGCCGTCGGCGTGCCAGCGAGACCGACGATGTCACGTGAGATCGCGTGGACCGTATTCAGCGCCTCTCGGCAGACGAGCGGAAATGGCAACCCACGCCTGAAGACTGGCTCAAATCGCAGGATGGAACGAGCTGAGGCATAGAGACAAGCGAGCAGGATGCTCGAACAAGACTCGGCGCCGTGGCTCCAACCGTGACCAGATTCTTTCGCAAGCAATGCGGCGGCGAGTCGGTGTTCGGCGCACACCAGCGATCGATGGACTCGTCGATACCGGAGAGGGTGCGCGGCGGCCCTCCCCGAGTGCGCCATCGCCTGCTCCTCAACGTGGCCTCAGGATTGAACGTTGAAGCCCTCGACAGGGTCGGGGTGCAGCAACGCTTCCTGCATCAAGAGCGCCCCTGGTTCACGGCGAGCGCCACGATCGCGGCCCCGGCAGCGACGATCAGGACGTCCTCGATCAGGCCACTGCGCGTCTGACCCATCGTTGCCATGGCGCGCTTGCGGCCACTCAACGTGGCATACGCCATGGGCACGGCGACCGCAATCGCCGCCGCGGCGCCGGCATCCTCGCGACCGCGAGGGGCCAGCGCGGCGCCAGCGATGCCGGCGCTCATCACACGCGCCAGCAAGCCCAGAAACACGGTCCGGTCCGGTGCACTCTTCATCTTGTCGCCCAGCAGTTCGCCCACGCCCATGGCCAACGCCCCGTACTTCAACGGGGATCGGTCGAGGAGGACAAGTTCGCCCGGCGTCCGGCGGCCAGCCAATCGAGCCACCGCGATGGCGGCCATGGGTGTCATAGACCTCGCGCTTGCGACCGCACCGATCAAGACAGAGGACAGCAATCCGGAAAGCTTCATTGAGGCGTTCTCGCAACAATCGTTGGAACAGATTTCCCCAATCTACGGGCACCTGCCCGCGGCCAACCCCCCGACCCTCCGTAGGACAGTCTCTGGCGCTCGAGCGTTGACGCGCACAATCAGCGGCCTATACTTTACCTTTGAGTAAAATAAATTCGTTCTCGATGCCGCCCGCCGTCAAGCGCTCCTCTCGACCCCATGTGCCTGCACAGGTCGCGCTCGACGCCGTTTTCGGGGCACTGTCGCACCGTGTGCGTCGCGAAACCCTCGATGCGCTGGGCGCCGGTGCGCAGTCGCTCACAACGCTCGCCGCGCCCCATGCCATGACCCTCGCGGCCTTCATGAAGCATGTCCGCATGCTCGAGGACGCCGGACTGATCGCCTGCACAAAGCAAGGCCGCAGCAGGATATGCGCGCTGGTCGAGCAGCCGCTGGACCCGGCCGCAGCCTGGATCGACGAGCGACGGCGCATGTGGAACGACCGGCTGGACGCGCTCGGGCGGCATCTCTATCACCAGGCACAGATCGGCGACAGCCGCCCACGACCCTCGCCTGCATCACCTGCTCGCAAAGCGCCGGTAGCCCGTCGCGCTCCTGCCCGCGCAGACCGTGTCGTCACGAAGAGAACGACGAAAGGAAAGAAGCCATGAACGCCTCATCCACTGCATCCGACGACGACGGCGCCGTCGTTCATGCCACGCAGGTCTTCGAGCGCCGCTTCGATGCCGCGCCGGCGCTCGTGTTCGCGGCCTGGGCCGATGCCAAACAGCGCGCCAAATGGCATTTTCCCGGCAAAGACCAATTCCAGCGCCTGGGCTTCGAGCAGGATTTCCGGGTTGGCGGCCAGCTGCGATCGAGTTTCGGCGCTGCACAGGGGCCCGTGCTGCGCGAGGAAGGCTGGTTCCTCGACATCGTGGACGCGCGCCGCATCGTGAGCGCCGGAACCATGCATGCAGACGAGGCGCGCATCTCGTCGACGCTGTGCACCGTGGAACTGTGGCCGAATGGTCGCGGTACGCGCGTGAAGCTCACCGACCAATCGGCGTTCCTCGCTGGCCGCGAGACGCCGAGCGACCGCAAGGCCGGTTGGGGCGAGGTCATGGAGCGGCTCGAGCAGTTTCTGCGCGCACGGCACGGTGCATCGAAGGGTGCCTGATGCCACTGATGCCACTGATGCCACCTCCGGCCCGGCCCGATGCGGCATGCACCCGGCGCCGCCTGTTGTTGGGTGCCTCGGCGTTGCTCGCCACGCTCGGCGACCGTACGCACGCGCAGGCGCAGGCGCCGTCGGGCGTCGCGGCACCCGCACTGGTACTGCGCGACGACGATGCCGCGCTCGTGCCGTTCAACCATCGCGCGGGCGACGACGAACTGGCCGACCTGAAGCGCCGCCTCGCACAGACCCGCTGGCCGGAGGCAGAGACGCTGCCAGGTTGGGCGCAGGGCGTCCCGCTCGCCAGCATGCAGGCGCTCGTGCGCCACTGGCAGGGCGATGCATCATCCGGTGGCTATGACTGGCGCCGTTGCGAGGCCGCGATGGCGGCCTGGCCGCAGTTCAAGACACGCATCGATGGCCTTGGCGTCCACTTCATGCACGTGCGCTCGCGCCATCCGAACGCCTTGCCCATCATGCTCACGCATGGGTGGCCCAGCACCTTCCTGCTGTTCCAGGACGTGATCGGTCCGCTCACCGACCCCGTGGCCCACGGCGGCGACGCGGCCGATGCTTTCGATGTCGTGATCCCGTCGCTGCCGGGCTTCGGCTTTTCGGACCGGCCCGGGGCCGCGGGCTGGAACGCGGCTCGCACCGCCCGGGCCTGGGCGGTGCTCATGGCGCGACTCGGCTACGGACGCTACGTCGCGCAGGGCGGCGACTGGGGCGCCTTCGTCACCACCGCCATGGCGCAGCAGCAGGCGACGGGGCTCGCGGCCATCCATCTCAATTTCGCGCAGACCATCCCCGATCGCATCCCGCCAAAGTCGCGGCTCACGCCCGATCAGACCAAGGCCGTGGCGGCATGGAAAGCCTTTCGCGAAACCGGCTCGGCGTACTTGCAGGTGCAGGCCACGCGGCCGCAGACGATCGGCTATGCGCTGCTCGATTCACCCGTCGCGCTGGCGGCTTGGATCTACGACATCTACGACAGCGGCAGCGGGCGCACGGGCAAGCCCGAGCAGCGCATCCCGCTCGATCGCATGCTCGACGAGATCACGCTCTATTGGCTCAGCGCCACAGGTGCCTCGTCGGCGCGGCTCTACCAGGAGCAAGCCAAGGCAGGCGCAACAACCCCGGCCGCGTGCCGCTGCCGGTGGGCGTGAGCGTGTTTCCCGACGACCTGCCACCGGCACGCAGTTGGGCCGGCGCGGTGTACCCGCGGCTTTTCTAATGGAACGAGCTGAAGCGCGGCGGTCACTTCGCGCAATTGGAAGTGCCGCAACTCTTCGTCGAGGACTTGCGGCGCTGCTTTCGCGGCTGGCGCCGCTGAGCGGCCATCCATCGAGCACAGGAGAACCTTCGATGACTTCCACCCACTCGACGCCCACGGCCGCCGTGCGCGCGGCGCTTCAGGCCTACCAGGACAAGGATCGCGAAGCGATCGAACGACTGCTGCATCCCGACTACCGTTTCACGAGCCCGCTCGACAACCAGCTCGACCGGAAGAGCTACTTCGACATCTGCTGGCCCAACGCAGGGATGATGGTCCGCTTCGACATCGTGCACGCCGCGGACATCGAGGATCGGGCTGTCGTGATCTACGAGGGGCGCACCCGCGCAGGCCAGGCCTTTCGCAACTGCGAGATGCATCGCGTGCAGGACGGTCGCATCCTCGAGACCGAGGTGTATTTCGGCTGGAATCTGCCCCACGCCGTGCCACTGGGAGAGCATCGCGCAAACGACGGCGCCGGGCACGCCTGAGCGGCCGCGTCACCAAAGGTGCTTGCCGTCGAGCACCTCCACCGGCAAGTCTGCCGCCTCGATGCCCTCCAGGATCCGCGCGTTCACCCCGATGCGACGCGTCTGGCCGTCCCAACTGCCGTCGCGCGCGAACGCCGGACTGTCGGAGTAGAGGCTGCAGCCGCAGGCGCTGCAGAAATGATGGGCCACCTGCTTCGAGTTCCAACGATAGACCGCATCACTGGTCGCCTCGATGACTGCAAGTTGGTGCGGCTCGAAATAGGCATGAAGCAGTCCCCGCTTCGAGCAGAAAGAACACGTGCAACGGGTCAACGTCTCCGGCAGTTCGCCGTCGATCTCGATCACGTTGCGGCCACAGTGGTAGCGTCCGTTGAGCATGATGCCTCCTTATGCTTCGCCTCGTTCACGCATCACTTTCCCCGAGGGATGTCTGCGTGGCGATGAACGAGTTTCCATCCGTCGCCTTCCAGTCTGAAAATCTCGGTGAGCCGCAGCGTCATCTCGACAAGCTGATCCTGGCCCTCCATGACCACCGCGGCATGCTGCAGACCGGCCCAGAATGCCAGCGTTGCGCTGGCGTCGGATTGCATCCCCTCGAACCGACCCGTGCTGCACCTGCCGAACGACGTCGCCCCCTTTGATGTCGGCCTCGTTCACCTCCGCTGCCCCGCAAACCATTTGCCCGTTCGGTGGGAACAAGGTCGCCGGGTCATGTTCCGTGGACAGCGCGCACACGGCTTCCGGCCTGCCATCAACGTCGTCCGATGATGCTGTCTCCCGCTGCTCGAGGAAGCGCTGAAAGCCCCGCGACGCGTCGAGCCTCTGCGCGCTGGAAGCCTGATCTTGCATCTTGGAAGTTCGTTCCTTCAATGAGCGCGTCCTGGCTCCTGGTTGAACGTGTCACACCATCTTCCTGGACGACCCGCCCCCGTGGCTCAGCGGCAATCCAGTTTCAAGGTAGGTCGCCGCTGATCAGACCGCACAGCGGACGCATCAGCGAGCGCTGGCGTGACGCTGCGACAACGGCTGACAAACGACGAGCTGTATGTAAATACAGTGGTAGCCTTTAGGAGCATCCCATGACCGACAAAGCCACGCAGCAGCACGCACAGGAAAGCAATATGGAGAAGGACCCAAAGAGCTGGGTCACGGGCGACGAGCCGATGACCGGTGCCCAGCTTTCCTACCTCAAGACGCTGTCCGAAGAGGCCAAGGAGCCGTTCGATGCGAACCTCACCAAGGCCCAGGCGTCTAAACGCATCGACGAACTGCAGGCGGTCACCGGCCGAGGCGAGCACCCGGCCACTTGATCCTGAGACGCCAGGCCCTTCTCGTCGATGGCCCGAGCAGGATCGCCGGCGACCCTTCCGCGCGCGATGCGAGTCCGGCCATGTCGCCACGAAACCTGGCGTGCGGGGCCGCATCGGCCTCGCCGAGAGGGCACACGCCGTCCATCGAAGCCGCGTGCAGGCCTTCAGTTGGCGTTGACCCAAGCCGATCACTTCGCACTCGAGCGGGTTGGCCCCGCGCAATCGACCGCGTGCGATAAAGCCGCTCTGCAAGAGCCACGTGTACTTCGGAAATCCCGATTCGACGGCATTGCTTGAAGCGCGAAGTCGCCTGGACATGCAGTCCATCAGCAATAGCGGACCGTCGTCGGTACGAACAGGCCGTCGAATGCGCCGGCGGCCAAAACTGCTCCGCATCGGGCCGGACCAGTCAAGCCCGGCATGATCGTCGCGACTGGCGCGCCGACTGCCGTGTTGCCTGCTGCATCTCGCGCCATCTCTTGCGCGCTTTCGGACTGCTGCCATGCGCTGCGCTTCCAGCACCATCGATCTCCAACCGATCGATGAGTTCAGGTGGCCACCGCATCGCCGCGCCCATGAGCGGTTCAATGCCGTCGAGGCGACAGTACTGTCACGGTGGAGGCCGCCTTGGCGCGCCGCGGTCCGTGGCTCGGCCCCGCCGAAACGGCGCCGTTGCGACGAGATCGCGTGGTCCATTCCGCTGCTTCTCCGCCAGCGCACGGAAATGGCAAGCCACGCGCGCGGACTGACTCACATCGCCGCAACGAGCGAAAGGCCCGGTCACATGCGCAACGCGGCTTCGACTGGCCGATTGCGCGACTCGCTCTGCAAGAATCGGTGTGATGGGCGACGTCGCCTCATAACACGACATCCAGGTTGCGTCGGATCGCCGCACCGTGTGGGTCAACGCCGGTGACGGATCGTGCATCGGGCGCTTCAGCAAGCGCTTTGGAGTCGATGTGCACACCACTGCGGCAGATCAATTGGCAGGCACGTCTCAGTGCCTCCTGTGCACGCACGGTCCTGCTGACCAAACAGCCTGGTTGCAATTCGTCGAAGCGATGCGCGTCCACCATGGCGTGCAGATCGACAAGAATCTGCTGACGTGGGCCTAGCCGTCGATTTCCTGCCGCTCGAGTCCCGCGCGCCATGCCGGCGCGGTCTGTTGGTGCAGGTCTGCACGACTTTTGAAACGTCTGCGTATGTTTTGCGCATGCGAAAATTCCAAGCACAACAACGACGCGTTCGAACAGGACAGGCGTGATGCTCTCGATCGAGGCACGCGCTTTGTGATGCAACGGTGATGAAGAAGATCAAGCTCAACGAGGAGCAGTGGAGAACGCTCGAGGCCCTGCGCAAGGCCATGGCGATGCGGCGATCCGCTGAGGACATCAAGGTGCCGCGCCGGCTTCTGTCCAACGGCCTCGCCGTCGAGGACCGACACGGTATTTGTGCGCTGACCGAACTGGGGCTGACCCGGCTCAATCAAGGGCGGTAGTTGCCCCCGCCTGCACGCCCAACACGCCAACAGAGATCGTCGACAGCGCAGGTACCGCGCGGTACCGACCGCGCAGCGCGCGTACGCCCGTGGGGTCTCGACGGAGCGATGCTCGTGATCGATCTCAAGACAACGGGGTCACGAGGGAACCTGCTTTCAACGTGGCGAAACCTTGGCATCGCCCAGCAACCCAGCACACATTCGAGCGTCGAACCTACGATTGGCCCACCAACGACCAACCCGCACGTTGATTTGCCTTGTCGTTTTCATACTCCCAACGTGCACCGCAGGCGTCGCAACGGTAGCCTGTGATGGTCACGGTGTGACTGCCGCTTTCGCCGTCGCTACGCTCTGCTTTTCGGCTGGCGCCTTGGACGAGCTCGGCATGCCCAGGTGCGCGGCGCCAATGGCGCTGGATCGCGGTGCACGAGTGACAAAGCGCGAGCGTCGCCTCGTCGGGTTGGTTCAATGCTTTCGTCATACGGCTCCGACTCTGTTTCTCGAGATGGCGCCATCCATGCAGCGTCGGCTGGCGTGGAGCGCCCGTGGGGCAGTATCGGCCACGCACCGTGTTCGGTGCGTTGCCCAACGACAAATACCTGCGCGACCTCACACCGCTTCACGGTGGCCAATGGCGTCCGGCGACCTGGGCTGCGCCCGGCGCCTTCGCGTGTTTGCTGTTCATCTTCTGACGGGCCCGCGGCGCGCATGCGCTGCAGGGGATGTGTCTTCCTCGTGAGACTACGCGACGCGGCCCGCTTTGCACGGGCGCCAAGCGCCCCAACACGAAGATCTCGAAGCCAGCAGCCCCGAGGCCTGTCCATCGGCACGCCGGAAGCGCCACCACTTGCAGCGAGAACAGGGCTGCTTTCACGCACTCCAGCGGGTTTTGTCGACGCTCGGCGCTGGGACGATGCAACGCTCGCCGCGCCTGCAAGGATTCTGCGGCTGGCCCTTCTCCGACGACTCCTCGCCGCGCGCAGCGTTGGTCAGGCACTTCGGCGTCGGCTCCTGGGCGGATCGAAAGACCCAGAACACCTCGAACCACCACGAGTTTCCCGCACGCTGCCGCGTCGCGCCGGCCACGAACCAAGAAACCTGCCGCTCGAAGTTGGCGCTCGAGCTGCCACGGCGACTGACTACGCACACCGGTGGCCCTACGTTCGATCTGCGCGGCCTTCGGCCAGAACACCTGTTGCACCCGCCCGCACAGTCGCGATCAGGACGGCAGTTCCATCACGGGCCCGAGCCACGCCTCGGCTGCAGCACGCGGCGGCAACGCGCGCAAGCGCGCGTCGCGCCAAAGTTCGGTGGCCATCTCCTCAAGTTCCCGAGGATTCACAGTGCGCCACCGGAGCTGCAGGGCGTGCGCGCAGGCGGCGATCCAGATGTCAGGTGAAATGGCGTCGGCCATGGCGTTTCCACAAGCTGTACAAACATACAGTATCATGGCATCCATGCGCCAGCAAGACCTTCTCTCGAACGACGCCCCGACGCTCATGCGCATGCCCTCCTGGCTCGGCGCCGACGTCCGCGAAGAGCGCGAACTGCCTCTCTTGCCAGGCGACTACGAGGTCACGCCTGGCGAGGATCGATGGACCGTCAGGTGCCGGAAGACCGGCCAGATCGTCTACAACGGCATCGGTCCTGTCGAAGTCGTGCGATCGCCGGCACCGTCCTGACGATTCGACATCGCGACGCGACCCCACGGCTGCGGATCACCAGCCTTCAGCGCCCTGGGCAAGCGCGGGACACTCAAAGATCTACTGCGTCGCGCAGCGGTTGGTCGACAATTCCGCGCGCAGCCCCCGCATCCGTTGCTGGTCAGGATTGATCACCTCGGGCGGTTGCCATTGCCAATTGGTGTACCGGCTCTCGATCCTGTTGCGTTCGGCGACGAGTTGCGCGCACCGCGTCTCCCGATCCATATCACCGCCGGCTTGCACTGGCCGAGCACGCATCGCTTTTGCCTGTTCTGCCTGCCGGACCTGCTGCTCCCATGGCACTTCGGCGACGTGTTCGATGCGCTCGATCAGCGCGTTGTACTGGTTGCAATGCGCCTGCGCTCAAAACGTCGAACCGTTGTAGGCCTTGCACAGGTAGATGGTCGCGCCTTGCGCCGCGCTCGCAGTGAGCGCCAGGACGCCGATGGCCACCACTCTGTTGTTCATCCTCATGTCTCGGAGCCTGGCCGCGGCCCCACCCGCATCGACGTTGTGCGCTCGCGACCGCCAAGTCGTCGACGAATCACCGACTGCGGTGCGCTCGATGGGGCCAAGGACCTACCTTGATCTGACGAAGGGTCCGACACGGGTCTAGCGCACCACGGCGCAGCGTCCAGGCCTCACCACTCGGAGAACATCATGGGCATCCTCAGCAACATCCTCGGCAAGATCTTCCCCTCCTCGCATGCGGCCCCCGCGCCTGCGGCGCCGGCGGGGACTGCCCCCGCTGGCGCAGGAACAAGCGCGACGCCCGCACAGCCGGCACCGGTTGCCATGAGCGAGGTGGATGTCGAAAAGCTTCTCGACGACAAGGCGAAGAACGCCGGCGAAAAGCTGAACTGGAAAACGTCGATCGTGGACCTCATGAAGTTGCTGGCGCTCGACAGTTCGCTGGCTTCCCGCAAGGAGCTCGCGAAGGAACTCCACTACAGCGGCGATCCGAACGATTCGGCGTCCATGAATGTCTGGCTTCATCGCCAGGTCATGAACAAAGTAGCGGCCAACGGCGGAAAGGTGCCAGCTGACCTCAAGGATTGATGGTTCCCGCGCGCGCCTGCGACGCGACCATTTGTCGCGCCCGACAGGTGCCCCAGGATCGAACGAACTCCGCGAGTGCATTGGACGCGCGGTGATCCTGGTCATGCCCGCCCGCGGCACGCGCGTTGCCCCAAAGCGACGGCATCCGAAACACAGCTCCGCCGTGCGAGATTTCCCTTCAGGCGCCGAAGGTCGCCGGGCACAATTCCAAGATGCCAGCCCCTCGACTCCCCGCTCGATACCGTCACATCTGGTGGTTCCCGGGCGCGTGCTCGACGCTGGCCCTTGCGCTGGCCGTGACAGCACTGCGACCGACCGAGCAGAACGTGCTGCTGGCTATGGCAATCCTGTGCGCCCTCCCGTGGTCCCTGGCGCTGCTGCTGCTGGACTTCGGCCACGGCTTTGCCAACCAAGCGGGGGCCGTCGTCTGCGTCGGACTGGTCGTCAATGCGGCCCTGCTTTGGTGGTGCACGGCAGCGCTGCGCACGAGGATGCTGCAACGCGAGGCACCCGAACGACGGCGCCACGACCCCTGAATCGGCGCGGCCGCGGAATGCGGTGCTGCGGTGCGCGCCCGCTCGGCCTATTGGGGTTCACACGGGGCCAGTTGTTCAAGGCCTGACCGATGTCGGTGCCCCGCCCGTTTCTTCGCCAGGTCCATTCCCTCCGGGCGACATTCGACGCCCTCTTTCGCGTTGGCTTCAGGGCCGAGCAATTCGGGCTCCGCGACGGCTTCTGCTGGGCGCTCAATAAGGGGCCTTGAACGACGACGGCCCTGCCTTCGCTGGCTGCTCGGCTGCACGCGTCCGCCATAGCACTTCGAGTCGAAGCGTCAGCCGCCACACACTTCCTTGATGCGCGAGGCCACGGTACCGGCACCGGCCTCATCGACGCCCCCCACTCGCGTTGTCGGCCGCCGCCGAAGGTGCGGCCACCCCCGTGCCACAATCGCGAGGGCTGCGCGCTGCAGCAGTCCACGGAGAGTCCATGAGCGTTCGACAACGCAACCACGTCCGCGTCGGAGGCAACGGCACTGACACCCTGTTCTTCGCCCATGGCTTCGGCTGCGATCAGAACATGTGGCGGCTGCTCGAACCCGTCTATGCCACGCGCTATCGGACAGTCTGCTTCGACCATGTCGGCGCGGGCGGGTCGGACGTCACAGCCTACGACAAGAACAGGTATGCCAGCCTCGCCGGCTACGCGGACGATGTCGTCCAGATCGTCCGGGAATTCGGTCAGGGCCGCTCCCTCTTCGTCGGGCACTCGGTCAGCGCAATGATCGGCATGCTGGCCGAATTGGCCTCGCCAGGCCTTCTTGCCGCGCACATCATGATCGGCCCCTCGCCGTGCTACGTCGACGACGACGGCTATGTCGGCGGTTTCTCTCGCGCGGACGTCGACTCGCTTCTCAGAACGCTCGAAGGCAACTACCTCGGCTGGTCCAGCAACATGGCGCCTGCGATCATGGGCGCGCCCGGACAGCCCGAACTCGGCGCGGAACTCGTCAACAGCTTCTGCCGCACGGACCCCGACATCGCGGCACGCTTCGCACGCGCGACCTTTCTCTCCGACCACCGCGCCGATCTGCCCCGGCTCACCACGCCCACACTGATCCTCCAATGTGACGACGACATCATCGCCCCCGTCGCGGTGGGCCAGTACATGGCCCGGACGCTGCCCGATGCGGAACTCGTCATCATCGAGAACGTGGGCCATTGCCCGCACCTGAGCGCGCCCGGCGCGAGCGCCGACGCGATCGACGCCTTTCTCGCGAGGCGCGGCCTTTGAGCGGGCCCGACGCGGAGGTCCCAGCAGAGGAGCCGGCGCCACCCGACGATGCGGCGTGCGGGCTGCTCAGGACCGATGCCAAGGGACTCATCCTCGCAGCCAACCAGACCTTCTGTACCTGGGTCGGACTCGACAAGCCCGAGCTGGTCCGTCGCAAGCGAATCCAGGACTTGCTGACCATGGGGGGACGCATGTTCCACCAGACGCACTGGGCGCCGCTGATGCAGTTGCAGGGTTCGGTTTCCGAGGTGAAGCTCGAGGTCAAGCATCGCGATGGAACCGTCCTGCCCATGATCCTCAACGCCGTGCGGCGCGAGCGCAGCGGCGCCATCGTGCACGACCTGGCATTGTCCATCGGGCGCGACCGCGACGTCTACGAGCGCGAACTCGTGATGTCGCGCGAGGAACTGCGGCTGCTCGTGCACGAGGCCACGCGACTGGAGGAACAGGCCAAGGACCGTGCGCTCTTCGCCGAGCAGATGGTCGGCATAGTGAGTCACGACCTGCGCAACCCGTTGTCAGCGATCCACCTGGGACTGCTGGCGCTGTCACGCGGCGCGCTCAACTCCAACCAGATCCGTATCCTGGGTCGCATCTCGCAGTCCACCGAACGGGCACACCGACTGATCGCGGACCTGCTCGACTTCACGGCCGCACGTGTCGGCAAAGGCCTCAAGGTGTCGCCCAGGCCGATCGACCTGCACACGCATGTCGCCGAGGCGCTCGAGGAGCTTCGCGTTGCCTACCCTGACCGCCGGATAGATCACCTACAGGACGGTGCGCAAGCTTGCTGGGCCGACCCGGATCGACTTGCTCAGATGCTGGGCAACCTCGTGTCGAATGCCGTGAGCTACGGAGATCCGGCACGCGCGATCACCGTGTCGTCGCTCGTCAGCGATGATCGCGGTGCGCAGGTCGAAGTCCACAACTTCGGACCACCGATTCCGGTCGCCACGGTCGAGCACCTGTTCGAGCCGATGGTGCGCGGCGACGCGAGCGGCGCAGCACGCAGCGTCGGGCTGGGGCTCTACATCGTTCGGCAGATCATCGAGGCACACGGCGGCCACGTGATCGTCCGCTCGACCGAAGCCGCCGGCACCGCGTTCACCGCGAACTTTCCGCTTGATCCCGCATCCAGACGCGTTTGATTCAGCGGCTGCCCACGATCGAGGGAACGCAAGCGAGCATGCAGGTGCGACTGCCGGGCGGTGGGACCCCGCAGCAAGCTGCCGGTCCCGGCACGTCCCGGTCGACGCGATCCGCGTGCTTCATCGCGAACGAAGCGATCGATGCCCCTTGCGATCGTTGGCTGCGCAACGCAGGCGTTCGGAACGCGACCCTCGCAGCCGCTCGCGGGCGCAACCGCGCGCTCAGATGGCAGTGACGCTGCCCGTGACGGGCAGCACGATGCCCGTAATGTAGCCCGCACAGGACGGGGCCGCCAGAAAGACGAACGCCGGGGACAACTCCTCGGGCTGCGCGACGCGCTTGAAGTCGGTTTCCTTGCCGAATTTCCTGACGTCCGCCGGCATCTTGTCGGCCGGATTCAACGGCGTCCATACCGGTCCGGGTGCGACAGCGTTCACGCGGATGCCACGGTCGATCACGTTCAATGCCAGCGCTTTCGTGAACGCGTGAATCGCGCCCTTGGTCGCCGAGTAGTCGATCAGGTTGCGGCTTCCCTGCAGGCCCGTGCGCGAGCCCGTGTTGATGATCGACCCGCCAGGCGGAAGGTGAGGCAGCGCAGCGCGCGCCATCCGCATGTAACCGCCGATGTTGGTCTGCAATGTCAGGTCGAGCCGCTCGTCGTCGATGTCCTCGAGCGCTTCGGCATGCATCTGGAACGCCGCGTTGTTGACCAGCACGTCGAGCCTTCCAAACGTCTTCACGGTTTTCGCGACCGCGCGTTGGCAGAACACGGACCGCCGCATGTCCCCCGGGATCAGCAGGCAGCGCCGGCCCTCGGCCTCCACCGCAGCCTGGGTGGCACGCGCATCGACATGCTCATCGAGGTAGACGATCGCGACATCCGCGCCTTCACGCGCGAACAGGACCGCCACGGCACGCCCGATCCCCGAATCGCCGCCCGTCACGATCGCGGCCATGCCCGCGAGCTTGCGGCTGCCTTCGTAGTCCGGCGCCGTGAACCGCGGCTTCAGCCTGAGGTCCGCCTCGTGACCCGGCTTCTTGAGTTGCTCCGGTGCCTGACGCGCAGGCTGGCGCCGTGCGCCGGCCTGAACGGCACGCGTGGACTTGCGTGGCGGTGGCGCACTCGCGTCCTTTCTGCGCTGCTCGCGTTGAATGGCCTGGTGCTTGCGCCCGAGCGGCGAGCGAGAAGACGTCGAGTTGCTGGTAGCCACGTGATGGTCCCGAGTCGAACAGAGATCGGTCATCGTAGGCACGTGAGTGCCCAGCCCGTGTAGGCGCTCGTCGGATCAGCCAGGTTTCGGAACCAGGGGCCCCTGCGCGTACCTTCAGCGCAGCAGCGGCGCCGACACCGAGATCTCACTTAATCTTTCGCCAAGCCAGCGATGGACGGGCCGGCACGCAGGCTCGATGCGACTGGCTGCCGGACTCCGAGCCCGGCGAGCTGGTTGACGCTAGCGCTTCTCCTTCACAAAGCCCGCAGCGTTCTCGTCTGCACCGGGCTTGCCCTCATCCGAGAGCGGCTGGTGCGGATCACTGCCGGCCGGAAAATCCGGCTCGACCGGAAGCTGCGCAGGATCATCTTCGGAAGGAATCTGAGGTGTGGGCATGGATGGCCTCCTATGCTGTCAGCGTAGCCCGTCTTACGACGCGGCGGTGTAGGAACACAAGCGGTCGGCGACGCACCGGCGTGCCGCGCCAAGCGCGCTTGGAGGCCTCGCGATGCCGCTACGGCGACACCACCGCAACGCCGTCCCTCGCAGCTCGCGACCGACCGTCAACACCTGGCACACGGTGGACCGGCGCGGCGCAATCCCTAAAAGAGGATGCCCAGCGCAACAAGCCCTGCTATGTACCGGAAGCCCACGGGCCGCACCGGCTCGCCGGGATCGGTGATTGGTGGGGAGCGCCACTTTCGCACAGATGCGTCCCCATGCCAGCGGCCTGCAGCCTGCAGACCCGCGGCGCCAGGGTTTCAACGCGGCTCGCGGCGACGCTGCGCAACAAGGCCGCCGGTTATCGAGGGCGACGCATCCAACAGCGCGTCCCGCCGGTCAGCCTGGGAGCGTTGCCGCGGTCAGCAAGCAACCATCGGTCGGCAGGCCGACGCAGGCGGAACACAGCATGCCAGGATCACGAGGATCGCAGCACGATCGGCGCTGACCGTCGCGTGCGAGAGGACTTCGCGCGGAACTGCCGACCCCTGCTTGCCGGCTGCAGGGCAGGATCATCCGCCCCGGCCGGGCGGTCAGGACCCCGCAACGTCGCGGCGATGGATCTGGCTCGCAACTCCGCCACTGCGGCCCGCCCAGCGCTTGATGAGCGTTGCGGCCTCCTGGCGCAAGGCCTCCTCCACGCAACCGGCCATCGTCCCGCTCCACGCCACACCGGCCGCCAGCGTGCGGCCTCGGTTGCGTTCGATACGCTCGCCGATGTTGGCCCACAACTCGGCCTCGGTACGCCGCGCGGCCTGGTCGACGAACCGCTGGCCCGCATCGGAGAGCTGTAGATACGCCTGCCTGTTCACCACGACAAACGAGATCGGCGCCGCATAGCGCAGGTCGTAGAAAAATGCCATGCAGCCGCACAGGCGCCGCCCCGCCTCCGCATCTCCCGACGACAGCACGCCTTGCAACTGCCCTTGCCGCGCTTCGCAGAGCGCCTGGCCGAAGGGCAAGGACACAGCCTGGGCGCCCGCAGCGCCGAAGACCTCTGCCGACATCCGGTCATAGCAGCGGATGCGAAGGCCGCCCAGGTCCGTCAAGGTCCGTACCGGGACCGTCGTCCAGAGGCCCGTCGGCGGCCAGGGCGACACGTAGAGCAGGCGGACACCCAGGCCGTCGAAAGCCGCCTCGTACGCGTGCCGGGCCTCGGAAACCAGTTGCCACGACGCCTGCGTTGTCCGGGCCAGGAACGGCAGCGACCCCAGCTCGAAGATCGGATCGACCCCGCCCAGGCTCCCGCAGTAGAAGTCTGCGACATCGATTCGCCGCGTTCACCTACATCGACTTCACCGCTGCCGAAACCCTCTCGCCCGAGCGACAACCTGCCATCGCGCGGGAGGTCACGCGCACGCACAGCCAGTCACCGGCGCCAACACGTTCTTCGCGCAAGTCGTGTTCCAGGAGATCCCGCCAGGCGACGGGTTCCTCGGTGGCGCGACCACGCAAGGCCAACAGGTCTACCTCTGCGGCCACGTGCGCGGCGGCCGGCCCGCCGGGATGACGAACCGTCTCGTGCTCGTCTGCGCGATGTCCTCGTCGAGCACGGCGACGTCGCGCGCCACCAGGTCTGGGTCTACCTCGTCGAACTGCCGCCGGCCCCCATGGTCGAGGACGGCTACGTGCTGCCCGAACCGGGCCAGGAAGGCGAGTGGCTCGCGAACCTGCCGTCGCCGGACCGAGAGCGCCTCGACGCCCTCGGCGCCTGATGCGCCGCCCTCCCCTCCTTCCACCTTGTAGCCGAGCGCGCCAGCCCGGCGCGCTTGGCAGCGCTTTGCTTCGACCGGACCCTCCTCATGCACACCACCACGCTGCCGGGCTCGTACGAGTCCGAGGGACCGGCGCAGGCCGGGCGTTGCTCGAGTTCGCGGAGGCCGAGGTCTGCCGGAGAGACGTCCCCTCGTTCCACCTCTGCACGAATTCGAAGATGACCGAGAACGAGATGCTCGACCCGAGGATCGGGTACGTCGAGTGCGACCGCCGCGCGCAAGGCGGCGATGACCGGATCTTTTACAGGAAGCGGCTCTGCGGCAATCAGCAATTCTGCATTCCGCCCGCTTCCGCCCGGCCAGCGAGAGCGCTCGCTTCTCCATAGCCGTGTTCGAGTGCGATCCGCTGGCCGCGGTGGACCCCTGCCACCCATGGGTATGGGCACGAATGCGGTGATGTGCTGCAGAAGCGCGCTCACATCGAGGCGGCGCCCTCCCCCGAGACCAGCGCGCGTCAGGTCCGCCCGGTCTTCGGGCACGGTGACGGCGCCAAGCGCCAGCTGGCCGCGCCGCCGCGAGCGGGTCGGCGTCATTGCAGTTGCAGCAGCGGCGACGCAGGGACGACATCACCCGGCGGCGCACCGCCGGCGGTCGCACACGCGGCTTGCGCACCGAATTGAACCGAGACCCTGGCCTGTTCGAGGGCCCGGACGGCGCGCTCGACGGCGTGCTGCGTGAACAGGCCATCAACCTGCTGTTCCCACGCGACCGTCTGGCAGACATTCTGCTGGTCGCCAGCGGGCGACCACGCACCGTCCACGGGCGGCGGTGCAGGAACGACGACGCCAGCGCGGCGCAGCAACCGGAGCTTCTGATCGATCGTCAGCATGCGGCGCCAGAACGCAATGAACGGGCCCGGTCATTGACAAGTTGCCCTGAGCACTCCGAGGCGGCATCTGATTGCGTATCCCGCTCCACTACGCTCAACGCGTTTGGAACTCCACGATCGCCCGGCTCAGGAGAGACCCTTGATCACGCACGTACGGCGAGGCGAACGGCCGGCACCTCCGTCGGAGCCACATCACGATGTTCCACGCAATTTTTTTCAGTCGACTTTTATTGTTTTAAATCAACAGCTTAGCGACGATTTTGAGTTGTTTCTCCATGTATGTTTCACGAAAATCAACTGTTTACGGACGTTTCTTGACGCGATCTCGAGCTGTGCAGCAGAATTCGGTTATTGAGTAACTATATTAGTGGCTGATCCCATGACCATCGATCCCGACGCGTTCGCGGCGACGCGGTCCCCTCCTCCTCCGCCCAGCGGCTGGCCTCCATATTGCACGCTGGCAGAGCTATCCCGTATTCTTACGCTCGTCTACGGCGTGCGTGCGCCGACCGAGTCCTCCCTCAAAAAATGGAGCGCGGCCGGCGTGTTCAGACCGTGCATCGCGACGGAAGAGGACCATCAGCGATCAGCGTCTCATCCGCCCACTGCCGCCCATGCGCTGCTCCAGCGCCCACGGCGGGCGGGCCGCCCCGGCCTGACCCTTCGGACGCACGAGGCGATCGCGCTGGTCCACGAAATCTGGCCCTTCCTGGCCGATTCAGATTCGCATGCCGTGGTCGAACTCGTGGTCGCACGAACTGCGGATCACCTGCGCTCGGCCCTGGACCACGCGAAGTCAGTTAAGGTCAGCACGCCTTTGGGCACGCCCAGCATAGCCGACAGCGCGCCCTCCGTACCGGGTCCTGGCCCGGGCCTGCAGGCCATCGAGCGGCAGCTCGAAGCCCTGGCCCACGAAATGGGTGGCCTCAAGCGCGAGGTGGCCCAGTTCTCGGCGCTGCGCAACAACCTGATCACCCGGCTCGACGAAGCCGTCGTGCTGGCCAAGGAGTCGCTGGCTGCCGGCACTTCCAGCGCCAGAGGTGTCGATCCCCTGGTCGAGGCCCGTCGAGATCGCGACATGGGGTTGATGAAGTCGACGCTCAGCGAAATCCTCGACGCGCTGCGCCGGATCGAGCTCGAGCGAGCAGCGCCATCGCCGAGCCACGGGCAGCAAACGCTCGACAGGCCGCGGGGGTAGTTTCAAACTACCCCCACCGCGCCGCACCTACCCGCGCATCGTTTCGGCACGGTGCTCGTTGCACCGGGCGCCGGGCCCGCTGGCTTTGGCCAGGGGTCGCTCGAAAACTCCCCCTTTGAACTTGGCGGCGTGATCCCCGCTCCCGCAAATCCGCCGTGTCACGCCCCCAAGTCTTCCAGGCGGCCGAGCCACTGGTTTTTTCCCGCATGGGTTCATGATGTCGAACAGCTCGCGTCGGGGCTCAACCCAGGCGGACATCGGCTGGATCTCGACGAGCGGCGTTCACTGGTTGCTCTGCATTGCTGCTGCTTGACGACTGCACGATCAAGGGGGTGGTTTGAAACTACCCCCTTTGTCTATTCGCGCGCCTGCCCTGCGATTTGTGCCATCAAGCGCGCGGTGCGCTCCGAACAGACGCCGAACCGTGCGGCCTCGTCCGGCTCCGGGGGCGGTTCTAAACAACACCAACCAACTCTCCCCGTGTCATGAACGGTGAGGAACACCGGTACGGCCTATGTCGATGAGGGGCCTCGACTGCGCAAGAGGCAACGACCAGGCGATGGATATGGGACAGTCAGTGCGGGGAGGCGGTTGTCTCTTACGCAGGGGTGGATTCAAACCGCCCCTTGCGTCTGGTGCAGTTATCGCCGATATCGGGTCCCGGCCAACTGTGGCCCGACCTGCCCTTGTTGCACTCCGGACGGAAAGCCGCAGACCAACCACCCACGCGCGGGGGTGGTTTGAAACTGCCTCTGGCCGAATCACGCTTTGCCACCGACGAGAACCGTCAGCCAGGAGACCGGCCATGACGCCAATCGGGAAGAAAAAAAAAGAGGGGGTAGTTTGAAACTACCCCCTCCTTCGAATCGAGCCCGACCGGGTTAAAACTCAACGTGGCAGTGCGTCCACAAACCCCTGCATGGCCTTCAACAGAGCATCGCGCTGCGGCTGTTGCAGCGCCACCGACAACCTCACCGCCGGCCGACCCAGCGCGTCAAATCGCACCGAGCCGACCTTTCGATCACCGATCTTCAGCGCATGGCTTGCCTGGGTCGGACCCGCGGCTGCCGCCGGCAGGGAGGTTGCCGCCGACACGAGCCGCGCAAACACCGCCTTTGCAGACAGCCGACCACGCTCCGGCCCAAGTGCCAATGACCGAGCCACCAGCCCCGCCTCGTCCTCCTGGAAGGCGCGACCCAGCTCCGTCGCCCACGCCAGCTGAATCGACTGCGGCGTCGGAAACGCCTCGACCACCGACGCTGGCAGCCGTGCCAGGCTCAACGCCTTTCCCAGATTGCTGATATCGACCCCGAGCGCGGCCGCCATCTGGCGGTTCGATGGGTAGACGCCACGCTCCAGCGCACGCATGTACGTCATGCCCTGCTCCCACGGCGACGGGTCGGCGCGCCCGCGGTTCTCACGGTCCATCTCCTCGACCAGGGCCCGGTCGTCGAGATTCTCGACCACCGCCCAGACCTTGATGCCGAGCTGCCGGCATGCCTCGTAGCGTCGATGGCCGAACACCAGCTCGTACTTCGCCCCCTCGCCCGGCTTCGCGATCGCGCGCACCTTGATCGGCTGCGAATTGCGACCGGCTTCCTGGATCTCGCGCTTGAATTCCTCGAAGGCCTTGCCCAAGAACGCCGACTCGTGCCGGTTCGCATACTCGCTGCGCGCGATCTCGGCCGTGTCGATCGGGCGCGCCGGCAGTGCGCCGTCCCAGCTGCGAAGCTCCGCGCTGACCTCATTGAGCCGCCCCTCGAGCTCGTCCACCTGCGCGGCGCGTGCACGCAGATCCTCGTTCTCGCGCAGCAGGTCCGAGCGCTGGTCGTTCGCGAACGCCATCATCGCACCAGGCGCCGTCTTCGGACGCGCAGCCTCGGGTACCGACGCGACCGCCGGCATGATCGACGCAAAGTTGATCTTCGATGCCTTGTCTTTCAAGCCCATGTCAAACCGCCGTTTCCAGAAGCTGCCGCTCGGCGACCTGGCGCGCCCAGACCGCCTCGATCTGCTGCTCGACGAGTTCGCACATGCGGTCGTAAGCGACGCGCGCACGCGAGAAGGTCTTTGAATTGACCGAGCCGCGCGGCAGGTCGTAGACCGTCCCGAACTCGGCGCTGGCGGTTGCAGCCACGGCGGTCTTCGGGATCTCGATCGGCAACACCTTGTCGCCGTAACCCTCGAGCACCCACTGGCGCACGACCGAACTAGCCGTGTCCGAGGCCTCGACCCGCGACAACAGCACGTCGATGAACTCGAAGCTCTTGTCCTTGCCACGCCGACGCACGAGTTGATTGCACAGGTCCGAGAACAGATCCCAGAACTGCGCCGAACTCGCAAAGTCCAGCGCCGACGGCGGCAGCGGCATGATGACGCCGTCCGCCGCCATCAACGCATTGATCGTCACGTAACTCAGCGAGGGTGGCGTGTCGATCACGATCACGTCGTAGTCCTCACGCGGTAGATCCAACCCACGGTCCAGCACGCGCCAGAATTCGAAGCCCGGGTCGCGCGCCTGCCGCGCCGGCAACTGGAACTCGGCACCGTAGAGCAGGGGGGCCGCACAAACCAGGTCGATCGACGGCCAATAGGTCGGCCGGATCGCATACTTCAGGTTGTCCTGCTCGCCCCCGAACAGCAGCATCGCCGTGTGCTCGGTCTCGACCTCGGCGTCCGGCAACACCCCGAACAGTGTGGTCGCCGAGCCCTGCGGATCGAGGTCGACCAGCAGCACTTTGTGGCCGCGCATCGACAGACCCTGCGCCAAGGTCACGGCCGAGGTCGTCTTGGCCACGCCCCCCTTGAAATTAGCGACCGTGATCGTGATACCCGCGGCACTTGGGGGGCGCAGGTGCTCGGCCCGCAGTTCCCGTGCCCACGCCTGGGCTTGCGCCATCGTCCATTCGCGGCTGTTGCCATGGATCTCGCCGGCCGGCAGGTCGCCCCGCGTCAGCCGATAGGCGATCTTCGACTTGTCCACACCGCACAATTCCGCGAGTTGCACCGCCTTCAACGTCGGCGCCGTTTTGACCGCGGTCGGGGCCAACATGGCCGAGCGGATCCGGTCCATCATTCCAGCAATCCGCTGCGCCTGGTTCTCGATGTCCTCCAGGTTCTGCCGTCGTATGGTCTGCTTGATGTCCACAGAATCTGCCTTGAAAGTGATGGTGTCATGCGATTATGCCCATCACCGATTCAAAATCGCAGAAAGATCGATTCACGACAGGATGCAGTGCCTGACTTTGGACTTCTGGAGGCTTTCAGACCCTCTCCTCCCGAGATTAAAGAATAGCTTCAATAGATTCAAGAGATTAAGGTGGGCGCCAAGTTAGATTTTCTTCAATCAAATCAACAAGTTAGAAGCACTGCGCGTGCCGTTGCGTCCAGCTTCTAATCGCATGCGTCCATGGTCTGATCGCTTGCGTCCCGACTTCCATCACCATCTGTCCAGCAGCGCATCGGCCCTTGTGGATAACTTGCCCGCAGCGGTGTTTCCCCGTGCTTGCAGCGCCTCGATGCATTTGTCCGGGTTTCCATCGGGCAAAAAAGTCGTTCCCGGCTCCGCTTTCGGCCCACGCGGCAGCAATTGTCCAGGCTTTGATCGCGTGGCGGGCCGCGGCCCAGGGCCGCTGTGATGGCCATGTGTCCAGCTTCTCATCGCGCTCAACGCAGCCGTCGTCACGAAGTGTCCAGATTCTAATCGCGGTCCTTCACCCGGCGCGGTCCATCGCGCCGGCGTGGTTGTGTCCAAACGCCGTTGGACGTATGATCCCGCCCAGATGAGCAGCATGAGCGCCGACGTCCTTCCCGACAAGCCCAGCCCGTCGTACAGCAGCGACGAGGTGCTCGAACTGCGCAAGCCGCACGAGATGATCGTCATGATGCCGCGCTCGGCGCGCGTCACGCTCACGGGCCGCCGCATCTACAGCGCGCTGCTGCAGGTCGCCCAGACGCGCCTCGTGGCCCTGCCGGCCATGCCGCCCGCCGACTTCATGTTCGAGGCGCCCCTTGCCGCGATCCTCCGGACCACGGGCTCCAGCGGCAGCGAGCGCACGGCCGCCAAGAAGTACCTGATCGAGATGCGCAGCCTCGAAGTCGACTGGGAGTCGACCGCGCCCGGGGATGGCGTCAAGTGGCGCGGCTTCTCGATGCTGTCGGAGGTCGCGCTCGAGCAGCGCCGCGGCGAAAACTGGGTCAGCTGGTCCTATCCGCCCACCATCATGGCCGCGCTGCGTGAACCGCAGCGCTGGGCGCGCATCGACCTCGACGTGCTCGCCAAGCTCGGGTCTTACACCGCCGTCGCGCTCTACGAGATCTGCGCGCGCTACCGCGAAAACCCCGGCGGCGTCACGAGCCGCAAACCTGTCGCCTGGTGGGTCGACGCCCTCAGCAACGGACCGGGGGCCGAGCGCCGCGAATGGCGCAAGTTCAAGAACGAGCGCGTCAAGGACGCGATCGTCGAGATCAATGCCGAGACCGATCTCGACGTGGACCTCATCGAGCACAAGCAGGGCAGGGTGATCACCGAGGTCCAGTTCGCCGTGCGCAAGAAACGCCAGGCGGCGGCCGCCCGCCCCGTCGCTGGCGAACCCGTCGACGCCACGCTCGTGCTGCGCGCCGAGACCCTGGGCATCCGCGAGATCAAGCTCGAAGGACTGATCAAGGAATTCGGCGATGAGCGCGTGCGCGCCCAGATCGAGGTCCTTGAACGGCGCGCGGCGAATAAGAGCCTGCGGACCATCGACAACGCGTTCTCCTACCTTCGCTCGCTGCTGCGCAACGAGCCGCCACAGGAGAGCGCTCCCAGCGGCAATTCCGCAGCCGTGGCGCCCGACGTCGTGCCCGCGCCGGCGCCGACCCTGGGCGCCGTTGCCGCCGTGGTCAAGGACGAGGCCAGCTACCTGCGCGAGCAGATCCGGGTCATCAAGCAGGAACTTGCCGCGCTGCCACCGTCGCAGCTCCAGCCCTGGGTCGACCAGGCGCTGCAGGACCTCGCTCGCAAGGGAGCCCTCAACGCCGTGATCAATCGACGCGCGTCGCAGGGCGACGTGCTCCACGGCATGCTCGGCTCGGCCGTCGTCTATGCCTACGCCGATGCCACCTATGGCCCCGAGTGGAAAGTCGAGCCCGACGCGTCATCGGTGCCGCAGGCGGCGTGAGCGGTTGCCGGGCGGGGATCATCGGCCTTCGAAGAATCCGGGGCGGCCGCGCCCTGAATCCCGGCCGCGTTGTCGCCTGCGCCTTCCTGTCGCGGCCTCCATGAAACCTGGTTTCATCCCAGGCCGAGCTCGCGTCTTCCTTCGATGACCAAAGGTGTGACTGCTCACTTTTATTGCGTGCGTGATGCTCGCGTGAAGGCTGTCGCCTCGGAGCTGCCAACGCTGCCATGCTTCGCCGCGTAGGTGAGTGTTCACTGCCTGCGGTCGCTTTTTGACCGCTCATCCGAATTGGGCACTTTTCGCTGCTGGCGTCGTCCGGCCGCTTAACGCGGACTTCCGGCCAAGACTGCTAAAAAGGATAAAATGGGGAAACTACCCAATTCAAGGAACTGCGATGGCTGTTCATCCCGCCCCGGCCCGATCCGGCGACATCGAGCGCCTGGCTCGTGACCTGCCGTCGTTCTCGGCGACGAAGCTGGCCTCGGGCATGCAAGCCGTGGCCAGCACGGTCATGGCGCGTGGCGCCGTCGTGATCACGCGCCACGAACGACCTGCCATGGTGCTCCTGTCGGTCGAACGCTACCTCGAGATGGAGCAGGCGTCGGAGCCGAACCTCGAAGCCCTCACGCACGACTTCGACGCCATGTTCGCACGCATGCAAGGCGACGGCGCCGCACAGGCCATGGCCGACGCCTTCGCGATGGAGCCGGCCGAACTCGGCAAGGCAGCCGTCGCCCAGGCGGCCCCGGCAGCACGCCGCTGATGCCCGCGCGCATCTTCGTGCTGGCCGGCGTCAACGGCGCCGGCAAGAGCAGCGTGGGCGGCGCTGCACTGCTCCAGAAGAACGTCGATTACTTCAACCCCGACCTCGCCGCGCGTGCGCTGCTCGATGCGAACCCCGGACTCGCGGCCGAAGCCGCCAATGCCCAGGCCTGGGAGTTCGGCCGCAAGGGGCTCGAACGTGCGCTCGCGGACGGGCTCAACTTCGCGTTCGAAACCACGCTAGGGGCCCGGACGATCCCGCAGATGCTGCTCGAGGGCGCACGCAGCGGAGCACAGGTGCACCTCTGGTACGCCGGACTGTCCTCGCCAGAACTGCACCTGCGGCGCGTGCGCGCACGGGTCGCCGCCGGCGGACACGACATTCCCGAGGCCAAGATCCGCGAACGCTACGAGACCAGCCGCGCCAACCTGATCCGGCTGTTGCCCCACCTGGCCAGCCTGCGCCTCTACGACAACAGCGCCGAAGGCGACCCGAAGGCCGGTCAGCGGCCGCAGCCCGTTTTGTTGCTGCACATGGAGCGCGGGCGCGTTGTCTCCCACATCCCGCTCGAGCAGGTCCCGCACTGGGCCAAGCCCATCATGGCCATTGCGCTGGCGCGCCCCGGCGCCGCGGGCTGACCGCCGTCGCCGCGACCTCGGCAGCCTGACGCATTGGGCCTCCCCGCGCAGCGCGCGAGAGAAGGTTCTCTTGCAGTACCGCAGTACCGCAGTGCCTTGGTGCTCCACGCGCCGCATGCGCACGTGCGTTTAGTGGTCAAGTGCGAGCACGATACGAGTCGTGCAAAAGTTTCCAACCGAAAGGAAACGCTCAGGCATTTGCGAGAACAGTTCGCCGCGTAGTGCCCGACAGTGTGTCGCCGACATCGCCACGTCGAGGCAGATCCGAGGTCAGGTGCGCAAGCCGTTGCGCGACGCGATCCATTACCGTCTCCGGGCGCTCCGGGCAGGCGCCTGCAACTCGGCGGCTCCCAGTCTCCAGTTGTGGCACGATCGGCACGCGCACGCATCGGGTCCACTCAGTCGGGTCGACGGATTGCATCTTTCGAAGGAGCTTTCGATGTCTTCTCTGATCCGAGTCGTTCGTGCCGGCCTCGTGTGCGGCGTGGCTGGACTCCTGCTGGCATCGTGTGCCGCGCGCAACCCCGGCTCGCCGGACGTCATGGCGCAGCACCAGGCGGCTGCGGAGGCCGCCGCGGGCAACGACCTCCGGCCCATGATGCGTCTGTGCACGCCCGAAGGTGTGCGCCGACCTCCACCCGATCCCGACGGCTCGGCGATCCGGGCGCTGATCCAGCAGCCACCGCCCGAGCCGCGCCAGGTGTTCGACAACCTCTACTTCGTCGGTGCCCGGTGGGTCAGCGCGTGGGCGCTCACGACCTCGGACGGCATCATCCTCATCGACGCGCTCAACAACGGCCGGGAAGTCGACGACGTGCTGCTGCCCGCGATGCGCAAGCTGCGACTCGATCCGGCGCAGATCAAGCTTGTGGTCATCACGCACGGCCACGGCGATCACTACGGCGGCGCGAAGCGCCTCGTCGAACGCTTCGGTGCCCGCCTCGTCATGAGCGAGCAGGACTGGACCATGACCCAGACGCAACTCGAGTTCGCCACGCCGGCCTGGGATGATCCGCCGCGGCGCAATCCTGCGCGCGACATCGCTGCCAAGGATGGCGAGACGCTCCGGCTTGGCGATACCGCGATGACAATGTACCTGACGCCAGGCCACACGATGGGAACCCTGTCCCCGGTGTTCGACGTCCGGCTCGGCGCGCAGCGACATCGCGCGCTGCTGTGGGGCGGCACCAGTTTCAACTTCGGGCGGGACTTCGGGCGGCTCGACGCCTACATCGCCGCGACGCAGCGCATCTCCGGCCTCGTGGATGCCCAGCAGATCCAGGTGTTCCTCTCGAATCACCCGGGCTGGGACGACTCGCTGGCGAAGATGGATGCCGTTCAGCGGCAGGGCACGCTCGCGCCCAGTCCCTTCGTGATTGGCGAGAACAAGGTCAAGCGCACTTTGACGGTCATGAACGAGTGTGCCCAGGTCGCGAAAGCCCGCTACCTCCAGGCGCCCTGACTGCGTTGCGCCGGTGGCTCGACGAGGCCGGCGGGTCGACTACAGGATGGCAAGCACCGACCCGAGGCCCGCGGAGCCGACCACGACTGCCGCGCCCAGGAAGGCGAACGACGACGCCGTGCGCGTACCGCGCTCCGTCGCCAGACCCACGAGGCATCCGGTCAGCAGCAGCGGCAGAGGCACGAAGAGCGGCAGCGACACCATCAGGCTGTCCTCCAACGCCTGCCTCGCCGCGGCGCTTTCGAGATAGGTCCATTGCAGGCCCATGAGCGGCAGCGCGGCCACGACCATGCACAGGAACAGGCCCGGGAACCACCAGTCCCACGCCGTCCTCGGTGCCATTCGGATCAGGACCCCCGGTCGGCTCGGCCCGTTGCCCCGACCTGCGGCGCAATCGGTTGCAGCGGTGCCTTCATGACCGATGCCGGCGTCGATCGATGACCAGCGAGGATTGGGGGTGGTTGCGTGCGTCGTCATGACCGGCATCTTGCGGGCGCCGGGCGCCCGGGCCGCCGGTTCCATGCCAAGTATCTTCTGGCGATACGTCGCGTCGCAATCCCGGCGATTCTCGGGAGCCCGCCAGTGACGCGATGGCCTAGTGCCAGAGCGAGATGCTCATCAATTCAACCGGTCGAGTCATCTGTCGAATCAGGCCGTGCACTCGCCTGCGGCAACGCGGGCCTGCACCCAAGGCGACGGGGCAGGCTCGCAAGCGATCCCGCCAGCGCTGTACCACGCCCGATGGCCTCACCCAACAATCGCGCCATTGAATGACGCGACCGAGGCGCGCCAACGGTCGCAATTCTTGAATATCGCTCAGTGTCGTGAGCCGCTGGTCGCTGGTCGCTGGTCACTGGTCACCGCCACGCGACGACGTCCTGTGTTCAGCGCGTCGACTTCGTGTCTCAGGCCGGGAAGCGCAGGGACTCCTCAGACCGCCCTGAAGCCACGGCCTCCTTGAGCCACCTCGGACGAGGGCCCATGCCGCTCCACGTGTTGCCCGCACCGTCCTTGTAGACAAGGCCCGTGGAACGTTTGGCTTGCTTGCGGGGACGCTGCCTCGGCCCGGGCGCCGACGAGGCCAGTTCCTCGAGCGTGCGGCCGGCGGCCAATTCCGCACGAATCCATTTTCGGGCGCCAATGCTAATGCCATTCATAAGCAGGCCCGATGCCACTTGCGACTGTCGATGGGTCGGCGGCGCATCGCTTCCTCTTCGGTGAGGCAAGTGGCGCGATTCGCGCTCGTAGAACCGCCTTCTGCCGAGGTCGGGCCGTCGTGTAGGGCACGCTTTTGACGCCATTGAAACGCGCGCAGCGAGTGCGCTTCCGGAGCCCAGGCCTAACCTCTGGCTCGACCGGCTACAGAAGCAGCGGAGGACCTACCGCTCATATCAGTTGACGACTATCGCCGAGAGGGCAGTCGCACCATCCCAGTCTCGTCCCGCTGCGCTGCCAGCTCATCGAAAGACTCAAAACCGTCTCCGGGGGGCAGCGCGGCCAACCGGGCATCCGTCGCGGCCTTCACCACCGGCGCGTCGGCTGCTTCAGGGATCGTCGCCCATAGCATGACATCGCCATCCAGATGACGCCGCTCCAGGAAACGAAGCATCCGTTCCAAAACGTCCACCTGGGCACGCCGGAGCTCTGGATGCTGGGACAACTCCAACTCCGGGGGAGTTGTTGCTGCGGGAGGGCGGCACATGATTTTCAGCGTAGGTGATTTCGACTGAGCATGCAAGCCCGGGAAAGGCAGGGCGTCGACGTCACATCGCCCAAGCGTTCAAGCGAAGTGTTCGCTGCCGTAGCGGAGTATCTCGATGGAACCACTAGCTCAGCACGGCGGACCGCATCGCCCGGTTGGCAGGGCCCGCTGTTGGCTCACCTCGGCTTGCGGGATCGCACAGTTTCTACTTCTCCGTTCAGATGCGCTGCACTGCTAGCGGCCAACGCGTGCCAGCAAGCGCATGGCGGCAGTCAGGGTTTGCTTCTTGCGCCAGTACCCTTCCCACGGATCCGACTTCTGGAAGCTCAGGTACTCGCGGGCCGTCGCGATTGTCCACTGCGCGCCGCTCTTGAGGTCTCGCAACTGCTCCCAAGCCACCGGCATCGACACTCCAAGGCCCGGCCGCGAGCGCGCCGAGAACGCCGCCGCCGTCGTCGCCCCGTGGCCGTTGCGCAGGTAGTCGACGAACAGCTTGCCGACCCGGTTCTTCGGCCCGCTCTTGGCCACGAACCGGAACGGGATGGTGCGCGCCAGGTGCGTGACAACAGCCTGCGAAAAATCCTTGACCGTGTCGTAATCGAGCCGCGGCGTCACTGGCACGACCACGTGCAGTCCTTTACCACCAGAGGTCTTGAGCCAACTCTCCAGACCGAGCTCATCGAGCAGCGCGCGCACGAGCGTCGCCGCTTCCTGCACGTGCTGCCACGGCGTGCCCTCTCCAGGATCGAGGTCAAAGATGATCCGGTCGGGCTTGTCGATGTTCTTCGCCACCGAGTTCCACGTGTGGAACTCGATCACGTTCATCTGCGCGCAGGCCACCAGCGCTTGCGCGCTCGACACCTCGAGCAATTCAGCATGCCCGGGCCACAGCGCGGCCGGCAGGTTGTGCACGTGCGGGATCGACAGCTTGTCGTCATGCTTCTGGAAGAACAGCTCGCCCGTGATGCCCGTTGGGCCACGCACAAGTGATATGGGCCGTCCCTTCAGATGCGGCAGCATCCACTCGGCCACGCTCTCGTAATACCTCACGAGGTCGACCTTGCGCAGCCCGGTCGACGGATCGATCACGCGCTCGGGATTCGTCACCTTGACGCCTGTTCCCTTGGGCAACTTGCTGGGTGCAGCGCCGTCCCCCAACGACTTGGTGCGCTCGCGCACGATCAGTGCCGCCGGTTTGTCGGTGCGTACGCCGCGAAACACCGGGTGCCGTACGCGGCCGTCGGGCGTCCACTCGGAGAACGCTACCTCGACCACCATCGTCGGTTTGACCCAGCGCTCGGTGCCCACTGCGCGCTTGGACCAGCGACCTGGCTTGGCTTCCTCGGCGGCCACTGGCGCCTTGGCGACCTGAAGCTTGACGAGCGTCGACTTGAGCTCGCGGCCCAGCGCGGAGCCCCACCCGGTGCCGACCGAGCCGGCAAAGCGGATCTGCGTGCCGTCGTGGTAGCCGAGCAGCAGGCTGCCGACTTCCGAAGGCGCACCGCCACGGTCCGTGAAGCCGACCACCACGAATTCCTGCCTGTGCGTGCACTTGAGTTTGAGCCAGGTTTCCGTGCGCCCCGACGCGTAGGGCGCGTCGGCGCGCTTGACCATGACGCCCTCCATCCCCATGCGGCAGGCCGCATCGAGCAGGTGGCCCGGCAGCACGTCGAAGGACTGGCTGAAACGAACGATGCTTTCATCGCGCTGCTCGAACAACTCACGCAGCGTTGCACGCCGGTTCGCGAGCGGGACTGCGCGCAGGTCCATGCCTTCGAGGAACGGGACGTCAAACACGAACATCTCGATGTCTCCGGTGCGCGCATTGTCGATCGCGTTCTGCAACCGATTGAAGTCGGGGACGCCGGCCTCGTTGAGCGCGACGATCTCGCCGTCAAGCCACGCACTGTCCAACCCCAGCGCCGCGATGGCCTCGGCCACGGGCTCGAGCTTTCGCGTCCAGTCGTGTCCGTTGCGCGTGAAGAGCCGGACATCGCCGTGGTCGATCCGAGCCAAAAGGCGATAGCCATCGAACTTGTTCTCGACGATCCAATCGCCACTCGGCACCGCCGACACCAGCGTCGCCAACTGAGGCTGGAGCCTGGCTGGAAGCAATGCCTTCTTGCCGAGTCCGAGATCGGGTGCGTCGGCGCGCGGCTTCGAGACCAAGGCGCCGCGCGGGTCGCGTTCTTCGATGGGGCCGAGCGTCTTCGACACCACGCTGTCCGGGAGTTCGGCGATCACGTCGTACGCCGCACTCGGTCGAGCCCAGGCATCGCCACGCTTCTTCAGGAACAGCCACTGCTCCTTCTTCTTGTCCCCAGGCTTCGAGATGCGCACGAGCTCCCAGCGGCCCGCGAGCTTCTGACCATGCAACTTGAAGATCAGCTTGCCCTTGACCAAGCCCTCACGCGGGTCGCCCTCCGGCTCCCAGGTCCCGCGGTCCCAGACGATGACCGTGCCGCCGCCGTACTCGCCCTTCGGGATGTCGCCCTCGAAGGTGTTGTAGTCGATCGGATGATCCTCGACGTGGATGGCCATCTGCTTGATGGCCGGGTCGTAGGAGGGCCCCTTGGGCACGGCCCACGACACCATCACGCCGTCGAGCTCGAGCCTCAGGTCGTAGTGCAAGCGCGAGGCCCAATGCTTCTGGATAACGAAAGCGAGCCCGCAGTCCTCTCGCGCAGCGGCACCTTCAACCGGGGTGCCCGCTGGCTCTGCAGTCTTCGTGAAGTCGCGTTTCGCGTTGTAGCGCGAGAGCGCCTGGCCGCGTTCCTCGGTGGACGCAGGCTTCCGAGTTGCCCGCTGAGCGGTCGGGCCGGAGGTGATGCGCTTCGGTGTCGCGGCTTCACGGGGTGGCCGTGGCGTTCGCTTCGGCTTGGCAAGCCGAAGCTCCGCCCAGACAGGCGCGTGATCGCTCGCACCTTCGCGACCGCGCTCCTCGCGGCCCACGCCGGCGTCCATGACTACGAGTGACTGGCTGACGAGGATGTGATCGATGCGCAGGCCTGCGTTGCGCTCCCAGCGCTTGCGGCGATAGTCCCAGAAGGTGAACTGCTTGCCGTTGGGGTGGACCTTCTCCAACGCGTCAGTCCAGCCTTGAGACAGCACCTTGGCGAAGGCCTCGCGCGGCTCGGGCTGCAGCAGGGCGTCGTCACGCCAAGTGTCGGGCTTGTAGATGTCGGCGTCGGTCGGGACCACGTTCCAGTCGCCCAGAAGTACGACCGGCTGGCCGGACTTGTAGAGTTCTTCGGTGCGCTGACGCAGCCGTTCGAACCAGCGCAGCTTGTACTCGAATTTCGGCCCCGGCTGCGGGTTGCCGTTGGGCAGGTACAGGCATGCGAACAGCACCCCGTTGATCGCGGCCTCGACGTAGCGGGGCTCCTTGTCCTTCGGATCGCCCGGCAGTGCCGTGGCCACTGCCAACGGCTCGTGCCCGCGCGCGAGCAAGGCGACACCATTCCAGCTGCGTTGGCCGACCACCAGGCATTGATAGCCGAGTGCTTCGATCTGAGCAACTGGGAAATCGGCCGTCGGCGTCTTGAGTTCCTGCAGCGCAACAACGTCGGGCTGCGTGCGCTCGAGCCAGTCACGCAGCAGGTCCAGCCGCTTCACGACGTTGTTGATGTTCCAGCTCGCAACGTGCACCGCATCATTTCCGATATGTCCCCGGAGGTTAGCGCGTCCGTCCTCTCATAGGCCCAGGAAGTGCGGCCGCCCTACGGGCGCGCGCACTGCGCGCCTACGCGGGCGAGAGTCGCCGCCGCAGACTGCGGATGCGGCCAAACCGAGCAGGGCTCACGTCGGCCACACCCGGGATAACATTCCGCGCAGCTCTGTGCAGCAAGCCGGGCAGCGACCGCGAGACCAGGACATGGCCAAGCAACGTCACAAGAACCTCGAACTGCCTTTCTCGGAAAAGGCCGATCCCGTCCGCCGCAAGGCAGCGACCACTCGCGCGCGGACGCGGCGAAAGGGCCTCTTGTTGATCGACTACCAATCTTGGCAAGAGGCCATGGCCACGGTGCCTGCGGAAGGAGCCGTCTTGAGTCGATCGAAGCGCGGACCTTGAGCAGGTATCTGCACCGCCGGCTGATCGACGCCTCACGTCGGCTGCGCGCGAAGGATGTTGCAGGCGCGCAGATGCTCCTATTGGCGCGGAGAGGCGAAATTGGCCTGCTCCAACCCCCTAGACTTCACGCTTTCAACTTTCTAGACATTCATGACCAAGTCCTATGCCGAACTGACACGCGAGATCGCGGCCCTGCAGGCCTCCGCTCAAAAGCTGCGTGCGATCGAAGCCAAGGGAGCGATTGCAAAGATCAACGCGATGATCGCAACCTTTGACCTCAAGGCGGCAGACCTCAAGTTCGGATCGACCTCGACTGGCGTGTTGCAGCGGACCCCTAAAGCCAAGCGAGGGGCGGTCGCGGTGGGAGCGAAGTTCAGGGACGGCAAGGGCAATGAATGGGGAGGGCGCGGGCCGAGGCCTGCGTGGTTGCGTGATGCGATCGCCGGTGGTCGGACGCTCGAGAGCTTCTCGGTCGATGCGGTCGCCGCGAGCGCGGCTGCAACAGCAAAGGCGGCGAAATCGACGAATGCACCAGCGAAGTCGTCCGCGTCTCAACGCGTTAAGTCGCCCGTTGCTTCCCCGAAGACGGCTCCGAGAAAGTCGTTGAATGCAGCCAAGCCGGCGGCGAGTGCCGCAATCGACTCAACAACTGCAGAAACGGGCACGAGCAAGGTGAAGGCTTCGCGAAAGACGGCGCTCAAGCCAGCTTCCAAGAAAGTGTCTTCGACCAAGAAGCTGGCGCAGTCTGCAAATTCCGCTGCAAAGAAATCGCCTGCCAAGAAGATTGCCGCGAAAAAGCTGATTGCAAAGCCGGTGCGTGCTCCGAGCCCTAACAAGCAAGCTTCGGCTTCCAAGAAGCCAAAGCTGGCGACCAGTTCGGCCGCCGCGAAGAAGTCGGCGCCTAAGAGGGTCGCGGCACCCCGCAAGAAGGTGAACCCCAAGGCCACGGAGCTGGACAACGTGCCCGTCGAGGCCCAAACGACCCCGATGACTCCGGTGGCTGAAACCACATTGGCGGCTGCTTAGGTCTTCCGCTTCTACTATGCAGCTGATCGACCTCGGCGGGGGCGTTGCGAATCGAAGTTGAGTAGCGATGCGCGTTGCAGCCAGTGGGGGTCCTAGCGAAGCTTGGATTCGGAGGTGTGGCAACGCAGGACGCCATCGGGCAAGCGGACAAGCCTTTCAGTGTTTCCCGCGCTCCAACCTGCAAGTTGGACTGCACGGGCGCCCGCAACGGTTGACGGACCCAAGTTGGAGCCTTCTGCGGCAAGTTGACCTTTCAGGGTCTCTGAGCCGAAGTTGGAGGAAGTTTCGATTGCCATAGAGGGTGATTGCTTTCTTGAGGGGTCAGTTCGTGTCGGCCGTCAGGGTCGTGGGACGATGCGCGTTTTTCCATAGGACGATCCGGACAGAGCGTGACGGACGGCACCGCCGCAATGTCTCTGCGCTTCCCTCGTCCTGACGGCATGCCTCGAGCACTCAAGCTGTGCGGATGACTGCCACGCCGATTCGATCGAATAGCCGTCAAACCAAGGGATAGCCGTGGGGCGATCCGGCCTGCGGCCGCCGGGCTCTATGCGCCTGTGGCGCACCGGACCTGATGGTCCCGGCCTGGCGGTAACGATCCCTATCGCGACGCATGGATCCGCGTTTGCGGATGCACCCCTTTAGCCGGGCCAGGCCCGGTGACTTTCATGTCGTGATGGCTAAGGGGCCTGCCCCTCGCGCGCGGCGTGGTGAAGGCTTCGCCCAGGCAGGCTGGTGTCCCCATGCTTCGCCGAGGCTGCAGCACGGCGTTGCCGCTCTCCTTCGGAGAGTGGGCGATTCCCCTCCGGCCCACCTGCCACTCCGCTTGCGACCCCGGTTTCGCCAACGGGCAGGGCCGATGCGCATTTGCATCGAACCCCTCACCCGAAAAGGAGAACCATGAAGTCCCAATCCCTGAAGCTGGATGTCTACGCACGCGTGACCGACCGGATCATCTCGACCCTCGAAGCCGGAACGCGGCCCTGGCTGAAGCCCTGGAGCACGCCGGCCGGCGAACGATCCGCCGTCATGCCGCTGCGCGCCGACGGCACGCCGTACCGTGGCATCAACGTCCTGCTGCTGTGGGGCGAGGCGATGGACAAGGGATATGCCTGCAACACTTGGATGACCTACAAGCAGGCCGAGGCCCAGGGCGCCCAGGTGCGCAAGGGCGAGAAGGGTTCGATGGTGGTCTATGCGAACCGGGCCAGCGCGAGCGAGAGTGACGAGGAGGGCGGAGCGGAAGCCGGAAAGGCGGGGCGAGGCTATGCGTTCATGAGGGCCTACACAGTCTTCAATGTGGAGCAGATCGACGGCCTGCCGGAGACGTTCTACGCGAAGCCAGCCGAGAGGGACGAGGTGCGATCGCCCGCGATGATCGAGGCGGCAGATGAATTCTTTGCAGGCACGGGCGCGACGGTCCGGCATGGCGGCAGCCGCGCGTTCTACACGACCGGCGAGGACTTCATCCAGTTGCCGCCGCTGCAGGCCTTTCGCGATGCCGAGAGCTACACGGCCATCAAGGCGCACGAGTTCATCCACTGGACCGGGCATCACAGCCGCATGCATCGCGAGTTCGGCAAACGCTTCGGAGACAAGGCCTACGCCTTCGAAGAACTGGTGGCCGAGCTCGGCGCGGCATTTCTCTGCGCAACGCTCGGCATCACGCCGGAACCCCGGGACGACCATGCTGCCTATCTCGCCAGCTGGCTCCAAGTGCTGAAGGGCGACAAGTGAGCGATCTTTGCAGCCGCCGCGCACGCCCAGCGCGCCACGGACTATCTGGAGGGCCTCCAATCCGCTGACGTTGCCGATGCCACCGAAAGCGACCGGGCGACCGAGGCGGCATGAGCGGCTAAAAAAATCGCCGGGCTCAGCCCGGCGATCTCTTTTCAAAGGGCCTTGCGGCCATACACAGCGTCTGCTGCTCCGCAACTAAAGCGACAACGGCGAGCTAACGGCACGAGGACGTGAGCAAGCGGCGCGCTAGCTCGCGGCAGACAGCGAAGCTTTGCACCAACAACGGGCGCAGCCGAAACTAAAGTATTCGCCGTCATCACCTTGATTGACGCGGCTGATGAATGCGCGGACCCTTCGCTCCGTTTCCTGCTCCGGCCTTCTTCGTGCCCTGGTCGGACGGTCTTCCCACGAAGGCCATGTCAGCGCACCATGTGGGAATGCGCCCGTTGCCCCAAGACCTCAAATTCGATCGCTGGCAAGCAGCAGAGCGCGACGTCGAACAAGCTGAGCATTCATGGCTGACTGCCATCTACTCGATCGATGCGGACCCCAAGCTGGTCCGCGAGCGGCATGCCGAACTCGTCGAAGCGCGAAAGGCCGCGCTGATCCTGTTGGCGCAATCGCTGAACGAATCGGCAGCGGCGCACGGAGTCGGCCGGACCACTGCGCAAGATGGCGACATAGAGATCGGAGCGCGCAGGGAGGAAAGGGCCGGGACAGGGGCAGGGGAGGGCACCGGGCTACCGAGGACGTAGCCCAGCTTCGGGCCGCTCCATGCAGACGTCCCAGGACGGCTTGTTTAGCGGTGACGCTGTGGCGCGTGTGTACGTTCGGGACGCTGCGCCGCGGATACCGAGCGTGTCGCTTCCGAGCGCGGTTGACTCAGATCGTGGGCCGCAGCCGTGAGGTGCTTCAGGAAAGTCTCACGCCCCTTGCTGTTCGTGATGCTCTTCTCGGCCCAGGATGTCAGATCCTTGAGCATCTCTTCGGCGCGCTGCTGGTTGAACGGGATGATCGTGGCCTGGCCACGCTCAAGCCCGTACTGGACCTTCATGTGCGTGCCCGGCTTGACCGTGCCCGCGTCGATGGCACCACTGATCTCGGCGCTGTTGTCGAGCTTGCCCAGGTCGTGCGCGACCGCCACGCCGCGGCCGACGCGCTGGATGACATGGCTGTCGGTAATCAGCAGGACGCGTCCACCGTACTCGCCCTCGGCCTTCGGCAGATAGACATGGCCCCGCGTGCCCGGCGCCTGCGCCTTCAGCAGGTTGATGGCCTCCTGCCAATCGGGCTTGGGCATGTTCGAGCCAATCCGAACGAACGGTTCGCGCGGGGTGTCTTGTGAGGGTTCCATGGGGTCAGCGGTTTGGGTCCGGGAAAGTTGAGATGAAGAAGAGCGATCGGAAGCGTGGTTGAGCCAAGCCTCGACGCCCAGTGAAGTCAGGCGTTCCTTGTCGGCGACGTTCACGCCATGCTGGTTGCACCATTGCTGGATCGCGGCCAACGTGGGCAGGGCGGTCGTCGCGCCGTGCTCATGCACCTCGACGGCGCCGATGTCGAAGTTGGCGCGCATGGACGCCTTAGGCACGGACTCGAGGCGCAGCCAGGCGTCGTCCTGCCGATCGACGATGCTCATGAAGTCGGCCCGCGCGAGTTCCGCCGACGCCAAGGTCCCGCGACTGTGCGTGACCATGAACTGCCGGTAGTCCTGGCTCAGCTCGGCGATGGCGCCGATCGCGGCGACGGCGTGCTCGCGATCCTCGGGAATCTCAAGTCGGTCCAGCGCGCGCAGATGGGCTGCAGCGACATCGCGGGCCTCCTGGCCGGCGAACTGATCGGTGTCGAGCCGCATCACTCGCGCGAGCGTGGCATCGATCCCTGCAGTGGCCTCGGTGCCCTGCGTGATTCGTGCTTCAACAGTGGAAGTAGGCATCGCCCTCCCTCAATGGTCCTTTGAACACCCCGCGGGGTACCTGCCGGTCCGTACCGGTCAAGGCGAATTATGGTCACATAGCAATGTTTATTGCAACTATAAATCCATGGGTGCTACGACGCGTTCCGCCGCTCGAACAGCTGCTCGTACTCCTCGACCTTGCGTGACAGCAGCGTCTGGCAAAGCACGTCGAGCTGGGCCGCGTCCATCGCCTGGCTCTCGGCGTTGATGGCATCGAGGATCGACGCTTCCCCCATCGAAGCGAACGCAGGGGACAGATCGCTGAAGTCGTCTTGCAGGTAGTAGTCCGAGCGATCGACCGCCTGGCGGTAGACGCGCCAGTTCGTGCGTGGGAGCGGCCGGACCTTCGGAACCTTGCGCTGCTGGCCGTTGATGACCACGTCGCGCATCGGCACCGCGGCAAACCGCTCGCTGAAGAACGGGTCCGCGTAGTACTGGATCTTCTCGGCCTGGATTACCGGGATGCCAGCCCGAACGATGAGCTCGAGCTTCCGGTCCATGCCCAGGATCTCCTGCGGCAGCATCACGGCACGCGCCTGCGACGACTCGGATTCGCTGAGCGACGAGCGACCTGCCGAGAATGCGCCGATGTTCGAGCGTTGCATCGAGCTCGATTTCACGGTCTGGTTGCCGATCAGCTTGCTGTACTCCTCGGCCTCTTTGACCTGGCTCGGCGTGAAGACGATCATGGCGCCCATGTTCGAGACGATGTTGTGCGCATCCTCTCGGCCATACACCGCCTCGAGCTGGGAGCGGTCCTGAATGACGATGGCCAGGCGCAGGTTGTAGCCGGCCATGTAGCCGACGCCCTTGGCGAGGATCGCGACCTTTCCCATCGCCGTGAACTCGTCCATGAGCAGCAGGCACTGGTGCTTGAGGTCGGGGTTGTCTTCGGGAAGCTCCCGCACGTTCTCGTTGATCAGCTGCGAGAAGAACATGTTGAGGATGAAGCCAGCCTGCACGACTTCATTCGCCGGGATGTGGATGTAGATCGTCATCTTCCGCCGGCGGACCTCACGCAGATCGAAGTCGTCGGCCGAGGTGGCCTTGTCGACGATCGCATTGCCCCACAGGGCCAGAGGGGCCACGAAGCTCGACAGAATGTTCTTGAGCGTGTTGTCGGGGTTGTTGAGGAAGCGGTTCAAGGCATCGACGCAGGGCGTCGAGAGGGGCATGCCGCTCGACGCGCGGACGGCCATGACGTGGGTCAGGTAGTCCGCCATCTGCTGGCCCTTGCCCGAGCCCTGGCGCAGGATCTCGCCGATCGTGTGCGGCAGCTGGGGCGTCTCCAGGACCAGCAGGGCCAAGCCGACGAACAGGTTGCGGGCCGAGTCGGGCCAGAACGGATCCTTGGGGTTCTGCTGATAGATGATGGCGGCGAGCGCCATGAGGTCGTTGACCCGGAAGTTCGGGTCCTTGGAGACGTAGGAGAGCGGGTTCCATCGGCAGGTGCTGGCCGAGAACGGGTTGAAGTAGAAGACCTGGTTGCCCAGGTACTGGGCCCGGAACTGGCCTGTCAGGTTGAAGTTCTCGCCCTTGATGTCGAGCACCACGGCGGAGTCCGGGAAGGTCAGCAGGTTCGGGATGCAGAAGCCCACCCCCTTGCCCGTGCGCGTCGGCGCGGCCAGCAGCACGAACTCGTAGCCCGGCAGGCGCAGCAGCTGGCCGTCGTGCTTGCCCAGGATGATCCCGTGCGGACCGTCGAGGCCTTCCTTGGCGATGTCGCGGGCGTTGGCGAACCGGGCGTTGCCGTGCAGGGGAGGCTTCCTGCCGGCCAGCAGCGCCTGAAGCAGCAGGCCGGGCAGCACCAGGCAGAGAACGAGCGACAGCGCTGCGCTGGCCTTGACCTTCTGCCGGGCTGCCGGTGTGTCGGCAACTTCCCAGGCCTGTTCGATCGTCGTGAACGCCGCATGCTCCGGGCTTTGCCTGTACGAGAGGAACAGGATGACGCCGGCCAGGTAGTTGGCCAGCGTCAGGAAGCAGACCACTGCCACGAGCGCGCCGGCCGCGATGGCGGCCTTGTGTCGCCCGGTCACGCGGTGGCCCTGAGTTTCTTCTCGGGGTCGTAGTAGATCTCGCTGATGAAGCGCTCGCCGCCGATGCTCTGGAACTGGATCACGACGTCGATCGTGAGGGTCAGCAGGCGCTTGATGACGTCAAAGGTCAAGTTCGCACCACCTGGTGAGTCCTGGATCATGATGGCCATCTGCTCGAAAGCCAGTGCCGGCGTGCCGGCATGACAGCTCGTCATGCTGCCCGGATGGCCCGAGGCCGCGTTGCGCACGTAGTAGAGGCACTCGTCGCCGCGGACTTCGGCCAGCAGGATCCGGTCCGGCTTCATGCGCAGGCAGCTCTCGAGCAGCATCTTCGGGGTCACGTTGGCCGCGGATTGGCCGCCCTTGCTGTACAGCAGGTGCACGGCGTTCTCATGCGGCAGGAACAGTTCGCGGACGTCCTCGATCGTGATCAGGCGCTCGCCGCGCGGGATCTCGCGAACGAGGGCCTTCATGAAGGTGGTCTTGCCCGAACCCGTGGCGCCGGAGACAACGATGTTGAGGCGCGACGCGACGGCCAGCCGCAGGAAGCCTTCGTAGTTCTTCTGCTCGAGCAGCTTGGTCAGCTCGATCTCGTGCGGCATCAGCGCGTTCTGCGTGGTGCGCACCTGCTTGAAGAGGCCGTCGCTTGCAAAGTCGTCGAGCGTGCGGGCGATCCGTGCAGGCTTGCGCAGCGTGAACGAGACGCGGCGTGGCTCGACGGCCGGGGACATCACGAGCTGGATGCGTGAGCCATCGGGCAATGAGGCGCTCAGCAGCGGCGTCGTGCGATCCCACTTCTGCTTGCTGAAGGTGGCCACCGCGCGCCCGAGATGCGCGACGGCCTGCTGGTCGACCTGGTCGGTTGCCGCAGACGACCAGGTCGAATGCTTCTCGTACCAGATGCGGCCCTCGTCGTTGACCGCGATCTCGGTCACGCCGTCGTCGTCGATGAACGACTGAAACGGCGCAAGGAAGGTCCGCACGGAGGTGTCGTCGGCGAGTGGTTCGCTCTCCTGGGGAAGCGGTCGCGCCTGGGGCAAGGTGGCCAGGTTCATGAAGCAGGAATTAGCTTGTAGACGCCATCGAACCAAAGGTCGCGGTTCACGAAAATCATGATCCGGTCGCCGCGGTTCTTGTAGAGCGTCGGCGGGATGTTGATGGTCGAGTCGAGGATCTTCTCGGACAGACGCCTCGTCGCGCCGATCGTGTTGTTGGGCAGGTAGACGTTCGTGCCGGCCGCGCTGCCGCTTTGTGCCGAGGCTTGGTTCTGGCGCTCGGCCGTGGCGTAGCCGATCCCGTCTTCGATGAACGACAGCAGGACGGCGGCGCCGATGCGGTCCATCCAGTGGTTGTCGACATGGCCGTCGGCGCCCGTCGTGCCGACGCCGTCTGTTGCGGGCGAATCGACGTCGATCACGACGCCGCGCGTGGTCTTGATCCGGGCCCACTGCACGGCGATGCGCCGGTCGCCGACCTTGAGCGATCCGCCGAAGCTGCCCTGGGCCTTCGAGCCCTTCTCGACCAGCAGCGCCTTGCCATCGTCCGAATAGACGTCCTCGGGCACGACGCAACTCGTGTTGCCAGGCACGGTCGAGTCGAGCTGGGTTTCGAGGACGCAGGGGATCCAGCTTCCGCGCGCGATCACGAAGGAGCGGTCGCCGAGTTGCGCCGCGGAGGCTTGAGCCGTGGCTGTCGGCGGCTTGCCCGACGCCTGGGAAGCCGCCATGGCCTGGACGGTCTTATCCGCAGGTCGCGAGGCCTGCTCGACCATCATCCTGGCCTTGGCCGCCGCTTCAGTAGCGAGGTCCGTCGGCGTCGCGGTGCCGTCCATCATCATCGAGGGCGGCGCGGATTTGGGCGGGGGCAGGGCAGGGG
>NZ_LYVO01000023.1 GCF_001984055.1 Variovorax sp. KK3
GTGCGCATCGACCTTGCCGCGGCGTACCGCATGGCCTGGCAGAACGGCTGGGACGACACGGTCTACACGCATCTCTCGGCCAGCGTGCCGGGCGAGCCGGGGCACTACCTGCTGAATCCGTTCGGCAGCACCTTCGAGGAAATCACGGCCTCGCGCCTGGTCAAGGTCGACCTGCGCGGCAAGGTCATCGACGGCTCGGGCGCGCGGGTGAACCCGAGCGGGTTCGCCATTCACGGCGCGGTGCACGCGGCGCGGCCCGAGGTCGAATGCGTGATCCACCTGCACACGCCGTGGGGTGTGGCGCTGTCGATGCTGCCCGGCGGGCTTCAGCCAACCTCGCAGTACGCGATGCGTCTGCACCGGCGTCTGGGCCGCCATGCCTACGAAGGCCTGGCGCTCGGTGCCGACGAGCAGCAGCGACTGGTGGCCGACCTCGGCCTGCTCGACGGATTGATCCTCGAGAACCACGGCACGCTGGTCGTGGGCCGCACGGTGGCCGAGGCCTGGATGCTGATGCACCTGCTGGAGCGTGCCGCGCAGGCCCAGTTGCGCGCGATGGCCGCTACCGGCGGCGCGGTGCAAGTGGTCAGCGACGAACTCGCCGCGCGCACCTACGGCGAATGGGTCGGCGACGGCAGCGAGTGGGACGGCGACGTCGAATGGCCCGCCCTGCTGCGCCGCCTGGACCGCACGGCGCCCGGCTATCGCGACTGATCGACCGAGCCCTCTCTCAAATTTCAATCACCTCACTGGAGAACCCCATGCCCACCATCCGCGTCGAAATGTTCGAAGGCCGCACCGTCGAGCAGAAGCGTGCCTTCGCCGAAGCGCTGACCGAAGCCGCCGTGCGCACCATCGGCGCCTCGCCCGATTCGGTCGACGTGATCTTCTTCGACATCCAGAAGCAGGACTGGGCCACGGGCGGCAAGCTCTGGAGCGACCCGGCGCCTTCGAAGGCCGGCTGACGCCTCCCCGTTTCCGCGATTGCGGGCAGCGGGCGCGTGGACGATAGTGGTCCGTCCGTCCACGCCAAGGAGATGCCCATGCTGCCGCACCGATTCGTCGCCCTGACCACCATCGCGATCGCGCTGGCGATGCCGGCTCACGCCGCGCCGCCACCTGCGCCGGTGCAGACGCCTACGCCCCTGGTTCCACTGGGTGTGTCGGGCACGGGTGAATCGTCGGTGGCCTGGATGCTGGACACGGTGAAGAACCGCATCCTGGTGTGCCGTGCCGAGTACGGCGCCAGCAGTGGCGGAAGCAGCTGCAATGTGATTCAGCTGCCGCCGCGCTGAGCGTCGAGGCCAGCAGTTATTGCACGGGCCGCAGCAGGGGGCGCCTGCGCGGCGCGTTGACATCTAGAGATCCGTCAGCAGGATTCATTGTCCTTCGCTGGGACGGGGCGCATAGCCAGCCGCTCTTCGGTTGATCGACCTGAGGTTGCGTGCATCTCTCATCGAAAGGCTGGCCCCCTCACTCTCGGCGGTCCTACGGGCGAGAGAACGGGGGTCTCCGACTCCGCCCGCGTCGAAGATCTCGAACATGCCATGTTCAATGCGAGCAAGTTTGAATTGCTCGTTCCTTTGTTGGACCTTATTCCACGTAGGACGGAAGTTGGCGTCGGCCAGCACTGGCGACACACCGAGGCTTCGCAACGAGGGGCTCTTGTCGACCGCCTCGGCCAGCGAGTCCAGGTCGCCTCGGCAAAAGAAGTCGAGGGGCCCTAGCCGCCTGATTGAAAGGTTCTCGAGGGTTTTGCTGCTCATCACAAAGACCGCCAGGGCGTCGAGGCATGCCGGCCCATTTTCACATTCGTTCAGTTTGAGACTTCTCAACGGAACATTCGCATCGATGAGTTGAAGAATCACCGGGACCACTGAAGCATCCGTTAGCCGGTTCCCACTCAAATCCAGATCGAGCAATGTAGGCAGCACACCAATCGAGTGACGCATCTTGCTCTGGAGGGCTTGATTTAGTGAAAGCCGTTCCAAAGGCTTTCCCGTCAAAGTACGGAACAGAATCTTGACCTCTTCGTCATCGAGCCCCTCGCGAGATTGACGGTTTCCGCTGAAGTCGAGCGTCCTGAGTGTCGGGCTGTTCCGAAGGTAGTCAACATAAAACTTCAAATTGCCGGCCAGGACAACAACGCCCAAGTGCAGCGAGACGAGCGCTCGCTGAGAGCCCAACGCCGCGGCCAGCTCTTTATGGGGCAGTCCCTTGGGGATGCCCTTGACACTCAATCTTTCAAGATCAGATGCAGACACCAGCGCGAGAAGCAACTCGTGGATGTCGCACTCGGACCAGCATTCCACCGTCAAGTTCTTCAGAGGGTACAGATCTTGACATCGCCATTCGAACCACGGCATCTTGTTCGCTTCGACGTGTTCCAGCGAGAGCGAATGCAACACCTTCATGACGGGCAACAATCGCAGCATTGCCCCGACAGCCGCGTTGTCCAGGCAAAGGTCCAGCAGTTGCAGTTTTCCGATAGCTCGGGGCGCTTTCTCCATGGCGCTCTGCAAGACGCCGAACTCGGCCTCGCCAAGAGTCCCCATCAGGTCAAGGCTTGCGGCGTCAAGTTTGCACAGCAAGTAGGTCAGCGCCTTGTCTTCCCCGTGCCTCATCAACTCGCAGACAAGGAGGCTCATGGCTGATTCCTTGTCTTTCAGTACATAGGCATCCAGCGCCTTGGTGAAACCCGGGCTGCGTGCTTGAGCATTGGTCCGCAGGTGAAGCATCAGGTCAAGTTTCCACTGACCGCTCGTCTGCGTGCCAACAAGAGGAGACGGCGAATGGATCGGGGTGCTGAAGGTCGTGAACATGGTGGGCCTGTGAAATCAGCCACGTCAGTCACTGTGAAACGAAGAGCGTTCCACTGCAACACCATCGAAAAGTCGCGGCCCGCGCGGCCGCCTCAGCCGATCGCGATCAGCCGGGCGCGAGCGCGCGCCGCACCTCGGCCGCACACACCGACACCGCCGTGTTCGCCTCGTCGATCAACCGCCCCATGGTGATGAACCCATGGATCTGCCTGTCGAAGCAGAGGTACGACGCACGATTGCCGGCGGCGGTGAGCGCGCGTGCATAGTCCAGCCCCTCGTCGCGCAGCGGGTCGTACCCGGCGGTGAGCACCAGCGCCGGCGGCAGGCGCGACAAGTCGGTGTGCAGCAGCGGTGACGCGCGCCAGTCCAGGTCGTGCTCCGGCTCGGCGATGTAGTGGTCGTGGAAGTAGGTGATGGTGTCGCGGGTCAGCACGTAGCCCTGGCCGTTGCTGGTGTGCGAGGGGTGGCCGCGGCGCATGTCGGTGGCGGGGTAGATCAGCAATTGAAACGCGATCGGCAGGTCGCCTGCATCGCGCGCAGCGATCGCCACCACCGCCGCGAGGTTGCCGCCCGCGCTGTCGCCGCCGACCGCGAGACGGGTCGGGTCCACGCCGAGCGCCTGCGCCTGGTCGTGCACCCAGCGGGTGGCGGCCAGGGCGTCGTTGACCGCGGCGGGGAAGCGATGCTCGGGGCCCATGCGGTAGTCGACCGCCACCACGGCGCAACCCGATCGATTGCAGAGTTCGCGGCACAGGGTGTCGTGCGTGTCGAGGTCGCCGATGGTCCAGCCGCCGCCGTGGTAGTAGACGAGCACCGGCAACACGACGCCGGCGGCGCTGCCCAGCGGGCGATACATCCGCAGCGGAATCGCGCCGTGCGGCCCCTGCGCGCTGAGGTCGCGCACCTCGCCGACATCGCCGGGCTCGGGCTGGGTGACGGCACGCCGCTCGCGGTAGAACTTGCGCGCATCCGCGACCGGCAGCGTGTGCGTGGGCGGCACTTGCCGCTCGACGAGCAGGTTGATGAACGCTTGGGCCTGGGGATGCAGCATGGCGGGCTCCTTGAAGTGTGCGTGTGGATCAAACCGCGCGCGGTTTGACGCGCGACGCGGCTTCCTTGGCGTTGAGTCGCGCGGTGTCGACGTCGCCGGCGTGCGCCAGCGCCACGCCCATGCGCCGCTTGACGAAGCTCTCGGGCTTGCCGAACAGGCGCAGCTCCGTGCCGGGCACCTGCAACGCCTGGTCGACGCCGTCGAAGACGATGCCCTGCGCATCCGCACCGCCATAGATGACGGCGCTGGCACCGGGGCTCTTGAGCGTGGTGTCGACGGGCAGGCCGAGGATGGCGCGCGCATGCAGCTCGAATTCGTTCTGCCACTGGGTGGCCATGGTGACCATGCCGGTGTCGTGCGGGCGCGGGCTGACTTCGCTGAACCAGACCTCGTCGCCCTTGACGAAGAGTTCGACGCCGAAAAGGCCCTGGCCGCCCAGGTCCGCCGTCACCGCCTGCGCGATGTGCTGCGCCTTGTCGAGGGCGGCCGGCGCCATGGGATGCGGCTGCCAGCTCTCGACGTAGTCGCCGCTGACCTGCACGTGGCCGATGGGTGCGCAGAACTGCGTCTGCACCTGGCCATCGGGCCCGACCGCACGCACGGTCAGCAGCGTGATCTCGTAGTCGAAGTCGATGAAGCCTTCGACGATCACCCGGCCGTGGCTCACGCGGCCGCCGGCCATGGCGTAGTCCCAGGCCTTCTGCACGTCACCCGGGCCGTCGATCTTGCTCTGGCCCTTGCCGGAGCTGCTCATCACGGGCTTGACGATGCAGGGGTAGCCGATGCCGGCGTCGATGGCGGCCTGCAGCTCGTCCAGCGAATCGCAGAACTCGTAGGGGCTGGTGGGCAGGCCCAGCGTCTCTGCGGCCAGCCTGCGGATGCCCTCGCGGTCCATCGTCAGGCGTGCGGCGCGTGCCGTGGGGATCACGCGCACCGTGCCGGCTTCTTCGAGCTGCTGCAGCATGGGCGTGGCGATGGCCTCGATCTCCGGCACCACCAGATGGGGCTTCTCGGCTTCGATCAGGGCCTTGAGCTGATCGGGGTCGCTCATCACGATGGTGCGGGCGTGGTGCGCCACCTGCTGGCCGGGGGCGTTCTCGTAGCGGTCGACCGCGATGGTCTCCACGCCCAGGCGCTGCAGCGCGATCAGCACCTCCTTGCCGAGCTCGCCCGAGCCGAGCAGCATCACGCGGGTGGCGGAGGGGGACAGGGGCGTGCCGAGGGTCGTCATGGAAGTCGTCGCAGTGAAGGGGGGAAGCCCGGCATTGTGAATCACCGCGGCTGTCACCGCCGGCAACAGCCGCGGCGGGCGGGCTGTTCCACAATCGCGGATCTCAGTTCAGTTTCAGTTCAAGGAGCACTCGAAATGGCAATCCAGACCGTCGGCATCATCGGCGCCGGCACCATGGGCAACGGCATCGCCCAGGCTTGCGCGGTGGCAGGCGTCAGCGTGATCATGGTCGACGTGGCGCAGGCCGCGGTCGACAAGGGGCTGGCCACGGTGGCCGGTAGCCTCGACCGGCTGATCAAGAAAGACAAGCTCACGGCCGAGCAGAAGGATGCGGCGCTCGCGCTGATCAAAGGCTCGACGAGCTACGACGACCTGAAGGCCGCGCAGCTCGTGATCGAGGCCGCAACCGAAAACCACGAGCTCAAGCTCAAGATCCTCAAGCAGGCCGAGGCCGTGCTGGCGCCCGAAGTGATCATTGCGTCGAACACCTCGTCGATTTCGATCACGCAGCTGGCCGCCGCTACCACGCGGCCCGACCGATTCATCGGCATGCATTTCTTCAACCCGGTGCCGATGATGGCGCTGGTGGAGATCATCCGCGGCTACCTGACCAGCGACGCCACGCACGATGCCGTGAAAGCGCTGGCCGTCAAGCTCGGCAAGTCGCCGATCACCGTGAAGAACGCGCCGGGCTTCGTGGTCAACCGCATCCTGGTGCCGATGATCAACGAAGCCTTCTTCGTCTTGGCCGAGGGCCTAGCCACGGCCGAGGACATCGACGCCGGCATGAAGCTGGGCTGCAACCAGCCCATCGGCCCGCTGGCATTGGCGGACATGATCGGGCTGGACGTGTGCCTGGCGGTGATGGAGGTGTACCTGGATCAGTTCGGCGATTCGAAGTACCGGCCTTGCCCGCTGCTGAAGGAGATGGTGGCCGCCGGCCAATTGGGTCGCAAGACAGGACGCGGCGTCTACACGTACTGAATCCCGAACGCAGGAGACCGGCATGCCCGCCATTCCCACCGTGCCCCCGCCCGAGGGCTGCATCGACACCCAGGTGCTTGGCCACGTGCTGCTCATCGGAATCAACCGCCCCGCCAAGCGCAACGGCTGGACGCCGAAGATGTTCCGCGAACTGGGCGAGGCCTATACGCGACTGGACGATGAGCCCGGCCTTCGGGTCGGCGTGCTGCATGCCTTCGGCGACCACTTCACGGCGGGCCTCGACCTGCCGGCGGTGGCCGAGTACATGAAGCGCGGCGAGAAAGCCATTCCCGAAGGCCTGGTCGAGCCGCACGACTTCGGGTTGCCGGGCTACCGGCGCCGCACCAAGCCGATGGTGGTCGCTGTCAAGGGCATCTGCTTCACGGTCGGCATCGAGCTGATGCTGGGTGCCGACATCGTGGTGGCGGCCGACAACTGCCGCTTCTCGCAGATGGAAGTGCAGCGCGGCATCATGGCCACCGGCGGCGCGACGCTGCGCATGGCCGAGCGCGCGGGGCTGGGCAATGCGATGCTGCATCTGCTGACGGCGGACGAGTTCGGCAGTGCCGAGGCGTATCGGCTCAACTTCGTGCAGAAGGTGGTGCCGGCCGGGCAGGAGCTCGACGAAGCGCTCGCCATCGCGCAGCGCATCGCGGCGCAGGCACCGTTGGCGGTGGTGGCGACGCGGCTCAATGTGCTGAAGGCGATCGAACAGGGGCCGGCTGCGGCGGTGGATGAGTTCATTCCGGTGCAGCAGAAGTTGGCGAACAGTGAGGATGCGGCGGAGGGGGTGCGGTCGTTCGTCGAGAGAAGGCCGGCGCGATTCACTGGGCGGTGATTGGTCTTACTCCCTCTCCCTCTGGGAGAGGGCGGGGGCGAGGGCACTGGGCGGTTGCAAACGTGCAGCGGTGGATGCGCACGGTGCCCTCACCCTAACCCTCTGCCGAGCGAGAGGGAACAGGGAAAAAATATTATTTTCAACAATTAACTTGCACACAACTTAATCGCCTCCTACAATTCCACCCATGCCACAAGCCACCCCATCCCAGGACGAGATGCTGCGGCTCGACAACCAGCTGTGCTTCGCCGTCTATTCCGCCTCGCTGGCGATGACCAAGCTCTACAAGCCGTTGCTCGACAAGCTGCATCTCACCTACCCCCAGTATCTGGTGATGCTGGTGCTGTGGGAGCGCGATGGGCTGATGGTGTCCGAACTGGGCGAGCGCCTGTCGCTCGACTCCGGCACGCTGACCCCGCTGCTCAAGCGGCTCGAGGCCAGCGGCCTGGTGGCCCGCATTCGCGACGTGGCCGACGAGCGCCGCGTGCATGTCAACCTCACCCCGGCCGGGCGACGCCTCAAGGCGCGCGCGGCGTCCGTCCCGGCCTGCCTGATGGCCGCCAGCCAGTGCTCCATCGAGGAGTTGGTGGCGCTCACGCAGCAGGTTCAGCAACTGCGAGACCGCGTGAAGGCGGCCGCCTAGTTTTCAACGAAGTCCCCAGCCGCTTCGGCAACGAAGCATTCATTCACCCCAACCCCAACCACCAACCCGAAGGAATCACCATGGTCAAGAAGCTCGACAAAGTCCTGTACACCGCCGAATCGCACACCACCGGCGGCCGTGACGGCGGCGCCGGCAAGTCCAGCGACGGCGCGCTCGAGGTCAAGCTCAACCCGCCCGGCTCCGGCAAGGCCGGCACCAACCCCGAGCAACTGTTCGCTGTCGGCTACTCGGCCTGCTTCATCGGCGCGATGAAGGCCGTGGCACCGAAGATCAACGTCAAGGTGCCCGAAGACGTGGCCGTCGATGCCAGCGTTTCGCTCGGCCCGACGGACGAAGGCAAGGCCTACGGCATCGCGGTCAAGCTGGCCATCAGCCTGCCGGGCCTGGACGACGCGCAGAAGAAACTGCTGGTCGACACCGCCCACCAGGTCTGCCCGTACTCCAACGCCACCCGCGGCAACATCGACGTCGAACTCTCGATCGCCTGACGCTCGCGCTCCCCTGCCGGGTTTTTTCATGCAGCCGACGCAGCTTCGCGCTAAGGTGCCGACCATGCGCCAACCCAGGCGTGCGGAGACGACACCCCATGAGCACCACCACCCAGTTGCTGGTTCGCAAGGACGACCTGGCCTCCATTCGAGCGCGCACCGTCGACGACACGCCGCTCGCCGAGGGCCAGGTGCGCTTGCGCATCGACAGCTTCGCGCTCACCTCGAACAACATCACCTACGCCGCCTTCGGCGAGTCGATGAACTACTGGCAGTTCTTCCCGACGGGCGAAGACGGCTGGGGCGCGATTCCGGTGTGGGGCTTCGGCTCGGTGGTGCAGTCGCTGCATCCGGGCGTGGCCGTGGGCGAACGGCTTTACGGCTACGTGCCGATGGCCTCGAGCGTGGTGCTCACGCCGCAACGGCTGATGCCCTCGCGCATCACCGACGGCACGCCGCATCGCGAGGCACTGCCGGCCGTCTACAACCAGTACTTCCGCTGCGCGAGCGATCCGCTCTACAGCGAGGGTACGGAAGACCTGCAGGCCCTGCTGCGGCCGCTGTTCATCACCTCGTGGCTGATCGACGACTTCTTCGACGACAACGACTTCTTCGGCGCGCGGCCAGGCGTGGCGCTGCTGTCGAGCGCATCGAGCAAGACGGCCTACGGCACCGCTTTTCAGCTGCACCAGCGTGAGGGCGTCGAGGTCATTGGCCTGACCTCGGCCGCGAACAAGGCCTTCTGCCAGAGCCTGGGCTGCTATCACCGCGTGCTGGCCTACGACGAACTCGACCAGGTGCCCGCCGACGTTCCTTGCGTGTACATCGACTTCGCGGGCAACGGCGAGCTGCGGCGCGCCATCCACACGCGCTTCACGCAGCTGCGGCATGACTGCGTGATCGGCGGCACGCATGTCGAGCAGCTGGCGCCGCCCGGCTCCGCCAAAGACCTGCCCGGCCCGCGCGCGGCCTTCTTCTTCGCACCGGCCCAGATCAAGAAGCGCACCGAGGAATGGGGCGCGGATGGGTTCGGCCAGCGCATGGTGCAGGCCTGGCAGGCCTTCATCGCCGAGGTGGCGCAGCCCGCGACGCCGTGGCTGCTGCCCGAGCACCACGACGGCACTGCGGCCGCGCAGGCCGCCTATGCGCAGGTGCTGTCGGGCCGGGGCGATCCCCGCGTGGGGCACATCCTGTCGCTTTCGCGCGGCTGATCGCAAGAAGCGGCGGGCGAAGCGCCGAGGGCCCACAATGTCGCGGTGACATCGGACGCCTCTTCCTCCCCCTCCGCCCATCCCTACGAAACGCTCACGCCCGACGTGGTGCTGGACGCGCTCGCCGCACTCGGCCTGTACGGCGACGGCCGGCTGATGGCGCTCAACTCCTTCGAGAACCGCGTCTACCAGGCCCACCTGGAAGACGAGCGCGTGGTGGTGCTCAAGTTCTACCGGCCGGAGCGCTGGAGCGATGCCCAGATCGCCGAGGAGCACGGCTTCTCCGCCGAACTGGCCGCCGCCGAAGTGCCCGCCGTCGCGCCGCTGGCACTGGCCGGCAGCACGCTGCACCGCCATGCCGGCTTCGCCTTCAGCGTGAGCCCCTACCGCGGCGGACGTCGGCCGGAACTCGACGATTTCGAGGTGCTCGAATGGGTGGGCCGCTTCCTCGCGCGCATTCACACGGTGGGCGCGGCGAAGCCCTTCGTGGAGCGGCCCACGTTGAACCTGCAGAGCTTCGGCATCGACTCGCGCGACTGGCTGCTGGCGAACGATGCGATACCGCTCGACGTGCAGCGTGACTATGAAAAGGCGTGCAGCGAAGCTTTCGAAATGATCGCCGTCACCGCGCTCGGCGCCGACACCTACACGGAGATGAAGACGCTGCGGCTGCACGGCGACGTGCACCCCGGCAACATCCTGTGGACGCCCACCGACCGCCCGGACGGCGGCCCGCATTTCGTGGACCTCGACGATGCGCGCACGGGCTTCGCGGTGCAGGACTTGTGGATGCTGCTCGGCGGCGACCGCGCCCAGCGCACCGCGCAATTGAGCGGCCTGCTCGAAGGCTACGAGCAGTTCCGCGAATTCGACCGGCGCGAGCTGGTGCTGATCGAGCCGCTGCGCACGCTGCGCCAGATCCACTACAGCGCCTGGTTGGCACGGCGCTGGAAAGACCCGATCTTTCCGATCAACTTTCCGTGGTTCGGCACCAGCGATTACTGGAAGGGGCAGATCCAGATGCTGCAGGACCAATGCGAGGCGATGGCGGAGGAGCCGCTGTACGCGTGAGAGCCCGGGCGGGCCGGCACATCGAGGAGGCGACAACATGAAGAAGGCATCGCTGGCCAGCTTTTTCGCGGCCCTGTTGCTGGCGGGCTGCGGCACATCCGCGGTCGGGACCGGCGCGCCGGCCCTTCCTTCGAGCCTGAAGGAAGTACGGCAGGTCGAGAACATCACTGAATACCAGCTCGCCAACGGCCTGGTCGTGCTGCTGGCGCCAGACCCGTCGAAGCCCACCGCCACCGTCAACCTGACCTACCGCGTCGGCAGCCGCCACGAAGGCAACGGCGAGACCGGTGCGGCGCACCTGCTGGAGCACATGCTCTTCAAGTCCAGCGCCAGCATCGCCGACCCCAAGCTGGAGATGACCCGGCGCGGCGCGCGCTGGAACGGCACCACCTGGCTCGACCGCACGAACTACTTCGCCACCTTCGCCAGCGATGCCGAGACCATGGACTGGATGCTCGGCTGGCTGGCCGAATCGATGACCCGGGCCAAGCTGCTGCAGGGCGAATTCGACACCGAGCTCACCGTGGTGCGCAACGAGCTGGAGCGGTCGGAGAACAACCCGGCCCGCGTGCTCGGCAAGCGCATGACCTCGGCCGCCTACGAATGGCACGGCTACCGCCACGACACGCTGGGCGCGCGCTCCGACGTGGAACACATCCCGCTCGAGCGCTTGCGCGCTTTCTATCGACGCCACTACAGGCCCGACAACGCGACGCTGGTGATCGGCGGCCGCTTCGAGGCCGCGGCCGCGCTGGCGAAGGTGGCGCAGGCCTTCGGACCGATCGCCCGGCCTTCGGTGCCGCTGCTGCCCGGCTACACCGTGGATCCGCCGCAGGACGGCGAGCGCCACGTCACGCTGCGGCGCGTGGGCGGCAACCCGAGCGTGGCGGTGCTCTACCACGTGATGCCCGGCAGCGCGCGCGACTTCGCTGCCATGCGCGTGCTGAGCCAACTGCTCGCGATGAATGGCGGCCCGCTCGACCTGGCGCTGGTGCGGCCGGGCATCGCCGTCGGGCAGGCCGCCTACGTGTTCGCCCTGCGCGACCCGGGCCACTTGCTGGCCAGCGTCGGCCTGCCGGCGGGCACGAGCGAGGCGGCGGTGGAGCAGGCTCGGCAGGCGCTGGCGCGCGCGGTCGAGACGGTCCAGCCCACCGAGGCACAAGTGGCGCTGGCGCGCGGCCTGGTGCTCAAGTCGATCAACGATGCGCTGCGCGACCCGGAGCAACTGAGCCTCGGCCTGTCGGAATCGATCGCGCTGGGCGACTGGCGCCTGTGGTTCGCGATGCGCGACTGGATCGAGGCGGTGACCCTGGCCGATGTGCAGCGGGTGGCCGCCACCTGGCTGCTGGCCTCCAACCGCACCAGCGGCAGCTACCTGCCCACCGACACGCTGCCGCCACGTGCGCCACTTGCGCCGCCGACGGACATCGTGCAGGTGCTCGCCGACTACCGCGGCAAGGCGCCCTCTGCGGCGGTGGAGGACTTCGCACTGACGCCGGCCAACATCGACGCCCACACCGTGCTGCGGCGCCTCACGGCGGGCGGCGAGCCCGGCCTGCGCGTGGCACTGCTGCCGCGCCCGAGCAAGGACCAGCGCATCACCGGCACGCTGCGGCTGCCATGGGGCAGCGCCGACAGCCTGAACGGCCAGCAGGCCCTTGGCAGCCTGGCCGGGCCGATGCTGCTGCGCGGCACCCGCAGCCGCAGTGCCGAGCAGCTGACGGCCGACCTGCTGGCGCTCGATGCGCGCCTGACCATCAACACCGGCGTCGGCGGGCTGACGGCCAACTTCGAACTGCCCGCGCAGCATCTGGCCGCCTTCACCGCGCTGCTGGGGCAGATCCTGCGCGAGCCGGCATTCGATGCCGCGGAATTCACGCGCGTTCGCCAGCAACAGCTCACGGGTATGGTCAACGCGCGCACCGACCCCGCCGCGCTGGCGTCGAACGCGCTGCAGCTGGTGTTCGCCGCGCCGGCGCGGGACGACGCCGGCCGCGCTGCCGGCCGCTATGCGCCGGGCGATCCCCGAAGCGCACGCACGCAGGACGAGACCGAGGCGCAACTGCGCGCCGCGGACGCCGCACAGCTGCGCGCCTTTTGGCAACGCTTCGCCGGCGCCACCGTCGGCGAGCTGGTGCTCATCGGCCCGCTCGCGCCGGACGAGACCACTGCCCGGTGGCAGCAAGCCATCGGCGACTGGAAGGCGCCGGAGCGGCGCCGCGGCTGGGTCTTCGCCTACCCGACCGATCTCGACCGGCTGCCGCCCCCCGCGCCGGTTCGCGTCCCCGACAAGGCCAATGCCAACTACGTCGCCCGTATCCCGTTGTCGATGAATGCCGATGCCGCCGATTTCCCTGCGCTCTTCGCCGCCGTGCAATTGCTCGGCGGCCGCGCCGGCACCGCGCTGTGGCAGCGCGTGCGCGAACAGGAGGGCCTGAGCTACGGCATCTCCGCCTCGCTGTTCGCGCCGGCCAGCAGCGAGCGCTTTCCCGGCGGCGATGCGGCGGCGATCAACCTGCAGGCCAGCTTCGCACCGCAGAACCGCGAGCGGCTGCTGGCCGCCATCCGCGACGAGCTGACCCGCCGTGCCGCGAACGGCTTCAGCGCGATCGAAGTCGGCTTCGCGCGGCGCGCCATCGTGAGCGGCCGCGCCGATGCATTGGCCCAGCCCGCCAACCTCGCGGGCACGCTGGCCAACAACCTGCGCCATGGGCGCGACATGGCGCACTACGCACGCTTCACGCAGGCCTACGAGACGATCAGCGCCGATGCCGTCAACGCGGCGCTGAAGAAGTACCTGCGGCCGGAGCGGCTGGTGGAGGTCACGGCGGGCAGCTTTCCCTGAGAGGCACGATCACGGCGTCCGAGCGCTCAGGCCCTGGCCTCGATCGCGCTCAGCAACCGTTGCACCAGCACGTTCTCGGGGCCGGCGCGCCAAATGGCGTAGGCATCGGAGCGCGCCGCGTCCCCTTCGAGTGGGCGGAATACCGCACCGCGCAGTGCTGCGTTCTGCAGCGCGCTGGGCACCAGCGCGACACCCATGCCCTGCGACACCAGCGACACCACAGACAACCAGTGCCGCACCTCGTGCCGCACTTCGGGATGGAAGCCGGCCCCGGCGCAGATGCCGAGGATGCGCTCGTGGTAGTCGGGCGAGGCGTCGCGCGAGAACAGCACGAAGGGCTCTCCCTTCAAGCTCGCGAGCGCGACCGCGCGGCGCCGCGCCAGCCGATGGCCGGCGGGCAAACAGGCCACGAAGGGCTCCGACAGCAGCAGCCGATGGCTCAGTTCCGCCGGCATGCGGCTGGTGTGGACGAAGCCGAGGTCGAGGCGGTCGTGCAGCAGCTCCGCGATCTGCACGCCTGAATTGAACTCCGCCAGCGTGATGCGCACCGCTGGATGCTGCGCCTGGAACTTCGCGAGCGCCTGCGGCAGGCCGCGATAGAGCATCGCCCCGACGAAGCCGATGCGCAGCCGCCCGGCCGCGCCGCGGCCAACGTCGCGGGCCTCCAAGGCGGCCTCTTCGGCTTGGCGCAGCAGGCGGCTGGCCGAGGCCTGCAGCGTCTCGCCGGCCGGCGTGAGCCGCACTTCCTTGCTGTTGCGCTCGAAGAGCCGCGCGCCCACCGCGTCTTCGAGTTGGCGGATGGCCACGCTCAGTGGCGGCTGCGAGATCGACAGCCGACGCGCCGCGCGGCCGAAATGCAGCTCCTCGGCCAGCACGACGAAATACCGAAGATGACGCAGCTCCATGCGCGTGCCCCTTGTTCAACGATAGTCAGATCAGATCGAAGAAGACCTATTCGATATTAGACAGGAATCGTCGTGGCCTGAAGAATCCGCTGCAAAGGAGACACGACGGCCATGACCCGCACCACGGACCACACGGTGCCCGACCGCCACGGGCAGAACCTCTACACCACCGACGGCGAGTTGCTGCGCCTGCTGCCGCTGTACCTCGACGCGCGGCTGCTCGCGCACATGCAGCCGCATTTCGAGCGCCTCGGCGCACTGGCCGGCGGCCCGCTCGACGAACTCGCCCACCTGGCCGACCGCAACCCGCCCACGCTGTCGGTGCGCACCCGCACCGGCCTCGACGAGCAGCGCGTCATCAAACACCCGGCCTACGTCGAGATGGAGCGCCTCGCCCTCAGCGAATTCGGCCTGGCCGCCATGTCGCACCGTGAAGACACGCTCGGCTGGCAGGGCAAGATGCCGCCGGTCGTCAAATACGTGCTGACCTATCTGTTCGTGCAGGCCGAGTTCGGCCTGTGCTGCCCGGTGTCGATGACCGATTCGCTGGCGCGCACGCTGCGCAAGTTCGGCAGCCCCGAGCTGGTGGCGCGCTTCCTGCCGCGCTTCCAGTCGCTGGACTTCGACACGCTGGCGCAGGGCGCGATGTTCATGACCGAGCAGGCGGCCGGCTCCGACATCGCCGCCACCGCCACCCGCGCGCGGCAGGACGACGCCGGCCAATGGCGGCTCGACGGCGACAAGTGGTTCTGCTCCAACCCCGACGCCGATTTCGCGATGGTGCTGGCGCGGCCCGACGGCGCACCGGCCGGCATGAAGGGCGTGTCGCTGTTCCTGCTGCCGCGGCGGCTCGACGACGGCAGCCTCAACCATTACCGCATCGTCCGGCTCAAGGACAAGCTGGGCACGCGCTCGATGGCCAGCGGCGAGATCCGGCTCGAAGGCGCCGTCGCGTACCTGGTCGGCGAGGCCGGCCGCGGCTTCCAGCAGATGGCCGACATGGTGAACAACTCGCGCCTGTCCAACGGCGTGCGCGCCGCGGGCCTGATGCGCCGTGCAGTGGCCGAGGCCGAGTTCGTCGCGAGCGAACGCCGCGCCTTCGGGCGCCGCCTCGACCAGATGCCCTTGATGCAGCGGCAACTGCAGAAGCTGCGCCTGCCGGCCGAGCAGGCGCGCAGCATGGTGTTCCAGACCGCGATGGCGTTGGCGCGCAACGACGGTGGCGATGCGAGCGCATATCCCCTGCTGCGCATCCTCACGCCGCTCATCAAGTTCCGCGCGTGTCGCGACGCGCGCAAGGTGACGGGCGATGCGATGGAAGTGCGTGGCGGCTGCGGCTACATCGAGGAGTGGACCGATCCGCGACTGGTGCGCGATGCGCATCTGGGCTCGATCTGGGAAGGCACCAGCAACATCGTGGCGCTCGACGTGATCCGCGCGGTGCAGCGCGAGAACTCGTTGCCGGCGCTGCAGGCGCACTTCGGCGCGCTGCTGGCCGAGGCCGAGATCGCGCCCGGCTTCGCGGCCGCGCTGCGCGGCGCAATGGAGCGTGCGGTGGCACTGGCCCTGCGCGCCGCGCAGGACGGCGGCGACGTGCTGGCCCGGCAGGCCGCATCCGCCCTCTACCACTGCGCGAGCGCGATCGCGATGGCCTGGGAAGGCGCCCGCGCCGGCTCGGCGCAACGCGTGCAGTGGGCGCAGGCGGTGCTGTTGCACCGCGTGCTGCCGCGCGATCCGCTCTCGGCCGACGTGGTGCCGGCCGACTGGAATTCATGACGACCGAACGATTCGACGAACGACGGAGACACCCCATGCGACTGATCGCCACCCTCGCCTTCGCCTGTGCCACGGCCCTGACGCCGCTGGCCCATGCCGACAGCTTTCCCGACAAGCCCCTCAGCCTGGTCGTGCCCTTCCCGCCCGGCGGGCCCACCGACGCGATGGCCCGCACGCTGGCCGCCGAGATGAAGGAGCGCCTGGGCCAGCCGATGATCGTGGAGAACCGGGCCGGCGCCGGCGGCAACATCGGTGCCGAGTTCGTCGCGCGTGCGGCTGCCGATGGGCAGACCCTGCTCTTCGGCACCTCGGGCCCATTGGCCATCAACGCCAGCCTCTACCGCAAGATCGGCTACGACCCGGTGAAGAGCTTCGCGCCGGTGATCCAGGTCGGCCACCTGCCCAACATCCTGGTGGTGCATCCGTCGGTGCCGGCCAAGGACGTGAAGGAACTGGTCGCCTATGCGAAGGCCAACCCGGGCAAGCTAAGTTATGCCTCGTCGGGCAACGGCGCCTCGTCGCACCTGGCCGGCGTGCTGTTCAACGCCACCGCCGGCGTCGACCTGCAGCACATCCCGTACAAGGGCACCGGCCCGGCGCTCAACGACCTGCTGGGCGGACAGGTCGGCATGAGCTTCACCGACGTGCTCACCGCCCTGCCCTACGTCAAGGCCGGCAAGCTGCGTGCGCTCGGCATGGCCAGCGCCGCACGCTCGCAGGCGCTGCCGGACGTGCCGACCATCGCCGAGCAGGGGCTCAAGGGCTACGACGTCAGTGTGTTCTTCGGCATCGTCGCGCCGGCCGGCACCCCGCCCGATCGCGTGAAGAAGCTCAACCTGGCGTTCGCCGAAGTGCTCGCCTCGCCGAAGGTGAAGCAGCAGTTCGCTGCCCAGGGGCTGGAGCCGCCGCCGGCCACCTCGCCGGAGCAACTGGCGAAGTTCATCCAGGCGCAGATGCAGATGTGGTCGGGCGTGGTGCGCCAGTCCGGCGCGCAACTCGATTGAGCGGGAGAACGCACATGACCACGACGACGACCGGCGCACTGGCGGGCATGCGCGTGCTCGACCTCTCCCGCGTGCTGGGCGGCCCCTACTGCGGCCAGGTGCTGGGCGACCACGGCGCGGACGTGCTCAAGATCGAGCCGCCGCAGGGCGACGACACGCGCGGCTGGGGTCCACCCTTTCAAGACGGCGTGTCCTCGTACTACCGTGGCCTCAACCGCAACAAGCGCGTGCAGCACCTGGACCTCGGCTCCGATGAAGGCCGCGCCACGCTGATGACGCTGCTGCCCGAGGCCGACGTGCTGATCGAGAACTTCAAGACCGGCACCATGGAGCGCTGGGGGATCGGCTACGAGACGCTGTCGAAGCAGTTCCCGCGGCTCGTGTGGTGCCGCGTGTCCGGATTCGGCGCCGACGGCCCGTTGGGCGCGCTGCCGGGCTACGACGCCGCGGTGCAGGCCATGACCGGCATCATGAGCATCAACGGCGAGGCCGAGGGCGGCCCGCTGCGCGTGGGCCTTCCCGTGGTCGACATGGTGACCGGGCTCAACGCCACCATCGGTGTGCTGCTCGCGCTGCAGGAGCGCGCGAAGAGCGGCCGCGGCCAGTTCATCGAGGCCGCGCTCTACGACAGCGGCCTGGCGCTGCTGCATCCGCATGCGGCCAACTGGTTCCTCGACGGTGCGACACCCAGGCGCACGGGCAACGCACATCCCAACATCTACCCGTACGACGCGCTGGCGACCGGCACCGATCCGATCTTCCTCGCGGTTGGCAACGACCGCCAGTTCGCAAGCTTCTGCCAATGCATCGGCCAGCCCGCGCTGGCCGACGATCCGAGCTACCGCGACGCGCGTTCGCGCTCGGTCAATCGCGACGCACTCAAGCAGCAGCTCGAAGCCGCACTCGCCGCCTTCGACGGCCGCACGCTGGTCGACACACTGATGGCCGCCGGCGTGCCCGCCGCGCCGGTGCTGCCGGTGGATGCCGCACTGGAACATCCGCACACGGCCCACCGCGGCATGGTGGTCGAGCTCGAAGGCGGCTACCGCGGCATCGCCTCGCCGATCAAGCTGTCGCGCACGCCGGCGAGCTATCGGCATGCGCCGCTGACGCCGGGGGAGCGCTTTCTCGACGCCTGATTGCCTCAGGACTCGATCGGCAACCCCAAACTCAACGGCACATTGAGATAACCGCGAAAGCGCACACGCCCGCCGCGCTTCACCGGCCCGAAGATGCGGTAGTCCGGAAAGCGCGCGAGAAACGCGCCGATGGCGACCTTGCCCTCGAGCCGCGCGAGGTTCATGCCCACGCACTGGTGCGCGCCGGAGCCGAAAGCCAGGTGGCGGTTGGGCGAGCGCGTGATGTCCAGGCGGTCGGGGTCGGCGAACACCGCCGGGTCGCGGTTGGCAGCGCCGATGCACAGCGTGATGCGCGTGCCGGATGGCACGTCGACGTCGCCGATGCGGCTGTCCTGCACGCTCATGCGATTGCCCAACTGGTTGGAGCTTTCGAAGCGCAGGAATTCCTCCACCGCGAAGCGGACGAGCGAAGGGTCGTCGAGCAGAAGGCGCTTCTGATCGGGCCAGTCGAGCAGCGCGACCAGGCCGTTGCCGATCAGGTTGGTGGTGGTCTCGTGGCCCGCGTTCAGGATGAAGATGCAGTTCTGGTACAGCTCGTTTTCGGTGAGCCGTGCCCCGCCGTCTTCTTCGCCGTGGATCAGCCGGGTGAGCACGTCGTGCGCCGGATCGCCCGGGTTCTGCCGGCGCGCTTCCACCAACGTGCGCAGGTAGTCGACCATCTCGGTGACAGACTGGTTGCCCGCATCGAGCTGCGCCTGGCTGGGCTGCGGCTCCAGCGCGCCGAGGATGGCGAGCGACCAGCGGCGCAGCGGCTCGCGCTCGCCGTGCGGCACGCCGAGCAGGTTGCCGATGATCTCCACCGGAATCGCGGCCGCGAAGTCTTCGATCAGGTCGACCGTGCCGCCGGCGTGCTGGCGCTCTTCCATGCGATCGAGCAGGCCGTCGACCAGGTGCCGCAGGCCGTCTTCCAGCGACTCGATGGCGTGCGGCGTGAGCGCGCCGTTGATCAGGCTGCGCACGCGCGTGTGCAGCGGTGGGTCGTTGAAGACCAGGCTGGTCGTGTGGTGCTGGTAGAGCGGGCTGCCCACGCCGTACTTGGGGGCGAACTCGGCGTGCTTGTCGGAGCTGAAGGCGTGGGTGTTCTTGTAGACCGCCACGCAGTCGACATGGCGTGTGAGCAGCAGCGAGCCGTCGGGCATGTGCCGCACGGGCGAGGTCTCGCGCAAGGCGGCGTAGAACGGGTACGGGTCTTCGTAGAAGGCCGCGCCCGGATCGCGCAAGTCGAAGCCGGCGAGGTCGATGGGTGACGCGCCGGCTCGACTCATGTCGGTGCTACGCGAGCAGCGCGTTCACGCGCCGCACATACGCGGCCGGGTCGGCTGGCAAGCCGCCCTCGGCCAGCAGGGCCTGGTCGAACAGGATGTTCGCCAGGTCGTCGAAATGCGCCGAGCCTTCGAGCTTCTTGACCAGCGGATGCTCGGCGTTCACTTCGAGCACCGGCTTGAGTTCAGGCACGGGCTGGCCGGCTTGCTTGAGCATGCGCGCGAGCTGCGTGCTCATGCCGCCGTCCTGCACCACCAGGCAGGCCGGTGAATCGACCAGGCGAGTGGTGACGCGCACGTCCTCGGCCTTGTCCTTGAGCGCCTCTTTCAAACGCTCCAGCAGCGGCTTGAAGGACTCGGCCGCTTCCTCGGCCGCCTTCTTCTCGGCCTCGTCCTGCAGCGTGCCCAGGTCGACCGCGCCCTTGGCCACGCTCTGCAGCGGCGTGCCGTCGAACTCGGTGAGGTAGTTGAGCGCCCACTCGTCGACGCGGTCGGTCATCAGCAGCACCTCGATGCCCTTCTTGCGGAAGATCTCGAGCTGCGGACTGTTCTTGGCGGCGGCAAGCGCGTCGGCGGTGATGTAGTAGATGGCCTCCTGGCCTTCCTTCATGCGCGCCTTGTAGTCGGCGAAGCCGACGCTCACGGTGTCGCTGGTGCTGGAGGCGAAGCGCAGCAGCTTGGCGATGCGGTCGCGATTGGCGAAGTCCTCGCCCAGGCCCTCCTTGAGCACGGCACCGAACTCGGCATAGAACTTCGCGTACTTGCCGGATTCGTCGCTGAAGGCAGCCGCGGCCTCGGCGGCCGGCGTGGTGGCGTTCTTGTCGACCACGTCGGTGACATCGCCCGCGGCGGTCGCGTCGTTCAGGCCCTCGGTCGGCTCAGGCGCGGGCACCGATTCGCCGGAGCCCACGTCCACCTTGCCCTCGGCGGCGCTGGTGGTGGTCTTCTGCTTCTTCGCCAGGTCTTCGAACATCGACAGCACGCGCTTGGTGCTGCCCTCGCGGATGGCCTTCACGTCGCGGCTTTCCTGAAGCAGTTCGCGGCTCACGTTGAGCGGCAGGTCGGCCGAGTCGATCACGCCCTTGACGAAGCGCAGGTAGCTCGGCATCAGCGCCTCTGCGTCGTCCATGATGAAGACGCGCTTGACGTAGAGCTTGACGCCCGCGCTCTTGTCGCGGTTCCACAAGTCCATCGGCGCCTTGGCCGGGATGTAGAGCAGCTGCGTGTATTCGGTGTTGCCTTCCACGCGGTTGTGGCTCCAGGCCAGCGGCGCCTCGAAGTCGTGGCTGATGTTCTTGTAGAAGTCGACGTACTGCTCGTCGTCGATGTCCTTCTTGGCCCGCGTCCAGAGCGCGCTGGCCTTGTTGACCGGCTCCCATTCGCCGGTCTTGACCATCTCGCCGCCCTTGTTGTCCTCGCCCTCTTTCCACTCCTCCTTCTCCATCAGGATCGGGAGCGAGATGTGGTCCGAATACTTGGAGATGATGGACTTCAGCTTCCAGAGGTTCAGGTACTCCTCCGCATCGTCGCGCAGGTGCAGCGTGACGCTGGTGCCGCGCTGCGGGCGCTCGATGGTGTCGACCTCGAAGTCGCCGGCGCCGGCGCTCACCCAGCGCACGCCTTCGGCGGCCGGCAGGCCCGCGCGGCGCGATTCGACGGTGATGCGGTCGGCCACGATGAAGCCCGAATAGAAGCCCACGCCGAACTGGCCGATGAGCTGCGCGTCGGCCTTCTGGTCGCCCGACAGGCGGCTCATGAATTCCTTGGTGCCGCTCTTGGCGATGGTCCCCAGGTTGTCGATGGCTTCCTGCTGCGACAGGCCGATGCCGTTGTCGGCGATGGTGAGGGTCTTGGCGTCCTTGTCGAAGGACACGCGCACTTCGAGCGTTGGCTGCTCTTCGTAAAGCGCCGGCTGGTCGATGGCCTCGAAGCGCAGCTTGTCGCAGGCGTCCGAAGCATTCGAAATCAGCTCGCGAAGAAAGATTTCCTTGTTGGAGTAAAGGGAGTGCGTGACCAGGTGAAGAAGCTGTGCAACTTCGGCCTGGAAGGGGAGCTTGGTCTTGGTGATCGTCATGACTCGGGGAACGAAAACGAGGGGAAAAAAAACGCCACGCAGGCGAACCGGCGACTGTACAAGAGCGCCAACTGGGGGCCAACGCGAAGTTGTCCAGCCCCTGCAAGCAACTTCACATCACGTGTGGCAACCGCGCGACGTTTCACCAAAACTTACATAGCCAGTTTTTAACGAAAGTATTCATCGAACTGCATCTGCGCACTTCGTCACAGCGACGCTTGTAGGCCGTCGCCTACATTCCAGCTTCCTTCAACGCTATCTCGAACGAGAACTCCTGCAATGAAAAAGCTGTTCCTCGCCACCGTCATCGCTGCCACCTTGCCGCTGGCCGCCCAAGCCGAATCGAACTTCGTCACCGGAACCGGCAGCCTGACGGCGACTGCGAAGCTGGACTTCATCATCACAGTGCCGAAGGTGCTGTTCCTTCAAGTGGGCGCGGGCACGAGCAACGCCAACAACACGACCGTCAACGACATCGCATTCGCCGTACCGGCCGGCAACGTCGGCAACGGCACGGCTGTGACAGGTACAGGCGGCGACCTGGCGGGCGGCGGCGTCACGGTGCGTGTGATGGGCAACAGCGGCACCGTCACGCTGAACAATGCCGTCACCGGGCCGCTGAGCAGCGGCGTCGTCGGCAACCCGACCGTGCCGTGGAGCGACATCACCGTGTCGGCCGGCATCCTGCCCGCCACCACGCCGGGCTTCAACAACACAGCCATCGCTCACCCGGCATTCAACACGGCTGCCGGCGGCGGCACCTCCGCCACCGGCACGACGCTGCCGGCGACAGGCGGCCTGGTTCGCCGCGAAGGCAGCTGGTCGTTCGCGTATGCCAACACCGCCGCGCTGCCCGCCGGCACCTACGGCAACACGGTGGCCAACAACGGCACCGTGACCTACACCGCCACCGCGCCCTGACGCGTCCCCCGGATTCACCCGCCGCCAGATCGGGCCGATTCCCACACCATGCCGGTCGGCGGGCACCGGCTGCAAATGCACCCCAGACAGAGCCGCTTGAAAACGAAGACCTGCCTCGCGCTGACCCTGTGCGCTGCCGGACTGCCGGCAGCCCAGGCGTACACGGTCGGCATCACGCCCGGCCAGCGCGCGCTGTTTCTGCAGGTCGGCACCGGCACGATGAGCGGGGGCTATTTCAGCGCCGGCGGCACGCCGGGCAACAACAGCACGGTCAACACCGCCTCGGTGACGGTGCCCAGCGCCCAGCTGGGCTCGGGCACCGCGCAGGCGATGACGACCAACAGCACCGTCACCAGCAGCCCCTTCGAAGGCTATGGCTTCTGCAATTCGCCGGCCACCACCGGGCAGATCTACGTGGGCGGCTTCTATCGCGTGCCCGGCTCGACGGGTGCGGCGGCAACGTTGAGCGTGACAACGCCGGCCAACCTGGTCAACGCCAACGGCGACACGGTCGCGTTCAGCACGATCGCCTGGACCTCGTCGGGCAACGGGGATTCGTCGCCGACCATTCCCAGCGGGAGCTTCACCGGCGGCTCGCAGGGGCTGCTGTCGGTCACGCGCAATACCTGGTTCGAGAGCTGCCTGGCTTTCCGCTACCTCAACACCCAGATCGTTCCAGCCGGCACCTTCACCGGGCGAGCGACGTTCACGTTGACGGCGCCATGAAGGGTCTAGTCGTCAAGTTGGCGGGGGTGGCTCTTCTGGCCGTAGCTGCCGCTTCCCCGTCCGGCGCCGCGACATACCGCGTCGACGACACCGGCACCTACCTGAGCCAGCCCGCCACGCCGATGCGCTGGCGGCAACTGGCACCCGGCCGCGCTGGCGACAACACGGTGGAAGGCCGCGTCACCGTCGCGCTGCGGCTCAATCTCTCACCCTGGCTCAACCGTCCGGCGCGCGTCTACATGGGCCTGGCGCCGACCGAGGGCGAACAGATGATCGCCAGCTGGCGCACCCAGGGCCGGCTGCTGCCGGGCTCGGTGCGCGGCGGCAGCCGCACGCTGGTCTACGAGGGCGTGGTGCGCGATGCCTTCCTGCAGGAAAGCATCGTGCTCGACCTCATGGCCGACGGCCGCGCCATCGACCGCCCGCAGTCCCTGCAGTTCTTCTTCGAGATCGAGGTCAACCCTTGATGCGCTCCTTCTCCGCCCTGCTTCGGCTCGCAGCCGCCCTCGCCCTGTGCTCCTGGGCCTGCCTGCCGGCCCATGCCCAGTTCTCGCTGGCCGTGTCGCCGCCGCGCTTCGAGCTGTCGGCCGCGCCCGGCGACCGGGTGCGCGAGGTGCTCGAACTCACGCACAGCGATGCGCGCGCGGGCGGCTATCGCTTCAAAACGGCAGACTGGACCCTGCGGCCCGACGGCTCGGTCGACTTCAGCGACGAACTCCTGCCCGGCAGCTGCCGGCCCTGGGTCGCGATCGAGCGACGCGAGCTCAGCATCACGCCCGGCCGGCCCTACCGCTTTCGCTTCGAGGTCACACCGCCGCCCGGCACGCCGCCGACCGAATGCCGCTTCGCGATCATGATCGAAGGGCAGCAGCCGGCCGCTGCCCCGGGCATGCCGATCGCACTGGGCGCGCGCATCGGCGTCATCGTCTACGTGTCCGTGGGCGACGTGGCACCATCGCTCGAACTGGCCGGCGCCACGGTGCGCACGGTCGACGGCAAGCCAACGCCTGTGCTGCAGATCCGGAACACCGGCACCGCGCACGGGCGGCTCGCGGGCTTCTTGAACGGCAAGGATGCCGCGGGCACGACGCTCGAGATGCAGGCCTCCACCATGCCCATCATGCCGGGCGAGACGCGCGACATCGCGCTGGTGGCCACCCGACCGGGCGACACCGAGTCCGCGGTCGTGTTCCGCTATCCGCTCGACGTCAGCGGCAAGCTGGAATGGGGCCGCAGGGGGTCGATGCCCATCGAAAAGCGGTTCACGTCGCAATGAAAAGAAGGCTGGCGCGTCACGCCCTCCGACTGTGCTGGGCGGGCACCGCCCTGGCCGGTGCGGCCGGATGGGCGCAGCAACAGCAACAGCAACAGCAACAGCAACCGGCACCGCCCGTGCAGACGCAACCCGCGCTGGCCGAGGGCGGCGACTACGTCGACCGCGTGCTCGACGACAGCCCGCAGCAGGCCAGGCTGGACGACGAGCCCGCCCGCATCGACACCGGCTGGCCACGCGGCTGGAGCGTCGAGGCGCAGTCCACGCATCAAAGCGGACTGGTGCGGCAGAACACGCAATCGCTGCTGTTCTCGGGCTACCTCGACACGCCCGGCTACGGCACGTTCTCCGCCAACGCCAGCCTGAACCGCGATGCCGCGCCAGTGAGTGGCCTGGGCTTCTACAACAGCACCGGCCTGCCCACCACCGTCGTGCCGTACAGCTACCGCAACGGCAGCACCTGGCGCATCGACCAGCGCAGCATGCCCTTCGACGGCGGCTGGTTCGGCCACAACAGCGTGGGCAACATCAACATGGCCACCACGCCGCTGGCGCGCGGCCTCGGCCGCGTGTACATGCCGGCGTTGCCGATCGAAGGCGTGTCGGCGACGCTGGAGCGGCCGGGCCGCACGACCATCAATGCCTCGGCCGGGCGGCTCGGCTACTTCGACGGACTCAACTTCCAGGGCTTCAGCGCCGGCCGCGGCAGCGCCGCCAGCGCTGGCGCCCAGACCCAGCTGACCGGCGCCGAGGACGCGCTGGCGCTGAACCGCACCGACGCGGCGGTGCAAGTCATCGAGACGCGCGACTTCAACGCCAACGGCGTGCCGGGCTACGCGCAGAACACGCGCTCGATCTGGTCCGCCGTGTCTTGGCAAGGCCTGGCGCCCTGGGCCGACTCGCTGGGCAGCGGCTTCGGCAACGTGGCCGACAAGGTCGGCGGCATGCGCGTCCAGGCCAACATCGCGCGCAGCGAGGGCCGGCCTTCGGGCATCGGATCGCTGGCGCCGCGCGACGCCGGCACCGGGGCCTGGGTCGATGCCGCCTGGCGCGGCGGGCTGATGCAGCAGGCTGCCTCGGTCTTCTACTTCGAGCCCTCGCTGCGCTGGGGCGGCGACCAGCTGCCGAGCGACCTGCGCGGCGCTTCCTGGCGCGGCGACATTTCCACGCGCCAATGGCAGCTGGGCGCCAACGTCGAGCTCAGCGACAGTGTGAGCGGCCTGCGCGGCAATTCAGTGTTCGGCAATGTCTTCGGCCGCTGGCGCTTCGACTCGCGCGACGCGATCTCCGGCATCGTGGCCGCGCGCACCGGCAGCTTCGCAGCGCAGTCGGTGCAGCTCACCTGGGAGCACAAGTCCGACTTCGGCTACACGCAGTGGCGCACCGACGCGGCCCACGGCAGCGACCTGCGCGTGGTGCGCACCGGCGTCGACCATGCCTGGAGCGTGGGCGAAACCCAGACGCTGTCGACCTCGCTGGCCTTCGAGCATGCGCGCGAGCAGGGTGTGCCTCGTCGCGCAATTCACTGGGGCGTGCTCGGCACCACGCCGCTGCCGGGCGGCGCTCGCCTGGACCTGAGCGTGCGCGGCAGCAACGGCGTGGGCGACAACGAGACGCGCTTCCTGAGCGCCAACGCGCGCCTCAGCTGGCCGCTGGGCCTGGGCTGGTCCTTCGTCGCTCAGTACACCGCGGCACGCGGGCAGGAGTCGCTGAATCCGGCCGTGGTGTCCGCGCTCACCGCGGCCACCCTGTCGCCGGTGCTGGTCGCGCCTTCGAGCCGCAGCTTCATGGTGGCCCTGCGATACGAGAGCCGCGCCGGCCTGGCCAGCGCACCCATCGGCGGCCTGCCGGGCAGCGGCGCGGGCAGGCTCGAAGGCCACGTGTTCTTCGACCAGGACAACAACGGCCGACGCGAGGCCAGCGAAGGCGGCGTGCCCGGCGTGACGGTGGTGCTCGACCGCCGCTACGTGGCGCGCACCGATGCGCAGGGCTTCTACAGCTTTCCGCAGGTCGCGGCCGGCGCGCACGAGATCGAGCTGGTGCAGGACAACCTGCCCCTGCCATGGAGCAGCGCCGTCGCACCTTCGCGCCGCGTTGAGGTGCGGGTGCGCGACACCGTCGCCGCCGATTTCCCGGTGCAAAAAGAGCGCTGACCCGCGGCCCGACCCAGCGGAGCGTGGCGCAGTTCACGCACGCGCGCGCGGCATTCGGACGGCGGGGCCGAAATGGCTTTCTGTCCGACAGCGCCGGACAGTCCCACGCTATTTACTTCCGGGCAGTCGGCAACCGCGGTCCACGACGCACTTCAACTTTTTACCGGGGCTGCCGATATGCGAAGGACGGGCGCCGATTCGCACGCGCCTTCTTCATTTTTCGGAATGCCGCCCGATGTCCGCCACCGTGTTCTCCAGAGGGGTCTGCATGAGGAGTGCCCTCTCGGCCCTGCTGCTGTTGCCGCTGCCGCCGGCCTGCCTGGCGGAAACCCGGCTGGGCACGAACAACGCGACGGCACGGCTCAACTTCACAGTGATCGTGCCGCCGGTGTTCCGCGTGCTGCAAGTCACGCCGTCGGCGGGCGGCTACGAATACCGCGTGTGGACCAACCAGCGCTCGGTGGTGCTCAACGGCCGCGAGTTCCGCTTCGACCGTGTCGGCGAGGCCACGCTGCAGGTGCCCGCGGCACCCTCGGCGCTGTACGTGGTGCACGGGCTCTGACCCGGCCTCAGTGCGTGCTGCCCGTGAGCGGCATCGGCGATGTGCTCTGGCCCGGCAATTCGGTGCCCGATGGGTGCGACGCCGAGACCGCGCCGGCGTAGACATCAGCGTTGGACATCGTCGATGTCATCGCGGGCGCGGAGGTCGATTGCCCGGACAGTTCGGTGTTGGAAGGCCGCGCCGCGGCCATCGCGCCGGCCTGCACTTCGGCGCTGTCCGGCGAACTCATCATCAGCGGGTGGTAGTCGGAGCCGTCGGTCTTCTCCTGCGCCTGCGCGCCGAAAGAAGCCAGTGCCGCGACGGCGAGGGCGGCCAGGACTCGGATGGATGCTTGCATGCCTGTCTCCTGAAAGGAAGTCGGGCACAGCCCCGGCGCGACATGCGCCGCGGCGGCTGCCCGTGCGTCCAATCTAGGAAGCGGCGCTTAGGCCAACCTGACCTGCGCTGCCCGCGTGTCAGTCCGCGTGCGCGAGCTCGGCGGGCTTCGTCCACCAGGCGGCCGTGGCCGTGGTCGCTTGAAGGTCCAGCGGCTCGCCGATGCGCGGCGTGAGCAGCGGCACCTCGCGCGCGGAGGCGAGCGCAGCGATGCGGGTGAACGGGTCGTGCCAGTCGTGCAGCGCCAGGTCGAAGGTGCCGTTGTGCACCGGCATCAGGCGCTTGCCTCGCAGGTCCAGGTGGGCCTGCAGCGTCTCTTCGGGCTGCATGTGCACGCCGGACCACTGCCGGTCGTAGGCGCCGCATTCGATCATCGTCACGTCGAAGGGCCCGTGCTTCTCGCCGATGGCCTTGAAGCCGTCGAAGTACCCGGTGTCGCCGCTGAAGAAGACCTTGAAGTCGCCGGACTGGATGACCCACGAAGCCCACAGCGTGGCATTGCGGCCGAACAGGCTGCGGCCCGAGAAGTGCTGCGCCGGCGTCGCGACCAGGCGAATACCTTCCACCGTGGTCGACTGCCACCAGTCGAGCTGCCGCACCTTCGCCGGGTCGACGCCCCATTCGATCAGCAGGTCGCCCACGCCCAGCGGCGCGACGAACCATTGCACCCTGTCGGCCAGTTGCAGCACCGCAGCCTTGTCGAGATGGTCGAAGTGGTCGTGCGACAGCACCACCCCCTGGATCGACGGCAGATCGTCGATGGCGATGGGCGGCGCGTGGAAGCGTTTCGGTCCGGCCCACTGCACCGGCGAGGCCCGTTCGGAAAACACGGGGTCGGTCAGCCAGAAGGCGCCGTCGAGCTTGAGCAGAACGGTCGAGTGACCCAGGCGCACCAGGCTGCGGTCGGGCGCTGCCAGCAACTGCGCACGGCTCAGCTGCGCCACCGGCAGCGGTGCGGCGGGCACGGCCTCCGCGGGCTTGTCGAACATGAAGCGCCACAGCATGCGCGGCGTTTCGCGCCAGCCGATGGTCTTGGGCTCCACGGGGTTGTGGAAGGTGCCGTCGCGGTACTGCGGCGATTCGGCCTTGCGGGCGTCGATGGCGTTGCGGCCATCGTTCTTGGCGGCAGTGCTGCCGCAGGCGCTCAGTCCCAGCGTGGTCATGGTGGTGATCAGAAGTAAGAGGAGGAACACGGCCGCGCGGCGCGGCGGGTGCGAAAGGCGCATGGGATGCACGGGGCAGCTCCGCGTCCGGCCCGGGCAGCGCCCTGGCCGGACTGCGCGTCGATCAGAAGCGGCTGCCGCCGGCGGCGGTCGATGTCGCCGTGGCGGGGCGCGCATCCATCGGATGCGTCATCGTGGAGATCACCTTGCTGTTCACGCGCGAGCTGGCGGACACGTTCTGGTCCGGCGCGGCGGCTGCGCGCATCGCGTCCTGCGCCACCGCGTTGCGGTCGGCCATGGCCTTGAAGGGCTCGGCGCCGCGCGAGCCGCGCACCACGTTCTGGTCGCGCGACGATGCGGTGCGCACGGCTTCGGCATCCACGTCGGCACGGCTCAGCGCCGATGCGTGCTGGTGCACGCCGTCGTAGCTTTCGGCGTGAACGGCCACCGAGGCCAGGCCCGCGAGGGCGCTCAGGGCGGTGACGGCGAGGAACTTCAGGGAGGCTTGCATGGCGATGGGCTCCGGATGAGAGGCAGGTCTCTCGCCGGATGCAACATGCGCCTCGGCTGACCTGGTTGCACTCTAGGCAGCCAGATTGAGCCGATCGTTAGAGGAAACTTAGCCGAGTCTTAGCCCCTTCGCTGGGAGCCTCCCAGCCTCAGGCTCGGGCGACTGACAGCAGGCCGTCGATCGCGTGGACCACGCCGTCGCGTGCCTCGGGGGTAGGGGCACCCTCGACCAGCAGCGTGCGAATCAGGCCCAGCGTGTTGAGCAGTTCCGCCTCCATGTCGGTGAGCAGCGGGATCACCTCGTACTTGGGATAGTTGCCCTTGGCGCCCATCGGGCGGCCCGGTCCCGACAGATCGACGTTGTAGCCTTCGCAGATCGCTTCGATTTGGGTCTTCATGATTCCGACTTTGCTAACTGGACGAGAAGCAAGCTGGAGGGAAGCCCTCAGCTGAGCTGCATCAATTCCGAGATGCGGCGACCGACGGCCTGGAAGCGCGAAGGACGCTCCATGGCGCGACGCTCGGCCAGCATTTCCAGCGCGATCGCGACCGAGTCGGCGCCCTTGTCGCCTTGGGCGGAGCGGCGGCGCCACTTTTCGGCCAGCTCGGCGAGTTGGTCGCTGCTCAGGCGCTGCGGCGGCGCGTCGAAGTTGGACGAAGCCGGAGCCGACGCCTTGCCGGCAGGCGGCAGGGTGGCGCGCAGCAGTCGGAGAAGGCCCTTGGAGGACCACTGGGTTTGGGTGTCGGCTTGAACTTGCATGTAATACATTGTGCCTATGTAAACATAAGGTTACAAGCCGCAACTAGAACTTTTTTACTTACATCGGCCGTTTGGTGAATTAGTACATAAAGTATTACACCGGAAGGTATACGCGGGCGATCAGCCCGGTGCCTTCCTCGCCTCCCCCGTTCTCGCTGCGATTGAGCAGTGCGATGCGCAGGCCGTGCCGCAGGGCTGCGGTACGCGCGATCGCCAGGCCCAGGCCGCTGCCTGCGGCAGACGTACCGGGAACGCGGAAGAAGCGGTCGAAGACGCGGCCGATGAATTCTGGGGGGATGCCGGGCCCGTTGTCCACCACGTCGACGACCGGTTGCCCTTGCACCTCGTGCAGCCGGACGTCCACCACCCCACCCTCGGGCGCGTGCCGCAGCGCGTTGTCGATCAGGTTGTCGAACACGCTGCGCAGTTCGGCGGCCGGCGCGCTCACCACCGGCGCGACGCTGCCGTCGAAGCCCACGTCGATGCGGCGCCGGTCGGCCACCACCATCAACTGGCCCAGGCTCTCGCGCAGCAGCGCAGCCACGTCGACCGGCTGGGCGACGGCTGCGGGCGCGGCGCTTTCCTGGCGCGACAGGCGCAGCAGCTGCTCGATGAGATGCTGGGCGCGCGTCACGCCGGCCTCGAGCTGGGCGAAGCGCTCGGCCGCGTCGCCGGCCGGCACGTGGGCGCGCAGGTTCTCCAGCTGCAGGCCGATCGCCGCGACGGGCGTGCGCAACTCGTGCGCCGCGTCCTGCACGAAGCGGCGCTGTGCGGCGAAGGCATCGCGCAAGCGGGCCAGAAGGCTGTTGAAGGCCGTGACCAGCGGCGCGATCTCGTCGGGCACGCGCGCGAGCGACAGCTCCGAAAGGCTGCGCTCGTCCTGCGCCGCCACCTCGCGGGCCACCGCATGCAGCGAATAGGAACTGAGCCAGACCACCAGCCACAGCACCGCCAGCGACACCGGCAGCAGCAGCGCGATCGGCAGCGCGGCGAACAGCGCGCGATGCGCCACCTCGTGCCGCAGGAAGCTGCCGCTCTGCGCGATCTGCACGCGCGGCTGCCCGACGCGGGTGCCGGCCTCGGCGGTGTACACGCGCCAGTCCTCGTCACGGCCGGCGCCGGTGCGCACGTTGTGCAGGCCGGGTGCAGCCTGCAGCGGCGCCGTGAGCCGCGGCCACGAGGTGGCGAGCAGGCGGCCCTCGGTGTCGAAGATCTGCACGATGAACGAGCCCCACTGGTACACACCGTCGTCCGCCAGCGGCTGCAGCACCGGCGTGCTGTCGTTGCCCGCGTAGGAGTTGGCCAGCAGCTGCATCTGGTCTTCCATGAAGGTGCGGACCATGCGGCCGTAGCTCATATAAGAGGCGCAGGCCGCGGCCCCGGCCGCGATCAGGTGCAGCGTGACCAGCCACAAGAGCAGCTTGCCCCGCAGCGAGCAGGGCTTGTACCAGGGGTGGTCGGCCATTTTCTTCATGGCCGTCATGCCGCCGCCACCCGCCAGCCGAGCCCGCGCACGTTGCGGATCGCATCGGGCCCCAGCTTGCGCCGCATGCCGTGGATCAGCACGTCCACCGCGTTGCTGGTGACTTCTTCGCCCCAGCCGTAGATGCGGTTCTCGAGCTGCTCGCGCGACAGGATGGCGCCGGGCCGCTCCAGCAGCGCATGCAGCAGCGCGAACTCGCGTGCGGTCAGCGCCTCGCGCTCGCCGTTGCGCAGCACCTCGCGCGTGGTCAGGTCGAGCTGCATGCCGGCCAGGCCGATCACCGAATGCGCTGCGCCGTCGCGGCGGCGGATCACCGCGCGCATGCGTGCCAGCAGCTCGCGAAATTCGAAAGGCTTGAGCAGGTAGTCGTCGGCGCCGAGGTCCAGGCCCTGGATGCGGTCTTCCAGGCCGTCACGCGCGGTCAGCACCAGCACCGGCGTGGTGTCGCCGCGCTCGCGCGCCCGGCGCAGCACCTCGGTGCCGTCCTGCTTGGGCAGGCCGAGGTCGAGCAGCACGCATGTGTAGTCGCCATCGGCCAGCGCGCTCTGCGCCAGCGCGCCGTCGCGCACCCAGTCGACCGACCAGCCGGCGCCCTCGAGCGCATGCCGCAGGCTGCTCCCGATCATTTCGTCGTCTTCCACCAGCAGCGTGCGCACGGCGCCTCCTTTTCGCAAAACGCACCGAAGGCTACACGCGGATTCTTAGCGTGTCATGAGGGTTGCACGCTCCAGGGCGAGGCACCGGCCGGTTCGCCCGCGGCCGAATTCGCTTGTGGCGCCGATAGTGCGGAAGTACGCTCGCGCATCTGTCGCCGGAGGCACCAAGCATGAAAGAGGAAATCACGGCAGCGCAGATGCTGGACGCGTTCAAGCAGGACGCCCCCGGACATGTTGCGGACACGCGCTGGGCGCACACCCACGGCCTGGGCGTCCTGGGCCACTTCGTCGCGTCACGCGTGGCCGGCGACTTCTGCATCGCCGAGCCTTTCCAGGGCCGCTCGATCCCGGTCACGGCCCGCTTCTCGAACGGATCTTCCGACCCCGTGCGCCACGACGAACGGCCCGACACCCGCGGGCTGGCGGTGAAGTTTCATCTCGCCGATGCCGTCGACCACGACCTGCTGTCGATGACCCTGAGCGTCTTCGGCTCCACGACCCGCAAGGATTTCCTCGGCGTGGCGAAGGCCTTCGTTCCCAAGCCGGTGCAGCCCGAGTCGTGGCTCCGCCAGCACGTCCTCGACCCGTTGATGCTGCGCAGCCCGCCCCCGCCCCTGCCCGCCAGCGTGACGATCAGCGGCGGCCCCGGCCTCGCGCAGTACGCCGGCTCGCATCCCTTCGTGCGGGCCTTCACCATCGAGGCCGGGCTGTCGCAGGTGCCGGTGAGCTGGGCACGCACCGAATACCACGCGGTGCACACCTTCATCGCCGTGGCGCCGGACGGCGAGCGGCGCCCGGTGCGCTTCTCGTGGCAGCCCGTCGATGGCGTCTTCCCCGTGCCGGCCGACCAGATCGCCGCCAAGGCTACCGACTTCCTGACGGCGGAGATGCGGGCCCGCCTGGCCCGCGCCCCTGCCCAGTTCACGCTGAAGATGGCGATCGGCGACCCGGGCGACGCGCTGAACGATCCGTCGCAGTCCTGGCCCGTCACACGACGGAGCATCGACATGGGCACGCTCTTCATCGACCGGCTCGCCGAAGAGCGCGACGTGGATGTCGACCGGCTGAGCTTCAACCCGATGCGGCTGCCCGCGGGCCTCGAAGCCTCCGGCGACGAGATCCTGCGTGCCCGCGGCGAGATCTACCAGCTCGGATGCAAGGAACGCCAGGGCATCGGCTGTCCCCTGCATGCGCACGACGGGAGCGCTCGATGAGTTCGGTCACGGGCGCGCTCAAGCAACTCCTCGAGAGAATCCTCATCCGCATCTGGAGCTGGCTGCAGCCGACGCAGGTCGCGCCGGGCGGCCCGCGCGACAGCCGGCAGCCCACCGACAACGTGATGCGCACCATGAACCTCGTGATGCCGCTGAAGAACAAGACCGCGATCGGCCGCGCCCAGGCCGCGCTGGTGGTGGGCTCCAGCCTCGACGAGATCTACAGCGGCCTGGACAACGTCGGCACCGTGCACATGGCGCGCTTCACCATCGTCGACAACAACCTGCTGATGTTCTCGTTTTACGACGGCGACTTTCACGCCTACATCCGCGACTTCATCATGACGCTGGGCCATGCCTTCGACGGCATCGTGTCGCTGGTCGAAGACCCGCCGCCGCTGCCATGCTGGCAGCACGTGGACGCCTTCATCGAATGGGTGCACGAGCGCGACGCCTTCCAGTTGCCGGACGACCCCGGCACCATGATCGACGTGGTGGCGCCGGAACTCGACAACCTGCAGGACCTGTCGCGCTACCTGGTGCTCCAGCTGGACAAGAACCCGAACGTCCAGCTCGGCGCCTACCGCGCCTACCCGGGCTACTCGGTGGCCCAGGTGCGGCAGAAGCTCGGGGTGGGCTGGTGATGGCCGCGCCGCCCGGCACCGCCGTCGGCGAAGCCGTGGACCTGGCCGACGTGCAGGGCAACATCCTGCGCGGCTACCGCAAGGCAATGGTGCGCCACCTGACCTGCCGGGTGACCGATGCCCGCGCGGCCAGCGCCTGGGTCGGCGCCACGGCCGGGCCCGATCGTGAGCACGCGCCCGCGATCACCGATGCCGCGCATTGGGGCGCACAGCCGCCGGACGTGTGCTTCAACCTCGGCATCACGTTCACGGGCCTGCAGGCGTTGGGCGTGCCCTCTTCCGCGACCAAGGCCTTCCCCGAGGCCTACCGCGAAGGCATGCCCGCGCGCGCCTCCAAGGTCGGCGATTGGGGCGACTCCGCGCCCGCGCACTGGCAACCATGGTTCCGGGCGAGCGACGCCGTCCACCTGGTCGTGACGCTGCACGCGGACACCGCGGCTCTGCTCGACGGGTTCGAGCACGCCATGATGGCGGGCCCTGCGGCCCGCGCATTCGCCATCTGCGGCCGCAACGAAGGCGCCAAGTTCAACGGCGACGAAGTGCACTTCGGCTACCGCGACAACATCTCGCAGCCGCGTTTCGCCGGCATCACCCCGCCCGACAGGCTCGACGACCAACCGATCGCGCCGCTCGGCACCGTGCTGATGGGCTACCCGACCGCGCTCGAACAATTGCAGTGGACCCTGCCCGACCCGCCCGTGCTCGGCTTCAACGGCGCCTTCAATGCGTTCCGCGTGCTCGAGCAGGACGTGTCCGCTTTCGAGAACTTCCTCGACCGCGCCGCCGCGCAATTGCTGGCCAGCCCGCTGGCCGACGGCATGCTCGCTGCGAACAGCGCAAGCGACGCAGCCGACGCATCGCAGCGGCTCGCGGCCATGCGCGAAGTCGTCGCCGCCAAGCTGCTGGGACGATGGCGCAACGGCACGCCGCTGGCCTTGTCGCCGAGCGACCCCACGCCGACGCCGCGCGTGTCCGACACCGACTTCGATTACGCCGACGACAGCGACGGCTTCCGCTGCCCGCTGGGTGCCCATGCCCGGCGCGCCAACCCGCGCAGCGCGAGGATCGTGCAGCGCATCGCCAACCACACGCGCCGGCTCGTGCGCCGCGGCATGCCCTACGGACCGCGCTGGAACCCGGGCGACGGCCATGCCGGCGATGGCGCCGAGCGCGGCCTGCTGGGCAACTTCATCTGCGCCGACCTGTCCGCCCAGTTCGAGGCCGTCTGCTACGACTGGCTCAACCTCGGGCTGCAAGACCCTCGCATCACCGGCTCGAACGATCCGCTGCTCGGCGCCAACCAGGAAGACGCGAGCTGGTTCGACGTGGCGACCCCGGCGGGTTCGGTGCGCCTGCGCGGGCTGCCGAGGCTCGTTCGCACGCGCGGCGGCGCCTACACCTTCCTGCCCAGCCTCAATGCGCTGCGCTGGATCGGGTCGAACGCCGCGCACTGAAGCGCCTGCGCTCGTTCGTCCGTTAATTCGATCGCTCAGTTCAGCGACGCGATCAGCTCGCGGGCACGAACCAGGTCCCGCGTGCCCAGCCCTTCGGTGAACCATTCGTACACCGGCACCAGCACCGCGCGGGCCTCTGCCACCCGGCCCTGCCGACGCAGCAGGTCCGCGAGGCCGGTGGCGGTACGCAGCTCCCACGACCTCGCCTGCTGCACGCGCGCCCATTCGAGCGACAGCCGAAAGCTCTCTTCGGCCGCCTCGGCATCGCCGCGCAAGGCATGCAGGCTGCCTTCGAGCCGGCGGATCTCGGCGTAGTGGCAGCGTTCGCCCCAGCCCGGCCGCTCGATCTGTTCGATCTGCTTCTCGATGACGCGCAGCGCGCCCGACACGTCGCCCAACGCGGCCATGCCCTCGGCGAGAAGCGCCTGCAAATAGGGATTGCTGCCACCGTAGCCGCCCCCCGCCTCGCGCATCGCGAGGCCGGCCCGCAGCAGGCCGACGCCTTCGGCCGCTTCGCCGGCGCGCACCAGCGCTGCGCCATGGCGCAGCGGCGCGACCACCTGCCACAACACCGTTAGCCCGTTGTCACGGCCCAGGCGCTCGCACTCCTGCACGCGCGCACGCTGCGCGTCGGGCTCGCCGCGGTACTCGAAAACGTCCGCGCCGGCGGCCAGCGCGAAGCCGCGGTCGAACACGTGGCCCCGCTGACGCGCGTGCCGGTCCTTCGCATCGCATTCGGCGACGGCCCGGTCCGGATATCCGAGCATCCAGCTCACCTGTGCCTGGTAGATGCCCGCGCCGGTCAGCGGGTCGTGGTTGATCTCGTCGGCGATGTGGCGGTGCGCGACGGGGTCGTAGACGTGCGTCAGGGCCTCTGCATGCGTGCGGCAGGTCAGCAGGTCGCCGAGCCAGAAGGTCGAGACGCACATCATCAGATGCGCCGTCACCAGGACGTCGCTGTCGCCGCCGTCCTGGCCCATCGCGAGCAGCTGCTGGGCCCACTGCACCGACTCCGCGACGCGGCCCATGCTCAGCGTGTTGGCGAAGAGCCCCCAGTACACCGGCAGCGTGTCGCGACCCGACGCGGCCGAGCCGACCAGCTTGAGCGCCGGCAGCAGGCTCTCGCGCGCCTCGGGCGCCGGCCAGCCCCGGGCGCCCATCCAGGCCACGCCCAGTGCGCGCCGCAGGGCCAGTTCGCGCCGGTCGTTGTCGATCGAGCGCGGCAGCGTGGCCACGAGCCGCAGCCCCTGGTTCAGGTGCGAGATGGCCTCGACCAGGGCCATGCGCTTGAACGCCAGTTCGCCGGCGCTCTGCCACAGCGGAACGGCCTCGGCCGCCAGGCCCGCGGCGGTCAGGTGGTGGGCCAGCACTTCGGGCTCGGCCACCTTGGCATTCGTGAAGCGCGCCTCGATCGCGCGGGCGATCTTGGCGTGCAAGTCCTGGCGCCGGCTCTTGAGCAGCGAGTCGTACGCCACGTCCTGCACCAGTGCATGCTTGAAGGTGTAGGTCGCCTCCGGCGGCGAGCCGCGACGCGACGCGAGGCCCGACTCGGTCAGCCGCGCGAGCGATTCGTCGAGCTGTTCCGGCGTCATCGGCGCCACCGCCGCGATCAGCTCGTAGCTGAACACGCGCCCGATCGCCGCACCGATCTGCGCGATGAACTTGACCGGGTTGAATCGATCGAGCCGCGCCATCAGCGAATCCCGCAGCGATGCCGGAATGGTGATGGCACTCGCCGCGCCGCGGTATTCGTAGTGATCCGCCTGTTCGGTCAGCTCGCCCGATTCGAGGATGGCCTTGGTCAGCTCCTCCACGAACAAGGGCACGCCATCGGTCTTGGCCAGGATCTGTTCGAGCAGCGCGGCGGGCAAGGCCTTGCTGCCCGCCAGCCGCGACACCATCGCCGCACCCTGCGCCCGGGTCAGCTTCGACAGGTTCAACGCGCTCACGTGGCCCTGCTCGGACCAGCGCGACTCGAACTCGGGCCGATGGGTCAGCACCACCAGCAGCGGAATGCCGCGCACCCGGTCGATCAGCAGGTCCAGCACCTCCAGCGAGGTCGGGTCAGCCCAGTGCGCGTCCTCGAACAGCATCACGCTCGGCTGCGTGCGCGCCGCGGCTTCGGTCAGGTCGACCAGCGTGCGCAGCGTTTCCTGCTTGCGCTTCTGCGCAGTCATGGCGGCGGTGCCGTAGCGGTCGCCGCAGGGAATGGACATCATCGACGCGACGAAGCCGACGTCGGCCAGCGGCCGGCCGTAGACGCCGACGATCAATCCTTCGAGCTTGTCGAGCTTCGACTCGGGCGATTCGTCGGGCGCGAACTTCAGCCCGCGCTCGAAGTTGTTGGCGCTGGGCCAGAACGCGCTGTTCACGTAATAGGGCGAGCACTGGAAGTTCAGTGCCTTCGCGCCCTGGCTTTCAACGCGCTCCCTGAAGGCGTTGAGGATGCGGCTCTTGCCGATGCCCGGTTCGCCCGACAGCATGACGACCTGGCCTTCGCCGTCCTGGGCCAGCGACCAGCGCTCGAGCAGCAGCCCGATCTCCTGCTCGCGGCCGATCAGCGGGGTCAGCCCGTCCTGCGTCGCGGCCTCGAAGCGGCTGGCGGCTTCGCTGACGCCCGCGATGCCGTAGACACGGACCGGCCGCGCGATGCCCTTCAACACCTGCTCGCCCAGGTCCTCGTAGTCGAAGCTGCCGCCGGCCAGCCGGTGGACCTGTTCGCTGACCAGCACGTGGCCGGGCCGCGCAAGCGCCTGCAGCCGGGCCGCCAGGTTCATGGCCTCGCCGACCGCGCCCTTGCCCGCCGAGGACACGACGACGACGCCGGTCGCGATGCCGATGCGCACCGCGAGCCGGCCGGCCACGGGGATGTCGAGGCCGGACAAGCTCTCGATGATTTCCAGGCCGGCATGGATGGCACGCTCGGCCTCGCCCTCATGCGCGAGCGGGTAGCCGAAGAAGGCGACGATGCCGTCGCCCAGCAGCTGGAACACATAGCCCTCGTAGCGCGCGATGCACACCTCGCAGGCGTTCTCGTAGGCGCGGACGATGCGCTGCAGCACTTCGGGGTCGGTGCGGTTGGCGAGTTCGGTGAACCCGACCATGTCGCAGAAGAGCGCGGTCAGCTGGCGGCGCTCGCCATCGTCTGCCGGGGGCGCCATGCCGCCCTCGGGCTTGGACGGTGCTTCGACCCCGGCCTGGAACGACGCATGCGCGCCCGGCAGCGAACGCAAGGCGGCGGACAACTTCGCGCGCAACCCGATCGGCAGGCCGAGATCCCGCAGATCGGCCGGCGTGAGGAGCACGAGTGCGTCCCAGTCGATCTGCTCGCGCTCGAACACCTCCGCGATCTCGGAGAGCCTGTGGTCGTCGAGCCATTCACGGACCTTGCTCATGCGCTCCTCGATCGGAACATGAAAAGAGCGTGCCAATCGATCGTGCCCGATCGACGCGACCGAAGTGTATGCCTCGCCCCACCGAATGGCGCGCCGGCGCACGACAATCGTCACCCCGCAGCGTCACGGAAGCGAGGCATCGATGACCCACGATTTCAAAGGCAAGGCCGTGCTGGTCACCGGCGCCGGCGGCGGCATCGGCCGGGCCACGGCACTGGCCTTCGCAGCCGCCGGCGCGCGACTCATGCTGACCGACGTCGACACGGCCGCGGGCGAAGAAACGGCCGCCCTGGTGCGCGCGCAGCACGGCGAAGCGAGCTTCCTGCGCGTCGACGTCACCCGCGAGACCGATGTCGCCGCCATGGTCGCGGCCACGGTCGCGGCCTACGGCCGGGTCGATTGCGCCTTCAACAACGCCGGCATCGAGATCGAGACCACACGCATCACCGAATGCGACGAGTCGGTGTTCGACCGCATCATGGCGGTCAACGTCAAGGGCCTGTGGCTGTGCCTCAAGCACGAGCTCAAGCAGATGGAAGCGCAAGGCGGCGGCGCGATCGTCAACACCGCATCGGTCGCCGGCCTCAAGGGCGCGCCGCGGCTGGCGACCTATTCCGCCTCGAAGCACGCGGTGGTCGGGCTCACGCGATCGACCGCAGCCGAATTCGCCAAACAGAACATCCGCATCAACGCCGTGTGCCCGGGCATGATCCGCACGCCGATGTCCGAACGCTGGGCCAGCATGGACCCCGCCATGCCGGCCCGCATGGCGGCCATGCACCCGGTCGGGCGCATCGGCGAGCCGCACGAAGTGGCGGCGGTGGTGCTGTGGCTGTGCTCGGCGGACGCGTCGTTCGTGACCGGCGTCGCGCACGCGGTGGATGGCGGCTTCACCGCGATCTAGGACGCTCGGCAGAACGCCGGCTCAGAACCGCTCGTCCGCCCCCAGGTAGCGCCACTGCCCCACCGGCAATCGCCCCAGCATCACCCGCCCGATGCGGATGCGCTTGAGCCCCACCACCTGCAGGCCCACCAGTTCGCACATGCGGCGGATCTGCCGCTTCTTGCCTTCGGTCAGCACGAAGCGCAACTGCTCCGGGTTCTGCCAGTCGACATGCGCCGGCTTGAGCGCCTGGCCGTCCAGGCTCAGGCCGTGCCGCAGGCGCTGCAGCTGCTCGCGCGGGAAAGAGGCCTGCGGGTTCTGCGCGACGGGCCCGTAGCTCACGCGCACCAGGTATTCCTTTTCCATCTCCGAGTCTTCGCCGATCAGCTGGCGCGCCACGCGGCCGTCCTGGGTCAGCACCAGCAGGCCCACGGAATCGATGTCCAGCCGTCCGGCCGGTGCCAGGCCGCGCAGCTGCTGCGGGGCGAAGCGGTGGCGGCTCGGGTCGTCGCGCCAGTGACTGCGCGCATTCACCAGCACCACCGCCGGCTCGTGGCCGTCTTCGGCCTGGCCGCTCACGTAGCCGACCGGCTTGTGCAGCAGGATGGTCACCTGCTGCTGCTGGTGCTCCTGCGCACGGCGCTCGACCTCGATGCGATCGGCGGGCACCACCTTCACGCCCATCTCCGCCACCCGGCCGTTGACCTTGACCCAGCCGTGCGCGATCCATTCGTCGGCCTCGCGGCGCGAGCACAGGCCGAGTTCGGCCATGCGCTTGTTGAGTCGGGTCGGTTCGGCGGGAGTGTCGGGTGGCATGGCGCGGAGCGGCGGCGAAGGGCGCGCCATTGTCAGTGATTCGGCCGGCGGGAGCTCAAGGCACGAGGCGATAGCCCACCGCCGTCTCGGTCAGCAGATGCCGCGGCTGCGCCGGGTCGGCCTCCAGCTTCTGGCGCAGGTGGCCCATGTAGATGCGCAGGTAGTGGCTCTGCCCGGCATGGGCCGGCCCCCACACTTCGCGCAGCAGCTGGCGCTGCGTGAGCACGCGCCCCGCGTTGGCCGCCAGCACCGACAGCAGGCGGTATTCGGTGGGCGTGAGGTGCACCTCGGCACCGGCGCGCCGCACCAGGCGCGCGCTGCGATCGATCTCGACCTCGCCGAAGCGGAACACGGCATCGGGCTCCTCGCTGCCGCTGGCGGCGCGCGGGCGGCGCAGGTTGGCACGCACGCGGGCCAGCAGCTCGCCGGTGCCGAAGGGCTTCGTCAGGTAGTCGTCGGCGCCGGCGTCGAGGGCCTCGATCTTGTCGGCCTCGTCGATGCGGGCCGACAACACGATGATCGGCACGCCCGACCAGCCGCGGACGTCGCGGATCAAGGTGATGCCGTCGCCGTCGGGCAGGCCCAGGTCGAGCACCAGCAGGTCGGGCTGGCGCGTGCCGGCTGCGGCCAGGCCCTCGCGCAGCGTGCTGGCCTCGTGCACCTGCCAGCCCTCGGCCTCCAGCGCGCCGCGCACGAAGCGGCGGATCTGGGGCTCGTCCTCGATGACGACGGCAGTGGGTGCGGGCATGGTGGAAACGCGAACGGTGGGTCAGTCGTCGATGGGCGCGGCCGGCACGGGCGGTGGCTCCCGGCGCGGCAGCGTGACGGTGAATTCTGCCCCGCCGCCCACCGCATCGGCAGCGCCGATCTCACCGCCATGCGCGCTCACCACCGCCTTGCAGATCGCCAGCCCCAGGCCCACGCCCGGCGTCGCGGATTCGGCCTGCCCGCGCGTGAACTTGTCGAACAGTGTCTGCTCGCGGCCCTTCAGGGCCGGCGGCAAGCCCGGCCCATGGTCGCGCACCGCGATCACCAGAGAACGCTCGGTGGCGCGGGCGGCCACCACGACCGGCGCCGCGCCGTACTTGCCGGCGTTCTCCAGCAGGTTGACGAGCACGCGCTCGATCAGCACCGCATCGAATTCGACCAGGGGCAGGTCGGCCGGCAGGTCGGTCCGCACCGCCATGCTGCCGAGCCCCGGGCGCGCCGCGCGGATGGCTGCGCCCACCACCTCTTCAACCGACTGCCAGTCGCGCCGCAGGTTGACGCTGCCGCCGGCGATGCCGCTTTCGAGCCGGGCCATGTCGAGCAGGTTGTTCACCAGCGCATGCAGCTGATGCGCCTGCGCCACGATGGCGCGCGCGACGGCGGGCGCAGCCTCGGCCGAGCCGCCGGCCGGCGCCGGCGACTGCAGCGATTCGGCCAGCGCGATCAGCGCGGTGAGCGGCGTGCGCACGTCGTGCGAAATGGCACCCAGCAGCGCATTGCGCAGCCGCTCCGATTCCATCTCGACCACCGCCTGCTGCGCCACGTCCACGTAGTGCACGCGCTCGAGCGCGATGGCGATCTGCCGCGCCAGCGTGTCGAGCTGCTGCGCCTGTTCGGGAATGAGCAGCCAGCGCGGCTGGGCCGGCACCAGCGCCAGCACGCCGCGCACCCGCATCGGCGCCTTCAGCGGCACGTAATGCCAGGGCTGCGCGGCCAGCGTGGCGGTGGCCAGGCCGGCGGGCTGGCCCTGGCGAAAGCTCCAATCGGCCACGCTGGGGTCGAAGCCCTGGGGCGGCTCGGTGGGCATGACCAGGCGATCGCCCGCATCGGCCACCAGCACCAGCGCGCGGCCGCCGAAGTGGCCTTGCACCGCCGCCGCGCCCAGCGCGACGACCTGCGAAGCCTCGAGCGCGGCCGACAGCTCGCGGGTCAGTTCGAAGAGCGACTGCGCCCGCCGCTCCCGGCTGGCCGACACGCCGGCCGCGAAGCGCAGGCCCGCGGTGAGTTGACCCACCAGCAGGCCCACGCCCAGCATCACACCGAAGGTCAGCAGGTACTGCACGTCGCTCACCGCGAACGAGAACTGCGGCGAGACGAAGAAGTAGTCGAAGGCCGCGACGTAGAGCACCGCCGCCAGCGCGGCCGGGCCGCGGCCGAAGCGCATCGCGACGCCGACCACGCCCAGCAGGTACAGCATCACGATGTTGGCCAGCTCCAGCACGCCCGCCAGCGGCGTGGCCAGCAGCGTGATCGCCACACCGATGGCGGCCGCCCAGGCATAGCCGTGCCAATGCGCCTGCGGGCGGTCGCCGTCTTCCACCTCGGCATCGCCCGGTCGGCCCGGGCGCGCGTGGGCGATGCGGCGCGAGCTCTGCGCATGCGCCGCCTCGACGATGTCGACGCCGGGCGCGGCGTGCGCCAGTTCGCGCGCGAAAGCGTGCCGCGGCCACCACCGGGGCCAGCCGTCCGCCGGCACGGCGCGCCCCACGACGAGCATCGCGCAATTGAGCCGCTGCGCCTGCTCGGCCAGTGCCTCGGCCACGTCTTCGCCGGTGAGCACCGCGGTTTCGGCGCCCAGGCTTTCAGCCAGCTGCAGCACGGCCAGGATGCGGTCGCGCTGCGGTGCGTCGAGCCGCTGCAGCCGCGGCGTTTCGACGTAGGCCGCATGCCAGCGCACGTTGAGCTGCCCGGCCAGCCGCGCAGCCGTGCGCACGGTCTGACCAGCGGCCTCGGACGGACCCACGCAAGCCAGGATCGCGCCCGAGGTGTTCCAGGCCGGCGGCGCCGTCTCGCCCACGCGCCCCGACTGCTCGATGCGCCAGCCGCGCACGTCGTCTTCCACGTGCTCGGCGGTGCGGCGCAGCGCGATCTCGCGCAGCGCGATCAGGTTGCCCTTGCGAAAGAAGTTCTGCGCCGCGCGCTCGGCCTGCTGCGGCAGGTAGACCTTTCCGGCGGCCAGGCGCGCCGTCAGTTCGTCGGGCGTGACGTCGACCAGCACCACCTCGTCGGCCTCGTCGAGCACGGTGTCGGGCACCGTCTCGTGCACGCGCACGCCGGTGATGGCACCGACGGTGCCGTTGAGGCTTTCGAGGTGCTGCACGTTGAGGGCCGACCAGACGTCGATGCCGGCGGCCTGCAGTTCCTCCACGTCCTGCCAGCGCTTGGCGTGGCGCGATCCGGGCGCATTGGAGTGCGCGAGTTCATCGACCAGGATCACGGCAGGGCGGCGTGCCAGCGCGGCATCGAGGTCGAACTCAAGCAGCGTGTGGCCGCGGTAGGCCACCTGCCGCAAGGGCAGGCTTTCCAGTCCGGCCAGCAGCGCGGCGGTTTCGCTGCGGCCGTGGGTTTCGACCACGCCGATCGCCACGTCGCGGCCCGATGCGCGTTCGCGCTGCGCGGCGCTGAGCATGGCCCAGGTCTTGCCCACGCCGGCGCTGGCACCGAAGTAGATGCGCAGCTTGCCGCGCCGCTCGCGCGCCTCGCCGGCGCGCAGCTCGGCCAGCAGCTCGTCGGGGTCGGGTCGGGCGGCGTCGTTCATGGGCACGGGCAAGGCAGGTTATCGCATCGACCCGTCCCCGCGTCGACGGCGCCGCGTCTGCCGGCGCACCACGCGCGAGACCATGAGCCAGGCGAAGCACAGCGGCACCAGGAAGGCCGCGAGCGCGCACAGCGCATGAAGCCATGCCTCGTTCACGGCGCGCTCACCGGGCCGCGGCGTCCAGCGCCATGTTGAGCGCGAGCACGTTCACCCGCGCTTCGCCGAGCAGGCCCAGCCACGGGCCTTCGGTGTGGTCTTCGATGAGCAACTCGACGCGGTCGAGCGACAGGCCGCGCACGCGCGCGACGCGCGCCGCCTGGTACTGCGCCGCGGCCGGGCTGATGTGCGGGTCGAGGCCGCTGGCCGACGCCGTGACCAGGTCGACCGGCACGGGCTGCGCGTTGGCGGGGTCGGCTGCGCGCAGCGCCTCGACCCGGCCTTTCACCGCATCGACGAGCGCCGGGTTCAGCGGACCCTGGTTGGAACCGACCGACGCGCCGCCGTTGTACGGCATCGGCGCGGTGGCCGACGGGCGGCCCCAGAAGTGCCCGGGGTCGCTGAAGTTCTGGCCGATCAGCGCCGAGCCGACCGGCTTGCCGCCGCGCAGCACCAGGCTGCCCTCGGCCTGCGCCGGGAACAGCGCCTGCGCGGCGCCGGTCACGGCCAGCGGATAGAGAAGCCCGGTCAGCGCGCTGAGCAGCACGAAGAGCACGAGGGCGGGACGAAGCGTCTTGAACATGACAGGCTTTCTTCAGACCAGACCGACGGCCACGAGCAGCCAGTCGATCAACTTGATGCCGACGAAGGGCACGACCAGGCCGCCCAGGCCATAGAGGGCGAGGTTGCGGCGCAGCAGCGCGGCCGCGCCCACGGGGCGGTAGCGCACGCCCTTCAGCGCCAGGGGAATCAGGAACACGATGACCAGCGCGTTGAAGATCACCGCCGACAGGATGGCCGACGACGGGCTGGCCAGCCGCATCACGTTGAGCGCCGCGAGCTGCGGGTAGGTCGACACGAAGATCGCCGGGATGATCGCGAAGTACTTCGCCACGTCGTTGGCGATCGAGAAGGTGGTCAGCGAGCCGCGCGTCATCAGCAGCGCCTTGCCGGTTTCCACCACCTCGAGCAGCTTGGTCGGGTTGGAGTCGAGGTCGACCATGTTGCCGGCCTCCTTGGCCGCCTGCGTGCCGCTGCCCATGGCCACCGCCACGTCGGCCTGCGCGAGCGCGGGGGCGTCGTTGGTGCCGTCGCCGGTCATCGCGACCAGGCGGCCTTCGGACTGGTACTGGCGGATCAGCGCCAGCTTGTCCTCGGGCGTGGCCTCGGCCAGGAAGTCGTCCACGCCGGCCTCGGCCGCGATGGCGGCAGCCGTGAGCTTGTTGTCGCCGGTGATCATCACCGTCTTGATGCCCATGCGGCGCAGCTCGGCGAAGCGCGACTGGATGTCGGGCTTGACGATGTCCTTGAGCTCGACGACGCCCAGCACGCGCGCGCCCTCGGCCACCGCCAGCGGCGTGCTGCCGCGGCGCGACACCTCGTCGGCGCTGCGCAGCAGTTCGGGCGCGACGTTGCCGCCCATCGCTTCGACGTGCCGGCGCACCGCGTCGACCGCGCCCTTGCGCAGCAGCACCGGCTCGCCGTCGAGGCTGCTCCCCAGCGCCGGCAGGTCGACGCCGCTCATGCGCGTCTGCGCGGTGAAGGCGACGAAGCGCGTGCCCTCGGCGGCGCGTTCGTCGATGCCGCCGCGGCGCGCCAGCTCGACGATGCTGCGGCCCTCGGGCGTCTCGTCAGCCAGCGAGGCCATGAGCGCGGCGCGCGCCAGGCGCTGCGGCTGCACGCCGGGTGCGGGCAGGAAGGCACTGGCCTGGCGGTTGCCGAGCGTGATGGTGCCGGTCTTGTCGAGCAGCAGCACGTCGACGTCGCCGGCCGCCTCCACCGCGCGGCCCGAGGTGGCGATCACGTTGGCCTGCATCATGCGGCTCATGCCGGCCACGCCCACCGCCGACAGCAGGCCGCCGATGGTGGTGGGGATCAGGCACACGAGCAGCGCCACCAGCGCGGTGAGCGACACCACGCTGCCGGACTGCATCGCATCGACGCTGAAGATCGAGTACGGCAGCAGCGTGACGGTGACCATCAGGAACACCAGCGTCAGCGCCACCAGCAGGATGTTGAGTGCGATCTCGTTGGGCGTCTTCTGCCGCCGCGCGGCCTCGACCATGCCGATCATGCGGTCGAGGAACGATTCGCCCGGGTTGACGGTGATGCGCACCACCAGCCAGTCGGACAGCACGCGCGTGCCGCCGGTCACGGCCGAGAAGTCGCCGCCCGACTCGCGCACCACGGGCGCCGATTCGCCGGTGATGGCGCTCTCGTCGACCGAGGCGACGCCTTCGATCACCTCGCCGTCGAGCGGGATCACGTCATGGGCTTCCACCAGCACCACGTCGCCGCGGCGCAGTTCGGGCGCCTGCTGGGGCAGCCACTTCGCGCCGTGGTACGGCTCGGCGAGCTTCTTGGCCCAGGTGTCCTTGCGCAGCCCGCGCAGCGAGGCGGCCTGCGCCTTGCTGCGGCCTTCGGCCAGCGCCTCGGCGAAGTTGGAGAACAGCACGGTGAACCACAGCCACACCGAGATCGCGAGCACGAAGCCGGGCTGCATGCCGGTGTCGCCCGGAAAGCTCAGCGCATGCACCCACAGCAACGTGGTCAGGATGCTGCCGATGTAGACGATGAACATCACGGGGTTGCGCCACTGCACCCGCGGGTCGAGCTTGGCGATGGCCGACCACAGCGCGGGGCGCACCAGTTCGGCATCGAGCAGGGCCAGGCTCTTCATTCGTGCCGGGTTCTTGTCTTCGGCCGCGGCACTCGCCGCGACGGTGTCCCCCAATGCGGGGACGGCGGAGGGATTCTTCTTCATGGCCTTGGGCCTCACTTCCAGAGCATCAGGTGCTCGACGACGGGGCCCAGGGCCAGCGCCGGCACGTAGTTGAGCAAGCCGACCAGCAGCACGGTGCCGATCAGCAGCACCACGAACAGCGGGCCGTGCGTGGGCAGGGTGCCGGGCGTGACCGGCAGGCGCTTCTTGGCGGCCAGCGAACCCGCGATGGCGAGCACCGGCACGATCACGCCGAAGCGGCCGATCCACATCGCCACGCCGAGCAGGGCGTTGTAGAAGGGCGTGTTGGCCGACAGGCCCGCGAAGGCGCTGCCGTTGTTGTTGCCGGCCGAGGTCAGCGCGTACAGGATTTCGGAGAAGCCGTGCGCGCCCGGGTTGGCGATGCCGGCGCGGCCGGCGCCGGTGGCCACCGCCAGCGCGGTGCCGGCCAGCACGACGATGGGCGTCACCAGGATCGCGATCGAGGTGAGCTTCATCTCGCGGATCTCGATCTTCTTGCCCAGGTACTCGGGCGTGCGTCCGATCATGAGCCCGGCGATGAACACCGCCAGCACCGCGAACACCAGCATGCCGTAGAGCCCGGTGCCGACGCCGCCGAACACCACCTCGCCCAGTTGCATGAGCACCAGCGGCACCATGCCGCCCAGCGGCGTGAAGGAGTCGTGCATGGCATTGACCGCGCCGCACGACGCGGCGGTGGTGACGGCCGCGAACAGCGCGGAAGCGCCGATGCCGAAGCGCGTTTCCTTGCCTTCCATGTTGCCGCCCGCCTGCATGGCGCTCGCAGCCTGGTCCACGCCCAAGGGCGGCAGCAAGGGGTTGCCGGCCTGCTCGGCCGGCGTGACGGCGACCACCGCGAGCACGAACATCACCGTCATCGCGGCCAGGATCGCGATGCCCTGGCGCCGGTCGCCCACCACCCGGCCGAAGGCGAAGCACAGCGCGGCCGGGATCAGGAAGATGGCGAGCATCTGCACGAAGTTGGCGAGCGCCGTGGGGTTCTCGTACGGGTGCGCCGAGTTGGCGTTGAAGAAGCCGCCGCCGTTGGTGCCCAGCATCTTGATCGCCTCCTGCGAGGCGACCGGGCCCATGGCCAGGGTCTGCGTGGTGGTGCGTGCGTCTTCCGTCAGCGCGTTGCCGGCGGCGTCTTTCAGGGGCTGGCCCTGCGCGTCGAGCTTCGGGTTCTGGTAGGCCGTGGCTTCGATGGTGTTCACCGTCTTGTAGGTGTCGAAGTTCTGGATCACGCCCTGCCCCACCAGCAACAGCGCGATCACGAAGGACAGCGGCACCAGCAGCCAGGCCGTGATGCGCGTGACGTCCACCCAGAAGTTGCCGACCAGTCCGCGGCCGTCGCCGTGGCGCGATGCGAAGCCACGCGCCAGTGCGAAAGCGACCGCGATGCCGGTGGCGGCCGAGAGAAAGTTCTGCACCGACAGGCCGAGCATCTGCGTGAGGTAGCTCATCGTCGTCTCGCCCGCGTAGCCCTGCCAGTTGGTGTTGGCGACGAAGCTCACCGCGGTGTTGAAGGCCGAGTCGGGCGACACAGCCGCCATGCCGGCGGGGTTGAGCGGCAACAGGTGCTGCAACCGCTGCAGGCCGTAGACGACCAGCGCACCGATCGCATTGAAGGCCAGCAGCGCGAGCGCGTAGCTGCGCCAGTGCATCGAGCGTTCTTCCTCGACGCCGGCCAACCGGTAGAGGGGCCGCTCGGCGCGCTGCATCCAGCGCGGCAGGCGACCTTCGCACAGCGCAGCCAGCCACCGGCCCAGTGGCCATGCGAGCAGCAGCAGCGCCGCGAGAAAAAGACCCAGCAGGGTCCATGCCGAGGCGTTCACGTCAGAACTCCTCGGCGCAGATCAGCGCGAACACGAGGTACGCGAACAGGATCACCGCCAGCAAGCCGGCGAATCCATAGAGCACGTCGAGGCCGATCACTTGGCTTCTCCGGTGCGTTCCTGCTTCGGTGCATCGAGCTTCGCGAGCCCGAACACCGTCTCGGCCATGACGACCCACAACGCCGCGATGGCGGCGATCCATACGAAGTCCATCTTTCTCTCCTGCATGCAAGCCATGTGCGGACGAGTCTCGCGAGGCGCACGTAAAGATGGGGAAGAGAGTCGGGGCGGAGCCGTAAAGAAAGCGTAAATGCGGCGCTCGCTCGCGCATCGAGGCCAGTGTGACCTGCGTCGAAAACTCGTCGCTTCCAACCGGTTCCATCCGTGCCGTGCATTTGCACACGGTCCACACGCCTTTGTGGCGGGGTGCGCGGCGCTTTGTGAATTCCTCGCTTTTCGTTCGTTCTGGGGCTGCGTACAAACGGCGCAATCACTGCAACACGAGGAACAAGAATGAGCAATGACGCTATCGCACTGGTCGTCGACGAGCCGATTGACGGCCACTTCTACTGGGTCCTGCAAAAGCAGGACGGCAACGACTGCCGCCCCATCGACGCCGCCGAAGGCCCGATGCCCACCTACGGCGCCGCCATGATGGCGGGCATCGCCGCGCTGCAGCGCCGGCAGGACGCGCGCAGCGGGCCGCCGACGGTGCATTGAGCCGGCCGGCCGTCTGCAACGGCCTCGCTTGCGTCCTGGGACGCGGAGTCCAGCCGGCCGCCTTCGCCCTTAGGCAGGCCGCCCATCGCGATTCGTGTAGGCTTTGCGCTCTCACATCCGGCACACTGCCGGCCGCATCCCGCAGCCTCCCGCTGCGCCCGAACCCAGAGAGACAACCCATGATCCGCAAGCTGCTGACCGCCTCGGTCCTGGCACTGGCCGCCGTGGCCGTGCAGGCCCAGCCATATCCCGCCAAGCCCGTTCGTCTGATCGTGCCCTTCCCGCCCGGCGGCGGCACCGACATCCTGTCGCGGCTGGTCGCGACCAAGCTCACCGAGGTCAGCAAGTGGACCGTGGTGCCCGACAACCGCGCGGGCGCGGGCGGCACCATCGGCATCGCCGAGGCGGCGCGCGCCACGCCCACCGGCTACGACATCGTGATGGGGCAGAAGGACAACATGGTCGTCGCGCCCTGGCTCTACAAGAACCTGAGCTACGAGCCCACCAAGGACCTGACGGCGATCGCCCACGTGGCCTACACGCCGGTGGTGATCGTCACGCGCACCGAATCGAAGTTCAAGACGCTGAAGGACGTGGTCGACGCCGCCCGCGCCGCGCCCGACACGGTGACCTACGGCTCGCCCGGCAACGGCACCACCATCCACCTGGCCGGCGAGATCTTCAACGGCGCCGCCAAGATCAAGATGCGCCACGTGCCGTACAAGGGCTCGAACCCGGCCATGATGGACGTGCTGGCCGGCAACGTCGACCTGATGGTGTCGTCGCTGCCCTCGGCCATGGGCCAGATCAAGTCGGGCAAGCTGCGCGCGCTGGCCGTGACCTCGGCCAAGCGCAGCAGCTCGCTGCCCGAGATCCCGACCGTGGCCGAGCTGGGCTACAAGGACTTCGACGTGAGCACGTGGTACGGCCTCTTCGCACCGGCCGGCACGCCCAAGGAAATCGTCACGGCGGTGAACGCCGAAGTGAACAAGCTGCTGGCCACGCCCGAGATGAAGGCCGCGATCATCGCGCAGGGTGCCGAGCCGCAGAGCATGACGCCCGAGCAGTTCGGCACGCTGCTGAAGACCGACTACCTGAAGTGGAAGGACATCGTGAAGGCTTCGGGCGCCGTAATTGAGTAAACCCCCAGGCTCCCCCACTTCGTGTGGACCGCCAACCTCCTTGCAGGGGGCAACACCAGCGGCCCGGCAAAGCCGGTTCCGCGGTGTTACTGGTAAAGAGTCGACAACAAGCTACTGTTCTCTGACGTCCGCCACGGGCTTGCTGCCGAAGTCCGCCCGCGCGAGGTAGGCCAGCACCTTCTCCGCGGCCGTCTCGGGGCTGTCGAGCTTGCCCTGCGCCTTGAGGCCCTCGAATCGCGCGCGATCCGGGAACATCTCGGACTCGGCGCCGCGCAGTTGCACCTGCATGTCGGTGTCGATCACGCCTGGTGCGAGCGAAACGATCTTCGCGCCGGTGCCCAGCGCCTCTTCCTCCAGCGCCACCGCGCGCGAGAAATGGTCCATGCCGGCCTTGGCCGCGCAGTAAGGCGCCTGGCTGGCCATCGCGTTGCGGCCCAGGCCCGACGAGATGTTGAGCACCTTGCGCGCGCCGCGCCAGCCGCGGGTGGCGGCGAGGAAGGCGGAGGTCAGCAGCAGCGGCGCCTCCAGGCCGACGCGCAGCGCCTGCGCCAGCTCGTCCGCCTCGGCCTGCGCCAGCGGCCGCGTGCGGCCCACGGTGCCGGCGTTGTTGATCAGCGTGACGCTGTCGAAAGTTCTACCGTCCAGGCCACGCAGCCATGCGGCCAGGCGCGTGGCCACGGGCACCGGGTCGGCCAGGTCCTGTTGCCATTGCTCGAGCTCCGCGCCGGTTTCGCCGGCACGCGCGGCGAGCGCGTCGTCGGCCCGACGTGAAATGCACAGCAGGCGCTGTCCGGGCCGCGCGAGCAGCTGCTCGGCCATGGCGCGGCCCAGGCCGCGAGAAGCGCCCGTGATGATGGTGAGTTGTGTCGAATTCATGCGTGATCTCGTGAAAAGCTGCAGCGGCGGCGATGTGCCGTGCAGGCCCGATCCTATCGGCGCATTGACGAAACGCGCGGTGCCTTCTTAAAGTCCGCCGATGCCCATTCAATACGAGCCCACACGCGAGGGGCGCCACTTCCTCCGGGGCTTCGGACTGGACAGCCCCGCGCAGCAGCACCCGGTGATTCGCCCGGGCGGGCTGGGCACCTTCATCCGCCGCCCGCGCGGCGACCGCGAAGGTGCCGCGGTCACGGCCCGCTTCGAAGCCGCGCAGGGCCGCTGGGGCTTGATTCCGCTGTTCTCCAAGGAACGCGAGTACCCGCACACCTTCGAAGCCCGCGGCGAGACGGCCGCGAGCGAGCGCAACTTCTACCAGCCCTGGAAGCGCGGGCACCGCTGCGTGGTGCTGGCCGATGCCTTGTACCGCCGCGGCGACGCCGACGACAAGATGGTCCGCGTCGAGCGTGCCGACGGCCAGCCGCTGGCGATGGCGGGCCTGTGGAACGGCTGGCGCGCACCCGACGGCGAATGCGTGGAAAGCTTCGCGCTGATCACGCTGCCGGCCGTCGAATCGCCGACGCACCGCCGCGTGGTCTTCCTGCGCGAGGCCTGGGTCGACGACTGGCTGCATTGCCCCGTCGAGGAAACGGCCGCCTACCTGCGGCCCTACGCGCTCGACAAACTGGTGCGCCGCACGTTGGTGCGCGACCCCGACATCCCGCTGCCCCAACGCGCCTGAACGACCCCGCTCACTGCGCGCGGCCCGAGCCGCCCTCGCGCAACGCCGCGAGGTCGAGCACGCGCAGGCCGCCGTATTCGACACGGATCGCGCCCTGCGTCTGCAGCGTCTGCAGCGCCTCGTTGACGCGCTGGCGCGAAAGCCCGATCAGGTAGGCCAGCTCCTGCTGCGTGATGCGCAGCAGTTCGCCCACGCCGGGAAACAGCACCGGGTTGAACAGCGCCGCCAGGTTGCGCGCCACCCGGGCATCGGGGTCGTTGAGCCGGTCGGCCTCGCGTGCCGCGATGAACTGCGCGAGCCGCTCGTTGAGCTGGTTCATCACGAAGCGGTTGAAGCCGATCGAATGGTCCAGCAGCCAGTGGAAGTCGTCCACCGGCAACCCAGCGACCACGCTGCGGCGCAGGGCCTGGATGTTGTAGCGGTAGGGCTCGCGCTTGAGCGCCGTGCCCTCGCCGAACCAGCCGCCGGGCGGCAGGCCGCTGTAGGTCATCGAGGTGCCGTCGGCGTTGTCGTTGCTCATCTTGAGCAGGCCCTCGACCACGCCGAACCAGTAGGTCGGCGAGCGGCCGATGCGGCAGACCAGGTCGCCGGGTTCGGCGTCGCCTACCACCACCGCGGCCTCCGCACGGCGCCGCTCGGTGGGCGTGAGCGTGTGCATCCACGGGATGTTGTGCACCTCTTCCGCGGTGGCCGGCCGCACGCGGTCGCGCAACGAAGAAGTGCCGGTGTTCGCGCCGGGAATCATCGGGAAACTCCGGGGAGTAGTGTCCCTAGGATTGTCGTTCAAACGACAAGTCGACGACAAGCGCGGTTCTACAGTCCGCCCATCGTGCAAAGCAACGCCAACACCTTCCCCCGCCTGCTGCTGGCCCATGCGCAGAGCCAGCCCGACGCGCCGGCCGTGCGTGAAAAGGACCTGGGCATCTGGCAGACCTGGACCTGGTCGGCCGTGGCCCGCGAGGTGCGTGAGATCGCCTGCGGGCTTGCGAGCCTGGGCTTCGCGCCCGGCCACAACCTCGCGATCGTCGGCGCCAACCGGCCGCACCTGTACATGGCGGTGGTGGCGGCGCAAAGCCTGCGCGGCGTGCCGGTGCCGCTCTACCAAGACGCGGTGGCGGCGGAGATGGTCTTCATGCTCGAAGACGCCGCCATCGACTTCGTGATCGCCGAAGACCAGGAGCAGGTCGACAAGCTGCTCGAATGCCGCGAGCTGCTGGCCGCGCAAGGCAAGCAGGGCCTGCGCCACATCGTGTACGACGACCCGCGCGGCCTGCGCCACTACGACCAGCCGGGCCTGATCGGCTACGAGCAGCTGCGCGAACTCGGCCGAGCCTATGACGCAGCGCACAAGGGCTTCTTCGAGCAAAGCGCGAACGCGGTCGAGCCCGGCGACGTGGGCGTGATCCTCTACACCTCGGGCACCACCGGCCGGCCCAAGGGCGTGTGCCAGACGCATGCGAGCTTCATCGCGGCGGGCCGCGGCGGCGTCGACACCGACAAGCTGGGCCCCGGCGACAACATCATGAGCTACCTGCCCATGGCCTGGGTCGGCGACCACCTGTTCTCGGTGGCGCAGTGGCTGGTGGGCGGCTTCACGCTCAACTGCCCCGAGTCGTCGGCCACCGTGATGAACGACATGCGCGAGATCGGGCCCAGCTACTACTTCGGCCCGCCACGCACTTTCGAAGGGCTGCTCACCGCCGTGTCGATTCGCATGGAAGACGCGGCCGCGCCCAAGCGCTGGCTGTACGCGAAGTTCATGGCGCTCGCGCAGCGCGTGGGCGCCGACATCCTCAACGGCCAGCAGGTGGGCCTGGGCGATCGCCTGCTCTACAAGGTGGGCGACCTCGTGATCTACGGGCCGCTGCGCAACGTGCTCGGCATGAGCCGCATCCGCGTGGCCTACACCGCGGGCGCGGCGATCGGGCCCGACCTGTTTCGCTTCTACCGCTCGATCGGCGTCAACCTCAAGCAGTTCTACGGCCAGACCGAGACCTGCGCCTACGTGTGCCTGCAGCAGGACGGCAAGGTCAAGCTGCAGACGGTGGGCAGCGCGGCGCCCGGCATCGAGCTGCGCATCGCGCCCGACGGCGAAGTGCTGGTGCGCGGCGTGTCGGTGCTCAAGGAGTACTACAAGCGGCCCGACGCCACGGCCGAGGTGCTCGATGCCGAGGGTTACTTCCACACCGGCGACGCCGGCGTGATCGATGCCGAGGGGCACCTGCGCATCATCGACCGCGCCAAGGACGTGGGCAAGCTCTCGGGCGGCGCGATGTTCGCGCCCAACTACATCGAGAACAAGCTCAAGTTCTTTCCGCAGATCAAGGAAGCCGTGTGCTTCGGCCACGGCCGCCAGGAGGTCTGCGCCGCCATCAACATCGACTACGAGGCCGTGGGCAACTGGGCCGAGCGGCGCGGCCTGCCCTACGGCGGCTACGTGGACCTGGCCGGCAAGCCCGAGGTGCTGGAGCTCATCGCCGAATGCGTGGCCAAGGTCAATGCCGACCTGGCGAGCGAAGAAGGCATGGGCGACACGCAGATCGCCCGCTTCCTGGTACTGCACAAGGAACTCGACCCCGATGACGACGAGCTGACCCGCACACGCAAGGTGCGGCGCGGCTTCATCGCCGAGAAGTACCGCGTGCTGGTCGATGCGCTCTACGGCGGCAAGGCCGAACAGTACATCGAGACGCAGGTCAAGTTCGAGGACGGACGCACCGGCATGGTCAGCGCCACGCTGAAGATCGTCGAGGCCAAGCGCTTCCCACCGATGAAGGCCGCCGCATGAACGCGCAGAACATCACCGAGGCCGCGATGCTGGCCGGCGCCACGGGTGCAGGCACGGCCCGCGGCCGCCGCACCGGCGACGTGATCCTCGACGTGAAGAACATCTCGCTGTCCTTCGGCGGCGTGAAGGCGCTGACCGACATCAGCTTCGACGTGCGCGAGCACGAGGTGCGCGCCATCATCGGCCCCAACGGCGCGGGCAAGAGCTCGATGCTCAACTGCATCAACGGCGTGTACCAGCCGCAGCAGGGCTCCATCACCTTCCGCGGCAAGACCTTCAAGCACATGAACTCGCGCCAGGTGGCCGAGATGGGCGTGGCCCGCACCTTCCAGAACCTGGCGCTGTTCAAGGGCATGAGCGTGCTCGACAACATCATGACGGGCCGCAACCTCAAGATGAAGAGCGGCCTGCTCGCGCAGGCCTTCCGCTTCGGTCCGGCCGAGCGCGAAGAGCTGGCGCAGCGCGAGTTCGTCGAACGCATCATCGACTTTCTCGAGATCCAGCTGTACCGCAAGACGCCGGTGGGCCGTCTGCCCTATGGCCTGCAGAAGCGCGTGGACCTGGGCCGCGCGCTCGCGATGGAGCCGCAGGTGCTGCTGCTCGACGAGCCGATGGCCGGCATGAACGTCGAAGAGAAGCAGGACATGAGCCGCTTCATCCTCGACGTGAACGACGAGTTCGGCACCACCATCGTGCTGATCGAGCACGACATGGGGGTGGTGATGGATATCTCCGATCGCGTGGTGGTGCTGGACTACGGCAAGAAGATCGGGGACGGCACGCCCGATGAGGTACGGAGCAACGAAGACGTGATTCGGGCGTACCTCGGCACGGAGCATTGACACCATGGGCTTTTTTCTCGAAACCCTCTTCGGCGGCCTCATGGTCGGCATGCTGTATTCGCTGATCGCGATCGGCTTCGTGCTGATCTACAAGGCCTCGGGCGTCTTCAACTTCGCGCAGGGTGCGATGGTGCTGTTCGCGGCGCTCGCGATGGCGCGCTTTGCCGAATGGCTGCCACGCTGGCTCGGCTTCGAAAGCCTGGTGCTGGCCAACGTGCTGGCCTTCGTCGTCGCCATGGCCATCATGATCGTGGTGGCCTGGCTCATCGAGCGGCTGGCGCTCAGCAAGCTGGTCAACCAGGAAGGCATCACGCTGCTGATGGCCACGCTGGGCATCGCCTACTTTCTCGACGGCCTGGGCCAGACGCTCTTCGGCAACGACATCTACAAGATCGACGTCGGCATGCCCAAGGAGCCGCTGATGGTGATGGAAGGCACCTTCCAGGGCGGCCTGCTGCTGAGCCAGGAAGACCTGATCGCCGCCGGCGTGGCTGCCGCGCTGGTCGCGGTGCTGGCGCTGTTCTTCCAGAAGACGGCCACGGGCCGCGCGCTGCGCGCGGTGGCCGACGACCACCAGGCCGCGCAGTCGATCGGCATTCCGCTCAACCGCATCTGGGTCATCGTGTGGTCGGTGGCGGGCTTCGCGGCGCTGGTGGCCGGGATCATCTGGGGATCGAAGCTCGGCGTGCAGTTCTCGCTGTCGCTGGTGGCGCTGAAGGCGCTGCCGGTGGTCATCCTCGGCGGGCTGACCTCGGTGCCGGGCGCGATCATCGGCGGGTTGTTGATCGGCGTGGGCGAGAAGCTTTCCGAGATCTACCTGGGCCCGATGCTGGGCGGTGGCATCGAGATCTGGTTTGCCTACGTGCTGGCCCTCGTCTTCCTTCTCGTGCGGCCGCAGGGCCTCTTCGGCGAGAAGATCATCGATCGCGTCTAGGCAGGCATCGAATCACCATGCTCTACAGAGAAAACGGCCAGTTCAAGTCGACCTACCGCGCCGACCAGCAGGTCTTTCCGATCCTGCAAGACCGCGTGCTGATGCTGGCGCTGCTGGCCTTCGCCTTCGCGGTGGTGCCGATGTTCGCGTCGGAGTATTTTTTCCGCGCGATCCTGATTCCCTTCCTGATCCTGTCGCTCGCCGCGCTGGGCCTGAACATCCTGGTGGGCTACTGCGGGCAGATTTCGCTGGGCACCGGTGCCTTCATGGCGGTGGGCGCCTATGCGGCCTACAACTTCCACGTGCGCATCGACGGCATGCCGCTGCTCGTGTCGCTGCTGCTGGGCGGGCTGTGTGCCACGGTGGTGGGTGTGTTCTTCGGCATACCCAGCCTGCGCATCAAGGGGCTGTACCTGGCGGTGGCGACGCTGGCGGCGCAGTTCTTCCTGGATTGGGCTTTCCTGCGCATCAACTGGCTCACCAACAACTCGGCCTCCGGCTCGGTCAGCGTGGCGGGCCTCAACATCTTCGGCCTGCCGGTGGAGACGGCGACGCAGAAATACCTGCTGTGCCTGGCGCTGCTGGTCGTCTTCGCGATGCTGGCCAAGAACCTGGTGCGCAGCGCCATCGGCCGCGAATGGATGGCGATGCGCGACATGGACGTGGCGGCCGCGGTGATCGGCATCCGCCCCGTCTACGCCAAGCTCACGGCCTTCGCGGTCAGTTCGTTCATCGTCGGCGTGGCGGGTGCGCTGTGGGGCTTCGTGCACCTGAGCACCTGGGAGCCGGCGGCCTTCAACATCGACCGGTCGTTCCAGCTGCTCTTCATGGTGATCATCGGCGGGCTGGGCTCGATCATGGGCAGCTTCTTCGGTGCGGCCTTCATCGTGCTGCTGCCCATTCTGCTCAACCAGATCCCGGGCTGGTTCGGCGTGTCGATGTCGACCGCGCTGGCATCGCACCTCGAGTTCATGATCTTCGGCGCACTGATCGTCTTCTTCCTGATCGTGGAGCCGCACGGCCTTGCGCGGCTCTGGTCGACCGCCAAAGAGAAGCTGCGCCTCTGGCCTTTCCCGCATTGATTTCTCGTTCATCCCGCATCGATTCAACCGGCACCTTCAACAACAGGAGACACGCATGAAGCTGAAATCACTCGCACTCGCCGTCGCTGCCATCTCGGCGCTGGCCGGCACGGCGCCGGCCTTCGCGCAGGCCAAGGAGCAGTTCTTCCCGCTGCTGGTCTACCGCACGGGCCCCTATGCGCCCAACGGCACGCCGTGGGCCAACGGCAAGCAGGACTACATCAAGCTGATCAACGCGACCGGCGGCATCAACGGCGTGAAGATCTCGTACGAAGAATGCGAAACCGGCTACGCCACCGACAAGGGCGTCGAATGCTACGAGCGGCTCAAGAACAAGGACGCGACGCTCTTCGATCCGCAGGCCACCGGCATCACCTTCGCGCTGACCGACAAGGCACCCGTCGACAAGATCCCGCTGATCACGCTGGGCTATGGCCTCTCGGCCTCGCAAGACGGCAGCGTGTTCAAGTGGAACTTCCCGCTCATGGGCAGCTACTGGACCGCGGCCGACATCCTGATCCAGCACATCGCCAAGAAGGAAGGCGGTGCCGACAAGCTCAAGGGCAAGAAGATCACGCTGGTCTACCACGACTCGCCCTTCGGCAAGGAGCCGATTCCGCTGCTGCAGGAGCGCGCCAAGATGAACGGCTTCGAGCTGTCGCTCATCCCAGTGGCCGCGCCCGGCATCGAGCAGAAGTCGGCCTGGCTGCAGGTGCGCCAGCAGCGGCCCGACTACGTGCTGCTGTGGGGCTGGGGCGTGATGAACTCCACCGCCCTCAAGGAAGCCGTGGCCACCGGCTACCCGCGCGAGAAGATGTACGGCGTGTGGTGGGCCGGCGCCGAGCCCGACGTGAAGGACGTGGGCGCCTCGGCCAAGGGCTACAACGCGCTGGCGCTCAACACCTCGGGCACGCAGCCGAAGGTGATCCAGGACATCCTGAAGAACGTGCACGACAAGAACCAGGGCACCGGCCCGCGCGACGAAGTCGGCTCGGTGCTCTACACGCGCGGCCTGATCATCCAGATGCTCGGCGTCGAAGCCGTGCGCCGTGCGCAGGAGCGCTTCGGCAAGGGCAAGGTCATGACCGGCGAGCAGGTGCGCTGGGGCCTGGAGAACCTGGCGCTCGACCAGAAGAAGCTGGACTCGCTGGGCTTCTCTGGCGTGCTGCGGCCGATCAGCACCTCGTGCCAGGACCACATGGGCTCGACCTGGGCGCGCGTGCACACCTGGGACGGCGCCAAGTGGGGCGGCATGTCCGACTGGTACCAAGCCGACGAGCAGATCATCAAGCCGATGGTGAAGCAGGCCGGTGACAAGTACGCGGGCGAAAAGAAACTCACCAAGCGCGAAGCCTCTGACTGTGCCGCATGACGAATCGGCGGCTCGCAAGAGCCGCCATTCGCAAGCGCCCCGCGCGCAGTGCGCGCTGCGCTTGCGAATGACCGAGACCACTCCATGAGTCAAGCCAACACCCTCCTCGACGTCAACGGCATCGAGGTCATCTACAACCACGTGATCCTGGTGCTCAAGGGCGTGTCGCTCACGGTGCCCGAAGGCGGCATCGTCGCGCTGCTGGGCGGCAACGGCGCGGGCAAGACCACGACGCTGCGCGCGGTGTCGAACCTGCTGGCCGGCGAGCGCGGCGCGGTGACCAAGGGCACCATCGAGCTGCGCGGCGAGCGCATCGAGGCGCTGTCGCCGGCCGAGCTGGTGAAGCGCGGGCTCATCCAGGTGATGGAAGGCCGCCACTGCTTCGCCCACCTCACGATCGAAGACAACCTGATGACCGGCGCCTACACGCGCACCGACGGCAAGGCCGCGGTGGCGCAGACGCTGGAAAAGGTCTACGCCTACTTCCCCCGCCTGAAGACGCGGCGCGGCTCGCAGGCCGCCTACACCTCGGGCGGCGAACAGCAGATGTGCGCCATCGGCCGCGCGCTGATGGCCAACCCGAGCATGGTGCTGCTCGACGAACCGTCGATGGGCCTGGCGCCGCAGATCGTCGACGAGGTGTTCGGCATCGTGAAGGACCTCAACGAAAAGGAGAAGGTCACCTTCCTGCTGGCCGAACAGAACACCAACATGGCGCTGCGCTACGCCGACTACGGCTACATCCTCGAGAACGGCCGCATCGTGATGGACGGCGAGGCGAAGAGCCTGCGCGAGAACGAGGACGTGAAAGAGTTCTACCTGGGCGTAGGCGGCGCGGACCGCAAGAGCTTCCGTGACGTCAAAAGCTACAAGCGCAGAAAGCGGTGGTTGGCATGAGCGACTTCTACGACCCGCTCGAAACACGCGACCCCGCAGAACGCGAGCGGGACTTGCTGGCCGCGCTGCCCAAGCAGATCATGCAGGCGCAGACCGCTGCGCCGGCCTTCGCGAAGATCCTCGACGGCGTGAAGCCTGCCGACGTCACGAGCCGCGAGGCGCTGGCCCGCTTGCCGGTGACGCGCAAATCCGAGCTTCTGGAACTGCAGCAGGCCGGCCGCGCGAGCGACCCCTTCGGCGGTTTCTCGGCCATCCGCTTCGGCCCGCGCATGCTTCGCGTGTTCGCGAGCCCCGGCACCATCTACGAGCCCGAGGGCGAGGCGCGCGACTACTGGCGCACCGCACGTGCCCTGCACGCGGCGGGCTTCCGCAGCGGCGAGCTGGTGCACAACTGCTTCAGCTACCACATGACACCGGCCGGTTCGATCATGGAAAGCGGCGCGCGCGCATTGGGCTGCACCGTGTTCGCCGGCGGCACCGGCCAGACCGAGCAGCAGGTCGATGCGATCGTGGACCTGAAGCCCGCCGGCTACGCAGGCACGCCGAGCTTTTTGAAGATCATCCTGGAGAAGGCCGCCGAACGGAACGTCGCCCTGCCCTCGCTGACCAAGGCGCTGGTGTCGGGCGAGGCCTTCCCGCCCAGCCTGCGCGACTGGATCGCCGAGCGCGGCGTGACGGGCACGCAGTGCTACGCCACCGCCGACCTGGGCCTGATCGCTTATGAAACCTCGGCACGCGAAGGCCTGGTGCTCGACGAAGGCGTGATCGTCGAGATCGTGCGCCCCGGCACCGGCGACCCGGTGCCCGAGGGCGAGGTCGGCGAGATCGTCGTGACCACGCTCAACCCCGACTACCCGCTGATCCGCTTCGGCACCGGCGACCTGTCGGCCGTGCTGCCGGGCCGCTGCCCCACCGGCCGCACCAACGCGCGCATCAAGGGCTGGCTCGGCCGCGCCGACCAGACCACCAAGGTGCGCGGCATGTTCGTGCATCCGGGCCAGGTGGCGAGCATTGCCAAGCGATTTCCCGAAGTGCAGCGCGCGCGGCTCGTCGTCGCGGGCGAGATGGGCGACGACCGCATGACGCTCAAGCTCGAATGCGCCGATCGCCCCGAAGGCCTGGCCGAGCGGGTGGCCGATGCGATTCGCGAGCACACCAAGCTGCGCGGCGACGTCGAACTGGTCGCGCCGGGCAGCCTGCCGAACGACGGCAAGGTCATCGAGGACGCGCGCAGCTACCGCTAGCCGAAGCGCTAGCCGAAGCGTCTCGCCCGCGGGATGTGCGCTTGCTCACGCGCACATCGGTCGCCACTTCGGTGCGCGACAAATCATCAGATTTGGTCCTGAGAAGTCTGCCTAGACTCCGGCGCGCATTCGCTCCGCGCCGCCTGAATGCGTGCAGTTCGCCGCTGCGAACGCCAGGCGCCGACTTCACGAGACCTGTTCGACATGACCCAGAGACCTTGGCTGCTCGCCGCAGCCTTTTGCACGATGCTTCTCTCCGCCTGCGGCGGTGGTGGTGGTGGCAATGGATTCGGCACCTTTGCCGCAATCGGAGCGCCGGCATCCGCCTCCGCACCCACGCAGACACCGGAATCTGCATCGCCGGGGCCGACCGAATCGCCCCAACCCGCACCGTCCGATGCCGCATCTCCCAAATCAGACGAAGCGCCGCCGCTCAAGCTGCACGCAGTCGGAGGCACCCTGAGCGGGCTGGCTGGCGGAGAGTCGATCGTCCTGCTGAACAACGGCGCCGATGCGCTGACGGTCACCACGGCGGGCTCGTTCCGATTCGCCACGGCGCTGGCATCCGGCACCACTTACTCGGTGACGATCGGCACACAACCGCTTTGGCAAAACTGCACGCTCGGCAATGCCAGCGGGACGATCGCGGCCCAGGCCATCGTCGACGTGAGCGTGAATTGCACGGCCGCGCCAGTCGGCGTCACCACGCTGGCGGGCGATCCGCTGATGGGCGGGACTTCGGTGAACGGCGTCGGCAACAAGGCGTCCTTCAACGGTCCGATCGGCGTGGCGACCGATTCGCAAGGCAACGTCTACGTCGCCGAATACTTCGGCCATGCCATCCGCAAGATCGGGCCCGATGGCACCGTCACCACCTTCGCAGGTTCGACGAGCCCGGGCTTTCAAAACGGACGAGGCGCCAGCGCCTCCTTCAGCTCCCCGGTCAGCGTCGCGGTAGACGCCGCCGACAACGTGTATGTGGGAGACCAGGGAAACCATGCCATCCGCAAGATCACCCCGGCCGGTGACGTCACCACGCTGGCGTTGCTGGACGACGCCGGCGGGCCGGCGTCCATCGAGCCGTACGGCCTCGCGCTCGATGCGCAGGGCAACCTCTACGCGGCGGATTTCCGCAGAAGTCTCGTGCTCAAGATCACGCCGGGGGGCGTGGTCAGCACCCTCGCCGGCTCGGTCTACGGCGCGACCGATGGCACCCATTTCAACGCGTCGTTCAGTGCGCTGATGGGCATGTCGATCGACGCGAGCGGCAACCTTTACCTTGCCGACCACGATTTCAGTTTGATCCGCAAGGTCACTCCGGCAGCCGTCGTCAGCACCTTGGCCGGGTCACGAACCGGCTCGGGCTCGGCGGACGGGCGCGGTGCAGACGCCTCCTTCTTCTTTCCGTCGAGCGTCGCCGCAGATCGCGCGGGCAACGTCTTCGTGGCGGACACCAACAACCACACGGTGCGCAAGATTTCGCCCGACGGCGCGGTCACCACGGTGTCCGGCTCTGCGCTGGCGGGCCCAGGCACCGTCGACGGTGCCGGCAAGGATGCTCGGCACAACACGCCGATGGGCATTGCGGTCGACGCGGCTGGCCACGTCTACGTCGCCGATTACTTTGGCCACACGATCCGCAAGCTCGCAGCGCGGCGTTGAGGCACCGGCACGCAGCGATCGGTCGCCCACCGCGCCCAGCCGATGGCTTCAGGACATGCGTACGCCGGCCATGTAAAGACCGCCGGATCGCCCGCGTCCGAACCCAGCCGTAGGAGATGACTGACAGACACGCACCACTTCCCGTGGAGAGTGAGTACGTTTGTGTCAGTCCGCCTGGAGATCACCTCCAGGCCATCCACGGAGGAATCTCGTCATGCCCGTCATTTGTGCGGCCTGCGGCAGCAGCAACCGGGAGAACGCGAAGTTCTGCATCGGTTGCGCGGGTCGCTTGCCCGGCTTCGCGCCGAGTGGGCCTGCGGCGCTCGGCGCCACCCCGAGCAGCCCTGCGCCGCTGGCGCCAGCCTTCGGAGCGTTCAGCGCCATCGGCCCAACGGACGAACCCGATCCGCGCGGGGCGCGAAGCGCAAGCCATTCGACACGCAGCGGAAGCGCCTGGCGTCGCGACGATCCGCTCGCGCTGCTGCCGGCCGAAACGCCGGCGTTCTGGCTGCGACTGGGAATGGTCGGCGTGGCGATGGGCGTGGTCTTCATCGGCTGGTATGTGTACGTGACGCGCGGCGTCGACTCGCCCGCTTTGGTCAACGACGTGACGGCCGCACTGTCGACGGAAGAACGCAAGCCGACGCCGGAAGAAGCGCGGGACCTGGCGACGCCCGAGGAATCGACGCGGAGCGCTGCTGCACCGAGCAAGGCGGAATCGCCGGCGCCACTAGGCGCAGCGGACGCACTGGCACTGGCCGCGCCGAATTCTGCGACCACCGCCAAGCGCGCCTCGCCTCCTGCGTCGGCGCGTACTGAGGCGAGGACCGAGCCGCCCCCGAACACGGGGGCCCCGGCAGCCGCATCGACGCGCGCCGCCGCCGCAGCAGCAGCAACCGCACCCGCCGCACCCTCTGCACCGCCAGCAGCAGCGCCTGGCACCCGCACCGCATCGGCCGCGCCGACGAGCGAACGCCGGCGCAGCGAAGCGGGCCGCGCCGAGCGACAGCAACCGCGCGCCGCAGCGCGCACCGCCGATGACGATGACGTGGCCCCGAACTCGGCCGCACCCACCATGTCGTGGATTCGCCCGCCGGGCTGGACCCGCGACGACCCCGGCCCGGCCATCAGCCGCAACAACTCCGCACCCGTGGTCGCCCCGCCCCGCACCGCGGCCTATGCGCGTGGCGACGGCGGCCCACCGGTCGCGCCCGGCCCCGGCCCGGTCTACAACTACAACTCGCCCGGCGGCGCGGTCGCGGCCGATGGCGGCCCGCCGCTCGCAGCGGGCCCCGCGCCGCAGCCCGCCTACCGGACGCGCTCGCCCGTGGCCACCGCCGACGACGATGCAGGCCCGCCGGTCACGCGCGGCCCTGGCCCGGTCTACAACTGGAACTCGACCCGCGAGCGCTAAAGCCCGAATCCCGAAAAAGGCCGCCGCACCCACCCGTGCGACGGCCGACAAGACCCCTGAAGTTCCAAGGACTTCCTAAGGGCAATCCGGGATTTGGCCGACTCCACGCAGAGATAAGATCGCGGACCCCGTAACCCGGACTGTTCAACCCGGATTCGTTTCATCAGGAGAGCACATGAAGAGACTGCTGGCCTTCGCGGCCATCGCCACCGCTGTCACCGGCGCCTATGCCCAAGACTTCCCCGCCGGCAAGCCCGTGACCATCGTGGTGCCCTTCGCCGCCGGCGGCCCGACCGACCGCGTGGCCCGCGACCTGGCCGAAGCGCTGCGCAAGCCGCTCAACGGCGCCAGCATCCTGGTGGACAACGTCCCCGGCGCCGGCAGCTCGATCGGCGCAGCCAAGGTGGCACGTGCCGCACCCGATGGCTACACGCTGCTCCTGAACCACATCGCCATGTCGACCGTGCCCACGCTGGTGCGCAACGTGCCCTTCAAGGTCGAGACCGACTTCGAGTACCTGGGCATCATCAACGACGTGCCGATGACCCTCATCGCCAAGCCCGCGATGCAGGCCAACAACTACAAGGAACTCACGGCCTGGATGGCCGCGAACAAGGGCAAGATCAACCTCGGCAACGCCGGCGTGGGCTCTGCATCGCACCTGTGCGGCCTGCTGTTCCAGAGCGCCACCAAGACCGAGATGACGCCCGTGCCGTACAAGGGCACGGCACCCGCCATCACCGACCTGATCGGCGGCCAGATCGACCTGCTGTGCGACCAGACCACCAACACGTCGCCGCAGATCGAATCGAAGAAGGTCAAGGCCTATGCCGTGACCACGTCCAAGCGCCTCACCACCCCGCTGCTGAAAGACCTGCCCACGCTGCAGGAGGCGGGCCTGAAGGACTTCCAGGTCACCATCTGGCACGGCCTGTACGCGCCCAAGGGCACGCCGGCCGCCGTGACCAAGAAGCTCAACGACGCGCTCAAGACCGCACTGAAAGACCCGGACTTCATCAAGAAGCAGGAAGGCCTGGGTGCCGTGGTCGCCGCCGACAACCGCGTCGAGCCCGCCGAGCACAAGAAGTTCGTGCAGGCCGAAATCGCCAAGTGGAGCCCGATCATCAAGGCGGCCGGCGTCTACGCCGACTGAGCCTGAGCAGCTCCTGTCGATGAGATGAAGGTGGCGGCGCGGGCGCGCCGCGCCTTCGAATCCGGGTGGAGCGGCCTCAGGTACTCGTGCAACGCGAGTGCCGCCGCTCCCACCGCCGACGCCCATTCCCCATACCGAGCAGCACGCACCACCGGCGGCCGCATGCCCGCATGCTGCGCATAGCGCTCGACCGTGTCGATGGCCTCCGGCAGCAGCGCCGGGTGCCGGCGGCATGACTGGCCGCCGACGACGATCGCGCGCGGCTCGAAGGTGACCCACAGGTTCTGCAGCAGCACGCCGAGGTAGGCCGCGCCCCGTAGCGCATCGAAGTTGCCCGCCAACGCACGCGAGCCCAGAAAGGCCTCGGCGCAGCCGCGCCGGCCGCACGAGCACAGCGGCCCGTCCACCTGCAGGATGGTGTGGCCGATCTCGCCGGCCATGCCTTGCGCGCCGGTGAAGAGCCGGTCGTTGAGCACCACGCCGGCACCCACCCCCACGTCGCAGCTCACGAAGACGAGCGGGTCTTCGCTCTCGCCGCAGGCGAACTCGTATTCGCCCAGCACGGCCGCATCGGCATCGTTCTGAAGCTGCACCGGCAATCCGTCGATGCCTTCGGCCGCGAGTGCGTCGACCAGGCCCGGCAGCAAGTTGACGCGGCGCCAGCCCAGGTTGGGCGCGAAGCGCACCTGTCCGCTGGCATCGTCGACCGCGCCCGGCACGCCGACGCCGATGCCGGAGGGCCGCAGCCCCATCGCCTGCAGCCTGGCATGCGCGGCCGCCACCATGCGCGCGGCCTGACGGCACACCGCGCCAGGCGCATGCGATGCGAGCGGCTGAGACTCGGCATGCAGCAAGTCGCCCAGCAGCGAGACGCAGGCCACGCGCAAGGTATCGACCGCGATCTCGACGCCCGTCAGCGCACGCAGCCCCGCATGGATGCGCAGCGGGATCGACGGCCGCCCCAGCCCGTCGCCCACCGCGGCGCCGGACTCGAGCAGCCAGCCGTCGTCGAGCAGCTCGCGCACCAGCAGGCTCACCGTGGACTTGGTCAACCCGCTCTCGTCCGCCAGCCGCGCCCGCGACAGCCCCGGCCGTGCGCGCAGCAGGCGCAGCAGCACGCTGCGGTTGATGCGCTTGACCAGCTGCTGGTCGCCGAGCGTGGTCATCTCAGGTCATGCGCGTGACATGGCGATCAGGCCGCGGCGTGCTCGGCTTGCGCCTTCCCCTCGGGCCGCTTGCCGGCGATGATCATTCCGAGCACCTCGTCTTCGGTCACATCCGCGGTGCGATAGGTGCCGACCAGCTTGCCGTTCTTCATCACCGCCAGCCGGTCGCTGAGGCCGAACACGTCGGGCATGTCGTGCGTGATCAGGAAGATGCCCACGCCGTCGGCCTTGAGCTGCTTGACCAGCGCGCCGACCATCGCCGTTTCTTCGGGGCCGAGCGCGGCACAGGGCTCGTCCATGATCAGGATGCGCGCATTGAAGTACAGCGCCCGCGAAATCGCCACCACCTGCCGCTGCCCGCCCGACAGCCGCCGCACCGGCACGCGGATGTTGGTGAAGTTCTTGTTGAGTCGCTTGAAGACCTTGCGCGCTTCCGTCTCCATGAAGTGATCGTCGAGCGTGCGCCAGGGCGTCAGCTTTTCGCGGCCGAGGAACAGGTTGGCCACCGAGTCGAGGTTGTCGGCCAGCGCCAGCGTCTGGTAGATGGTTTCGATGCCCTGCGCCTGCGCTTCCGATGGCGTGCGAATGGTCACCGCCTGCCCCGCGATGCGCGTTTCGCCCGAGTCGATGGGGTAGGCGCCGGCCAGCATCTTCATCAGCGTCGACTTGCCCGCGCCGTTGTGGCCCAGTAGCGCGACCACCTCGCCGGGGTACAGGTTGATGCTGACGTTGTCGACCGCCTTCACGCCACCGAAGGCCTTGCGGATCTCGCGCAGCTCGACCAGCGGCGCCGCGTTGGCCGTTGCCGCGGCACTCATCGCGTGTCCCCGAAGCGCTTGCGGTACAGCACATCGAACACCACCGCCACGATCAGCACCTGCCCGATGATGACCATGCGCTTGCCGATCGCCACGTCGAGCAGCAGCATGCCGCTGTCGAGCGACTGCATGATCAGCGCGCCCAACACCGACCCGAAGATCGACCCGCTGCCGCCTGCCAGCGCCGCCCCGCCGATCACCGCCGCCGCGATCACGTACAGCTCCATCCCCGTGCCCAGCGAATTCGTGCCCGCGTTGAGCCGCGCGATCGACACGATGGCTGCCACCGTGACCAGCACCGCCAGCAGCGCGAACAGCATCATCGTCACCCGCTTGACCGGAATGCCCACCAGCGCCGCCGCATCCGGATTGCCGCCCATCGCGAACACGTAGCGCCCGAAGCGCGTGCGGTGCACGATGAACGACAGCGCCACCGCCACCAGTGCCCAGATGAGCACCGGAATCGGCAGCCCCTGCGGCTCGGGCTTGGACGCGATCTGGTAGCTGTTCATCGACCACGCGAAAGCGAACACCGCCACCACCGGCACCGCCGTGAGCAGCACGTCGACCACCAGCGGCTCCACCGGCATCTCGTGCCGCTGCCGCGCGCGGCGCTGCTGCAGCATGCGCGCGAACAGCACCACCGCGATCACCGTCGCCAACACCCACGTAGCCGTGGTGCCGATGCCGCCGTCGTAGCCGCCGCCCAGGCGCTGGAAGAACTCGTCGTTCACCGGCTGCGTCTTGCCGTCCGCCACCAGAAAGGCCGCGCCGCGAAACGACATCAGCCCGCCCAACGTGACCACGAACGAAGGCACCCCCAGCATCGCCGTCAGCCCGCCCTGGTACAGCGACACCAGCAGCGCCACCGCCAGCCCCGCCAGGCACGCCGCCGGCCACGACCAGCCCGAGGTGTACTGCAGGTACGCCACCAGCACGCCCACGAAGCCCATCACCGAGCCCACCGACAGATCGATGTGCCGCGCGACGATGACGAGCACCATCACCGTCGCGACGATCCCCACCACCGCCGTCTGCTGCGCGAGGTTGTAGAGGTTTTCAGGCGTGAGAAAGAGCCCGCCCGAGAGCCAGTGGAAGGCCAGGGCCATGACCACCAGCAGGGCGCACATCAGTGCAAGGCGCAAGTCCACGCCGCTGCGTTGCCACAGCGATTGCTGTTCGCTCATCGCGATGCGCTGCTGTTGTTTACTTGCAGGCGGCAGGAGCCTTATCGCCGCTTACCCCGCGGCACAGCTCGTCTTTCTTGATCCAGCCTTCCTTCACCACCACGTCGAGGTTGTCGCGCGTGATCGGCACCGGCGTCAGCAGCCGCGACGAGATGGCCACCTTCTTCTCGCCACCGCTCCAGTTAGCCGCCTTCTCCGGCGTCTTGCCGCCCACCAGCGCCAGCGCGGCAGATGCCGCTTCGCGCCCCAGCTCGCGCGAGTCCTTCCACACCGTCACCGTCTGCGTGCCCAGCGCCACCCGGTTGAGCGCCGCGAAGTCCGCGTCCTGCCCCGACACCGGAATCCCGCGAATGCCCTTGGCCGTGAGCGCCGCCACCGCGCCACCCGCCGTGCCGTCGTTGGCCGCCACCACCGCATCGACCTTGCCGCCGGCCTTGGTCAGGATCTGCTCCATGTTCTTCTGCGCCACCTCGGGCTTCCAGCCGTCGGTGTACTCGTCGCCCACGATCTTGATGTCGCCCTTCTTCACCGCGTCGGCCACCACCTCTTGCTGCCCCGCGCGCAGGAAGTTCGCGTTCGGGTCGGTCGGCGATCCCTTGATGAACACATAGTTGCCCTTGGGCTGCACCTTGAACACCGCGCGCGCCTGCATGCGGCCCACTTCCATGTTGTCGAAGGTGATGTAGAAGATGCCGGGCGTCTCGATGAGCCGGTCGTACGCCACCACCGGGATCTTCTGCTTCACCGCCTTGTTCACCGCGGGCAGGATCGCGTCCTTGTCCATTGCCAGCACGATCAGCGCCTTGGCGCCCTTCGACATCAGCCCATCGATGTCGGCCAGCTGCTTCTCGGGCGAGCCGCCCGCGTCGGCGCTGATGTACTTCGCGCCCATTTTTTCAAGCTGCGATTTGATCGCGGCCTCGTCCGTCTTCCAGCGCTCTTCCTGAAAGTTGGACCAGCTCACGCCGACGACCGTCTGGGCGCTTGCGGCGATGGCGGACAGGCCCACGGCCAGTGCGCAGAGGGCGCGTTGAGGGGTGTTCATGGGTTTGGATCTCCGGGGTGTTGGGCGTGCCGGCTTGCCTTTTTGTTTTGACTGGCTTGCTCGGGCGCGCTGGGTTAGTTCGGGAGGCGAACTAACTATGGCGAGGTGATTTGGTGGCGGGTATCCGGGATATCCCTGCGAGCGAAGGCACTACAGGGCTGGCGTGCTGGGGCGGAGGTGCGAGGTTCTCTACGAATTTCGTAGAGCGGGCGGGGCGGGATTGCTGGAGCATCGCCGGTCGATGACGAACCCAATCTCGACGGGGCAGCAAGCGGATGAGACAACGCTTGGCCACTTCACGTACACGATCCTCCGCTACGTGCATGACATCGGCACTGCCGAGTTCGTCAATGTCGGCGTGGTCGTTGCATCAACCCATGCGCCACAGGTCGCGGCGAAGTTCAGGACAGACATTGCGCGCGTCAAGGCCATGTTTCCGTCGCTCGATGGCGAGGTCTTTCTGGCGCGCATGAAGCGATTGCAAGCCTGCTTCGATGCCATCGACGAAACACGATGCGCCACGCTGCGGGCTTGCGAGGGACCATCATTGATGGCGCTGATTCGCCGCGTGTTGCCGCTGGAGGATGGCGCCCTTCCTTGGTCTCCAATTGGCTCGGGAGCAGGCGGCCCACTGATCGCCGCGCTGCAGGCGATCTACGAGCGCTCTGTCTTGTCGAACGAGCTTCGGCAAGGACATTGAATTTCTGCTCCGCGTTGCGCGGGGAGTTCGTGCCAAACGTCACGATGCATAGCTTCGTCGTCGAATGATCTCGATGCCATGCCCGCTCTGCTCGCTACCGCATGCAGGAAAGGACTTCTGGGGTTGCATAGGGTTTCCGAAGTGCCGAGGTATGCGTGAAGCGTTTGCGAAGTGAGTTTGGCAGCGCGGGCAATGCCACGCTGCGTCGTGTTCTCGCATGAAGCGATCGGCCCTCTGCTGCGCCATTGCGCTTTCATGGCTGACGTTGGCAAACACGCCAACGTACGCTGCTAACTACCCTTGCTCTGGGCGCAAGGGCGGCGTCTCACATTGCGCGGGCGAACTCTTCGTTTGCAACGACGGATCGATCAGTGGCTCGAGGAAGATCTGCTCCGGGCCGCAGAGCGGGGCTGCTCGTGCGGTGCTCCCGTTGCGAAGCGGAGGTAATGAAGGCGATTGCTCTTGCCGGTCGGGCCGAATATGCATCGGGCCGCGAGGAGGACGCTACTGCTTGAGCGACAACGGAAACAAGAGTTATGTGCGTCGGTGAAGTGTGTCGGGCGATCCACCCGGTTGCTGCCGGTCCCCTTCTTTGCGGAGAAGACCCCTTCCGGCCGAGGCCGTGTGGAAACGACTTTGACTAGCAAGTATGCCGATGGCGCGACCGTATAGGCGTCATTGTCGCCACGGAGTCATCCAGTGGTCCCATTGCACAAACGCGCGGATGTCAAGGCGAGAGTCGCTGGCAAGCTAAAAAGGGCCGTTAAAGAGGCTCACGCCCCGGCCAGCCTGACTGCCTTCATCGTTCTGGCAACACCCAGGATCGCGATCACCCGCTTCAGGTTGTATGCCAGCACGTGCAAGCTCATCTCTGTATTCACGTGCGCCAGCGTCTTGGTGAGGAAGTGCGTTGAACCCATCCAGTACTTCAATGTCCCGAACACGTGTTCAACCGTGCACCTGCGCAGCGTCATTGCGACAGGCTGGCGGTCCAGGCGTTGCTGGACGCGCTCAAGCACCTCTTCGTGCTCCCAACGACGGATGCGACGATAGTCGCCGGTCGTGCACTGCTCTTTCATCGGGCACGTGGGGCAGGCACTGGTCCAGTAGACACGAAGCTTGTTGCCATTCTTCTCGAGCGTGGTGAACCTGTAGATGGCTCGCTCGCCAGCAGGACACCGATACTCGTCAGCCTTGGCGATGTAGATGAAGTCGCTCTTGTCGAACCGCCCTTCGGCCTTGGCGTTCGAGGTCATCGGCTTGGCACGTAGGTCGTGATGCCCGCGTCCTCGCAGGCCTTGAGCTCCTGCCGTTGAAGAAGCCGCGGTCGGCAAGGGCCTGCGGCCTGGACTTGCCCATCGCCCTGCGCGCAGCCTTGGCCATGTTGCTGAGCTGCGCACGGTCGTTGCCCTCGTTGGTGACCTCGTGCGCCACGATCAAGTGGTGCCTGGCGTCGACCGCCGCCTGGACGTTGTAGCCCACCAGGCCCGAGCCTGTTGCTTGGGAGTTCATCGAACGCGCATCGGGATCGGTGAGCGAGCGTTGCCCATCAGGCTCCTTCTTCAACTGCTCCTTGGTGCGATCGAGCTGCTTCATCTGCTCGCGCAGCTTCTTGATCTTCTCCGTCAGCCGCTCGGTCTTGGCCTCCACCTCGGCCGGCTGCGTGCGGTCGGCCGTCTCCAGGGCGTCGAGGTAGCGCTGGATGCTCTGCTCGATCTGGCGCCGACGCGCATCGATCTTGCCGGGCGTGAAGTTGCGGTCGCGGCCGTTGACCGACTTGAACTTGCTGCCGTCGATAGCGGCGATGGCGTGAGAGAACAGCTTGAGGTCGCGGCACAGGGCGACGAAACGGCGACAGACATTGCGGATGCTCGCTCCGTTGTCGTGACGGAAGTCGGCGATGGTCTTGAAGTCCGGCGCGAGTCGGCCGGTGAGCCACATCAGCTCGACGTTGCGCTGCGCCTCGCGCTCCAGGCGGCGGCTCGACTGGACGCAGTTCAGGTAGCCATAAATGTAGAGCTTTAGCAGGACCGAGGGGTGATACGAGAGTCGACCAGTGGCTGCCGGATCGACGCCTTCAAAACCCAGTGCATGCAGATCCAGCTCCTCGACGAAGGCATCGACAACTCGCACCGGGTTCGATGAATCGCTTCATGTGGCTGGCCTTCAGTAGCGTTGCCACAATCTAGGCGAGCACCGTCACCTATTCAACCCGTTTTCACACAGCCTCGGCCAGGAACGGACATCCACGCTCCGGCTTCGAACGTCCGCTTCGTACTCCGAGAGTAAACAAAGTTGCAGTCGACTCTCAATTCGCTGACAACTCGTGAAAGTAGGGGGTCAGTTGGGCTGGCATCAACGGCCCGCAGCGTCCGCCGCCTCGTCCGGCAGACCGCGCTGTGTGCGAACGAAGGATTGCATGTGCTGCAGAAACGCGTTCGCCGCTGGCGTGAGTTCCGCATCGCTGCGTGAATAAACACCCATGTCCCGCTTCACGGTCGGGCGCACCAGCATTCGCGCCTGCACGCCGGCGCGACGCGACAGCTGGCGAACGTTGACCGGAAGCGCCGCGACGCCCATCCCCGCGGCCACCATGCTGATCACGGTGGACGAGAAGGTCGCTTCGTAGGCAGCCACCGGCTTGATACCGGCGGATTCGAACGCGGCATCGGCCAGCGCGCGCGACGGACTCTCGGCGGAAAGGCAGATCAACGGTTGTTGCGCCAGCTCGCGCCAGCTCACCGAGCCCCGCTCGGCGAGCAGATGGCCATCGGGAATCAGCGCGACGAGATGGTCCTGATAGAGCGTCACCTCCGACAGGCCGGGCTCGCCTTCGATCAGCGTTCCGACGCCCAGGTCGACCTCCCCCCGGCGCACTTGGTCGCGGATTGTCTCCTCGAAGCCGTCTTTGAGGATGCATTGGATGCCGGGGTGGCGCTGCCGGAAGGACTGCATCACCCAAGGCAGCAGCGTGGCCGCCACCACGATGGACGCCGCCACCGTGACCCTGCCGCGCTTGACCTGGGCGAGCGCTCGGGAACCGGCGACGGCCGCCTCCAGGTCGTCGAGCGCCTTTCGAGCCAGAGGCCGGAACTCCGCGCCCGCCTCTGTCAGTTGGACGACGCGCGTGCTGCGGTAGAAAAGCCGCAGACCGATCTGGTCCTCGAGCTCCTTGACCAAGGTCGAGAGCGCAGAGGGCGACACGTGTATGCGCTCGGCAGCCCGCGTGAAGGCGCCTGTGTCGGCAACCGCCAGGAAGGCGCGGATCTGGCGCAACGTAATGTTCATCAAATCAGAATAATTGTTCAGATCATTCTGATTGTCGAAGGATTCCTGCGGTGCTGCAATCGCGCTACACCACCAACCCAGGAGACGCCATGACAACTGCTTCCGCAATTGCCACGCCAGCCGATCGCGACGAGACGCGATCGACGCGCACGACCAGTCCCCGGCGCGTCGCCGCCGCGAGCCTGGTCGGCACGACGCTGGAGTTCTATGACCATTTCATCTTTGGCACCGCCGCCGCGCTGGTGTTTCCGAAGCTGTTTTTCCCGCAGTCCGATCCCTTCATGGCGACCATCCTGTCGCTCCTGTCCTATGGGATTGCCTTTGTCGCCCGGCCGGTGGGCGCCGCCATCTTCGGCTCACTGGGCGACAAGATCGGGCGCCGCTTCGTGCTGGTCTCCACCCTGCTGATCATGGGCCTCTCGACATTCCTGATCGGGTTGCTGCCGACCTATCCGCAGGTGGGCCTGATGGCGCCGGTGATGCTCGCCATCCTGCGATTCGCGCAAGGCCTTGCGCTCGGCGGCGAATGGGGCGGGGCGGCGCTAATGGTCAACGAGTTTGACACCACCGGACGCCGGCGCGGCTTCTACGGCAGCCTCGTGCAGGTGGCCAGTCCAATAGGCGTGCTAATCGCCAACGGCATGTTTGGCTTCATGAACACCATCACCAACGACGCCGAGTTCATGGACTGGGGATGGCGGGTTCCGTTCCTCGCGAGCATCCTGCTCGTGGGCATCGGCTACTTCATCCGCCGCTCCGTCTCCGAATCGCCGGTGTTCCAAAGCCTGGAGCACGGATCGCAGAAGGCCGAAGCACCCCTGATGGAGACGCTGCGCCACCATTGGCGCCAAGTCCTCCTGGCCATCGGCGTGCGGGCCGGCGAAGGCATCATCTGGTACGTCTTCTCGCTGCTGCTGCTGATCTACGTGCCGACCCGCCTGGGCCTCCCGCGTCAGGTCGCTTTGAACGCCGTGCTGTGGGGTGCTGCCGTCGGCGTAGTCGCGATCCCCCTCTTCGGCGCCTTGTCGGATCGCTTCGGGCGCAAGTTCATGCTCCTGGCCGGCGTTGCAGCATCGGTCATCTGGTCATTCGCGTATTTTCCGATGCTCGAGACGCGGGTCCCACAACTCGTCATCCTGGCGTCCGTGATCGGCATGATCTGCCAAGCATCCCTGTGGGCACCGCTGGCCGCTTTCATTCCGGACATGTTCGAGTCCAAGGTTCGGTGCACCGGCGCGTCGCTTGGCTTCCAGCTGGCCGGCGTCTTCGGAGGCGCCCTGGCGCCGAGCATCTGCGTGTGGCTGCTCGACCGCTTCGACAATCCGTTTTACATCTCCTTCTACTGCACCGTCGGTCTCGCGCTGATTGCCCTGTGCGTGTCGAAGGCCAGGACGCAGCAATGAACGCCGCTCGAGATTTCGTCGGCTACGGCCGAGTCCGACCGAACTTCGAATGGCCGGGCGGACGGCGGGTCGCCGTCAGCGTGGTCGTCAACTACGAAGAGGGCGGAGAGAATTGCGTCCTTGACGGCGACACCCACTCCGAGGTGCTCAATAGCGACGTGGCCGGTGCGGTGGCCCGAGCGGGGCGCCGCAACCTAGTAGTCGAGTCGCACTACGAATACGGCAGCCGGGTAGGGCACTGGCGCATCTTGGACCTGCTTCAGGAGTGCGGAGTCCCCGCCACCTACTTCGCGGTGTCCAGCGCGCTCGAGAAGCATCCCGAGGCGGCCCGGTCGATCGCTGAGGCCGGGCACGAGGTGGTGTCGCATGGTGCGCGCTGGATCGACCACGACGGTATGCCCGAGGCCACCGAGCGCGAGCACATGGTGCGTTCTCTCGATGTGCTGGAGCGTTTGTGCGGAGAGCGCCCCGTGGGCTGGTACACCGGGCGCGTCAGCGCCAACACCCGTGCCCTCGCCGTCGAGCAGGGGCTGACGTACGACAGCGATGCCTACAACGACGATCTCCCTTACTGGGCGGATGTCGGTGGCCGCGCGCACCTGGTGCTGCCTTACAGCTTCGACTGCAATGACATGCGCTTCGCTTCCGCGCCCGGCTTCAACACCCCGGAAGACTTTACAGACCACTTGCGCCGTACCCTGGCTTGCCTGCGCCGCGAGGCCAGCCGCCATCCGACGATGATGTCCATCGGCTTGCACCTGCGATTGGCGGGGCGGCCTGGGCGCGCCGATGCCCTGCGCGAGTTCCTGCTCGAGGCATCGAAATTCCCGGAAGTGTGGTTCTGCCGCCGGCGCGACATCGCCGAGTTCTGGCGCAGGAAGTTTCCTGCGGGCCGCTGATGAAGACACTCTTTCTCAACCCCAACTCGAGCGACAAGATCACGGTAACGCTGCGGCGTCACATTGACCGCTGTGGCGGACCGGCCGGGCAATGGGACGTAGCGAAGGTGGTGGATGCACCGAGCATCATCGGCTCGGCAGCAGAGAACCTCGAGGCAGAAGCGGTCCTGGATCAGAGCTTGCATGCGTTGACCGCCGGCTATGACCGGGTGGTCATGATGTCCTCGGTCGACACCGGGTATGACATCGCGCGCAGGCAACTGGGCAACGCCGCCTTCGGCTTCACCCGCAGCGTGCTCTCGCAACACCGCAGGCTCGGCCACCGGCTGCACGTCGTCACCTTCGACGCCGGCATGACCGCGCTGTACGAGCAGGCTTTCGAGGAGACGGGTCACCGGGCGGTGATCAACGACTGGCTCGTATTGGACTTGACCCCATCCGCCGTTGCGGCCCGGCCCGAGGCCGCGCTCGCGGGTTTGCGCGAGCTCTGCCGCGAAATAGCGACTTCTCCGGGTGACGGAATTTTCGTGGTGGGTGCCGTTGGCCTGGAGTTGGCCGCAACCTTGCGTGGCGAGGGCATCCGATCGCTGATTGATCCTGTGGCAGATCTCCTAGCGTGGCTGAGCTTCGCGTAGTACCGCTAGCAAACTACTGATGCAGCGAGCCAGTCGAGTTGTCGCCGTTGCCAGGCATTGAAGACGCCTTTTGCCTGCAAGGCAGACATTGAGCGGCGGGAACTGCAAGACCACATCGGGCCCGGACCACCATTTCGCGGCATTCAGAAGCAGCCATTCATGCCCGCGTCTTTCTGGATCGAGCATCGACGATGTTTGCGAAGGCCAAGTTCCGAGGCAGACGAGTCGTACGTCGAGGAAGGTGCCAAGGTCGGCTTTCGTCAGCCGCTGTCATTCATCCCGGACAAATGAACTTCGGCAACCAGTCTTGAGCGGCCCCTCGGCCGAACCCAAAGCCCTCCTTCCACGCTCCATCGTGAGGCAGTCCTGCTGACGCGGTCAACCACCGTACGTAGCACAATGAGGAAGTCTCGTAACCAAGCGCGCTCATGGCGGCATTGACACGCGCGCAGTGCTTCTCGGTCACGCGAGGACCCACCATGCAAGACAGCGACCCCGAAGGCAAGCGCCTTCCCATCAAGCTCGACACCACATCAAACGGCGAGTTCGCCCCAGTCTCGCTCTGGCCCGCGAACGTCGAAGCCAACCGCCTCGCCCACGAGACCGCAGCAATCAACGCGAAGCGATTGGGCTTCTCGAAGCGAGCATTCCTAACCTCCTCATGCGGCGCAGCCAGCACCCTGCTGGCCTTCAACACCGCCAACGCCGCAGCCGGCAAAACCGGCGGCTTCTTCGACCTGCCCCGCGATGCCGGGCTCGACACGCAGCTCGCCCGCGCCCAGGTCGGCCCCGCCAAGCAGGAGTTCATTCTCGACGTGCAAGGCCACTTCATCGACACGCCGAAGGGCAACTCGAAGAACGCGGAGGTCTTCCTCAAAGACATCTTCATGGACAGCGACACCGACGTGATGGTGCTGTCCTTCGTGCCCTCCGCGCGCGACGCCGAGCCGGTCACGATCCAGGCCGCCGACGAGGTGCGCAGGCTCGTCGACAAGCTCGAAGGAACGCACCGCCTGCTGCTGCATGGGCGCGTCAACCCGAACCAGCCCGGAGACCTCGAAGGCATGGACGAGTTGCGCGAGAAGTGGGGCATCAGCGCCTGGAAGACCTACACGCAGTACGGACCGGAAGGCAAGGGCTACTTCCTGCACGATGACGTCGGCATCCGGTTCATCGAGAAGGCGCGCGCGCTGGGCGTCAAGAACATCTGCATCCACAAGGGGCTGCCGTTCGGGCAGCGCTCGTACGAGCACAGCCAGTGCAGCGACATCGGCATCGTCGCCAAGCGCTACCCGGACGTGAACTTCCTGATCTACCACTCGGGCTTCGTCACGACGGTGACCGAGAAGGCCTACGACGCGAGCGGCAAGCGCGACGGCATCGACACGCTGATCACGTCCTTGCGCCAAAACCAGGTCAAGCCGAACAGCAACGTCTATGCAGAGCTGGGCAGCACGTGGCGCTTTCTGATGCGTGACCCCGAGCAGGCGGCGCACGCACTGGGGAAGCTGATCGCCGCGTGTGGCGAGAACAACGTGCTGTGGGGCACGGATTCGATCTGGTACGGCTCACCACAGGATCAGATCCAGGCCTTCCGGACCTTCCAGATCTCGACGGAGCTGCGCGAGCGGCATGGCTACGCCCAGATGACGCCGGCGCTGCGGGCCAAGATATTCGGGCTCAACGCCGCGAAGGTGTACGGCTTGACGCCGACGGAAGTGAAGCGATACACCGCACGCGACTCGGTCGCGCAGAAGCGCATGGCTTACCTGGAGCGGCCCGATCCGCACTTCAAGACCTACGGGCCGAAGACGCGACGCGAGTTCCTCAGGGTGTTCGATCCTGCTGCCTAGCAGTTGAGTTGCCGTGAGGGCGCCCGCCCGTCGATCGTGAATTCGTCGATCTCAAACGTTGCGGCGCTCAGCGTCACAGCCAGCGTGCCGATGACGCGACCTTGCCTGGCGGACGAGCGAGCGCGCCGATGAGGCTGAAGGCGAGGTCGATAGACTTGGTGCCGCTTTGCGCCCACTACCGACAACCGCAACCATGCAAACCTGGACCATCGCAGAGGCCACGCCAGAAGAGGTCAGATCTGGCGAACTCGGCCGCCGACTTCGCCGCTTCAACTACAGCTTCGTCGGTGAGCACCCCGAATCGCAACCCGTCTGGCTCAACGCCAAGAACGAAGAAGGCCGGACGATCGGTGGCCTTCGCGGCTACGTGTTTCTGTACTGGCTTCACATCGACGTGCTGTGGGTCGACGAGGAAGCCCGGGCGACCGGGCTCGGCAGCGATCTGCTGGCGCAAGCCGAAGCGAAGGCCAAGCACCTCGGCGCGCACAGCGCCAAGCTCGAAACCTTCGAATGGCAGGCGCGCGGCTTCTACGTGAAGCGCGGCTACCAGGAGTTCGGCCGCATCGACGACCACACGCAGGGCTTCTATCTGGCGTACATGATGAAGAAGCTCTGATCGCGCAGCACCGCAGAATGCCGCAGCCGGTGCACACCCGCGCCGGCTCCTCCAACAAGAACGATGTCCCAATGAGCAAAGCCATCCATCCCACCGACGTCCGCTTCATCAAGCTCGGGCGTCGCGGAACGTGGGAGCAGTCGTCGATCGAACACGATCAAGTCATTCGGCTCGGGTACACCAGCCCGCTGCACGACGAGAGCCTTGCCGGAAACTGGAAGGCCGTGACCAAGCACTGGCTTGCCAAGCGCAAGGGCAACAAGAGCACGACCACCAGTGATGTCCGCCAGATCCGCGACTTCTACGAAGAGCCCGAGACCACGCTGTGGTTCACCTTCTACGCGCGCCAGCTCTGGTGGTGCTTTGCCAAGAAGCAAGTGCGGCTGCTCGACGACGGGAGCCGCGTGCGCGCGGTCAAGGGCCAGTGGCAGAGCACCGACATCGCCGGGGGCGCACTCAACATCGAAACGCTGGATGACCGGCTGGCGAAGGTCGGCATGTACCGGGGCACCATCTGTGCGGTGCAGCCTCAGGTCGCCGAGTATCTGGTGCGCAGGATCAACTGCGAACAGTCGCCCGACGTGCAGAAGGCCGTGGACACGATGGCGCAATTGCGCGACGCGGTCGAGGTGCTGATCCGCGGCATGCACTGGAAAGACTTCGAGCTTCTGACAGACCTGATGTTCTCTCGCGCGGGCTTTCAAAGGCTGGACGTGCTGGGCAAGACCACGAAGGCCATCGATCTCGACCTGGTGGCGCCGGTCACGCGGCGTCGTGCATTCGTGCAGGTCAAGTCCAATGGCACGGTTGCGTCGCTGACCAAGAGCATCGAGCAGTTCAACGACATGCCGCAGTACGACGACTTCTTCTTCATCTGCCACACGGGCAAGGATGTCGCCCACTACAAGGCGGAGGAAGACAACATTCACGTGCTGGCTGGCCCGCAACTGGCTGAGCTTGTAATTCGCGCGGGGTTGGTGGAATGGTTGATCAGCAAGCGGAGTTGATGGGTCTTTGCGTTGACGGCCCGGGTGACCTGTCGCCGTAGTGGATTGCAAGCGCGAGTTGTCGCGGCTCCCGACGAACAGGCATCGTCGTCGGAAGTCAGGTTGTGAACACCCGGCGTGATGTGCCGCGCGTCCTCAAATTTGATGATTCGTGGCGATCGGTCGAGCCGCACACTTTGCCACTCGCTGCGGCTCCGAGCCGGGCAAGCGCAAGAACGGAAAGGAATGGCCATGCCTGAAGAAGCTCCGAGGTCCGACACCTCCAACGAAGGGCCGCGCCACGATCCAAGCCCCTGGGCACGTCGCGCTCTCTACTTCTGCAGCACCTGCTTCTTCATTGTCGCCATCGGGTCGCTCGGCGCTGTCGCCGCTACCGTCATCCGGTCGATGCTTGGGGAGAACACCACTTTGGTTGGGGTGCAGACAGTGATCTTTGTCGCGGTGCTCGCAGCAGGCTTCGGCTACTTCCTGATGCGAGCCGGGCAGAACATCGAGGCGACCACGACTGGCAATGCGCTTCCTGATGATGCGCGGCGGCTTCTCGGCTCGGTTATCGAGCATTCGGCTGATCCGATCGGAGATTGGACGAAGCTGGTGGGCCTGACGGGTGGCACGGGGGTTTTCAGAAAGCTGGAGCTTTCGGGAATGCCCTTGGCGACGATTCTCATGACCATTCTGTTTTGCCTGCTGGGGCTGGCGGCGCCCGTGTTTCCTGATCTATTAAGCACAGCGGGCAAAACTGGACCCCGCGCGCCATTCGACGGCGCAGCGACGATATTTCTCGATATGGCAAAGCTCACCCTCGGAGCCTTCATCGGATCGTTCGTCACCAAGAGCACGTCGCGAGATGCAGAAGCCACGAAGGCCGGCGCAGTCGCGGCAGCAAAAGCGGTTGCGGGGAGTTCACCACCTCCCGCTCCGCCTCAGCAAGTGAGCAAGGCGCCCGAACCACAGGCACCACTGGCAGCACCCAACCCAGGAGCAACAACATGACGATGACATTCACCGCCAACGGATCGCCAATCTATGTCGACTACAAGTTCGACGATGGCATCTACAACATGAACCCCAAGGACATTGCGGCAGCCAAGGCAGCAAACCCCGACGGGCACTTCAGCATCGATCCTTTCGACACGCAGACGCTCGAACCTGGGCAGAGCTGGGCGCTGCCGGACGGTACGACCTTCATTCGGCAGCGCTGATCGGACAGTCCCGCCCTGCCCCGTGCCGGGCGGACGTTGCAGGGCCGGGATGAGCAGCGAGGGACGTTCTACCGGAACAACCACCAACCTAGTCCCGCCCCGGCAGCGATCCACAAGGCCACGATCACCACCGCGCCAATTCGGCTGACAGGCTTCGTCCCGGTGCTGCGCATCCATTCATCCGCCTGTGCACGACATTGATCGAGCACCGGCGCAGGCACCATGCGCACCGCCAGCCAGATCAACGCCGGCAGCAGGATCAAGTCGTCCAGGTAACCCAGTACAGGGATGAAGTCCGGTATCAGGTCGATGGGGCTGAGCGCGTAGCCGACCACGAAGAGGCCGAGCACCTTGGCGTACCACGGGGTGGCGGGGTGTTTGGCGGCGAACCAGAGCGTGACGCCGTCGCGCTTGATGCGCTTTGCCCAGTGCCGCAGCGTGTCGAGAACTGCCATGGCGGCCTCCTGCGGCGATGCTACGTTGGAATGATGACGGGAGCCCTCACGGTTGGGGATGGAAATTCTCGGGCCGTCGCAGCACACTCGGCCCCAACTACGCGCAAAGGTGCTTCGATGAAGGCTGCAATCACACTCGCCGTGCTGATGCTTTGGGGCATGGCTGCTGCCGCCCAGGACCAGGCCGCCCCCGCCCCAGCACCTCCGATCGCTTCGCCCGCAAGCGCGCCCACGGCGGGCGTGAGCGGCGCCGCACCGGCTGCCATGTCAGGCGGCGCGCCGATCGTCGTGACGCTGCCGGACAGGGTCTCCATCAAGATCGACGGCATGCCGCAACCCAGCACGGGCCCCGGGTGGTTCACCTCCGCCGTGCTGGCCGCACTGGTCACGGCGATTGCCTCGCTGATCGGCATCATCGTCGCCGCCAACAAGCGGCGCGATGTCGAGTCGGAACTTCAGAACACCAAGCTCGGCCACGAGCTTTCACTGCACCAAGCCAGGCAGCAACACGAGCTTGTGCTGCAGCAGGTCAAGGACGACGCAGCAGATGCGCTGGCGGCCAAGGATCGACAGCTTCAAGCCATGCAGAAGGCCAGGGACCAAGACATTCAAGAGACGCACCAATTCGCCACCCTCAGCCGCGAAGACCAGCGAATCGAACTCGAACGGGAACGGCTGCGTCGAACCACGGGCGCATCGGACATCGATATCGAGGTCTCGGCAGTCAAGCTCGCGCGCGAACACGGCAGCACGGTGGCGAACCTCGTTCATACATTCTTCGACCGCTTGAGCAGCCCGAACTTGGCGCAGCGCGAGCTCGCCATTCTTGCGCTGTCCGAGTTCGTCGGCGCCGAGGAGCTCCGCGCCTTGCTGGCCGAGCTGTTCGACTCCCCTCAGGGCGATGCGCGCTCCATCGATCTCGACATCAGCGCGACGCTGAGGATTCAGTTCGAGGGCGATCACCGGCCCGGCCAGCAAGACCTGTGGAAGACCGCAGAACAGGCCCGCTTAATGATCGAACGCGGCATCAACATCGATCTGAATTCGAGCACGATGGTCGTGTCGGTGGAACTCCGCGCGGCTCGCTTGCAGCCGACGGAGTTCGACGTCTTCGTGCACGGCTACGCCATCAAGGCGGCAAGTGCCAGGGGCCCGGCCCTTGCGCAGTACCTGGAGGCACGCACGGCCGTGGTCGGTCTGGTGAAGAACCTGGGCGCCAACTATCCGAGGTACCGATTGGGTCAGCCCCTGTACTTCGGATCTTCGAGCCTCGAACTGAAAGACTTGCGAGCCGGGGAAGATTGGAAAGCCGACGGCAAGATTCCTGTCGCCAAGCCCGCGGATGCGAAGGGCGACGCGCTCGCCTGACCGAGGCACCCGAGCGGTTCAACGCGATCCATCGCGGCGTTCAGTTGTTTGGCCGATGCAAACAGTGTTGTTGCCGGCCGCTGGTTTATCCCCGAGCTGCGAACTCCTACATTGCTTGCATCTGCAATTGCTTTGAAGGAAACCCTTTCATGACCACACGCGACGTCGTCAGCCCGCCCGAGCGCCACGCCCTGTACGAGCTGCACCGCTATTCCCCAGCCATCCGCGCCAATGGCCTGCTGTTCGTGTCCGGCCAGGTCGGCAGCCGGCCCGATGGCTCTCCGGAGCCCGAACTCGACGACCAGGTTCGCCTCGCATTCAAGAACCTCAACGCCATCCTCGCCGAGGCCGGATGCAGCTTCGACGACGTGATCGACGTGACGGTGTTCATGGTGAACCCCGACGCCAATTTCGAGCGCGCATGGGCCGTGGCCGCGGAATACTGGGGCAAGGCGCCGTATCCGACCGCAACGGCGATCGGCGTCACGTGGCTGTCCGGGTTTCAGTTCGAGATCAAGGTAATTGCCAAGCTGCCGGAAGGCGCCGCGCACTGAGGGCGCAGACTGCGCACCTTTCAGGTCCGACCGGTTATGCGCCGCGCGCAATGGCGGCGGCCCTCGCCACACTGATCGACCGCACGATCGGGTCCGCATGCCGATGCGCCAGCTGCCACGCGCCCTCCGCACTGAGGCGATAGACCAGCGTGATGCGCAGCGACCAGTCCTGTTCGGGCAGATCCGCAATCACGACCCGCTGCCGCTCGATCGCAACCAGCACGGCCAGGTCGCCCGACGCGTACCACTGCACAAACTCGACCTGCCCTTCGCCTCCGCGAAAGAAGCGCTTCAGCTCCGCCTTGCGCTCTTCTGGCCAGTGAAGGCCGCGGACGACGGGGCCGCCGAAGGGCTGCATCAAGGTGAAGTCGTCGGTATGCGAGATGAGGCCGAGGTAGCCGTCGATGTCGCCTTGCAGCAAGGCGGTGTTGGCGGTGTCGGTGCGTTGGAGCAACGCCTCGAGTTCGTCGCTGCCGGGTGCGTAGCCACTCATGGCTGCACCTCGGTGCAGCCGAGCAGCAAAGACTCTTCGCCTTCGGGTCGATCGATCAAGAAGAGTAAACGCATGGCACCTCCATCGTCTGATCGCTCGATGGTGCGCGCGCTGCACCCTGCCCGTCTTGAATGTTTGCGGCATCCGCCGCAACGCCGAACAGAATTCCGCTGCCCAACATAATCACCGCATGCACGCGTTCTCACACTCGATCCGCTACTTCGAAGAGGTCGCCGCACAAAAATCCATCCGCCGCGCCGCCGAGCGCTTGAACATCGCGCCCTCGGCCGTCACGCGCCAGATCGCGCGCTTCGAGGAGCAGCTCGGCGTTCCGTTGTTCGAACGGCTGCCGCGTGGCGTGCGGCTCACTGCGGCGGGCGAGATGATGCTGGGGCAGATACGCCGGATGCAGCGCGACTTCGGCACTGCCGTCGCGCAGGTGGATGCGCTCAAGGGCACGAGCCGCGGGCATGTGGGCATCGGGGTGCTGCAGTACATGAGCGCGCGCTTCGTGCCGCAGCTCATCGTCGACGTGTCGAAGGACCACCCGGGCATTTCGTACACGGTGTACACCGGCAACTCGCCCGAGATCGTCGATGCGGTGGTGCGGGGCGACCTGGACATCGGGCTGTGCTGGCAGCCGGCCGCATCGATGCCGGTGCGCAACGTGCGCGTGTTTCCGGTGCAGGTGGGCGTGGTGGTGGCGTCGGGGCACGAGCTGGCCGCGCGGCGGTCGATGCGGGTGGCGGAGTGTCTGCACTATCCGCTGATCATCCAGTCGCAAGACGCGGTGCTGCGGCGCATGGTCGAAGACGTGTCGCGCGGCGCGTCCGGCCGGGTCACGCCCTTCGTGGAGACCAACTCGATTCCCACCATCGTGGCGCTGCTGGTGGCCGGAGCGGGCATCTCGATCATGACGCGCGCCACGGTGCAGAACGAGATCGACGCGGGCGCGCTGCGGCACATTCCCATCTCCGACCGGGGCATCGGCAGCGTGTCGCTGTCGCTGTTCGTGCGGGCCGATCGCGCGCTCTCGCCGTCGGTGTCGCTGATGCTGGAGCTGCTGGAATCGCGCTTCGACGCGCTGGCCGGCGCGCCCTCGTCCGGCGCCTGAAACGACCGGCTTCCGTTGCCTCGAAGAGAACGCAGACACCGAAAATCGGTGCTTGTGGTCCCGAGCGGCGTGGCCTAGATTCGAACGCAGACAGTCTCGTCTTGCTACTTTCGACGCTTCGTTCGCTCCACCATGCCATCGACCCTTTTCTGCTCCCGGCGCCGCTTCGTCGCCCAGATGGGCGCAGCCGCCGCCGTGGCGACCCTCGGTGCGCCGGCCTTCGCCCAGCGCGCCCTGACCAAGGTGCGCTACCAGCTCGACTGGCGCTTCGAGGCCGGCACGGCCGCGCACATCCTGGCCCTGCGCAAAGGCTACTTCACCGAAGAAGGGCTGGACGTGACGCTCAACGTCGGCGCCGGTGCCTCGGCGACGGTCACGCGGTTGGCATCGGGCAACTTCGACATGGGCACGGGCGACCTGAATTCGCTGGCCGAGTTCGCGGGCAACAACGCGCAGTCGCCGGCCACGGCGGTGATGGTGCTGTACGAGACCACGCCTGCCGCGGTGTTCTCGCTGAAGAAGGGCGCGATCGGCAAGCCCGTCGACCTGAAAGGCAAGACGATCGCCGCACCGGCCAACGACGGTGCGCGGCGCATCTTTCCGCTGTTCGCCAATGCGAACGGCATCAACGCGCAGTCGGACGTCAAATGGCTGTCGGTGGAGCCCGCACTGCGCGAGACGATGCTGGTGCGCGGCCAGGCCGATGCGATCACGGGGTACATCGCCTCGGGCTTCGTGTCGCTGCAGCGGCTGGGCGTGAAGCCCGACGACATCGCGGTGATGCGCTTCGCCGATTTCGGCGTGCCGCTGTACGGCAACGCGGTGATGGCCAGCAACGCCTTCATGCGCGAGAAGCCGGCAGCAGTGGCAGCCTACCTGCGCGCACTCACCCGTGCGTACAAAGAAGCGGTGAAGGACCGGCCCGGCACGGTGGCTGCGCTGAAGGCGCACGAGCCGCTGGTGGACGACAAGATCGAGGCGCTGCGGCTCGACGTGATCCTCGACGACGAGATCGGCACGGCCAACGTGCGCAAGGCCGGCATCGGGCTGATCGACGCGGCGCGCTACCAGCAAGGCATCGATTCGCTGGCGAAGGCGCTCGAGTTCAAGAGCGTGCCCAAGGCGTCGGCGCTGATCGACATGCAGTTCCTGCCCAACGCCGCCGAGCGAAGGATCTACGCGTGATGACGAGCACAGCGGTGGCGCCACCCGAAGCGCAGTACGACACCCACGTCGAAGCCGACACCGGCATGTCGGCCGAGTCGATTCCCGTCATCGATTTCTCGGGCTACCTCTACGGCACGCGCCAGCAGCGCACCGCCGTGAGCCAGGCCATCGCCGATGCCTGCCGCCGCTACGGCTTCTTCTACCTCGAACAGCATGGCATGGCGACCGAGCTGGTCGACAACGCCTTCGACGCGGCGCGCGAGTTCTTCGCGCTGCCGCTGGACGAACGCATCGCCTGCAAGGCCTCGACGGGCCGGCAGAACCGCGGCTACCAGCCGATGTTCGACACCCAGCGCGAGGGCGAGGCGCCCGATGTGAAGGAGTCCTTCGACATGGGGTTTCCGTTGGACGACGCGGCGCTAGCCCGGCTCGCGGACCTGCCGTTCTACTCGCGCAATGCGTGGCCGCAGGATGCAGGCTTTCGGTATCGGGTGGAGAACCTTTACTACGCGATGCTGAACTGCGGCCAGCAGGTGCTGCGGGCCATGGCCGAATCGCTGGCGCTCGACGCCAACTTCTTCGTGTCGCGCTGCAGGCAGCCCTTTACCAACATGCGGCTGGTGCACTACCCGCCGCAGCCGCCCGCGGTGGATGGCGGCATCGGCGCACGCCCGCACACCGACAAGGGCTTGATCACGCTGTTGCTCAACGACGCGAACGGCGGCCTGCACGTGCAGTCGGCCGACGGCCAGTGGATCGACGCGCCGCCACGGCCGGGGGCGTTGATCATCAACGTGGGCGATCTTCTGACGCGCTGGACCAACGGGCGTTTTCGCTCGGCGGTGCACCGGGTGGTCAATGTGTCGGGCAACGAGCGTTTCTCGATTCCGCAGTTTCATCACCTGAACTACTTCGCCGAAGTGGACCCGGCCGACATTCCGGGTGGGGGCGAGGTGCGGTATCCGGTGATTCAGGCGGGCGAGTTCGTCGGCGCAGGCTTCAAGCGCGACCGGAAGTCGTGGCGGAGTTGATGGGCATGAGGCGCAAATTGGCCAGGGGGTGCGCCGTCGCCTTCGCATGAATGGTGGGGTGCGACTTGAACGCCCTTCTCAAGGCACCCTTGCGCTTGAGCCACGTCAACTCGGCATGCAACAGCAGGATGCCCTCTTCACGCGGAAAGAACAGAAGCCGGCTGCCCACCAGCGAACGCAGGCGTTCGTCGTTGTGCACGATGAGCAGCCGCGACTGATCGAGCGATAGCCGCTCGACCATGGCCCAAGGCAGCTCGTAGGCCTCGTAGCCGTCGCCCAAGGCGCCTTGCCGCTTGGTGATGACCAGCCCCGTCTCGAAGACCTGCAGGCTCGTGACCGCGCCGCCCCAGCCGGCCGCGGCGCCCATGATGGCGGCGAAGGCGCCCAGCAGCGCGAGGCCGCTGTAGCCCAGGGCCAGTGCCAGCAGCACCAGCACGGCCAGCACGAACAGCGACTTCGCCGGACGGTACGTGGCGCCGATGCTCAACGGCGCCTGGGTGGTGTCGACGCCGACGGATGCGACGGGAACCGCGCACGAAGGCGCCTGGGCGATGTACATCCTCGACTCCTTCCGCGGCCCGCGCGACGACCGGGCCAAGGCTGACAAGACTAGGGGCTGAGCCGAGCCTGCGTCAACCGTGGCATGCAGCCGACCGACGGGTTGCATCCACAACACGAGGTACGCCAGGCCAGGGGCGCGCCGCCGCAAGCAGCGAACAACACCGTTGCCAAACCCGCGCTTGTCCATTACATACGAGCGGCGAGCACGCGAACGGGGCCACGACAACGCCATCAACCATGCCCCGACTCGCCTGGCGCAGGAGGGCATTCCGTGACACCGATCGACAACGAGGTGGTCCGCAGGCGAAAGCAGCTCGACGACCCGAGGATTCCCGCCGACGCAAGCCGTCAATGGGGGCTGGCGCTGTCGGGCGGCGGCATCCGCAGCGCGACCTTCTGCTTCGGGCTGCTGCGCGCTCTGGCGCATCGCAAGTCGCTGCTGCGCTTCGACCTGCTCTCGACCGTGTCGGGCGGCGGCTACATCGGCACGGCGGTCGGCTCGCTGCTGAACCGGGCGACCAACCGTGCGGAGGCCGAGGCCGTGGTCGAGGCACTGGACGGCCAACTGGCCTCGCCCGCCGCGCCGCGCCACGGCCCCAATGCGGAGCAGACGTCGAGCTGGTTCCTGTGGTGGCTGCGGGCCAACGGCCGCTACTTGATTCCCAGGGGCGCCAAGGACACGACCTTCGCGGTGGCGCTCTACCTGCGCAACCTGCTGGCCATTCATTTCGAGCTGGGCCTGCTCGCGATGCTGCTGGGCCTGCTGCTGTGCATCGTCGACCTGGGCGCATGGCAGGGGCTCGAGACGCTGGGCTACCTGTACTCGTCGCGCGGCCTGTTCGACATACTGCGGCTGGTGCCGGGCAACGGGTGGTTCGCCACGGTCTGGGTGGGCATGCCCTTCGCGTTGCTGGCCTGTGCGCGCCACCTGGCGGCCTACTGGGCGGTGCCGTGGGTGCAGGTGGCCGGCACCAGCCTGCGGCGCCTCAGCCGCATCGTGCTGGCGCTGGGCGTGCTGTTGATCGTCGCGTTCTCGCTGCTGGGCGACAACGGCAGCGAGTACGGCGACACGGTCCGCACCGTGGCCTGGTGGAGTTGCGGCCTGCTCATCGTCGTATGGGCCTGGGGCACGTCGCTGGCCGATGCCGAAATGCGCCGCGCAGACAAGACCCATGGGCCTGCCCTGCAGGCCGACACGGCACGCAACGTGCTCACCAAGAAGCTGGCCAATCGGCTGCGCGTGGTGGCGCTGCTGTTGCTGGCCGGCTTCGTCGACCGCCTGGCGTGGTACCTGGCCTTCACCGGGGTGTCGCTGGTCACCTCGGGCCTGAGCTTGGGCGTGGCCGCGGCGCTGCTGCGTACGGTGCTGCCGACGCTGTCCAACCTGTCTTCCAGCGCGGGCGGCAACAGCGGCGCCTTGCTGCGCTGGGTGGGGCGGCTGCTGGGCTACCTGCTGACCTTCCTGCTGTGCACGTGGTGGGTGTCGCTGGTCTACCAGGCCGTGCTGGGCTCGATGTTCGGCGGCGAGACGCTGCAGTACGACGACGCGGGCCAGGTGCTGGTGCTGATCGCGATTCCGGTGGTGGCCTACCTGTGGTGGACAGGGCGCAACTTCGCGTTTCTCAACCTGTCTTCGCTGCACTCGTTCTACCGCGCGCGGCTCGTTCGCAGCTACATGGGCGCGGCCAATGGCAAGCGCTTCGGCCAGGCCGATCCGCTCGGCGCGCTGAAGCCCATCGACACGGTGATGCCGACCAACTCGCCCACCGCGTCCATCGACGACGTGTGGCCCGACGACGATTTGTCGCTGGCCGACTACCAGCCTCAACGCGGCGGCGGGCCGGTGCACCTGTTCGGCGTATGCGTCAACCAGACGACGGACCCGCGCGGCGGCATCTTCAATCAAGACCGGCGCGGTCTGAACCTGACCATGGCCTCGGGCGGCCTGATGCAGGTGGGCCAGGAAGCCTGGCAGCCCTTGCCGATAGCCGCGTCGATGAGCGTGGGTCGCTGGATGGCGATCTCGGGCGCGGCGGTGTCGAGCGGCATGGGCCGCGGCACGCTGGGCGGGCTGTCTGCCTTGCTGACCTTCGCGGGCGTGCGGCTCGGCTACTGGTGGAGCTACGCCGAGCGCACGGCGGCGGCCACGACCAAGTCGCCGCCCTTCGCCAAGACCAAGGGGCTGGTGGACGAGATCTTCGGCCGCTTCAAGGGCACGACCGGGCAGGACTGGTACCTGACCGACGGCGGCCACTTCGACAACACCGCCGCCTATTCGCTGCTGGCCCAGCGGGCCGAGGTGATCGTGCTGGCCGACTGCGGTGCCGACCCGGACTACCGATTCGAAGACCTGGAGAACCTGGTCCGGCTGGCCCGCGTCGATCTGCAGGCCGACATCCAGTTCCTGCGGCCCCGCTCGTCGGCCGGCAAGCCCGCCGGCACCGGCGGCAGCGCGAAGGGGCTGAAGTCGCTGGACCAGTTCGGCTCCATCAACGACCTGGCGCTGGCCGATTCGAGCGCTTGCCTCGCACTGGCCAAGGTCAAGTACGGCGGCCAGAAGCCCGGCCAGGGCATCCTGATCCTGATCAAGCCGAACATCTGCGCCGGCCTGCCGGTCGACTTGCTCAACTTCAAGGGCCAGAACCCGAGCTTTCCGCAGCAGACCACGGCGGACCAGTTCTTTTCGGAAGCGCAGTGGGAAAGCTACTTCCTGCTGGGCCAGTACCTGGGCAGCCACCTGGACCAGAAGCTCATCGAGACCCTGGTCGCCGACTGCGACGACTTCTTCGAATACGACGATTGCAAGCCCGGCAAGGCCGCCGGCCAGAAGGCCAAGGAGAGCGAGAAAGGCGCGCCCGCCAGCCGGCTCCCGTCGCGCTTCGGCGGATCGGCCGTGACCGCTTCGCTGGGCCTCGGCGCCGCTGCCACCTTGGGCGTGTCGGCCTGGCAGGCGATCGACAGCGTGCGCACGTCCTACGGCAAGCAGGTCGAGGCCGAGAGAGCAGCGCTCAAGGAACTGGCCGACCTGTGGGCCAACGTGCCCGTGCGCGTTGCCAACGAACCCGCCACGACATCGACCCCCATCGACAAGCTGGCCTCGGCGCTGGTGCGAACGGCCGACACCCTGTGCCCCAGCGGCGAGGCCGACTGGTTCACGCGTTCGCCGGTGGCGACGCACGTGTTCCAGTACGCGGTGGAGCGGTGCACGGCCTTGCCGCTGGCCATGCGCGGCGATGCATGCAACCTGCTGCTGAGCGCCACCGACCCGGAGCTCAAGAGCCGGCTGCCCAACTGCCTGGCCGCCGCGGAGACCAAGCGCGCGTCGTTTCCGCCACCGCAGTACTGGGCGTACGACTACTCGGCCACCCGGTCGATCGACTTCTGGCACCCCTGCGACCCGCTCGTGCGCAGCCTCGCGCGCGCGGAAAAAACCTTCACCGAAAGAGGCAACAAGGTGAGCTCGCCGCAGAGCACGGCCTTGTACCGCGGGCGCATTCCGTCGGGCGAACTGCAGCGCTGTCACATCCCCGCGGCGGAGTACGCGCAGGAAGAGAACGTGACCGTGCTGCAGCCCATCAGCTTCAAGCGCTTGTGGTTGGGCGTGAAGTCGGTCTGGAGCGACCCCAAGGCGTGGGTGCTGTCGTGGTTCGGCATGCACGCAGGCACCGTCACGGTGGCGTCGACGGCACCGCCTCGTCCACCCGCCGACGGCGCGGCCCCTCCACCGCCGCCTCCACCGCCCCCGCAGACCCAGGCGCCTTCGCCGCCACCATCGCCCGACACCTGCAAGGACGTCCGGGTGTTCGTGCAGGTCTACGGCCCCGGGCAGGTGCCGACCGCTCGCGGCTACCAGCAGAAGTGGCAGCAGCAGCTCGGCGCCCGGCCGCTACCCGTGGAAGACGTCGACCAGACGGCGCGCGCACGCGGCCGCCCCGAACCCCAAGCGATCCGACGGACGACCGTGCGCTTCCACGACCTGGACGCGAAGGCCTGCGCGGATGCACTGGCACCGGCCGTCGGCGAGACGTGGCGTGTCGAGCCGCTGTCGGCGCGGCTCAAGGCGGCGCCCAGGACGCTCGAGGTGTGGATCGCATCGCCGCTGCCCGCTGCCGCGCCCTCTGCCGCCCCGCCGCCGCCCGTCGCACCGGCTTCGACGCCGGCACCACCGAGCTAGCTGTGATGTCTCAATAGGTTGTTCACCCGGAAGGGTCTGGGAGACTGGAGTTACCACGC
>NZ_LYVO01000024.1 GCF_001984055.1 Variovorax sp. KK3
GCGCGCCGCCGAAGGCGGTCTGCGGCCCGGGCTCCTGCTGGGGCGGTCGGCGCTTTGCGCCGACTCCGCTGCGGTGCTCGCCCGAAGGCGGTGCCGCAGAACTCGCTTCGCGCCCTTCGGCCGCTGCGCTCAGACAGCTGCGGCAAGCTAGACAACGAAGCACGCCTGTCCTTCGGCAGGCGTGCCCGCCCTCGGGCTGCGCTCCTCGCCGCCCCAGAAGTCGCCCGGGCCGCAGACCGCCTTCGGCGGATCAACCGGCAGAGAGTTGCTTGCGCCGAAGGCGGGAGCGGGGCCAGGGGCCGGATACCGACACGACCTACCCCCGCAAAGGCGGCTGCGGGTGTGCCGGCGTCGCGCCTCTGTGGCGCCGAGGAGCGCAGCGAAGCCGGCCTGCACGCCTGCCGAAGGACAGGCGTGCTTCGTGATCTGACTTGCCGCAGCTGTCTGAGCGCAGCGGCCGAAGGGCGCGTAGCGAGTTCTGCGGCAGGCCGGCTTCGCGAGCACCGCAGGGAAGCCGAAGCGAAGCGCAGGCCGCCACAGTGAAGCGATGCCGGCACACCCGCAGCCGCCTTTGCAGCGCGCAGGCTTATCTAGCCCGCCCCCAAGCTTCCTCTTCTTCAATCAACGCCAACGCCCGAGCCTTCAGCTTGCGCAAGGCAGCCACCAGTTGCTCCGCCTCGCCTTCATCGAGCACAGAACGAAACGCACGGTCCCGCGACCGAGCCGCACGCGCGAGGCCTTTGATCTTCACGCGCCCTTCGTCGCTCAGCGACAGTTGGGCCGAGCGCGCATCGCTGCTGTGTGCGCTGCGTTCCACCATGCCGCGCTCGACCAGGCCGCTGACGATGCGGCTGATCTGCGCCTTGTCGGTGCTCGAATAGTCGGTGAGGGCGCGCAGCGTCACGGGCTGCAGATGCTCGATGAGCGCCAGCGTGCGCCATTCCATCAGGCTCACATCGTGCTCGCGCCGGAAGCGCAGCGCGGCGCTGCGCCGAAGCACGTCGGAGGTGCTGTTGACCTCGTAGCTCAAGAGCGGCAGAAAGGCGGGCGCGGCTGGCATGCGCCTCAGCCCTTCAGGACGGCCGCGTGATGCGCCACGTGGTCCGCCACGAAGCTTTGCACGAAGTAGTAGCCGTGGTCGTAGCCCTCTTGGCGGCGCAGCACCAGCGGCTGGCCGGCTGCGCGGCAGGCCGCTTCGAGGCGGTGCGGATGCAGCTGCTCGGCCAGGAATTTGTCGGCCAGGCCTTGGTCGACGAGGATGCCCTCGGGGTAGGGCGCTGCAGTCTGCGACTGCATCAACGCGCTGGCGTCGTGCGCGAGCCAAGCCTCTCGGTCTGCACCGAGGTAGCCACCGAAGGCTTTCTCTCCCCACGGGCATTCGGTGGGTGCGCAGATCGGCGCGAAGGCCGACAGCGAGCGGAAGCGGCCGGGATGGCGCAGCGCCAGCGTCAGCGCGCCGTGGCCGCCCATCGAGTGGCCGAAGATGCCGAGGCGATGCAAGTCGATGGGGAAGCGCTGGCCCAGGAGCGGCAGAAGCTCCGTCACGATCCAGCTTTCCATGCGCCAGTGCGTGGCCCAGGGCTCCTGCGTGGCGTCGAGGTAGAAGCCGGCGCCAACGCCGAAATCCCAGCTGTCGCTCTCGCCCGGCACGTTCGCGCCGCGCGGGCTGGTGTCGGGCGCGATCAGGGCCAGGCCGTGCTCGGCCGCGAGGCGCTGGGCGCCTGCCTTGACCATGAAGGTCTCTTCGTTGCAGGTCAGGCCCGCCAGGTACAGCAGCGCCGGCACAGGGCCCTGCGCAACCTGCGGGGGCAGGTACACCGAAAAGCGCATCGGCAACCCGATCTCGCGCGACGCATGTTCGAAGAAGCCTTGGGTGCCGCCGAAGCAGCCGTGTTCGGAGAGGGTCTTGATGTCGGGATTCATGGTCCGGGGAACGCGAGTTCGGCCAGTTCGAGCACCGCATCGGCGAAGGCCTGCGGTTTTTCCTGGGGAAGATTGTGGCCGGCGCCTGGCACCACGCGGTGCTGGTGCGGGCCGGTGAAACGGGGCGCGTGCGCGGCGCTGCCACCGATCGGCATCACGCCGTCGTCGGCCCCGTCGAAGGTGATGGCCGGCACGCCGATGGGCGGCTGCGCGGCCAGGCGGCGCTCGATGTCGTCGTAGGCCGGGTCGCCCGGCACCAGCGCGTAGCGATGGCGGTACGAGTGGATCACCACGTCGACGAAGTCGGGGTTGTCGAAGGCCGCGGCACTGCGCTCGAAGCTCGCGTGGTCGAAGGCCCAGGTGGGCGACCACAGTTTCCACAGCAGCTCGCACAGCGCACGACGGTCCTGCGTCAGCCCGGCGCGGCCGCGCTCGCTGTGAAAGTAGTACTGGTACCAGTAGCGCAGCTCGTTCTCGGGCGCCGCCGGCTTCGACGAGGCCGCGATGTCCTGGATGTTGTAGCTGTTGAGCGAGACCAGCCCCGCGCATCGTTCCGGCCACAGCGCCGCCACGATGCAGCAGGCGCGCCCGCCCCAGTCGTAGCCCGCGAGCACCGCGCGCGGAATCGCCAGCGCATCGAGCAGTGCGAGCAGGTCGGCACCGAAGGCGGCTTGCTGGCCGGAGCGCGGCGTGCCCGCATCGAGAAAGCGCGTGCTGCCGTAGCCGCGCATGCAGGGCACGATGACCCGGCAGCCGCGCGCCGCGAGCAGCGGCGCCACCTCTCCATAGGCATGGATGTCGTAGGGAAAGCCGTGCATCAACAGCACGGGCGGCCCGTCGGCCGGGCCGCTCTCGTGGTAGCCCACGTCCAGCACGCCGGCGCGGACCTGGCGCAGCGGCGTCATGGTCGTGGCCACCGCCGACGCCTCAGTAGACGACCACGCCGCGGATCGACTCGCCGCGCTTCATGAGCTCGAAGCCTTCGTTGATCTTCTCCAGCGGCATGGTGTGGGTGATCAGGTCGTCGATGTTGATCTTGTTTTCCATGTACCAGTCGACGATCTTCGGCACGTCGGTACGGCCGCGCGCGCCGCCGAAGGCCGAGCCTTCCCACTTGCGGCCCGTGACGAGCTGGAAGGGCCGCGTGCTGATCTCGGCGCCGGCCTCGGCCACGCCGATAATGATGCTGCGGCCCCAGCCCTTGTGCGTGCATTCGAGCGCCTGGCGCATCACCTGCGTGTTGCCGATGCATTCGAAGCTGTAGTCGGCGCCGCCGTCGGTCAGCTGCACGATCGCGTCGACCACGTTCGCATGGTCCTTCGGGTTGATGAAGTGCGTCATGCCGAACTTGCGCGCCATCGCCTCGCGCGCGGGGTTGATGTCGACGCCGATGATCTTGTCGGCGCCCACCATCTTCGCGCCCTGGATCACGTTGAGCCCGATGCCGCCGAGGCCGAACACGACCACGTTGGCGCCCGCCTCGACCTTGGCGGTGAAGATCACCGCGCCGATGCCGGTGGTGACGCCGCAGCCGATGTAGCAGACCTTGTCGAAGGGCGCGTCCTCGCGGATCTTGGCCATCGAGATCTCGGGCGCCACCGTGTAGTTGCTGAAGGTGGAGGTGCCCATGTAGTGGAAGATGGGCTTGCCGTCGAGGCTGAAGCGGCTGGTGGCGTCGGGCATCAGGCCCTTGCCCTGCGTGCCGCGGATCAGCTGGCACAGGTTGGTCTTGCGCGACAGGCAGAACTTGCACTGGCGGCATTCGGGCGTGTACAGCGGAATGACGTGGTCGCCCTTCTTGAGCGAGGTGACGCCGGGGCCGACGTCGACCACGATGCCAGCGCCTTCATGGCCGAGGATGGCGGGGAAGATGCCTTCGGGGTCGGCGCCCGAGAGCGTGTAGTAGTCGGTGTGGCAGATGCCCGTGGCCTTGATCTCGACCAGCACCTCGCCGTGCCTCGGACCGTCGAGGTCCACGGTTTCGATCGTGAGGGGCGCGGCGGATTTCCAGGCGACGGCGGCTTTGGTTTTCATGGGGGATGGCAGGGAGTGAAAGGCGCGGAGAGGGTTCCGCGCATCACTTTATGCCATAGAACGCGGCGGCATTCGTGCCGCGGATGGCGGCCTGTGCATCGATGGGCAACGCATCGAGCAGCGTGTCGGCCACGGCAATCCATTGCCGGTAGTCGCCGGCGAGCTCGAGCACTGGCCAGTCGCTGCCCCACATCAGGCGCGTGGGGCCGAAGTGCATCACCAGGTGGTCGACCCAGGGGCGAAGGCGCGCGGCGTCCCAGCCGGGGCCGGCCTCGTTGGCCAGGCCCGAGAGTTTGCAGAGCACGTGCGTCTCGGCGGCGAAGCGCGCCATCTGCGACGCCCAGGGCTCGAACTGCGCGTTCGCGATGTCGGGCTTGGCCGCGTGGTCGATGACCATCGGCAGCCGCGGATGCGCACGCGCGAAGCGGAAGGCGGCGTCGAGCTGATGCGGCTTGATCAGGAGGTCCAGCCGCAGGCCGGCCTCGGTCATCGCATCGACGGCCGGTTGCACGGCAGGGCGAAGGATCCATTCCGGATCGGCGATGTCCTGCAGCATCGGGCGCAGGCCCTTCAGCAGCGGCTCTTGCGCGAGCCGGCGGATGCGCGCGGGCGCATCGGCCGGCTCGAAGTCGGCCCAGCCGACCACTGCGCGCACGCCGCTGTCGGGCTGCGCCGCCAGCACGAGCAGCCGCCAGGTCTCCGCCTCGCTGGGCGCGGCCTGCACGAGCACGGTGCCGTCGATGCCGGCTTCGGCCAGCAGGGGTGCAAGGTCGGCCGGGCCGTAGTCGCGGTAGATCGGCCGCAGCGCGGGCGTGTCCTGCAGCCAGCCGTAGTCCTGGTGCGCGGTCGACCAGTAGTGCTGGTGCGCATCGATGCGCAGCGCGGCCACGGTCAGCGCTCCTGGGCCAGCGCGTCCCACAGCGCATGTGGGATGGGCGTGCGCGCCAGTGCGACGCTCTGGGCGATCTCTTCGGCGCTGCGTGCGCCGACCACCACCGCGGCGGCGGCGGGGCAGTCCAGCGCGAAGCGCAGCGCGGCGGCCGGCAGCGCGACGCCGAAGCCGGCGCACATGGCCGCGATGCGCTCGACGTGCGCGCGCACGGCCTCCGGTGCGGGCCGGTAGTGAAAGTGCGCACCGGGCGTCGCCCCGCTGGCGAGGATGCCGGAGTTGAAGACGCCGGCCAGGATGAGCTTCACTCCCCGCGCCACGCACAGCGGCACCAGCTCGCGCCCGGCCGAATCGTCGAGCAGCGTATAGCGGCCGGCGAGCATCATGCAGTCGAAGTCGCCGGCGGCCAGCGCGTCGCGGCAGACCTCCCATTCGTTCACGCCGATGCCGATGGCGCCGACCACGCCTTCGCCGCGCAGGCGATCGAGCGCACGGTAGGCGCCGTCCATCGCTTCGCGAAAGCGCGCGGGCTGCGCCTCGGCGCCGTGCGTGTGGCGGTCGATGTCGTGGATGAGTGCGATGTCGATGCGCGACAGGCCCAGGCGCTCCAGGCTCTGCTCGATGGAGCGCAGCGCGCCATCGTGGCTGTAGTCGAAGCGCGGCGCCAGGGGCAAGCCGCGCACGTAGCCGTCGCGCTCGACGGGCGGTGCGGGGTCGGGGCTCAGCAGGCGGCCGACCTTGGTGGAGAGCACGAAGTCGTCGCGGGGCTTGCGGCGCAGCACCTGGCCCAGGCGCTGTTCGCTGAGGCCGTGGCCGTAGAGCGGTGCGGTGTCGAAGTAGCGCAGGCCGAGGCGCCAGGCTTCCTCGACGGTGCGCCCGGCTTCGTCGTCGTCGAGCGGCGCGTAGAGGTTGCCGAGCGGCGCGCCGCCCAGCCCGAGCGGGCCGATGCGCGACAGCAGATGCGCGGCTGCACTCATCAATGCGGCCCCTCGGGGCGGACCACGCCCTTGCGCAGCAGCACGTTGCCGTAGAGGCGGGTCTCTGCGGTCTGCACGACGGCGAAGGCTTCGCGCGCGCGTGCATAGAAGTGCTCGCGCGGCAGCGGCTCGACGACCAGCGGCCGCGCTTCAAAGCCTTCCGCGAGGCGCTGGAACGCCTGCACCACCGGCGGCAACGTGTCGGGCGCATCGACCACGGCCATGCTGGCGATCGGCGATTCCACGAAGTCGTCCAGCGGCAGCAGGCTCAGCACCGCGGCCAGCACCTGCGTGGCGTCGGCGCCATCGACACGCACCAGCCGGCGCGCGCAGGCGGCGCCGGGAAAGTTGGCATCGACGATGGCCAGTTCGTCGCCATGGCCCATCGCGGCCAGGGCGTGCAGCAGGTCGGGGCCGAGCAGCGGGTCGAGGGTCTTGAGCATGGGGTGGCGGCCGTGTGCGGATCAGGGTGCCTTGCGGATGTTCCAGTACACCGGCACCGCCGCGTTGAGCACGCCGTCGAGCTTGCCCGAATAAGCGCGCACCAGCGACATCTGGCCGAGCGGCACGTAGGGCACGGTTTCGAGCGCGCGGGCCTGCACGGCGGCGGCGATCTCCTTGCGCTTGGCCAGGTCGGGCGCCACCGCGAACTGGTCACGCAGCTTCTCGACCTGCTCGTCGCATGGCCAGCCGAACCAGGCCTTGTCGCAGTTGGAGCGCAGGCCCAGGTGGCCCAGCGGGTCCATCATGTCGGCGCCGGTGGGGGCCGAGATGAAGAGCGACCAGCCGCCTTGCGCCGGCGGGTTCTTGCTGGTGCGGCGCGCGGTGAGCGTGCCCCAGTCCATCGACTGCGCATCGACCTTGAGGCCGGCGTCACGCATCACCTGCTCGGCCACCAGGCTCAGCACGTTGGTCAGGCCCTCGTTGCCGTGCAGCACCACCACCGGCTCGCCCTTGTAGCCGCTGTCCTTGATGAGCTGCTTCGCTTTCGCCATGTCGGGCTTGGGCCAGCCGGCAGCGGTGTAGTACGGCGAGCCGCACATATAGAAGGAGCCGCAGACCTTGTAGAGCTTCGGGTCGTCGACCGCCGCGCGCAGGAAGGTCTCCTGGTCGATCATCGTCAACACGGCCTGCCGCACCTTCGGGTTGTCGAAGGGCGGCTGCGTGGTGTTCATGCGGAACACGGCCTGCACGCCGAGCGAATCCTGCGGCGCCACCTTCACGTTCTTCGCACTCGCCAGGCCCTTGAGCATGTCGGCCGGCACTTCTTCGAAGATGTCGAGCTCGCCGGCCTGCACGGCGTTGACGGCGCTCTGCGGGTCGGGCATGTAGAGCCATTCCACGCGGTCGACCAATGCGCGCTTGGCGCCGGCCAAACCGCTGGGTTCGTCCTTGCGCGGCACGTAGCCGGGGTTCTTGACGTAGACGATCTTCGAACCGGGCACCCATTCCTCCTTCTTCATGATGAAGGGGCCGGAGCCGGTGGCGTCGGTGATAGGCGTGGTGGCCGGCGTCTTCGCGATGCGCTCCGGCATGATGAAAGGCACGTTCGAGCTCGGCTTGCCGAGCGCATCGAGCACCAGGCCCCAGGGCTCGCGCAGCTTCAGGCGCACCGTCTTCGGATCGACCGCCACCAGCTCGGCCGTGCGGCTCGCCAGCTGCTGGCCCAGCCCGTCGCGCTGGCCCCAGCGCTGCAGCGACGCGACCACGTCGGCCGAGGTGACGGCGCCGCCGTCGCTGAACTTGAGGCCCTCGCGCAGCACGAATGTGTACGTCAGGCCGTCGGGGCTGGCGGTATGGCTCTCGAGCATCTGCGGCTTGATCTGCAGCTTGTCGTCGAGCGCGAACAGCGTGTCGTAGACCATGTAGCCGTGGTTGCGCGCCATGTAGTCGGAGTTGACGATGGGGTCGATGCCCTTGAGGTCGCCGAAAGGCCGCACGCGTAGCGTGCCCTGGGCATGGGCGCCGGCGACGGCGGCGAGCAGCAGCGCGGCGGCGAGCACGCGCGGACGGAACGAGCGGGGCATGGTGGTCTCCTTCATGGTTGTGGCGCGGTCGAATCAGAAGCGGGGGAGCCCGCCACCGCGTGGCAGGCGACGAAATGCGCGGGCTCGATCTCGCGCAGGGCGGGCTCTTCGGCCGCGCAGCGCGCATGGGCCAGCGGGCAGCGGGTTCGGAAGCGGCAACCGCCCGGCAGCGCCGCGGCGCTGGGCACGTCGCCTTCGAGCAGCACGTGCTGGCGGCGCCTGCGCGGATCGATGGCGGGCACCGAGGCCAGCAGCGCTTCGGCGTACGGATGCAGCGGCCGCGCGAAGAAGGCCTGGCGCGGCGCACGCTCGACGATCACGCCGAGGTACATCACGGCGACCTCGTCTGCGATGTACTCGACCACGCCCAGGTCGTGGCTCACGAACAGGTAGGCCAGGCCGCGCTCGCGCTGCAGGTCGCGCAGCAGGTTCAGCACCTGGGCCTGCACCGACACGTCGAGCGCGGAGACCGGCTCGTCCGCGACGATCAACGCCGGCGACAGGGCCAGCGCGCGGGCGATGCCCAGGCGCTGCTTCTGCCCGCCGGAGAACTCGTGCGGATAGCGCGACTGCATGGCCACCGGCAGGCCGACGCGTTCGAGCAGTTCGCGCGCCTGGCGCTCGCGCCCGGCGCGGTCGCCCAGGCCGTAGTTGCGCAGCGGCTCGGCCACGATGTCGAGCGCGCGCATGCGCGGGTGCAGCGACGCGGCCGGGTCCTGGAACACCATCTGCATCTGCCGCCACACGCGGCGCAGCGCCGCGCTGCTGCGCGCGTCGACCGCCTCGCCGGCCACGCGCACCTCGCCCTCGCTCGGCGGCAGTAGCTGCATGACGAGGTTGGCGACGGTCGACTTGCCGCAGCCACTTTCGCCGACCAGGGCCAGCGTCTGGCCGCGGCGCACCTGGAAGGAGATGCCGTCCACCGCGCGCAGTTCGCGTCGCGCGCGGCCCCAGCCGCCGTCCATCTGAAAGCGCTTGGCGAGGTCGCGCACGTCCAGCAGAGGAGCCTCAGTCTGCATGTGCCACCTCTTGCGCGGCAACTGCCGTGGGGCCGGGGTTGAAGCAGGCGAAGCCGTGCCCGGCCGCCGGCCAGGCCATCGGCGGCTGCTCGTGCGCGCAGTGCGGCAACGCACGCGGGCAGCGGCCGGCGAAGGCGCAACCCGGCGGCAACGCGGCGGGCGACGGCACGGTGCCCGCGATCTCCTGCAGCCGCGCGGCGCCGGTGCGCAGCGCGCGGCGCGGCATCGCACCCATCAGGCCCTGCGTGTAGGGATGCACGGGCGCGTCGAAAAGCTGCGGCACGGTCGCCTGCTCGGCCACGCGCCCGCCGTAGAGCACCATCACGCGTTCGGCCATCTCGCACACCACGCCGAGGTCGTGCGTGATCAACACGATGGCGGTGCCCTGCTCACGCTGCAGCTCGGCCAGCAGCGCGAGGATCTGGGCCTGGATGCTGACGTCGAGCGCGGTGGTCGGTTCGTCGGCGATCAGCAGGCGCGGCCGGCAGGCCAGCGCCATCGCGATCATCACGCGCTGGCGCATACCGCCGGAAAGCTGGTGCGGATACATCGCGGCGCGGCGCTCGGCATCGGGAATGCGCACGCGCTCCAGCGCCGCGACGGCTTCGCGCCGGGCCTCGCGCCGGCCCAGGCCGCGGTGCAGCACCAGTGCCTCGGCCACCTGGCGGCCGATGTCGAGCACGGGGTTCAGCGAGGTCATCGGCTCCTGGAACACCATCGCCATGCGGTTGCCGCGCAGGCTGCACAGCGTGTCTTCGTCGGCCTGCAGCAGGTCGCGTCCTTCGAAGACGATGCGGCCGGCCTCGACGCGTGTGCCGTTGGGCTGCAGCAGGCCCATGATGGCCAGCGCGCTCAGGCTCTTGCCGCAGCCGCTCTCGCCGACGATGGCGAGCGTCTCGCCTTCGCGCACGTCGAAGGCCAGCTCGCGCACGATGGGGTGGAAGCCGCCCGGCCCGCGCACCGCGATGCGCAAGCCGTCGACCTGGAGCAGGGGAGGCGCGCTCATCAGGGCAGGGCGCGCGCGAGTCGCGGATCGAGGATGTCGCGGCAGGCGTCGCCGGTCACGTTGGCCAGCAGCACCAGCGCGGCGAGCGCGATGCCCGGAAAGGCCAGGATCCACGGCGCGCGGCCCAGGTAGTTGCGGCCCTCGGCCAGCATGTTGCCCCAGCTCGGAATGTCCGGCGGCGTGCCGGCGCCGAGGAAGGACAGCACCGCCTCGAGGATCATCGCCGAGGCGAAGACGTAGGTGGCCTGCACCAGCACCGGCGACATCAGGTTGGGAATGACGTGGCGGCCCATCAGCCGTGGCAGGCGCGCGCCGTTGGTGATGGCGGCCTGGATGTAGGGCTGCGCGCGGATGCCCAGCGTGAGGCTGCGCACCAGGCGCGCCATGCGCGGGATCTCGGGGATCGTGATGGCGACGATCACCGTGCGGATGTCGGCGCCGAACAGCGACATCAGCGCGATGGCGAGCAGCACGCCGGGGATGGCCATCACGCCGTCCATGCAGCGCATGATCACGCCGTCCCAGCGGCGCAGAAAACCGGCCGCCACGCCGATCGCGAGGCCGATGAGGGTGGTGGCCACCGCGACCGCCGCGCCGATGGCCAGCGACACGCGCGTGCCGTAGGCAGTGCGCACCGCCACCGAGCGGCCCAGGTGGTCGGTGCCGAACCAGTGCTCCCAGCCCGGCGCGCGCAGCCGCTGGATGGGGTTGAGGCTGCGCGGGTCCGGCAGCAGCAGCGGCGCGAGCAGGGCGAGCGCGATGAGAAGAAAGAATACGAGGGCGCTGAAGGCCAGCAGCGGATGGCGCCGGGCTCGCCCGGCCCATGCTCGCAGCCGGCCGCTGGCGGGCGACGAGGGTGGGGCAGGGGTGTCGAGCACGGCGGCCATCGCGTCTTTCACGCTCTTCAATATCGGATGCGCGGATCGAAGAGCAGGTAGCCCAGGTCGACCAGCAGGTTGATGGCCGCATAGGTGGCGGCGAAGAGCAGGATCAGGCCCTGCACGATCGGGTAGTCGCGCCGCGAGATCGCATCGGCGGCGAGCCGGCCCAGGCCGGGGATGTTGAAGACCGTCTCGGTGACGACCACGCCGCCCAGCAGCGCGGCGATGCCGATGCCCACCACCGTCAGGATGGGCACCGCCGCGTTCTTCAACGCATGGCGCAGCAGCACCTGCGGGCGCTTCAGGCCTTTGGCGCGCGCGGTGCGGATGTAGTCCTCGGACAGCACTTCGAGCACGCCGGCGCGCGTGACCCGGGCGATCAGTCCCATGTACAGAAAGGCCAGCGTGATCGCCGGCAGGCACAGGCTGCGCAGGCAGGGCAGCAGGCCCTCGGCCAGCGGGACGTAACCCTGGGTCGGGAACCAGCCCAACTGCATCGCGAACAGGTACACCAGCAGATAGCCGACCACGAAGACGGGCGTCGAGTAGCCGGCGACCGCGAGGCCCATCACCGACCGGTCGAGCCAGCTGCCGGCGCGGTAGGCGGCGATGGCGCCGAGCGGGATCGCGCTGGCGACGGCGATGACGATGGTCAGCATGGCCAGCAGCAATGTGGGCTCGATGCGCTGTGCGATCAGGCGCGACACGGGCTGTCCCGAGAATATGGACGCGCCCAGGTCGCCGGACAGCACGCGCCCGAGCCAGCCGAAGAACTGCTCGAGCACCGGCCGGTCGAGCCCGAGCTGGGTGCGGATGGCGGCGATCTGCTCGGGCGTCGCGTAGTCGCCGGCCAGCACCGCGGCCGGGTCGCCAGGGGTGAGCTGCAGCAGCGCGAACACGAACACGGCCACGAAGCCCAGCACCGGCACGACGGCGAGCAGGCGACGCAGCACATAGGCCATCTGGCGGTCCTTTCGTGGGATGTAAAACGTTTTACGAATTTACGTGCTGCTGCGAATGAGTGGCATCGGTGGAAACCTGTGCAAGGGAAAACACCGAAGGAATTCATTCATTCAGAAGCACTGCAGCGCCGGCGGTGCATCATGATTGAATCGTTTTATTCACCGATGACATGAGCGACGCCCGCCCGCCTTCGAACGCCACCATTCACGACGTCGCCCGCCTGGCCGCGGTGTCGGTGGCGACGGTGTCGAACGTGCTCAATGCATCGCGCCCGGTCGCGGCAGCGACGCGCGAGCGGGTGCTGAAGGCCGTTGCGGCGCTGGGCTACACACCGCATGCGGCGGCGCGCAGCATGCGCGGCCGCGGCAGCGGGCTCATCGGTCTGATCGTGGCCGACATCACCAACCCGTTCTTCACCTCACTGGTCCACGCGGTGGAGCGCGCGGCCCAGGGCGCGGGCTACGCGGTACTGCTGTGCAACAGCGACGAGGACCCGGCGCGCGAGCAGCAGCATCTGCAACTGCTGCGCACGCAGCGGGTGGACGGCATCATCCTCGCCGCCACCGGCCATGCCTCGCACGAGCGCGCCGCCGCGCTGGGCCAGACGCAGGCGCCGGTGGTGCTGGTCGACCGCGGCTCGGCCGAGTTCGGGCGCGATGCGGTGATGCTCGACAACCGCCGCGCCAGCCTGGAGGCGGTGCGGCACATCATCGGCTTCGGGCACCGACGGATCGCGATGCTGTCGGGCCCCGCCACCGTGAGCACCGCTGCCGAGCGCCTGGCCGGCTACCGCGAGGCCCTGCTCGAAGGCGGCCTCGCCTACGACGAGCGCTGGGTGCACGACACCGGCTACCGCGAAGAGCGGGCCTACGACGCGGCCTGCGAGATGCTGCGCACGCGCGATCGGCCGACGGCCGTGTTCGCGGCCAACAACCTGATCGCGATCGGCCTGATGCGCGCGATCGCCGACCTGGGGTTGCATTGCCCGGAAGACGTGTCGGTGGTGAGCATCGACGACTTCGCCTGGGCCAACGCCTTTCGCCCGCGCATGACCACGGTGGCGCAGCCGGTCGCGGCGATGGGCGAGTCGGCGGTGCGCATGCTGCTGTCGCGCATCGACCGCAGCGCGGCCGCGCTGCCGCCGCGCACCGAGATCATGGCGCCCATGCTGGTGGTGCGCGACTCCTGCTGCGCGCCGCCGCAGCGCGTGACGGCCGGCGTGGTGGTGTCGTGAGCGACGAACTGATCCGGCTGTCGGCCAGCCGCGTGGCCGACCTGCTGCGCGCGAAGGCGATCCGGCCATCGGACCTGGTGAAGGCCGCGGCCGCGCGCATCGAGGCGGTCGATGGCCGGCTCAACGCGCTGCCGGTGCGCTGCTTCGAGCGCGCCCGCGCGCAGGCGCGCTCGCTCGAAGAGGCAGGCGACGCGGGAAAGTTGCTGGGCGGTATCCCGATCGTGGTCAAGGACAACAACGACGTCGGCGGCGTCGGCACCTCGGGCGGCACGCCGATCTTTCGCGACCGGGTGGCGGTGAGCTCGGATCGCACCATCGCATTGCTCGAAGCGCGCGGCGCGATTCCGGTGGCCAAGGCGAACCTGTCGGAACTCGGCGGTGCCAACACCACCAACCGCGTGTTCGGCGCGACGCGCCATCCTTACGACCTGGCGTTGACCTGCGGCGGGTCGTCCGGCGGCTCGGCGGTGGCGGTGGCCACCGGGCAGGTGTGGCTGGCGCACGGCAACGACGTGGGCGGCAGCCTGCGCATCCCGCCCGCCTTCTGCGGCGTGGTGGGGCTGCGGCCGACGCCGGGGCGGGTGGTGCGCAAAGAGTTGTGCGACCCGTTTGACACGGTGATGGTCGACGGGCCGATCGCCCGGTCGGTCGAAGACGTGGCGCTGATGTTCGATGCGATGGTGGGCTTCGACGCGCGCGACCCGCTCAGTTCACCGTCGCCGGACGGACCTTTTCGCGGGGCGGGGCGCAGCCCGGCGCGGCCCGGCGGGTGCGTGGCCTTCAGTGCCTCGCCGGGTGGCCTGCCGGTGGATGCCGAAATCGCGGCGGTCTGCGAGCGCGCCGTGCAGCGCCTGGCGGCCGGGGGTCTGCACGTAGTGGCCGACGAGCCCGCGACCGAGGGCCTGCGCGACACCGTGCTGGCGCTGCGCGGCGATGCCTATGCCCGCAGCTGGGAGCCGCTGCTCGATGCCCATCGCGGCGACTTCACGCCCGAGGTGCTGGCAGACATCGAACGCGGGCTGCGCCAGCCGCCGGCAGCGCTGCGCGCGGCGCTGCGCCATCGCGCCGACCTGCAGCGCGGGGTGACCGATTTCCTGCAGCGCCACGACTTCTTCCTGTGCCCGGCCACGCAGGCCATGCCCTTCCCGGTCGAGACGCGCTGGCCCACCGACATCGGCGGCGTGCGGCTCACCGACTACGTCGACTGGATCCTGATCGATTACGCCTGGTCGCTGGTCGCCTGCCCCGTGCTGGCGCTGCCGGTCGGGCGCAGCGCCTCGGGCCTGCCGGTCGGCTTGCAGGTGATGGGCCCGCCGCGCTCCGAGGCGGCGCTACTGCGCTTCGGCGCCTGGATCGAGCGCGAACTGGCGACGCCCACCGCGCCGGTCGACCCTCCCCTCTCCCCGGAGCGCGCCGCACCTGCTACAAACGGGCCATGAAAAAGATCCTCGTCCTCAACGGCCCCAATCTCAACCTGCTCGGCACCCGCGAGCCCGCGCAGTACGGCCACGAGACGCTGGCCGACGTCGAGCGCCTGTGCGCCGAGGCGGGCACGAAACTGGGCGTGGCCATCGAGTGCCGGCAGTCGAACCACGAAGGCCAGCTGATCGACTGGATCCACGAGGCCGGCCGCGACGTGGCCGCCGGCACCATGCTGGGGGTGGTGATGAACCCCGGCGCCTACACCCACACCTCGGTCGCGCTGCACGACGCCATCAAGGGCGCCAGCGTGCCGCTGGTCGAGTTGCACATCTCGAACGTGCATGCGCGCGAGGAATTTCGCCACCACTCGTACATTTCGCCGGCGGCGCGCGGCATCATCGTCGGCTTCGGCGTGAAGGGCTATGCGCTGGCGATCGATGCGCTGGTGCGGGTGAGCACTGCGTCGTGAGCACGGAAGGCTTGTTCGCAGGCGCCGACGGCGCGCTGCGCTGCCGCTGGTGCGAGTCCACCGAGGCCTACCAGCACTACCACGACCACGAATGGGGATTCCCGGTGACCGACGACCGGCGCCTGTTCGAGAAGCTGTGCCTCGAAGGCTTCCAGGCCGGGCTCAGCTGGCTGACCATCCTCAACAAGCGCGAGGCCTTCAGGCGCGGCTTCGCGCAGTTCGACGCCGAGCGCGTGGCGCGCTTCAAGGCCAAGGACGTGGAGCGCCTGCTGGGCGACGCGGGCATCGTGCGGCACCGCGGCAAGATCGAATCGGCCATCAACAACGCGCAGCGCGTGCTGGCACTGCGCGAGGAATTCGGGTCGCTGGCCGCCTATGCCTGGCGCTTCGAGCCCGATCCGGCGTCGCGGCCGTCTCGCATCACCTATGCGGCGTTGAAGACCATGACGACCTCGCCCGAGTCGATCGCGATGTCGAAGGATCTGAAGAAGCGGGGCTGGAGCTTCGTCGGGCCGACCACGGTCTATGCGTTCATGCAGGCCATGGGGCTGGTGAACGACCACGTGGAGCAGTGCCACGCTCGCTCGCTGGCGCTGGAGGCCAGGGCGGGGCTGAAGCCGCCGCGCTGACCAGCCCTGCCTTCTGCCTGTCTGCGGTCTGCTAGGCCGACTGAGGGCCGGCCACCTTGCGGTGGCTGATGCGGCCTTGGCTGTCGACGCTCTCCAGGTGCACGTCGAAGCCCCAGAGCCGGGCCACGTGCTTGAGCACTTCCGACGCGTTGTCGTGCAGCGGCCGGTCGTTGTGCTGGGTGTGGCGCAGCGTGAGCGCCCGGTCGCCGCGCAGGTTGACGCTCCAGACCTGGATGTTGGGCTCGCGGTGGTTCAGGTCGTATTGCCGCGACAGCGACTCGCGCAGCTGACGGTAGCCGCTGTCGTCGTGGATGGCCGACACCTCGAGTTCGGGGTCGGCTTCCTTATCGGTGATGGCGAAGAAGCGGAAGTCGCGCATGAGCTTGGGCGACAGGAACTGGCCGATGAAGCTCTCGTCCTTGAAGTTGCGCATGGCGTAGTCCAGCGCGGGCTGCCAGGGCGTTCCGGCCATGTCGGGGAACCAGCGGCGGTCTTCCTCGGTCGGGTTCTCGCAGATGCGCCGCAGGTCGGTGTACATCGCGAAGCCCAGGGCGTAGGGGTTGATGCCGCTGTAGGCGCGGTGGCCGATGGGCGGCTGGTAGACCACGTTGGTGTGCGACTGCAGCCACTCCATCATGAAGCCGTCGGCCAGCAGGCCTTCGTCGTACAGCGTGTTGAGCAGGGTGTAGTGCCAGAAGGTGGCCCAACCCTCGTTCATCACCTGCGTCTGGCGCTGCGGATAGAAGTATTGCCCGATCTTGCGCACGATGCGCACCACTTCGCGCTGCCAGAAGTCCAACAATGGTGCATTTTTCTCGATGAAGTACAGGAGGTTCTCCTGCGGCTCCGACGGGAAACGCTTCGCGGCCTCTTCTTCTTCGGCCGTGCGGCCGGCGCGACGGGGCAGGGTGCGCCAGAGGTCGTTGACCTGCTGCTGCAGATGGTGCTCGCGCTCCTCGCGCCGAGTTTGTTCCTGGCTCAGCGACAGGCGCTGCGGCCGGCGGTAGCGGTCGACGCCGTGGTTCATCAGCGCGTGGCAGGAGTCGAGCAGGTCTTCGACCGCGGCGACGCCGTGGCGCTCCTCGCATTCGCTGATGTAGTTCCGCGCGTAGACCAGGTAGTCGATGATGGACGAGGCATCCGTCCACATCTTGAACAGGTAGTTGCCCTTGAAGAAGCTGTTGTGGCCGTAGGCCGCGTGGGCGATCACCAGGGCCTGCATGGACATGGTGTTCTCTTCCATCAGGTACGAGATGCAGGGATCGGAATTGATCACGATCTCGTACGCCAGCCCCATGTGGCCGCGCCGATAGTTCTTCTCGGTGCTGATGAACTGCTTGCCGTAGGACCAGTGGCGGTAGATGACGGGCATGCCCACCGATGCGTAGGCATCCATCATCTGCTCGGCCGTGATGATCTCGAGCTGGTTGGCGTAGGTGTCGAGCTTGTAGCCGCGTGCCACGCGGGCGATCTCGCTGTGGTAGCGCTCGATCAGGTCGAAGGTCCAGTCGGAGGGACTGGGCAGAGGTTCCCGTTTCTTGGCGTTCAAACCGTCCCCCTCTCTTTCTTGAACAGGTCGCGGAACACCGGGTAGATGTCGGCCGCGTCCGAGACCTTTCGCATCGCGAAGTTCTTGTGGGAGTCGACCAACTGGGTGTATTCCTCCCACATGTTCTGCTCGGCCTCGGCCACCTGTACGTAAGCGTAGTAGCGCACCGCCGGCAGGATGTGGTCGGCCAGCAATTCGCGGCAGCGGCCGCTGTCCTGGTGCCAGTTGTCGCCGTCGCTGGCCTGCGCGCCGTAGATGTTCCACTCGCTGCTGGGGAAGCGTGCGCGGATGATGTCCTGCATCAGCGTGAGCGCGCTCGACACCACGGTGCCGCCGGTTTCGGTGGCGTGGAAGAACTCTTCCTCGCTGACTTCGCTGGCTTGCGTGTGGTGGCGGATGAAGACCAGCTCGATCTTCTCGTAGTGCCGCGTCAGGAACAGGTACAGCAGCATGAAGAAGCGCTTGGACATGTCCTTGCGCGCCTCGTCCATGGAGCCCGACACGTCCATCAGGCAGAACATCACCGCCTTGGCCGACGGGATCGGCACCCGGACGCGGTTGCGGTAGCGCAGGTCGATCGGGTCGAGGTAGGGGATGTGCCGGGCCTTGGCCTTCAGCTCCTCGATGCGGGCCTCGGTGTCGCGGATCTCGCGCTGCAGCAGGGCGTCGTCCACGCGCGGGCTGCGCTTGAGGTGAAGCAGGTGTGCTTCGAGCTCGCGGATCTCGCGCCGCGAGTCGCCGCCCAGCGCGATGCGCCGTGCCAGCGCGCCGCGCATCGAGCGCACCACGTGCAGGTTGGTCGGCATGCCGTCCTGCGTGAAGCCGGCGCGGTGGCTCTTCCATTCCGGCACTTCGGCCAGCTGGGTACGAATCAGGTGGGGCAGGGCGAGGTCTTCGAAGAAGACCCGCATGAACTCTTCCTTAGTGAGGCGGAAGACGAAATCGTCTTCGCCGCCTTCGCCGTCACCGGCCTGCGAGCCGCTGCCGGAGCCGCCTCCGCCGCCTTGCGGACGCTCGATGCGGTCGCCCTTGACGTACTCGCGGTTGCCCGGATGCACGTACTCGCGGTTGCCGCCGGGGCCGTGCCCGAAGACGGGCTCGGACACGTCACGCTTGGGCAGCGTGATGTCCTCGCCTTGCTCCAGGTCGCGGATGTTGCGGCCGCTGACGGCGCGGCGAACCGCTTCGCCGATCTGCTCGCGGTAGCGCCGCAGGAACCGCTCGCGGTTGCCGATGGACTTGTTCTTGCCCGACAGCCGGCGGTCGATGATCTGCTGCAGCATGGCCACGGCCGAAACTCCTTGTCAGTTCATCCTTGACGCTTCGTCATGAACTCTTTCAGGAGCTCTTGCGCACGCGCAGGTACCACTCGCAGAGCAGGCGGACCTGCTTGGCGGTGTAGCCCTTCTGCACCATGCGGTTGACGAAGTCCTCGTGCTTCTTCATCTCGTCGGCGCTGCTCTTGGCGTTGAAGCTGATCACGGGCAACAGCTCCTCGGTGTTCGAGAACATCTTCTTCTCGATCACCGTGCGCAGCTTTTCGTAGCTGGTCCATACCGGGTTCTTGCCGGCATTGCCGGCGCGCGCGCGCAGAACGAAATTCACGATCTCGTTGCGGAAGTCCTTCGGGTTGCTGATGCCCGCGGGCTTCTCGATCTTCTCGAGCTCGGCGTTGAGGGACACCCGGTCGAACACTTCGCCGGTGTCCTGGTCGCGATACTCCTGGTCCTGGATCCAGTAGTCGGCGTAGGTCACGTAGCGGTCGAAGATGTTCTGGCCATACTCCGAGTAGCTCTCGAGATACGCCGTCTGGATCTCCTTGCCGATGAACTCCGCATAGCGCGGCGCCATCAGCTCCTTGATGTACGACAGGTACTTCTGCTCGGTCTCCGGCGCGAACTGCTCGCGCTCGATCTGCTGTTCGAGCACGTACATCAGGTGCACCGGGTTGGCCGCGACTTCGCTGCTGTCGAAGTTGAAGACCTTCGAGATGATCTTGAACGCGAAGCGCGTCGACGTGCCGGCCATGCCTTCGTCGACGCCGGCGTAGTCGCGGTACTCCTGGATCGACTTGGCCTTGGGGTCGGTGTCCTTGAGGTTCTCGCCGTCGTACACCTGCATCTTGCTGAAGATGCTCGAGTTCTCGGGCTCCTTGAGCCGCGTCAGCGCCGAGAACTGGGCCATCATGCGCAGCGTGCCGGGCGCGCAGGGCGCCAGCGACAGCGAGGAGTTGCGCACCAGCTTCTCGTAGATCTTGATCTCTTCGGAGACGCGAAGGCAGTAGGGCACCTTGACGATATAGATGCGGTCGAGAAAAGCCTCGTTGTTCTTGTTGTTGCGGAAGGCCTTCCATTCGCTCTCGTTGCTGTGGGCCAGCACGATGCCGTCGAAGGGAATGGCGCCGAAGCCCTCGGTGCCCTTGAAGTTGCCTTCCTGCGTGGCGGTCAGCAGCGGATGCAGCACCTTGATCGGCGCCTTGAACATCTCGACGAACTCGAGCAGGCCCTGGTTGGCCAGGCACAAACCGCCGGAGTACGCGTAGGCGTCGGGGTCGTCCTGCGCATAGGTTTCGAGCTTGCGGATGTCGATCTTGCCGACCAGCGACGAGATGTCCTGGTTGTTCTCGTCGCCCGGCTCGGTCTTGGCCACCGCAATCTGGCGCAGCACCGAGGGGTAGCGCTTGACGACCTGGAACTGGCGGATGTCGCCGCCGTATTCTTCGAGCCGCTTCACGGCCCAGGGCGAGAGCACGCGTTGAAGGTAGCGGCGCGGGATGCCGTATTCCTTCTCGAGTATTTCGCCGTCTTCGGCCGCGCTGAACAGCCCGAGCGGCGATTCGTTCACCGGCGAGCCCTTGATGGCATAGAAGGGGACCAACTCCATCAACTGCTTGAGGCGCTCGGCAATCGAACTCTTGCCACCGCCGACCGGGCCGAGGAGATAGAGGATCTGCTTCTTTTCTTCGAGGCCTTGCGCCGCGTGACGGAAGTAGGAGACGACCTGTTCGATCGCTTCTTCCATGCCATAGAACTCCCGGAAGGCCGGATAGATCTTGATGACCTTGTTGGCGAAGATGCGTGACAGGCGCTGATCGTTGCGCGTGTCTACGAGTTCCGGATCCCCGATCGCCTTGAGCATCCGCTCCGGCGCGGTCGCGTAGGCCGCGGGCTCCTTCTTGCAGATATCGAGATACTCCTGCAGGGACAGGACCTCTTCGCGAGTCCGCTCGTAACGAGCGGCGAAGTTACTGATGACATCCATAAACACCTCCATCGAGTCAGCGGGGCGCTGCCCGGAGTCTCCGTGCTGCACACATCGCATCGTTCGCAGGAATGGTGCCAGGTGAGTTGAGCACGCTTAGGAAAAACTCCTCGAGCAGTAACTTGGCTCAAAGCATAGAACAAACGACGCGTCGAGCAAATTGGTTTCCAAAAATAAGAACGTAGCGACCGTCTAAAAGTTCCAGCGCGAAAGACCAGGCCATTCGCACCAGACACACGTGCATCATGCAGGCACTCCGTCCACAGGTATAGCGCTTTCGGCACTTGCACAACAGATGTCGATGTAGGACAGCATCGTTGAACGGCCGGGCCTGCATGAGCGGCATATGAGCAAAGTCCATTCCCGCCATAACGCGGGTGCCCGGAATTGCGTAGACGTAAAAAAAAGGCGGCCCTTGAGGCCGCCTTGATGCGTGGCGCGCAAGCGCCGTTGTCGAGCCGATGCGGTTGCTGAATGTTGCAACGCCGCAAGCTCGGCTTTTCAAGGCCGACGCATCAGCTGAAGAATTCCTTCGCCTTGTCCAACCAGCCCTTGTCGGTCGGGCTGTGCTTGTCGCCGCCCTTCTTCAAGGACTCGTCGAGTTCCTTGAGCAGCTTGCGCTGGTGTTCGGTGAGCTTGACCGGCGTCTCGACGCGAATGTGACAGTACAGGTCGCCGGGGTAGCTGGAACGCACGCCCTTGATGCCTTTGCCGCGCAGCCGGAACTGCTTGCCGCTCTGCGTGCCTTCCGGAATATCGATGGCCGCCGGACCATTGAGCGTGGGCACGCTGATCTCGCCGCCGAGCGCTGCGGTGGAAATGCCGACCGGCACCACGCAGTGCAGGTCGTCGCCGTCGCGCTCGAACAGGTCGTGCTTCTTGATCCGGATCTCGATGTACAGGTCGCCGGGCGGGCCGCCGTTGGTGCCGGGTTCGCCGTTGCCGGTGCTCCGGATGCGCATGCCGTCGTCGATGCCGGCCGGGATCTTGACCTCGAGGGTCTTGTTGTTCTTGATCTTTCCCTGGCCATGGCAGGTGTTGCAGGGGTCGGGAACGATCTTGCCGGTGCCATGGCAGAGCGGGCAGGTCTGCTGCACGCTGAAGAAGCCCTGGCGGATCTGCACCACGCCGTTGCCGTGGCAGGTGGTGCAGGTGATCGGCTTGGTGCCGGGCTTGGCGCCCGTGCCTTTGCAGGTGGCGCAGTCGTCCCAGCTCGGAATGCGGATCTGCGCCTCTTTGCCCAAGGCAGCCTCTTCGAGCGTGATCTCCATGGCGTAGCTCAGGTCGCTGCCGCGGAAGATCTGGCGCCCGCCGCCGCCGCCGCGGCCGGCCCGCCCGCCGAAGACGTCGCCGAAGATGTCGCCGAAGGCCTCGGCGAAGCCACCGAAGCCCTCCGCGCCGGGACCGCGCATGTTCGGGTCGACGCCGGCATGGCCGTACTGGTCGTAGGCAGCGCGCTTTTGCGCGTCCGACAGCATCTCGTAGGCTTCCTTGACCTCCTTGAACTTGCCCTCGGCGTCCTTGCTGGTGTCGCCGTGGTTGCGGTCAGGGTGGTGCTTCATCGCCAGCTTGCGATAAGCCTTCTTGATTTCCTCCTCGCTCGCGTTCTTGGGAACGCCGAGGGTTTCGTAGTAGTCGCGTTTGGTGGCCATGATCGATGGTCGGATGGGTCGGATGGGTCGAAAACGGAAAAAGGCCGGACCGCCTCTGCAAGGGGGTCCAGCCTCGAATCAGGGTCGCGAGATCAACCCTTCTTGACTTCCTTGACCTCGGCGTCGACCACGTTGTCGTCGGCCGGCGCGCTGCCTGCAGCTTCCGGGCCAGCACCTGCCGCCCCGCCGGCTGCTCCTGCCGCTCCCGCCGCGCCCTGCGCATCGGCGTACATCTTCTCGCCGAGCTTCTGGCTTGCCGTCATGAGCGCCGTGGTCTTTTCCTCGATCTGGGCCTTGTCTTCGCCCTTGAGCACGTCTTCCAGCTCCTTGATCGCGGCCTCGATCTTTTCCTTCTCGCCCGCTTCCAGGCTGGCGCCATGCTCGCCGAGCGACTTGCGCACGCTGTGCGCCATCGCCTCACCCTGGTTGCGGGCCTGAACCAGCTCGACCTTCTTCTTGTCTTCGACCGCGTTGAGCTCGGCGTCCTTCACCATGTTCTGGATCTCGTCTTCCGACAGGCCGGAGTTCGCCTTGATGGTGATCTTGTTTTCCTTGCCGGTGCCCTTGTCCTTGGCGCCGACGTGCAGGATGCCGTTGGCGTCGATGTCGAAGCTCACCTCGATCTGCGGCGTGCCGCGCGAGGCCGGCGGAATGCCTTCGAGGTTGAACTCGCCCAGCAGCTTGTTGCCTGCGGCGATATCACGCTCGCCCTGAAACACCTTGATGGTCACGGCCGGCTGGTTGTCTTCGGCGGTCGAGAAGGTCTGCGCGAACTTGGTCGGGATCGTGGTGTTCTTCGTGATCATCTTGGTCATCACGCCACCCATGGTCTCGATGCCCAGCGACAGCGGGGTCACGTCGAGCAGCAGCACGTCCTTGCGGTCGCCCGAGAGCACCTGGCCCTGGATCGCGGCGCCCACGGCCACGGCCTCGTCGGGGTTCACGTCCTTGCGCGGTTCGCGGCCGAAGAACTCCTTCACCTTCTCCTGCACCTTGGGCATGCGGGTCATGCCGCCGACCAGGATCACGTCGTGGATGTCGCTGACCGACACGCCGGCATCCTTGATGGCGGTGCGGCAGGGTGCGATGGTGCGCTCGATCAGCTCGTCGACCAGCGATTCCAGCTTGGCGCGGGTGAGCTTGATGTTCAGGTGCTTCGGACCCGACGCGTCGGCCGTGATGTAAGGCAGGTTGACGTCGGTCTGCGCGCTGTTCGACAGCTCGATCTTGGCCTTCTCGGCCGCTTCCTTCAGGCGCTGCAGGGCGAGCACGTCCTTGCTCAGGTCGACGCCCTGGTCCTTCTTGAACTCCCCGATGATGTAGTCGATGACGCGCTGGTCGAAGTCTTCGCCGCCCAGGAAGGTGTCGCCGTTGGTCGACAGCACTTCGAACTGCTTTTCGCCGTCCACGTCCGCGATCTCGATGATCGAGATGTCGAAGGTGCCGCCGCCCAGGTCGTACACGGCGATCTTGCGGTCGGCGCGGTCTTGCTTGTCGAGGCCGAAGGCCAGTGCGGCCGCAGTCGGCTCGTTGATGATGCGCTTGACGTCCAGGCCGGCGATGCGGCCGGCGTCCTTGGTGGCCTGGCGCTGGCTGTCGTTGAAGTAGGCCGGCACGGTGATGACCGCTTCGGTCACGGCCTCGCCCAGGTAGTCCTCGGCGGTTTTCTTCATCTTGCGCAGGATCTCGGCGCTGACCTGCGGCGGCGCGAGCTTCTTGCCGCGCACTTCGACCCAGGCGTCGCCGTTGTCGGCCTTGACGATGCTGTAGGGCATCAGGTCGATGTCCTTCTGGACTTCCTTTTCCTCGAACTTGCGACCGATCAGGCGCTTGACCGCGTAGATGGTGTTACGAGGATTGGTGACGGCCTGCCGCTTGCCCGAGGCGCCGACGAGGACTTCGCCGTCTTCCTGGTACGCGACGATCGAGGGCGTGGTGCGCGCGCCTTCCGAGTTCTCGATCACCCGGGTGGTGTTGCCTTCCATGATCGACACGCACGAGTTGGTGGTGCCGAGGTCGATGCCGATGATTTTGCCCATGTTGTTAGCTCCTGAACGCGAAAGAAATGTTGTTGTGAACTTGTGGATAACCCGTCTCGATTCAAGGGACGAAGCGGGGATTTCCTGTGAGTTTCCGGTGATCAGCCGGCGGGGGTGACGGTGACCAGCGCGGGACGAAGCACGCGCTCGGCGATGGTGTAGCCCTTCTGCAGCACGCCGACGATGGTGTTCGGCTCCTGTCCCGGAACCGGGACGACCGAGATGGCCTGGTGCTGGTGCGGGTCGAAGCGGCTGCCGGCGGCGGGTGCGATCTCGAGCACCTTGTTGCGCTCGAGTGCGCTCTTGAGTTGGCGCAAGGTGGCTTCGGCGCCTTCGCGGATCTGCTCCGGCGTGCCGCCCTCGTGGCTCAGGCCGGCCTCCAGGCTGTCCAGCACCGGCAGCAGGCTTTCGGCAAAACCCTCGATCGCGAACTTGCGGCCCTTGCTCACTTCGTCGTCGGCGCGGCGGCGTGCGTTCTGCACGTCGGCCTGCGCCCGCAGGAACTGGTCGGCGAGCTCGGCATTCTTGGCCTTGAGCTGGGCGATTTCGCCCTCGGCCGCGGCCAATGCGTCGGCTTCATTGGCGGCTTGCGCGGCCTCCAGTTCTTCGGGGCTGGCTTCGCCTTGCAGGGCCTGTGGATTCGATGAAGGATTTTGCGTGTCGGACATGCTCGAAAAAGCTCAAAAAAGCCGGCGGCCACGCCGGAAACAAGGAAAAAACGATGAATCCCGGGCAAGCTGGGGCCGCCAGCATCGATTTCAAGAAAAAATGCGCCTCGAAAGGCGCATTTGCTGGGGCACCGCCGCGGGCGATGCGCCGAATCATGGGTCAGTGCGTGTCGAGCAGTTCGACGTCGAACTTCAGGGTGGCGTTCGGTGGGATCACGCCGCCGGCACCGCGGGCGCCGTAGCCCAGTGCGGCCGGAATGATCAAGGTGCGTTGGCCGCCGATCTTCATGCCAGCGACGCCTTCGTCCCAGCCCTTGATGACCTGGCCGGCGCCCAGCGAGAAGGCGAAGGGGTCGTTGCGGTCGCGGCTGGAGTCGAACTTGGCGCCCTGCACGCCATCGTTGTAGAGCCAGCCGGTGTAGTGCACGTGCACGTGGTGGCCGGCCTTGGCTTCGGCGCCATCGCCGACGACGGTGTCTTCGTATTGGAGGCCGGAAGGAGTGGTGGGCATGGGGTTCCTTGGGGGGTGACGAAAGCTCCGCAGTTTAGCGAAGGTCGATTCAGGGAGGCTGCTGGCCGGGCGAGGAGGGCGCGTCGGGCGCGAGCGGCTCCGCGGCGCCGGGCCGGGACGGCGGCAGCGTGCTTTTTCGGGTCTGGTTCAGGTGCCACTTGACCGCGAAGGCCTGCAGGTCCGACAGCCGCTTGAGCAGATCCTGGCCGCTGGGCGTGAGGCTGTAGCCGTCGCCGCCGTGGCCGACCAGGCCGGCTTCGCGCAGTTCCTTGATGCGGGTGTTGAGCGTGTTCGGTGTGATCTGGCCCACGCTGTCCTGCAGCAGCCTGAAGGTCTGGGCGTGGCCGTCGCGCAGCGCCCAGAGCACACGCAGCGCATAGCGGCCTTCGAGGAGCGCAAGCAATTGACTGATCGCCGCGTTTTCCTTGCTGCTCATGGAACGAAGTCTCCTCTGGACGAAGGCGGCTGCCGTGCCCTTCACTCAAGTCCCCAGGCAGCGCCCATTCTTGTGCTGGACCCGACCGACCGACCGGGGTGGGGACTATATCCGAGAAGACGCTGTGCTACTGGTTTTATAGCTGGCTTCCAAGCCTGGCCGCGGGCTGCAGGCGATGAAGGAATCGCGTATGAAGCCGAGGCTCAGCCTGCGGCGTAGTTCGCCATCGCCTCGCCCAGACGAACCGCGCGGCCCGGCGCCCAAGCCGGATTGAATGCCAGCGCGGGCTTGGGAAACAGCATCACGACAGTGGAGCCGAGCAGGAAGCGGCCCATTTCGTCGCCCTGGGGCAGCACCAGTTGCCGGTCGTAGTGCCACTCGCGCAACTCGCCCGCGCGCGGCGGATTGACCACGCCGTGCCAGACGGTGGCCATGCTGCCCACGATGGTGGCCCCCACCAGCGCCAGCACGAAGGGCCCGTGCGCCGACTCGAACACGCAGACCACCCGCTCGTTGCGCGCGAAGAGCCCCGGTACGCCGCGCGCCGTGACGGGGTTGACCGAAAACAGCGTGCCCGGCACGTAGATCATGCGCAGCAGCCGCGCCGCGCAGGGCATATGGATGCGGTGGTAGTCCTTCGGGCTCAAGTACAGGGTGGCGAAACTGCCGTGCTCGAACTTCGCGGCCAGCGCGGCATCGCCGCCGACCAGCGCGGTCGTGCTGTAGCGGTGGCCCTTGGCCTGGATGATCTGGTCGCCCTCGATCTTGCCGAACTGGCTGATCGCGCCATCGACCGGGCAGACCAGGTCGGCCTCGGCGATCGGCCGCACGCCGGGCCGCAGGGCGCGGGTGAAAAAGTCGTTGAAGCTGCGGTAGCTGGCGATGTCGCTGTCGAGCGCTTCGCCCATGTCGACGCCGTACTTGGCCACGAAGCGCCGGATGATCCAGGTGGTGACCGCTCCGCGTTCCTTGCCGGCGACCCAGCCGGCGAAATTGGTCAGTGCCTGCTTGGGAAACAGGTACTGCGGCAGGACGGAAAGGCGGTCGGACAAGTCTGGTGCTTCCTGGGAAGGAAGGCGATTCTAGCCAGCGCCCCCTGTGCCGCTTGCGGGACGGCGCCTACCCGAGCGTCGGTGCTGCGACGTGTCGAAGCCCCGGATACCGAAAGATGTCAGCGGCTCACCGCACGCACGGCACTCACCGCACGCACGGCACTCACGGCACTCACGGCGCTCACGGCGCTCACGGCGCTCACGGCGCTCACGGCAGTTCGACGATCTCGACCCAGTTCGGGTTCTTGCCCAGTGGCAGCTGCTGGGGCGTGCCGAGGGCGCCGCTCGCGGCGTCGATCGCGTAGACCGACGCGCTGTGGGAGTCCTGCCCGACGGCGACCAGGAAACGGCCGCCCGGATCGATCGCGAAGCTGCGCGGCGTCTTCTCGGTCGGCGTCTGGCCCAGCGGCTGCAGCCGGCCGGTCGCGGCATCGACCTTGAAGCCCGACAGCGTGCTGCTCGTGCGCTCCGATGCATACAGATGGCGGCCGTCCGGCGTCAGATGCAGGTCGGCGGCCCACGGCTTGCCTGTGAAACCCGCGGGCAGGACGGTCGTGCTCTGCTGCAGTTGCAGCGTGCCGCGCGCGGCGTCCCATGCATACACGTGCAGCCCGGCGTCGAGTTCATCGAGCAGGTACAAGAAGCGCTGCGCCTTGTCCCAGACGAAGTGGCGCGGGCCCGATTTCGGCGCGCCGGTGGTCAGCGGCGGATCGTTGGGCGACAGGTTCCCGGTCTGCGCATCGAAGCGCCAACTCGATACGTTGTCGCCGCCCAGGCTGGTCGCCAGCACGAAGCGGTTGGCGGCATCGGCCTGGATCGCATGCGCATTGGGCGCCGTCGGTATCAGCTGCTGGATGGCGCCGACGCTGCCCGTCTTCGGATCGATGCCGTTGACGGTGATCTTGTGGCCCGGGTAGGAGGCTGCGAACAGCCAGCGCCCGGTGGCGTCGGTGGCGATGTTGGCCATGCTGTCGGCCAGCGGCGCCTCGCCGAGCTTCTTGAGCTTGCCGCTGGTGCCGTCGATCGCGAAGCTCGCGACGCGAAAGGGTTGCGAGCGCAGCGCCGCATACAGATAGCGCTTGTCCGGGCTCACGGCCATCGGCATCACCATGCCGCCGACGTTAACCGTCTCCACAGGTTTGAGCGTGCCCTGGCCACGGTCGAGCTCGAGCACCGAGATGTCCTGGCTGTCCGCGTTGGACACGTAGACCCAGGTGGCCGCGTGGACGCCGCCGCCTGCCGCGACGAGCGCCGGGGCCAGCAGCAGCGCGATGCGGCGCAGTGTGTGCGATGTCGTCATGGTGCGGATCGGATCGTTTATTTGGGCGCGGAGAATAGATCGGGCAGCCAGAGCGAGAAGGCCGGCACGTAGGTCACCAGCATCAGGCACACCAGCAGCGCGCCGTAGAAGGGCCAGATCGATCGCATCACCTGCCCGACCGACACGCCGCCGATCGCGCACCCGATGAACTGCGTGGTGCCCACCGGTGGTGTGTTCAGCCCCAATGCGCAGTTGATCAGCATGACGATGCCGAACTGCACCGGGCTCATGCCGAACTGCATGGCGATGGGCAGAAAGATCGGCGTGCAGATCAGGATCGTGGCCGCCATGTCGAGAAAGGTGCCCAGCAGGAAAAGCAGCACGTTGATCATCAGGAAGATGACCCAGGGGCTGCTGGACACGGATGTCATCAGCTCGCCGGTTTTCTGCGGCACCTCGTACAGCGCCATGAAATAGCCGAAGGCCGACGAGATGCCGATCAGCAGCAGCACCACGCCGGTGGTCTTGCAGGCCTTGGCGCAGGCCTTCAGAAAGTCGTGCCAGCTCAGCGAGCGGTACACCAGCACCGTCACCCCCAGCGCCCACAGCACGGCGGTGGCCGCCGATTCGGTGGCCGTGAACACGCCCGACAGGATGCCGACCAGGATGATCGCCACGATCAGCAGCCCGGGCAGCGCGCCGATGAAAGCCGTCAGCACCTCGCCCCAGCCCGGGAACGCGCCGCGGATCGGGTAGCCCCGCTTGATCGCGACGTAGTAGGCGGCCGCCAGGTTGCACAGCGTCAGGATCAGCGCCGGGATGAGCCCCGCGAGGATCAGGCTGAGCACGCTGACCGAGGCGATGCCGGTCGTCGCGAGCGTGAAGATGATGAGGTTGTGCGACGTGGGCATCAACGCGCCCACCAGCGCCGCGTGGGTCGTGACGTTGACGGCGTAGTCCGCGTCGTAGCCCTCCTTCTTCATGAGCGGGATCATCACCGAGCCCATGGCCGACACGTCGGCCACCGGCGAGCCCGCCACGCCGCCGAAGAGCGTGCAGCCCACCACGTTGCTCATGCCCAGCCCGCCGCGCACGTGTCCCACCAGGCTGTTGGCGAAGCGCACGATGCGCTGTGCGATGCCGCCGTAGAGCATGAGCTCGCCCGCGAACACGAAGAAGGGGATGGCCAGGAAGGAGAAGATCTGCATGCCGCCGACCATCTTCTGGAAGACGACGGCGGTCGGCAGGCCCGCGTACCAGACCGTGGCCACCGAGGCCAGGCCGATCGAGAAGGCCACGGGCACGCCCAAGATGAGGAGTGCCGCGAAGGCGATGGTCAGGACAGTCAGTTCCACGCTGGCACCACTTCCTCGCCGCGCAGCAGGGCGACGATATGTTCGATGGAGAAAAGCACGATGAGAATGCCGGCGACCACCAGCGCCAGGTAGTCGGCGCCCACGGGGATGTGGAGCATCGGCTTCAGGTCGGTCCACTTGAGCGTGGTCCACATCCAGCCGCTCCAGATCATGATGGCGCCGAAGAAGGCGACCAGCGCATGAATCAGGATCTCGACCTTCAGGCGCAGGCCTTCGGGCAGCAGCGACACGAGCGAGTCGAGCCCGATGTGGCCCGCGTCGCGCACGCCCACGGCCACGCCGAGCGCGGTGACGTACAGCACCAGTTGCAGCGCCAGGTCTTCGGCCCAGGTCGGGGTGTCGTTGAACACGTAGCGGCCGACCACCTGGTACTGCACGCACACGATGATGGCGATGAGCATCACCACGGCCAGCATCAGGCTGTACTTGGAAAGGAATGCGCAGATGCGCGAATAGAGATGGCGCGCGGGCGGACGCGCGTGCGCGTCATCCAGCTCGGGGAGCTGGAGCGGCACGTCGGGTACGTCCGTGGCCGCCTCTGCCGGTGGGGCAGCGAGGGTCATGGATGTCTCTTCGAGATGAAACCGGGGCCGTCCCCGGCGGCACTGCGCCGCGGGGACGGGCTTGGCGCTTACTTCGCGCCGTCCTGCACGGCCTTCACCAGGCGCTGCAGGTCAGGCGTGTTGATGAACTTGGCGTAGACCGGCGCCATGGCCGCGCGGAACGAAGCCTTGTCCACGTCGGCGACGATGGTCGCGCCGCCCTTGGTCACCACCTCGAGCGACTTGGCTTCCTGCTCGTCCCACTTCTTGCGCTGGAAGGGCACGGAGTCCTTGGCCGCCTGGCGGAACAGTTCCTGGTCGGCCTTTGACAGCTTGTCGTAGACCGCCTTGGACATGACCAGCATCTCGGGCGCCATCGAATGCTCGGTGCGCGAGTAGATCTTCACCGCCTCGTAGTGCTTGAAGCCGTCGTACGACGGGATGTTGTTTTCGGCCGCGTCGATCAGGCCGGTCTTGAGTGCCGTGTACACCTCGCCGGTGGGCATGGGCGTCGGGTTGGCGCCCATGGCGCTGGCCAGTGCCACCCACAGGTCGGACTGCTGCACGCGGATCTTCAGGCCCTTGGTGTCGGCCACCGTCTTCACCGCTTTCTTCGCGTAGATGGAACGTGCACCGCTGTCGTAGAAGGCCAGGCCCACCAGGCCTTCATGTTCGCAGCCCTTGAGGATCTCCTCGCCGACCGGGCCGTCGAGCGTCTTGCGCATGTGCTCGATGGAGCCGAACAGGAAGGGCATGGTCGGCACCAGCGTCTTCGGGCACATCGAGTTGAGGGCGCTGATGTTCACGCGGTTCATCTCGAGCGCGCCGATCTTCACCTGGTCGAGCGTTTCCTTCTCCGAGCCCAGCGCGCTCTTGTTGAAGACCTTGATCTTGTATTTGCCGTTGCTGCGCTTGTCGAGCAGCTCGCTCATGTGCTTGACGGCGGCCACCGTGGGGTAGTCGTCGCTGTTGTGCACGTCGGCCGAGCGGAACTCGACCGCGTGCGCGGCCAGGGCGCAGGCGCTCGCGGCGAGCGCGATCAGGTGGCGGGCGTATTTCATTTGTCTTCCTCTTTGGTGGCTGGTTGAGATTGGATGGAACGCTGAAACACTGATATTCAAAAGCGGCAGTCGGGCTCGGGCAACCCCGTCACGCCGGGCCGCAGCGCGAACACGCCGCCGGCCAGCGGCTGGTCGGACAGGTCGCCGCCGGGGCGGATGGAGGTCACGAAAAGCGTGTCGAGCCCGCTGCCGCCGAAGGCGCACATCGCGGGCTTCTTCACCGGCACGGCTAGCGAGCGGTCGAGTCGGCCCTCGGGCGTGAAGCGGTGCACGAGCCCGGCGTCGTTGCCGCAGATCCAGTAGCAGCCGTCGGCATCGACCGCGGCGCCGTCGGGCCGGCCGGGCAGGGGCTTCATGTCGACGAACAGCCGCCGGTGGTGAGGCGCGCCGGTGTCGATGTCGTAGTCGAAGGCCCAGATGGCCTGCACGTTCGGATGCGAGTCCGACAGGTACATGGTGCGACCATCGGGGCTGAAGGCCATGCCGTTGGGCACGATCATCCGGTCGAAATGGACGCGCAGCGCCGCTTCGGCGTTGACGTCGCTCTGATAGCGATAGACGCGGCCCACGTCGCGCGCGGCCGCCATGTCCATCAGCATGGTGCCGGCCCAGAAGCGGCCCTGGCGGTCGCAGCGGCCGTCGTTGAAGCGCATGCCGTGCTGCTCGTGCGCAACCTGCGCCACGGGCGTGGCAGCGAGGGTGCCGTCATCGCGCGTCGCGATGGCGAAGAGGCCGCTTTCCATGCCGGCGATCCATTGGCCCGGGTGCCCGGCGCGCGGCGCGACGCAGGCCAGCATTTCGTCGCCGGTCCAAGCTCGATGCGCGCCGGTGGCCGGGTCGAGGCGATGCAGCTGGCGGGCGGGGATGTCCACCCAGTAGAGCGCCTGCTCCTGCGCATTCCACACCGGGCTTTCGCCGGTGCCGCAGCGCGCGTCGAGGATGAGTTCGGCTTGCATGCGTGGCAACGCGGCAAGCGCGTCAGTCGCCGAACGGCCCTTGGGCGGTGAAGGCGCCGCCCTGGTAGATGGCGTTGGGGTCGGTCGGCGCCACCGGGGGCTGCGCCTCGACCTTGGCGCGGAACACCTCCGATGTGTCTTGCGGCGCGAAGCCCAGGTGCGCTGCCGCGCTGTTGTCCCACCACAGGTCGCGATTGGCCGACGCGCCATAGACGATGGTGTGCTTCACGTCGGGCGTGAACAGCGATTTCTCGATCAGTTGCGTGAGGTCGCGGTAGCTGAGCCAGGTGCTCATCATGCGGCGATTGGCCGGCTCCGGAAACGACGAGCCGATGCGGATGCTGACGGTCTCGATGCCGTAGCGGTCGAAATAGAACTGCGCGACGTCTTCGCCGAATGACTTCGACAGGCCGTAGTAGCCGTCGGGGCGGCGCGCGGCATGCGCGTCGATGGTGTCGGTCTGCTTGTGGAAGCCGATCACGTGGTTCGAGCTGGCGAAGACGACGCGCTTCACGCCGTGGCGGCGCGCGCCTTCGTAGAGATGGAAGATACCCTTGATGTTGGCCTCGAGGATTTCCTCGAAGGGCCGTTCGACCGAAACGCCGCCCAGATGGACGATGGCGTCGCAGCCGGCGACCAGCGCATCGACCGCGGCCTTGTCGGCCAGGTTGCAGGGCACGACTTCCTCGTGGGCGCCGGTGGCCGGCGCCAGCGCGGCGATGTCGGACAGGCGCAAGGTACGGGCGAAAGGCCGCAGGCTTTCGCGCAGGACCTTGCCGAGGCCGCCGGCCGCGCCGGTCAGGAGCAGGCGATTCAGCGGCTGGGCCGACGGGGCGGCGGAAGCGGGAGTAGCGGATGTCGCGGATGTAGCGGGTGCACTCATGTCTCGGGTGTGTCGTAAGTTATCGGTTGTCGTACAACGCTCGGTTGATTATCATCACCGCATGTCGAGCGTGTCAACGGGGTCAACCTCAGCCGCCGAAGCGTTTGCGCTGGCGGGTGCGCCGCGCCGTCGGGGTCGCGGCCTGGCGCATGGCCTGGTGGACGATCTCGGCGAAAAAATCCGCAGCCAGCAGCTGCGCCCCGGCGACAAGCTGCCCACCGAGTCGGCCATCATGCAGGCCTACGGCGTCAGCCGCACCGTGGTGCGCGAGGCGCTGTCGAAGCTGCAGGCCGGCGGGCTGGTCGAAACCCACCACGGCATCGGCACCTTCGTGCTGCAGCCGCGGGCGGCGGGCATGTTCAGGCTCGAAGCCTCGGACATCGCGGCCACTGTCGACGTGCTGGCCGTGCTCGAACTGCGCATCAGCCTCGAAACCGAATCGGCCGGCCTGGCCGCCAGCCGCCGCACCGACGAGCAGCTCACGGCGATGCGCGAGGCGCTCGACGACTTCGAAGGCAACGTGGCGGCGGGCGGGGACACCATCGCGCCCGACTTCCGCTTCCACCTGCAGATCGCCCAGGCCACCGGCAACCCGTATTTCGCGGACATCATGAGCCACCTGGGCACGTCGATCATTCCGCGCACGCGCATCCCGGCCATTCGCAATCACGACCGTCGCGGCGAGTACCTGAGCCGCGTCAATCGCGAGCACGAGGAGATCTATGCCGCGATCGCCCGGCGCGATCCGGAATCGGCGCGTGCCGCCATGCGCATCCACCTGACCAACAGCCGCGAGCGTCTTCGGCTCGCGCAGGAAGCGGCGCAGCGCGAGACGAGCCCGGCAGCCGTCGACGGAAGCGCTTCCGCGTAGCAGGGCGATCTTTTTACTGGACAGCCTGCGCGCCTAGTTGTACGATGACTGATAACTTAGAACAACACGACACGATTCGCGTGCCCATGACGGCACCTCTCTTTCCATCCCCTCCAGGAGACACAGGAACATGAGCCTCAATCGACGTGAACTCGTCCTCGGCGCCTTGGGCGCAAGCGCGCTGGCCGCGGCTCCCGCGATGGCCGCCGACGCCTGGCCAGCCAAGCCCATCAAGCTCGTCGTGCCTTACCCGCCGGGCGGGTCGTCAGACATCATTGCCCGCGCGATCAGCCAGCCCCTGTCGGAAGCGCTGAAGCAATCGGTGATCGTCGAGAACCGCGCCGGCGCCAACGGCAACCTCGGCGCCGAACTCGTTTCGCGCGCACCCGGCGACGGCTACACGCTGCTGTTGTGCGACGTGGGCGCGCTGGCCATCAGCCCCTCGGTCTACACCAAGCTGTCCTTCGACCCGTCGAAGGATTTGCGCGGTGTGACCATGCTGGCCTATTCGCCCCACCTGCTGGTGGTGCACCCGTCGGTGCCGGCGAACAACCTCAAGGAACTGATCGCGCTGTCGAAGAAGTCCGACCTGAACTTCGCCGTCACCGCCACCGGCAGCGCGCCGCACCTGGCCGGCGTGGCGCTCGAACGTGCCAGCGGTGCGCGCTGGCAGTACGTGCCCTACAAGGGCGGCGTGCAGGCCATTCAAGACACGGTCGGCGGCCAGACCCAGGTGCTGATGAACGGCATGCTGGCCACGCTGCCGCACGTGCAGAGCGGCAAGCTCAAGGTGCTGGGCGTCTCGAAGCCGACGCGCATGCCGCTGATCGGCGACGTGCCCACCATCGCCGAACAGGGTGTGACCGGTTTCGACTCGGGCACGTGGCAGGGCATCCTGGCGCCGCGCGGCACGCCCGAGGCGGTGATCCAGCGCCTCAACAAGGAACTGGTCACGATCATCCGGTCGAACGACATCCGCTCGCGCATGGCCGGGCAGGGCGCCGAGGTCGTGACCATGACGCCGGCCGAGCAGGAACAGTTCTTCAACAAAGAGCGCGCGCGCTGGGCCAAGGTGGTCGACGCCGCACAAATCAAGCTGGACTAAGCGTCCTTCCGTTCATCCCTTCACATCCATCAGACCCGCATGAATCCGCAAGAACTCAAGACCATCATGGGCTCCGGCCTGCTGTCCTTTCCGCTGACGGACTTCGACGCCGAAGGCAACTTCGACAAGAAGGGCTACATCGAGCGCCTGGAATGGCTGGCACCCTATGGCGCGACTGCGCTGTTCGCCGCCGGCGGCACCGGCGAATTCTTTTCGCTGACCGGCGACGAGTACCCCGGCATCATCGAGACCGCAGTGCAGACCTGCCGTGGCAAGGTGCCGATCATCGCGGGCGCCGGCGGCCCCACGCGCTTCGCGATCCAGTGCGCGCAGGCAGCCGAAAAGGCTGGCGCGCACGGCATCCTGCTGCTGCCGCACTACCTCACCGAAGCCGGCCAGGACGGCCTGGCCGCACACGTCGAGGCGGTGTGCAAGAGCGTGAAGTTCGGCGTCATCGTCTACAACCGCGGCCAGAGCAAGCTCTACCCCGAAACGCTCGCGCGCCTGGCCGAGCGCTGCCCCAACCTGGTGGGCTTCAAGGACGGCATCGGCGACATCGAGCTCATGAGCTCGATCTACCTGACGATGGGCGACCGCTTCGCCTACCTGGGCGGCCTGCCCACGGCCGAGGTGTACGCCGCTGCGTACAAGGCGCTCGGCACGCCGGTGTATTCGTCGGCCGTCTTCAACTTCATCCCGAAGACCGCGATGGACTTCTACGAGGCCGTGCGCACCGACGACATCGCCACGCAGCACCGCCTGCTCAAGGACTTCTTCATGCCCTACCTGGCCATCCGCAACCAGGGCCACGGCTATGCGGTGAGCATCGTCAAGGCCGGCGCGAAGATCGTCGGCCACGATGCCGGCCCGGTGCGCACGCCGCTCACCGAACTCAAGTCCGACGAGTACGAAGCGCTCGCGCGGCTCATCGACAAACTCGGCCCGCAGTAAGGCTTGCAGGGGGCGTAGAGTCCTCTTGCGCGCGGGGCCGCTCGAGCGGCCCTTTCTTTTTTCGACACATCTTTCCGGAGGAACCGGCCATGCAGAACTTCGACAACCTCATCAACGGCGAATGGCGCGCCGGCGCGAGCTACAGCCCCAACATCAATCCCAGCAACCTCGACGACGTGCTGGGCCAGTACACCCAGGGCGATGCCGCCCAGGTCGACGAGGCCGTGGCGGCCGCCACCGCCGCGTTCCCTGCCTGGGCCACAGGCAGCGTGCAGGCGCGCTCCGATGCGCTCGACAAGATCGGCACCGAAATCCTCGCGCGCAAGGAAGAGCTGGGCACGCTGCTGGCGCGGGAAGAAGGCAAGACCAAGGCCGAAGGCATCGGCGAGGCCACGCGTGCCGGCCACATCTTCAAGTTCTTCGCGGGCGAATGCCTGCGCCTGTCGGGCGAGCTGCTGCCCTCGGTGCGCCCCGGCATCGGCGTCGAGATCACGCGCGAGCCGATCGGCGTGGTGGGGCTCATCACGCCCTGGAACTTCCCCATCGCCATCCCGGCATGGAAGATCGCGCCGGCGCTCGCCTTCGGCAACTGCGTGGTGCTCAAGCCCGCCGACCTGGTGCCGGGCTGCGCCTGGGCGTTGGCCGAGATCATCAGCCGCAGCGGCATTCCGGCCGGCGTGTTCAACCTCGTGATGGGCCGCGGCAGCGTCATCGGCAATGCGCTGGTCGACCATCCCGGCATCCATGCCATCAGCTTCACGGGCTCGGTCGGCGTGGGCCGCAACATCGCCGTGCAGTGCGCGACCCAGGGCAAGAAGGTGCAGCTCGAAATGGGCGGCAAGAACCCGCAGGTGGTGCTCGACGACGCCGACCTGAACCAGGCCGTGGAGCTCAGCGTGCAGAGCGCGTTCTATTCCACCGGCCAGCGCTGCACCGCGTCGAGCCGGCTGATCGTCACCGAGGGCATCTACCCGAAGTTCATCGAGGCGATGAAGGCGCGCATGGCCAAGATCAAGGTCGGCGATGCGTTGGCGCAGGGCACCGACGTCGGGCCCGTGTCGAGCAGGAGCCAGTTCGATCAGGATCTGGAGTACGTCGAGATCGGCCAGAAGGAAGGCGCCACGCTCGCTGCCGGCGGCGAACGCCTGAAGCTCGCGACCGAGGGCTTCTACATGTCGCCGGCGCTGTTCAGCGAATCGGTGGCGACGATGCGCATCAACAAGGAAGAGATCTTCGGCCCGGTGGCCAGCGTGATCCGCGTCAAGAACTACGAAGAGGCGCTCGCCACGGCCAACGACACCGAGTTCGGCTTGTCCGCCGGCATCGCGACCACGTCGCTCAAGCACGCGACGCACTTCAAGCGCCATTCGCAGGCCGGCATGGTGATGGTGAACCTGCCGACCGCCGGCGTGGACTACCACGTGCCTTTCGGCGGCCGCAAGGGTTCGAGCTACGGGCCGCGCGAGCAGGGGCGTTATGCGCAGGAGTTCTTCACCGTGGTGAAGACCGCGTACACCTCCGCCTGAATTACTCCCTCTCCCGGAGGGAGAGGGAGCAAGACCCCGCACCGCGTTCGTGCGCCCCGCACCACAACAAGGGTAACTACCCACCCGCTGGCTCCATACCCCGTGCCCCGCTGGCACTTTGGCCTGCAGGGCGATGGGTGCAAAGTCCATCTCGATTCACCTACAGGAGAACCGAGATGAGCTTGCCCCGGCGTTTCAAACACTCGTGCGCGGTCTTCGCCGCCACCCTGGCCTTCGGCACCGGCATGTCGGTGCAGGCCCAGACCAAGGAGCTGACCTTCGCCCACCAGGACATGCTGGTGCCGCTGCGCCTCGTGATGGAGTCGGGCGAGGTCGAGAAGGCCACCGGCTACAAGATCAACTGGCGCATGTTCTCGGGCGGCGGCGACGTCATCCGCGCGATGGCCTCGGGCGACGTGCAGATGGGCGAGACGGGTTCGAGCCCGCTCACTGCGGCTGCCAGCCAGGGTCAGGACATCAAGCTGTTCTGGATCTCGGCCGACATCGCCGACGCTGAGGCGCTGATCGCGCGCAACGCCTCCGGCATCGGCAGCATCAAGGACCTGGCGGGCAAGAAGGTTGCGACGCCTTTCGTGTCAACCGCGCACTACCAACTCATGGCCGGCCTGAAGATGGACGGCGTCGACGCCAAGTCGGTCAACGTGATGAACATGCGTCCGCCCGAGATCGCGGCGGCGTGGGAGCGCGGTGACATCGACGCCACCTTCATCTGGGACCCGGTGCTGTCGAAGATCAGGTCGAGCGGCAAGACCATCGCCACGTCGGGCAGCATCGGCAAGCGCGGCGCGCCCACCTTCGAAGGCATCGTGGTGAACGCCAAGTGGGCTGCCGCGAACGAGCCTTTCATGGTCGCCTTCGTGAAGGCGCTCAATCGCGCCAACGACGAGTACAAGGCCAGCGGCAAGAGCTGGACACCCGACTCGCCGCAGACCAAGGCCATGGCGAAGTGGACCAAGGCCGACCCGAAGGACGTGGGCCCCGCGATGTCGCTCTACACCTTCCCGACGATGGCCGAGCAGCTGTCGCCCACCTGGCTGGGCGGCGGTGCGGCCAAGGCGATGGCCAACACGGCCGTGTTCCTCAAGGAGCAGGGCCGCGTGCAGGAGGTCAAGCCCGACTACAGCGCCTTCGTCACCACCACCTACGTCGAGAAGGCGATGGCGAAGTAAGGCGCCGAGGACTGTTCATGCCCACGCTCGACATCCGCGACCTCACGGTCAACTACGCCGTCAAGGGCGGCACCCTGCAGGCGCTGGCGCCGGTCAACCTGCAAATGCGCGACGGCGACTTCGTGGTCGCGCTCGGTGCCTCCGGCTGCGGCAAGACCACGCTGCTCAACTGCATCGCCGGCTTCCTGCCGCCGTCCACCGGCGAGATCCTGCTCGACGGCCAGCCGGTGGCAGGCCCCGGCGCCGACCGCGGCGTGGTGTTCCAGAAGCATGCGCTGATGCCCTGGCTCAACGTGCGCGACAACGTCTCGCTGGGCCTGCGCCTGGCGGGCGCGGGCAAGGCCGAGCGCGACCGCATCGCCGTCGAGAAGCTCGGCCTGGTCGGCCTGGAGAAATACGCCGACCGCGCCGTCTACGAACTCTCGGGCGGCATGCAGCAGCGGGTGGGCATCGCCCGCGCACTGGCCAGCGACCCGGCCGTGCTGCTGATGGACGAGCCCATGGGCGCGCTGGACGCATTCACACGCGAGCAGGTGCAGGAAATCCTGCTGAAGGCCTGGTCGAAGTCGAACAAGATGGTGTTCTTCATTACGCACTCGGTGGAAGAGGCGCTGTTCCTGGCGACCCGGCTGATCGTGATGAGCCCGAGCCCCGGGCGCATCTCGCACGTGTACGACGAGGTGCCGTTCTCGCGGCAATTCCTGTCGCACGGCGACTCGCGCAAGGTGAAGTCGGAGCCCGAGTTCATCCGCATGCGTGAAGAAGTGCTGTCGATCATTCATCATCGGGAGGCTGCTCATGCCTGACGCCACCATTGCCGCCCCAGTCGCCATGACAAAGGTCTCGCCACCGAACACCACCGCTGCCGGCGCCCACGCGGCCTCGGGTGCCAAGCTCAAGACGAGTGCCTTCAAGGTGCCCGGCGCGGGCTCGAGCGTGGGCATCAGCGTGGTCACCGTGATCGTGCTGGTGGCGCTGTGGTTCATCGTCACCAACATGGGCTGGGTCAAGCCGCTCTTCCTGCCGTCGCCACAGGCTGTGGCGCAGCAGTTCTACGAGTACGTCACCGGGCAGGCCAACGACAAGCCGTTGTGGCAGCACTTCCTGGCCAGCATGTTTCGCGTGTTCTCGGCCTTCGCGCTCGCCTGCGTGACGGCCATCCCGATCGGCATCGCCATGGGCATGAGCCGTGTGGCACGCGGCATCTTCGACCCGCCGCTGGAGTTCTACCGGCCGCTGCCGCCGCTGGCCTACCTGCCGCTGATCATCATCTGGTTCGGCATCGACGAACTGCCCAAGGTACTGCTGATCTTCCTGTCGTGCTTCGCGCCGCTGGCCCTGGCCGCACGCTCGGGCATGCGCAGCGCTTCGCAGGAGCAGATCAACGCGGCCTACTCGATGGGCGCAAGCTACATGCAGGTCATCCGCCACGTCATCCTGCCCTCGGCCATGCCCGACATCCTGGTCGGCATGCGCATCGCGATCGGCTTCGGCTGGACCACGCTGGTGGCGGCCGAGATGGTGGCGGCCAACATGGGGCTGGGCCAGATGGTGCTCAACGCGTCGAACTTCCTGCGCACCGACATCGTGATCATGGGGATCATCGTGATCGGCGTGGTGGCCTATCTGTTCGACCTGCTGATGCGCTGGCTCGAACGCCGCCTGGTGCCGTGGAAGGGCCGCATGTAGCGGGTGCGCATCGACGAAGAAGAAAGGGGCCGGATGGCCCCTTTTTTCTTTGTCAGGTCGACGCCGGTGTGCGGCTTGGAATGCTCAGCCCGCGTGCGACCGCGGGGCGCGCGACGAAGGCGTCGAGCGCGCGCCGCACGTGCGGAAAGCCGTCCCATTCCACCAGCTCGGCGGCTTCGTAGAAGCCCACCAGGTTGCGCACCCAGGGAAAGGTGGCGATGTCCGCGATGGTGTATTCGTCGCCCATGATCCAGTCGCGGCCCGCGAGCCGCGTTTCCAGCACGTGGAGCAGGCGCCTCGACTCCGCCACGTAGCGGTCGCGCGGCCGCTTGTCGTCGTAGTGCTTGCCGGCGAATTTGTGGAAGAAGCCGACCTGGCCGAACATCGGGCCGATGCCGCCCATCTGGAACATCAGCCACTGCAGCGTCTCGTAGCGCGCAGCGGGGTCGGCCGGCATCAGCTTGCCGGTCTTGTCGGCCAGGTAGACCAGGATCGCGCCCGATTCGAACAGCGCCAGCGGCTTGCCGCCGGGGCCGTCGGGGTCGAGCATGGCCGGGATCTTGTTGTTGGGGTTGAGCGAAAGGAATTCCGGCGACATCTGGTCATGCGTCTCGAAGTTGACCAGGTGGGGCTCGTAGGGGAGCCCGGTCTCTTCGAGCATGATCGACACCTTCACGCCGTTGGGCGTGGGCAGCGAATAGAGCTGCAGTCGCTCAGGATGGGCGGCGGGCCACTTCCTGGTGATGGGGTAGGCGGAGAGGTCGGTCATCGGAATCCTTCTTGTCGTGAATGACGCAAGGCCGGATTCTGCTACCGACGCGGCCCCTCCGCCGCTAAAAAATGGCCTAGCGCCCGGCGCCGCTCGCGCGGTAGCTCCGGCCGTCGGCATGTGGCTCGACCACCGGCGCCGAGCGCCCGATGAGCCAGGCGCAGATGGCCGACACCACGCCCGCGAACAGCACGTACATGCAGATCTGCCAAGGCTGCCCGCCGCCGGACTTGAGCAGGGCGGTCGCGATGATCGGCGTGATGCCCGAGGCGAAGATGCCCGAGAACTGGTAGACGAAGGAAATGCCCGTGTAGCGCACCTTCGCATCGAAGAGGTCGCAGAAGAGCGCCGCCTCCGGCCCGTACACCGAGGCGTAGAAGATGCCGAAGGGCACGATGATCGCGAGCCAGATCAGGAACACGTTGCCGCCGCTGTTCGTCATCAGCCAGAAGCCCGGGAAGGCGGCGACCGCGGTGATCAGCGAGCCCCACATGTAGACCTTCGGCCGGCCCAGCCGGTCGGACAGGCGTCCGAAGAAGGGAATGGTGAAGATCATCACCACCGCCGCCGCCATCACGCCGAGCAGCGCTTCGGTGCGGCTGATCTTGAGCGTGCTCGTCAGGTAGTTGATCGAGAACACGCCGAAGATGTTGAAGAACACGCCGTCGATGTAGCGCGCGCCCATGCCCTTGAGCACGTTGCCGGGGTAGCGCTTGAGCATGTCGAAGAAGGGAATGCGCAGCTCGGCGTTGCGCGCCTTCACCGCGGCGAACTCCGGCGTCTCCTGCACGTGCAGGCGGATGTACATGCCCACCACGACCATCACGCCCGACAAGAGGAAGGCGATGCGCCAGCCCCAGGCGAGGAACTGCTCGTCGGTCAGCAGGAACGACAGCAACGCGACGACGCCCGAGGCCATGCACAGGCCGATGGCCAGGCCGATCTGCGGCAGCGAGGCGTAGAAGCCGCGCTTCTCCTTCGGCGCGTATTCGTAGGCCATCAGCACCGCGCCGCCCCATTCGCCGCCCAGGCCGATGCCCTGGGCCACGCGCAACAGCAGCAGCAGGATCGGCGCCGCGATGCCGATCTGCGCGTAGGTCGGCACCAGCCCGATCAGGAAGGTGGCCACGCCCATGATCATCAGCGTGAGGATCAGCATGCTCTTGCGGCCGATCTTGTCGCCGAAGTGGCCGAAGATCACGCCGCCCAGCGGCCGCGTGACGAAGCCCACCGCGAAGGTGGTGTAGGCCAGCAGCGTCGACACCACCGGGTCGCTGCCCGGAAAGTAGAGCTTGTTGAACACGATGCCGGCCACCACGCCGTAGAGGAAGAAGTCGTACCACTCGATGCTGGCGCCTACCAATGCCGACGTCACCACCCTCCGGATCGCCTTCTCGTCGCCTGTTGCTGCACTCATTGCTGTCTCCGATGAAGTTGTTGTTGAAACACCCCTGCGCGAGGGGCTGCGGACTGCGAAAGAAACTCAGGCGGCGAGCGCGGCGACGGGTGCCGTGGCGTCCTCGCGGATCATGTCGACGGCCTTCTCGGCCATCATCACGGCCGGTGCATTGGTGTTGCCCGACACCAGCGTAGGCATGGCCGAGCAGTCGATGACGCGCAGCCCGCCGATGCCGTGCACGCGCAGGCGCGCGTCGACCACGGCCAGCGGGTCGCTGCCCATGCGGCAGGTGCCGGTGGGGTGGAAGATGGTCGCACCGTTGTTGCGGCAGAACTCCAGGAGCGCCTCGTCGTCGGCGGCGTCGGGGCCGGGCTTGATCTCGCGCCTGACGTAGGGCCGCATCGCCGGCGCGGCGGCGATGGCGCGCGCCGCCTTCACACCGGCGACCGTGGTCGCGCGGTCCAGCTCGGTCGACAGGTAATTGGGCTGCATCTCCGGCGGCTCGGCCGGGTCGCGCGAGCGGATGCGCACGTGGCCGCGCGATTCGGGCCGCAACTGGCACACCGAGAAGGTGAAGCCCGACCAAGGATGCACCTTGCCACCCGCCATGTCGGCCGACAACGTGGCGACGTGGAACTGGATGTCGGGCGTGGGGGCCACCGGCCTGCCGTGCGCATCCTTCAGCGCGCGCATGAAGCAGCCGCCCTGGTTGATGCCCACCGCCAGCGGGCCGGTGCGGTGCATCAGCCATTCGAGCCCCAGCTTCGCTTGGCCGACCCAGGAGTTGAGCTGGTCGTTGGTGGTGATCGGCTGCGTGCACTCGTAGCTCAGGCGGATCTGCAGGTGGTCCTGCAGGTTCTCGCCCACGCCCGGCAGGTCGTGCACCACGGGCACGCCGTGCCGTTCGAGCAGCGCACGCGGGCCGATGCCCGAGAGCTGCAGCAATTGCGGCGACTGCAGTGAGCCGGCAGCCAGCAGCACCTCGGCGCGGCAGCGTGCGGTCTTCTCGACGCCGCCTTGCCGGTAGCGCACGCCGACGGCACGGCGGCCTTCGAGCACCAGTGCGCTGGCCAACGCTTCGGTCTCGATGCGCAGGTTGTCGCGGTGCCGCGCTGGCGTCAGGTAGGCCTTGGCCGTGCTGCAGCGCCAGCCGCGATGCGTGGTGAGCTGGTAGTAGCCGGCCCCTTCCTGCGCGGCGCCGTTGAAGTCTTCCGTGCGTGGCACGCCGATCTGCTGGGCGCCGGCGATGAAGGCCTCGATCAGCTCGTTCTTCGCGCCGATGTCCGAGACCTTGAGCGGCCCTTCGCCACCGTGAAACGCGTTCGTGCCGCGCTGATTGCCTTCGGACTGGATGAAGTAGGGCAGCACCTCGTCGTAGCCCCAGCCCTCGTTGCCTAGCGCGGCCCAGTGGTCGTAGTCCTCGCGCTGGCCGCGGATGTAGATCAGGCCGTTGATCGAGCTCGATCCACCCAGCGTCTTGCCGCGCGGCCAGTAGATTCGGCGGCCGTTCATGCCCGGGTCGGGATCGGTTTCGAAGCGCCAGTTGTAGGTGGGGCTCCACATCGTCTTGCCGTAGCCGATGGGCAGGTGGATCCACAGCGACTTGTCCTCGGGGCCGGCTTCGAGCAGCAGCACGCGCGTGGCCGGGTCTTCGCTCAGCCGGCCGGCCAGCACGCAGCCGGCCGAACCGGCGCCGACGACGATGTAATCGAACTCTTCTTCAACTGGCATTCAGGGCTTCCGGCAGTGAAACAATCGCTACGGTCACCGATGCTAGGTGATGGATTTTCGGAACACAACGTTCCGTTTTAACTCTTTGCTAGAGGTTTTCCCGTATGACGCAACCTGCGCGCGAAGCTGCCGCCGCCCCCGCCACCACTGCCGCCGCCCAGGTGAAGAAGCGCGCCGCGGCTGCTTCCGACGCGCAGGCGGAAGAGCCCAGCACCGGTTCGTCGGCCGAGCGCAGCCTGCGCCTTCTGACGCTGTTGGCCAACGAGGGCCGCGCGCTGTCGCTCGCCGACCTGGCCGCGCAGCTTTCCTTGCCCAAGGGCACCGCGCACCGCATCTGCACTCAACTGCTGGCCACCGGTTTTCTCGCACGCGACGTGGACGAGCGCATGTTCAGCGTCGGGCCTGCCCTGCGGCGGCTGGCCTTCGACACGCTCAACCACGGCGTGGTGCGCGGCCTGCGGCACGACGTGCTGTCGGAGTTGGTCAAGCAGGTGGGCGAGACCTGCAACTTCACCACGCTGGACGGCACGCAGGTGCTCTACCTCGACCGGGTCGAGGCGCAATGGCCGCTGCGGCTGACGCTCGACGTGGGCTCGCACGTGCCGCTGCATTGCACCGCCAGCGGCAAGCTGTTCCTGGCGCAGATGGCGAAGAAGGAGCGTGAAGCCGTGATCGGACAGATCACGCTCGAGCGCATGACCGCCAACACCATCACGGACACCGACGCACTGCGCGCCGAGTGCGACGCGATCGCCGCACAGGGCTACTCCTGCGACCGCGAGGAATTCATCGCGGGCCTGGTCGCGGTGGCGGTGCCGGTGCTGGACGAATCCGGCAGGCAGCGCGCCGCCATCGCCGTCCACGCCCCGACCGCACGGATGACGATGGACGATGCGATGCAGCGCATCGATGCATTGAAGGCTGCGGCGAAGCGGATGCGCACGCTGCTCTAGCCCGCGGCACGGGGCGATGGTTGCGCCCGACGCCACCCGTGATGGATGTCACACCCGCCGGAGGCCGCGGAACGAGTTTCTCGCTTTTTGTGGATGCCATCGGCGTGAGCAGAGGCCGGTTCGAACAATGGCGGCCTCATGCTCGAACCCGCTGCAACTGCCCGGATGCCTGCTCCTTCCCGCTGGCGCACTCCACGAAAGTCCATCTCCATCAGCCCGGCGCTGTTGCCCGATCCGCTTCGCGAGCGATTCGAATCCATGCTGCCCGTGGCAGCCAAGCGCAGCGTCGTGCAGTGGGAGCTGTGCAGCGAATCCGATGCCGACGTCGTGCTCCGCGAGCACGGCGTCCGCGGCGATGACCGGGTCAGCGTGTACGTCTCGGACACCGCGGTAGTCGACGGCGCGAACGGACACCTGCGCATCCAGCGCGAGTTCCGCGTCAATGCGCTGATGGAGGTGCTGGAGCTGGCAGCCGCCCGCGTGCTCGACCGCCGTGACAGGGCCGTGCGGCACGTGCAGAGCGTGCTGGGCATGCAGCCCGAGCCTGCCGAGCCGGCAGCCAGCCTCTATCAGCTCAAGTACTGGATCGTCCCCGGCGATCGGCCTCCGTTGGCCGTGCTTTGCGCGCTCGCCGGCATGACGCGCAGGCCGGTCTCTCGCGAATGGCTGATGGCCGAGGCCGGTCTCGGTGTCGCCGCGGTCGATGTCCTGCTGGCAAAGCTCGACCGGCTGGGAGCGCTTCGCACGAATCCGCTGCCCCCCGCCGTTCCCCCGCAGCCTTCGGGCCTGGCCGCGCGACTGCGCCGATGGCTGCGCGGCGGTCGCGCGGCGTCTCTGTCACCGGCATCGCCATGACGCCTCGCATCGTTCTCTTCGGCCCCATGGGCATCGGCAAGACAACGGCGATTCGCTCGCTTTGCGGTGACGCGCTGAGCAGCTGCGAAGTGCCGAATCTCGCGGCGACGATGGAGGCCAAGCCGACGACCACCGTCGGTGCCGAATTCGGCGTGGTGCGCTTGCCGTCGAGCGACGAGGAACTCCACGTCTATGGCAGTCCGGGTCAAGACCGCTTCGGATTCCTGCGCCGATGGTTGCTGGGCTTCGCGGCAGGCGTGCTGGTGCTGGTCGACGTTCGCGAGCCCGACGCGCTGGGCCATGCCATGAGCATCGTCACTCAAGCCGCAGCGCTCGATCCGAGCCCCGCCGTCGCCGTGCTGGCGGCGCGCGCTGTGGATCGGTCCCAGCTCGAACAGTTCTCCCGAACCCTGGCGGAGCAGGCCGGCATGGCGGTGCCGGTGCTCGAAATCGACGTCCGCGATCGCGCGCAGATGCTCGATGCGCTGGAGTTGCTGGTCGCGGTGCTTCCCGACTGACCGGCCCCGCATGTCCACACCGAAAACCCGAGCGCAGGCGCTGGCCGCGCACCAAGCCCTGGCCGGCCGCTACACCGAGATCCTGCATCGTCACACCGAGCAAGCGCTGGACCTCACGGCTGCCGTCATCGCCACCGTCGATGGAATCGAGATCGCCTCGCTCGCCGGCAAGCCGGGGCTGAGGCCCGCGCAGCTGGCCGCCATGGCCAGTTCGCTGATGGCGGTGGCCGTCGCCGCAGGCCGCGAGGTCGGCCACGGGCCCTGCGAGCGCCTCTTCATCGAAACGAGGGCGGGCACGTTGCTGCTCAAGCCGATCGGGCGCGCCGGCGACCTGGTGCTGTGCATGGCGCTGACGCCCCGCACGGTGCTGGCCAAGGCCTTCTGGGCCGCGGACGAAATCGGAAGGGCCGTCGCGACGAGCTGATCGTGCCGCGTTCGCGCGCTGCACCCATCGCGTGTTCACCCACCTCCCTTCGCATCTCGCCGCATCTCGCCACATCTCCCCGCGCCCTCCGCTGCTCCCGCTCCTTCTCGCATCTCTTCCACCCATTTTTTCCACTCTAGAAAGCGACTGCTATGGCTTCAATCAACGACTCTCTCGCCGCCATCATGGGCATCGACGGCGCACTCTGCTGTGCGCTGGTCGACAGCGGCTCCGGCATGCTGATGGGCCAGGCCGGCTCCGGCATCGACATGGAGATGGCGGCCGCCGGCAACACCGAGGTCGTGCGCGCCAAGCTGCGCACGATGAACTCGCTCAAGCTCAACGATTCCATCGACGACATGCTGATCACGCTGGGCAAGCAGTACCACATCATTCGTCCCTCGGCCGCGCACACCGGCCTGTTCATGTACGTCGTGCTCGACAAGGCCCGTGCCAACCTCGCGCTCGCGCGTCGCAAGGTGCAGGACGTCGAATCCGCGATCAGCCTTTGAACGCATTCGCGCCGATGCCGCCCTAAGGCACGAACATCGACCACGGCGTCTCGCCTTCGCGCAGCGGACGCCGCGCGGTCAGTTTCGACAACGGCTCGCCCGCTTCGAAGCGCGCGTGCATCTCGTCAGGGTCGAAGCGGATGCCCATGAAGTTCTCCTCGTAGGCGCCGCTCGCGAAGAAGGCATCCAAGTCTTCCGCACGCTCGAACACGTCGTACTGCAATTCGAGGCGATGACCGTCCGGGTCTTTGTAGTACAGCGAAATCGTCGGGCCGTGGTTGATCGTCCAGTAGGGCTGGATGCCGTGCTCCAGCAGCCGCCGATAGGTCGCCAGCAACTCACCCAGCGACGCATAGGTGAACGCGATGTGTTCGAGCCCCGTGTGCGCATCGCCGGCGTGGCCCAGCTCGGGCCGCGCGATCAGGCCGACGCGATGGTGCTCGTCGTCGTAGCTGAGGAAGCACACCATCTCGTTCTCGAAGGCCGGCCTGGCTTCCAGCACTGTCAGGTACCAATCGCGCGAACGTCGGAGCTCCGATACGCGCAGCACCACATGGGCCAGCTTTGCAGGCCGGATGGGCCCGGCGCTCATGCGCGCTCTCCAGCGGGTTCATCGATGACCACATTCTCGATCGCACCGATCGACTCGATCTCCACGCGCACCCGGTCTCCTGCACGCAGGTAGCGCGTTGGCGTCATGAGTCCACCGCAGCCGGCCGGGCTGCCGGTGGACAGCACATCGCCAGGTTCCAGCGTGAAGGCGGCAGACAGCTCGACCACCATGTCGTCGATGCGGTGGATCATCTCCGCGGTACTCGCGTCCTGCCGCAGCTCGCCGTTGATCCAGGTGCGCAAGCGCAGGGCATGCGGGTCCGGTATCTCGTCGCGCGTGACCAGCCAGGGGCCGAAGGGACCATGCGTGTCGAAGGACTTGCCCAGCGTGTGGGTGGGCGCGCGCAGTTGCCAGTCGCGCACGCTCATGTCGTTGACCGCGACGTAGCCTGCCACCACCGACGCGGACTCGCCGGCGCGCACGTGGCGGCAGCGGCGCCCGATCACCACGCCCAGCTCGCCTTCGTAGTCGAGCTGCCCCGACACGCGCGGCAGGTGCACCGCATCGAACGGGCCATTGACGCAAGACACCTGCTTGTTGAACCACACCTGCCCCGAGGCGCCGCGCGACAGTCCTGCGCGCGCAGCTTCGTCCAGATGCGAGGCGTAGTTGCCACCCAGCCCCAGAAACTTGCGCGGTTCGGGAATGGGCGCGCGAAGACGAACGTCCGACAGCGGCAAGCGCCGTCCATGCGTCGTTGCCGCTCTTCGCATCCACGCCAGACCATCGTCGCCCCATGCCAGCAACTCGCGCAGGTCCCCAGGCGCGCCGGCCACCTCGCTGACGTCGACGACGGCATCGCCTTCTGCCAGTCCGAAGCGATCGCGGCCGAGATAGTGGAAGGTCGTGAGTTTCATCCTCGTGTGTCTCCTTGAAGTGCTGCCGACGATGATGCGGATGGAACGACGCGCGGACAATCCCTTCAGAATGAACGCAACGTTCCGCCAGCAGAACGATCCGCGCGCCATCATGTGCAACCCCAGGAGCACGCCCCTGCCATGGAAGATCTCAACGACCTGCTGTTCTTCGCCAAGGTGATCGAGCACCGAGGCTTCTCGGCCGCAAGCCGGCAACTCGGCGTGCCCAAGTCGCGGCTGAGCCGGCGCATCTCTCAACTGGAGCAGCGGCTCGGCGTGCGCCTGCTGCAGCGCAGCTCGCGCCGGCTGGTGCTGACCTCGGTCGGCGAGCTTTTCTATGAACGCTGCCAGCAGATGGTGGCGTTGGGCGAATCGGCGCACGAGCTGATCGACGAAGCGGTCTCGCAACCCCAGGGACTGCTGCGGGTCAGTTGCCCGATCTCGCTCGCGCAGTTCTGGCTGACGCCCCTGTTGCCGGAATTCATGAAAGCCTGTCCCGGCGTGCGTCTGGTGCTCACGGTCAGCAACCGCCGCGTCGATCCGCTGGAGGAACCGATGGACGTGGTGATACGCGTGCGCCGTCCGCCCTTCGACGACTCCAGCCTCGTCGTGCGCCCGCTGGGTCGCACGCAGGATGTGCTGATGGCCAGCCCCGCGTTGTTGCGCGAGCGAGGGACGCCGGCCGACTTGCAGTCGCTCGGCGCTTGGCCCACGCTGTCGCTGCCTGCCGAGGGCGAGCGCTACGCATGGCGGCTGGCCAAGGGGAACCAGGCCGACGAGTTGCTGCATGCCCCGCGCATGGTCTGCGGCGACATGCTCGCGCTGCGCCATGCGGCCATCGAAGGCCTCGGCGTCGTGCTGTTGCCGCAGATCCTGTGCCGCGACGAACTCGCCGATGGCCGTCTGGTCCGCCTGCTGCCCGACTGGAGCTGTACCGACAGCGAGGTCCAGGCGGTGTTTCCCACGCGCCGGGGCATGTTGCCGGCCGTCCGCGCGCTGGTCGACTTCCTCGCCCGGCACGGCCCGACCTGAGGGGCCTGCGCCGCGCCCTGGGTTAGCCTGTCGCCATGGATTCCCTCATCGCCGCAGCCGGGCGCGCGCTCGCCACAGGCGACGCGCTCGGCGCGCTGAAGCGTGTCGCGCTGCGCGAAGACCCGCCCGCGCTCGCCCTGCGTGGCATCGCCATGGCGCAGCTCGGCGAGCACGTGCGCGCCCGTGAATTGCTGCGGCGTGCCGCTCGCGGCTTCGGTGCGCACGAGGCGTTGGCGCGCGCACGCTGCGTCGTGGCCGAGGCGGAGGTCGCGCTGGCCATGCGCGACATCGGCGGCTCGCCGCGCACCCTGGCCGCGGCGGAAGCGGCGCTCGAGGCGCGGGGCGACCCCCAGAACGCCTTGCAGGCGCGCCTGATCGCGGTGCGCCGACTGCTGCTGCTGGGACGGCTCGACCAGGCCGCAGCCGCACTCGAAGGGCTCGACGCCACAGGCCTGCCGCCCGCGCTGGCTGCGGTGTCGGCATTGGCCGCGGCCGAACTCGCCTTGCGCTCCCTGCAAACCGTGCCGGCGAGGCAGGCTCTCGCGCGCGCTCAGGATGCAGCCTTGCGTGCCCGCGTGCCCCAACTCGTGGCCGAGGTGGCGGACTTGAGGGCCACGCTCGATCGCCCGGCCGCGCGCCGTCTGTCTGCCCTCGACGAGCACGTCCTGCGGCTCGATGAAGCCGCGGCACTGCTCGACTCGGGCAGCCTCGTGGTCGATGCGTGCCGCCGCGGCCTGCGTGTCGGCGATGCATGGCGGCCGCTCGCGCGCCGGCCGGTGCTGTTTTCGCTGGCGCAGACGCTCGCCGCAGCCTGGCCCGGCGACGTCGACCGCGAGACGCTGATCGCGAAAGCCTTCCGCACCCTCGACCCCGACGAGACGCACCGGGCCCGCCTGCGCGTCGAAGTCGGGCGGCTGCGAGCGCTGGCCCGTGGCATGGCGCGCATCGAGGCGACCGCGCGCGGTTTCGCGCTGCAGACGGACGAAGGCCGGGATGTCGCGCTGCTGGCTCCGCCCATCGACGGCGAGCAGGCTTCGATGCTGGCGCTGCTCGCCGACGGCGCGGCCTGGTCGACCTCGGCGCTCGCACTGGCGCTGGGCGCCAGCCAGCGCACCGTCCAGCGTGCATTGGTCGAGCTCGAGGCCGCGGGCCGCGTGCGCTCCACCGGCCGTGCGCGCGCGCAGCGCTGGCTCGCGCCGCCACTCGCGGGTTTCACGACGATCTTGTTACTCCCCGCTGCGCTGCCGACTGGATAGATTCGTCTCCACGGCGCCGATGTCCGCGCGCTGCAAGGAGCAAATCGATGACAAGCAAGAGCAACCCCCAACCGCGCACGCAAGCCGCAGAAATCGTGCGCGAGTACGGCCCCTTCGCCGGTGCAGAAGCCGTGCACGGCGTGACCCACGACGGCCGCAACGTGTGGGCCGCCACCGGCGCTGCGCTGGTGGCCTTCGATCCGGCCAGCGGCGAATCGACGCACACGCTCGCCTGCGCGGGCGACGCCGGCACCGCCTTCGACGGCAAGCACCTCTACCAGATCGCCGAGGCACGCATCGACAAGATCGACCCGAGCACCGGCCGGGTGCTGGCCTCCATTCCGGCGCCGGGCCAGGGCAGCGATTCGGGCCTTGCCTGGGCCGAGGGCAGCCTGTGGGTGGGCCAGTACCGTGAGCGCAAGATCTACCAGGTCGATCCCGACACCGGCAAGGTCATCCGCACCATCGAGTCCAACCGATTCGTCACCGGTGTCACCTGGGTCGACGGCGAACTCTGGCACGGCACCTGGGAGGGCGACCAGAGCGAGATCCGCCGCATCGATCCGCAGAGCGGCGCCGTGCTCGACCGCCTCGAGATGCCGGCCGGCACCGGCGTCAGCGGGCTCGAGTCCGACGGGGCCGGGCTCTTCTACGCGGGCGGTGGCGGCAGCGGCAAGGTGCGTGCCGTGCGGCGGCCCAAAGCCGCAGCACATTGACGCGTCGATCGCCAAGCGATCCGCAACCGCACGACTCATTTGCAGGAGACCTGGATGGACAACCCACGCATCACGACCGAAACAGGCACGGCCCGGCACGCCGTCGTCTCCATGGACCAGTGGCTGGCCGAGCGCCGCGCCTTCCTGGCGCGAGAAAAGGAACTGACCCACCTGCGCGACCAGGTCGCGCGCGAGCGCCGCGCCTTGCCGTGGGTGCGCGTCGACAAGGACTACGTCTTCGCCAGCCCCGACGGGCCGCAAAGGCTCGCGCACCTCTTCGACGGCCGCAGCCAACTGCTGGTGCAGCACTTCATGTTCGCGCCGGGGTGGGAGCAGGGCTGCCCCAGTTGCTCCTACATGGCCGACCACACCGACGGCATGACCGTGCACCTGGCCCAGCGTGACGTCAGCTTCGTCGCGGTCTCGCGCGCGCCGCTGGAAGAGATCGAAACCTTCCGCCGGCGCATGGGCTGGCGGTTCCGCTGGGTGTCGTCCTTCGACACCGAGTTCAACTTCGACTTTCGCGTGAGCTTCACGCCCGAAGAAGTGGCCACCGGCAAGATCGACTACAACTTCGGCGACTGGCCCTGGGCGTCCGAAGAATGGCCAGGCATCAGCGCCTTTTACAAGGACGAGGCCGGGCAGATCTTCCGCACCTATTCGACCTACGGCCGCGGCGTGGAAGCGATGATGGGCACCTACGCGATGCTGGACCTCATGCCCAAGGGCCGCAACGAGCGCGACGTCGACAACAAGATGGAGTGGGTGCGCCACCACGACCGATACGGGCCGGCGCCGCAAGCAGCTGCGGAACAGGCATCGTGCTGCCACCACGGCGGCGGCAGCGGCTGACGCCTCGGCTTCACCAGCGTCGATTCAACGCCTGCACAGCCCCAGCACCAGCTCCTGCTCGGTGCAAGCCCGCGAAGGCCGCTCCGATACGGGCGAGGGCGCAGCCGTGCTGGCCATGCGCGAGGCCATGCAGGCACGCAGCCGCTTTTCCATCGGCGGGTAGTAGCGCCACCCTTGCGCCAGCGGCGGCAGCTCGAGCTTCACCTGCTTCCACTTGGGATGCCCGTTCGCCTGCAGCTTGTCGAAATTGGTGCACAGCGATTCCGCGAAGCGCGCCAGGTTGCCCACCGTCGACTGCAGGCCGTAGTCGTAAGTGGCCAGGTAGGCCTTCACGGTCAGCGTCGGGATGTCGGCCTGCAGCCAGCTCGGATAGCTCGACGTGCGGATGGTGGCCGGAAAGTAGGTCTTCTTGGCGCGCGCCGTCTCGGGCGCCGCGTCGTCGAGCTTCAGGATCTTGATGAAGTTGCGCGCCTCGGGCTTCATGTCCGAGAACAGCTTGGCCGGCTGGCCAGCCACGATGATCGCCACGTCGATGGTCTTGTCGACCGTGAGCTTGACCAGCGCGTCCTCGTTGGTCAGGTATTGCGCGTTGGCCGACGGCAGCGGCTCGCCGAACATCAGCTGGTAGAGCGTGCGCGAGGTCAGCGCCGTGCCGCTGCCCAGGGCGCCCACCGCGATCTTCTTGTTCTTGATCTCGTGGATCGAATTGAAGGGCGCATCCGCGCGCGCCACGAAATAGATCTCTTCGTCGTAGAGCGGCATGATCAGCCGTAGCGGCTTGATGATGTTGCCCGCTTCGCCATTGCCTGCCTTCGCTTCATCGAGGAAGGCCTGGTACACGTCGGATTGCACGAGCGCCAGCTTCACGCCCTGCTCGAAGCGCATGCGCTGCACGTTCTCGGCCGAGCCCTTCGACTCCAGCACTTCCAGGTCGATCCCGGCCGGGTCGGCGACGTACTGGGCCAGGTCGCGGCCGATCTGGATGTAGGTGCCGGTCTTCGACGCCGTGACGATCTTGTAGGGCGTGCGGGTCTGCGCGACCGCTGCCGACGTCAGCAGCAGGGCCATCGACATCAGCCCCGTCAGCAGTGTTCCGATTCGCATGGTGGCTCCTTTGAAGCAGGCAGGGCGTTTCAACGCGCGGGGGGCTGTGGCTGCGCGGTGTCGGTGGAAATGCACAGCGAGAGCGCGGCGAGCGTGTCGCTGCAGGGGCTGGGCGCGGGTGCAGGCGGGGCGGTCTGTGCCACTGCCGGTTCGGTTGCGGATGCGGCTGCTGCTGCGGAAAGCGCCGGTGCCGTCTGTGGCGTAGCCGGCGGGTCTGACAGGCCCGAAAGGCCCGAGAGGCCCAGCGCCTGGGCGGCCTGCTGCGCCGCGTCGACGGTGGGTTCACGATCGCGCGGCCCGCGTTCTTCTCGCGGCACCTGCGTGGCGGCGGCGAGGGCAGGCGCCGCCGCCGCGACTGCGCCGGCCGCCATCCCTTGCACCGGCATCGGCTCCGCCTGCGGTGCCTGCTCGGCCCTGGCCACCGGCTCCTGCGCCCGTTCCGGCTCGTCGCGCTGGCCGGGCTGCACGTAGCCGATCACCAGCGCGAGCACCGACAGCACCAGCGCAGTGCCGATCGCCGCGGGTTTCACCAGCAGTTCGGCCAGCCGCGACTTCGGCGCGTGCGGCTCCACGGTGATCACGGCCGGCAGGCCTTCGGGCCATTCGAAGGCGGCGGGGCCCAGCAGCGCGGTCTCGGGCTCCGGCGTGCCGCGCGGGGCCTTCGGCGCAGCGAGCACGGACGGCATGCTGGCCTTGCGCCGGCTACGGGGCTGCGGCTGCGCCACCGCATCGATCGAGAGCTGCGGCATCGGCGCCACGGCACTGTCGGCCGCGTGGCTTTCGACTGCCGTCACGCCGACCAGCGCGGTCGCCGCCTCGGCCCCCATGGCGGCTTCCTCACCGCCGCAGTAGGGGCAGAAACGCACCACGCCGTGCAGCGGCTTCGCGCAATGCCTGCATGCCATCGGAGACGCCCAGTCCAGGTCGGTCGTCGTGTTCGCCATGGTCGTTCAGGGTTCGATGCGCCAGCCGGCCAGGCGGCGCTTGTCGGGGTGGTGGAGGTACAGGTGGCCTGCGTACACGAAGGGCCGCGTGGCCCAGGGCCTGGACATGCGGGCCATCCAGAACTGCACGTCCTGCTCGCCGCCCTGCAGTTCGAAGGTGGCGGTGCAAGTCTCCGAAGACGCGAGCAGGCCGTCCACGGCCCGGGTGTGCGGCACGCGCACGCACAGCACGGTCGATGCGGAGGTCGATTCCATCAACGGGAAGATCACTTCGTCCGCCTCGGGCGGCATGCACTCGTCGGGCTCGAACCAGGGCGCGAGCCGCAGGCGCGTGTCGAGCTGGAAGCACGATGCGCCCGTGCTCAAGCGTGGCGAACTCGCGGGCCGCAGCTCCGGCTCGGCCAGGCCGAGCTGGACGAACACGAACTGCGCCGCGTCGCCCTCGGCCCGCACGCATTGCTGCCAGAGGTTGCCGGTGCGCGACAAATACGGGCTGCCCATGTCGAGGCATGGCGCCAGGCCCGTGGGCCAGGGCAGGAAGACGGCGCGCGGCGTGGCGCCGTCGCCTTCGCGATCGACGAGCAGCTGGCCTTGCGATGCCATCCACACGATGCGCCGGCAGTCGGCGAGCGGGCGGACCCAGGCCGTCTCCGCGGCATCGATGGCCAGGCCTTCGATGCGGCGCAGTTCGTTGCTTTCGGGATCGAAGGCATGGATGCCGAGCCGGCCGTCGTTGTCCAGCATCGGCACGCAGACCGCGCCCTGCCACAGCATCGGCGCGCCCAGGCAGCGTGTTCCCACGGTCTTCACCTCGCAGGTGCGGCCGATCAGGTTGATGAAGACGATGGCCAGCCCGGCATCGGTCGGCAGGAAGACGCGGGCGGCGCGCTGCGCGTCCTCCACCGCCAGGCCCCAGGCCTCTTCACCGAGCGCGCTGGGCGCCAGCGCCTGCGTGCCGCTGGGCCGCAGCGCCTGCCAGCGTTCGGAGTTCGGCAGCCAGTGGTACAGCTGGCCCTGCGCCGGGTCGACGGCGATCAGCCGGCTGTCGCAGGTGCCGAAGGCACCGACCAGAAACTGGCAGTGACCGGCCGGCGGCATCGGCATCTGGTGGTCCGGCGGCGACTCAGGTGTGAGCGTGGGGCGCAGCGCGAGGTGCGTGTTGCTCAGGCGCAGGCCCTGCGGCGCGTCCGCCGCGGCGCCATCGGCGCCGAAGGGCGGCAGCCACACCTCCCGGTCTGCCGTGCGTGGCTCCTGTAGCGCCTTGCCCGTGAGCGGAGAGAACTTGAAGGTGCCGGGGTAGAGCGCCACCGGCCCGGCGATGCCGTCCTTGGCTTCGATGCTGACCCGCGCACCCACCAGCGTGGCCAGATCGAACGGGTTGCACGCCGGCGGCGGGGCGCCCAAGCCCTTGTAGTCAGCCAGATCGAAAGCGCCCGTCGCCGGGTCGCGCGACCAGATCTGGTCGCCCATTGCCCAGCGCTCGTTCTGTAGAGCCGACGTCAGCCATGTGGACATCGAGCCAGTGTAGGACTGGTCTGGCGGGTTGTGTGCGAACGAAAGTAGTATTTCTCTTGGCTAGGGGACGAAAGAGAAAACTGCCGCCATCAAACAGCGATCATCGAACGAGCAATGGCCTTGTTGCGTTCAAGCGCGCTCTCGGTTGCCTCTGTGATCTGATTCGAGGTCTGGTAGGACGTATACAAATCAATTTCGGTCAAAGTTCGGTTTTGCTGCATCGCTATTTCGATTTCATTGATCACAACTTGAGATTTGGGCAGCGCGTTACCGCGCTCCTGAGTCTCATCCCATATAGCAAGCTGAAGGCGCCGTAGTGATTTGTTAGCGGCAATTGCGTTGCAGAGCTGGATCGACGTCGATTTGGAAATAGGTTGTAAATTGAAGTTGAATGCTTCGATAGGAGGGCTTGTCGCCAGCCATTTAGCGATCAAGAGGAGTTCACCTTCATCTTTGACGGTGCAGGCCAGAAACTTGATCGCAGCGTCTTCGAGGCAGGCATTTAGGTCGGAAATCGAGTCTTTTGAGTTTTTCAGGACATGAATGACGATCATCATCGTCAGAAGCGTCTGCTCAGAAGTCGGAAAGGTACCAGTTTCAAAGAAATGTTTGATCTGGGGGTCGACAGCGTGATCACGACATTGCGATGCCAACTTATAAGCACTTGATGGCGAGTATGCGTTCCTTTGTGCCGCGGCCTCGAGGATGGCACTACCTTCTTTGGAAAAATTATTGCCACTCGTCGAGATGAAAACTGGGCTCAGTCTAAAAATAAGGCATTCGGCCAATTTTTCGACCGCGCCATCTCCAAGATTGCAGCTGTCGAGGCGAACCGACCGAATGCTTGCGTTGTGCATCAGCACATCAGCCAGGATCTTCGCACCTTGATCGTCACCGATTTGTTTGCCAGACAAATCGAGGTGAGTCACGTTCCACCGCTCCAGTACCTCGCCGACCAATTTAGGAAATTCTCGCTTGAGTGCCCAGCGCACAAAACGGTTCACCTCGTTCAAATGCGTCTTGGGGTCGAGGTAGCCAACTTTCATCGAGGCACATTTTCTCTGTTCATCGGGCGATTTTTCGTAATAATCGCTGACATATCGCTCTGGAAACAACATTTTTTCGACCAAGCTGCGATCCCCTGGAGATTTTGGATCGCAGAAAGAATCGAGATAGTTTGTTACCCCATTTTTCTTGATGAAATTAACATGGTTTGGTGTAAGAAAATTAGCCAGCGATGAATCCGGGAATGGAGCGCTGTTTAGATTTTGAGTATTGGGTCGTGAGCGCTCGACGGTCGTTGAAAACATGATCGGGTAGATGGTTGAATGACCGCACTTAGTTGCCAGAACATTGCGTTCGTTCCATTTGCCAATCTGAGATCGCGCACAGGTCTACAACCGCGGGCAAGCGACGGCATCCGGAATAGTGCTAGCCAAAAAGCGGCAGCAATTTCAAGCGCTGTACCTTGCCCGAAGGCCCGCGCGGCAATTCGTCGACGAATCGGTAGTGTGCAGGCGCCTTGTAGCGCCCCAGCGCATCGGCGCACCAATCGCGCAGTTCCTGTTCTCCCGCGCTCGCACCCGCGCGCAAGATCACCGCTACCCCGATCTCCTGCCCGTAGTGCCGATCCGGCACACCCACCGCCGCCGCATCGCGAACCGCTGGGTGCGCCAGCAGCGCCTCGTCGATTTCCCGCGGCGCGATGTTTTCGCCGCCTTTGATGATCAGTTCCTTGATGCGCCCGGTGACGAAGAAGAACCCATCCGCATCGCGGTGCCCGAGGTCGCCGGTGCGAAGCCATCCGTCGGGCGTGAAGCTGGCGCGCGTGGCCTCGTCGTTCTTGTAGTAGCCGCGCATCACGTTGGGCCCGCGGATCACGAGCTCGCCGGTGCTGCCGTCGGGCACCTCGGCCAGCGCGGCGTCGACCACGCGCGCCTCGCATCCGGACGCACGGCCGACCGAGCCGAGCTTGCGCGCGGCGGGGTCCATGGGGTTCGAGAACGAAGGGGCGGCCGTTTCAGTGAGGCCCATGGTTTCGACGATGCCGATGCCGAACATCTGCTCGAAGGCACGGTGATGTTCGGGCGGCAGCGCGGCCGAGGCCGAGCGGCAGAAGCGGATGCGCGCGCAGGCCGTGGCATCGGCCGGCGCCGGCTTTCCGCCTTCGAGCAGATAGGAAATCATGGTCGGCACCACGTTGATCCAGCTGCACTGCGCCTGCGCGGCCTGCGACCAGAAGCGGCCGGCCGAGAACCTGGCCGGCATCGCCAGGCTTCCGCCGTGCGCGAGCGGTGCCAGCATGGTCACGGCGAAGGCGTTGATGTGATACAGCGGCAGCACGGCCAGCACGCGGTCGTCCGGGCCCAGGCCGTGCTCGGCGCTGATGGCATGCGCGTTGGCGGCCAGGTTGCCCTGCGTGAGCATCACGCCCTTGGGCATGCCGGTGGTGCCGGAGGTGTACATCAGCAAGGCCACGTCGTTCGCATCGGGCGCCGCCGCTGCCGACACGGCTTGCACATCGGCCTCGCCGGGCAGCGCGGCCGCGTCGGGCTCGACCACCAACAGCGACACCGGCCTGCCGATGTCCTGCAGCAGGGCGCGCACACGCTCTTCCCACTCCGGCGCGACGCACACCAGCCTGCAGTCGGAATGCGAGAGCACGTAGCGCATCTGCTCGGGCTGCGACAGCAGGTTGACGGGGTTCACGCACAGCCCGGCGTGCATCGCTCCGAGCAGCAGGCGCAGCGTCTGCAGGCCATTGGGCATGACCAGCGACACGGTGTCGCCGGCCTGTACGCCGTGCTGGCCCAGCACCGCGGCCACGTTGCGGCAGCCGCGTGCCAGCGCGTCGAAGCGGATGTGCGCGTCACTTTCGGTGGACAGCGCGTACACCGACTGTGGGCGCTGTCGAGCCTGCGCTTCGATCAGCGCGTAGACCGTCTGGGCATTCATGTTCGACCTCCCGGGCTTGTCATTCGACGCGCGTCACGTCGAGCCGTGCTTGGCGAAGAACTCGCCGAAGATTTCTTCCTGCGTCGGCACGCGCTCGGGAATGGGCCGCGAAATGCGCGTGATGTTCAGGTAGTGCCGGTAGTTCATGTTCTCCGAGAAGTTGTTGCGGCCCCAGGTGCCGCAGCCCATCGACAGCGAGAAGGGCAGGCCGTTGTTGAAGCTGCCGCCGGTGGCGATGGCATGGGCCTGGTCCACGATGACGCGCGACACCGGCAGGTGTAGGCCGAGCTGCATCGCCCGCTCGGGCTTCGTGCTGTGCAGGCCCACCGAGTGGCCCGCGCCCTGGTGGCCGTAGATGCGCTCGACCGCGGCGGCCGCCGCATCGAAGTCGGGCACGGCATAGAGCGCCAGCACGGGGCTGAGCTTCTCGCCCGAGTAGGGGTGGTCGTTGCCCACGCCGTCTTCGTCGACCATCAACGCGCGCGGCTTGCCCTCGGCGATGGCAAGCCAGCCCGCGCGGCCGGCGGAGTCCTGCGCAGCAGCGCGTTCGGCAATCTCGCGCGCCGACTTGCCGATGACTGCCGCCGAGAGCTTGCCGTCGGGCCACATGAGTTGCTGCAGCGTCTTCTTCTGCGCCGCATCGAGCAGCACCGCGCCGCGCTCCGCGAGCGCCGCGAGCAGGCGAGGGCGGATCGCGTCGACGATGACCAGGCTGTTCTCCGACGAACAGCTGGTCGCGTTGTCGAAGGTCTTCGATTGCATGATGCGGTCGGCCGCGAGCGCAGGGTCGGCCGTTTCGTCGACGATGCTCGCCACGTTGCCTGCGCCCACGCCGAAGGCCGGCGTGCCGCTGGCGTAGGCCGCGCGCACGTTGGCCTGCGAGCCGGTGGCCACCACCAGGTCGCACAGGCGCATCAGCTCTGCGGTGGAGGCCTTGCTCACCGGTGAAGGCAGCAACTGGACCAGGTCGCGCGGCGCGCCGATGCGGTCGAGCTGTGCGTGGATGAATTCGATGAGCCGTGCGGCCGTGCCCCAGCCCTTGGGCGAGGGCGCCACGATCACCGCGTTGCGGCCCTTGAGCGCATTGATGATCTTGTTGGCCGGCGTCGCACCGGGGTTGGTCGACGGCGTGACGGCGCAGACCACGCCCACCGGCCGTGCGATCTCGACGATGCCGCGTGCCGGGTCTTCCGCGATCACGCCGACCGACTTCGCGCCTTTCAGGTCGCGCAGCAGGCCGAAGGTCTTGCGGTGGTTCTTGGCGACCTTGTCCTCGAAGTTGCCGACGCCGGTGTCGGCAACGGCCAGCTCGGCCAGCTCGCGGTTGCGCTTCGGTTCCATGATGGCCCAGCCGGCGGCGGCCACGGCCATGTCGACCTGCTCTTGCGTCCAGCTGTCGTAGATGCGCTGGGCCGCGCGCGCGCGGGCGACGAGTTCGGCCACCGGGCCGCTTGCTTCGGGGGATTCGATGTGTGCCATGGGGTTGATATCTCGATGGGAGCGGATTCAGTCCACTCTGATGTTGGCTTCTTTCGCCAGCTTGTTCCAGCGCACGAGCTCGGTCGACACCACCTTGCCCAGCTGCTCCGGCGTACCGCCCACGCCTTCGCTGCCTTGCGCGAGCAGCTTGTCGCGGATCTCCTGCTCGCGCACGACGGTGTTGACCACGCGGTTGAGTTTGTCGATGGCCGCCTTGGGTGTCTTGGTCGGCACGAACATCGCGTACCAGGAGTCGACCTCGAAGTCGGCGATGCCGGCTTCCTGCATGGTCGGCACGTCGGGGAAGGCCGCGCTGCGCTTGGTGGTCGACACGGCCAGCGCCTTGAGCTTGCCGGCCTTCACGAACTGCGCGGCCGCGGGAATGGACACCCACAGCAGCGGCACCTGCCCGCCCATCACGTCGGTGACGGCCGGGCCGCCGCCGCGATAGGGCACGTGGGTCAGCTCGGTGCCGGTGCGCAGCTTCATGAGCTCGCCTGCGAGGTGCCCCGGCGAGCCGTTGCCCACCGTTGCATACGACAGCGTGCCGGGCTTGGACTTCGCCAGCGCCACCAGCTCGGCCACGTTGCTGGCCGGGAAGCTCGGGTTGGCCACCAGGATCTGCGGCAGCGAAGCCACCATGGCCACCGGTTCGAAGTCCTTTTGTGTGTCGAAGGGCAGCTTGGCGTAGATGGCGGGGTTGATGGTGTGCGACGACAGCGTGAACAGTACCGTGTAGCCATCGGCCGCCGATTTGGCCGCGACCTCGGTGCCGATCGAGCCGGCCGCGCCGCCGCGGTTGTCGATCAACACCGGCTGGCCCAGCTGCTGCTGAAAACGCTCCTGCACGATCCGCGCGATCACGTCGGTGCCGCCGCCGGGTGGGTAGGGGACGATGAGCTTGATGGGTTTGGTGGGGTAGTCGGTGACGTTGGCGCCGTTGGTGTTGCTGTTGGCGTTGTTCTGGGCCTGTGCGGCCAGGGGCAGGGCGACGGCCGTCGTGAGGATGGCGGCGTGCAGCCAGGGGGCGAATCGAATCATTCCAGTCTCCTTCTTTGGGGTGTCGTGATCGTCGTCGGCCCCGGGCCCACCCGGTAGCCCAGCGTGGCGCTGGCATCGCGCGCGCAGGCCATGACCTGCTCCGCGAGCCCGCGTGCCTGGGTGCGCGCGAAGCGGATCGAGGGCACGCTCATGCCCAGTGCTGCGATCGCCTCGCCGCGCGCATTGAAAACCGGCACGCCCAGCCCGCACACGCCGAGCCGCCATTCTTCGCGGTTCTCGGCGTAGCCGCGCGCGCGGGTGCGTTCGAGTTCGGCGTGGAGCGCGTCGTAGTCGGTGATGCTCTGCGGCGTGTGTGCCACCAGCGCGCCGAGCCGGGCGCGCAGCGCGTCGACATCGAGCCGCTCGGCCGCCAACAGCGCCTTGCCCGAGGCGACGCAGTAAGCGGCAGCACGGCCGCCGACGCGCGAGTAGGCAGCGACCGGCAGCGGGCTGTCGAACTTGTCGAGGTAGACGATCTCGGCGCCGTCGAGAGATGCGAGGTGGATCGTCTCGCCCGTCGCGCGGGCCAGCGTTGCCAGGTGGGGCCGCAGCAAGGCACCGATGTCCGCCACCTCCGACACGAGCGCACCCAGCTCGAAGAGCCGCAGGCTGGGCCGGTAGGCGCTGGTGGCCGGGTCTTGCACCGCCCAGCCGCATTCGACCAGCGTCTGCAGCGTGCGATGCGCATTGCTGCGCGCCATGCCGAAGGCCTGGGCCAGGTCGGTCACGCGGCAATCGCGCTGCTGGCGAACCATCCATTCGAGGGCGGCAAGGCCCTTGGCGAGCGTAGAGTCCATGAAGACTGTTGTTCTAAATAATGGAACAACGTTCGTGAATATGGAACAACTTTAGGTGCAGGGTGCGTCCGTGTCAACCGGGTTTGCCGGTCGCCTTCATTGCGAGTGCCCGTGCCGCGCGTGGAACCACGAGAGGGCGGGTGTTACCCAGGCGGGTACAACCACTTCAGCGGCACCCCACCGTTACACGTCATTCATGAACCCGAAAAACATTGCGCCTAGGGCATTCGGTCTTTGGCCGAACCGACCGGGGGAGTCTCCGCCTGAAACCGTCGAAGGTGACCGTTCCGATCTGATCGCTCCGTCGCAACTGGAGCTGAAAGACCGTTCGTTCCAAGATTCCAGCGATGACGACGCGTTCGATGGCACACGGGGGTACCTGTTCTACTGGTATCTTCCTTCGGACATGGGCCTCGTCTTGCCGCAGAACGACCAGGGGGATTGGCTCGCAGAAAGAGGGGAAATGCGCTACCCCGATCCCATGGAGGAGCCTGCGCATGCGTACTTGAGCGTTCAGCTCTCTGGCCTTGACGATCCGCGTGCGAAGCTGGGCGATGAAGAGCCCTTGCGCAAGCGGCTTCGCATCGACCCGCCTCCTTACGAAAACGAGACCGGGCATTGCCCCGAGACAGAGCGACCGCCTCGCCCAGAGGTCTACACGCGTACCAAGGTAAAGATTCCGCTGACTGGCAAGATCGTCTTCGGGACAACCACGCGGCATGTCCCAATGCCGCCGCGGGCAGATCGCTTAAATGTTCAAGAACCGCCGAGGCCGCTCGATCGAGCGTTGCCTCAAGGCACAGATGCCGGGCGCGATCCCGGCAATGTGATGCGTGACCTCCTCGTACACGCCCTTCATGAATGCGTGCTGCATCCGACGCAATGCGCCATGAAAGACGTGGCAGACAGCCTGATTCAAAGGCACACGAGCACCGAAATGTTCGACTACGCGCGCGGCCTGAACGAAGGAACCGCCAACGCGATGTTGCGTCTGGCAACACGCGTGGCTCCACACAGCGAGAAAGCCGGGCAGTTCCTCATACTGCTATATCTGTACTCGGGGTTAAGACCCACGCTGGAACATATGACGACCGTGGAAGGCCTTCGCCCAAAGACCTGGTTCCGTGAATTGGACTTCTGGCGACATCGCTGCACGGACAAATGGAACAAGGGGCGCCACGACACATCAAGCGATACAGCCCAGCGAATGAACGCGATCTATGCGGGCTATGGCTGCTCGTTGTCGCCGCTTGTGCTCGCCGCCGACCGCGTGCTCGGTCTACACACCACCCGCCACGACCTGCGTTAAGCATTCGATAAGGCCGGGCTCGCATCATCGCGAGCCATGGCGCACAGCACCGCGAATGCCGGCAAGGCCCCCATCGGGCGCCTCCGCAAAGAAGCCGACCTCCCGGCCCGGCATGAGTTTCAACACGTCCTCGTGTGGGACGCACCGACGCGCGTCGTCCAGGGGCTGATGCTCGCCTGCCTCGCAGGTGCTTTTGCGACAGCCGGCGAGAACGGGTCGCCGCTGCTGCATGCGAGCTTCGGCTGGACCCTCGCCGGCCTCGCCGCGTTCCGCATTCTCTGGGGCTTCATCGGCACACGCCATGCCCGCTTCGCAAGCTTCGTCAAGGGCCCGAAGGCCGTGGCCCGTAGCCTGCGCGACCTGCCTCGGGGCTGGGCAACACGTCACGTGGGGCACAGCCCGGCCGCCGCGGTTGCGGTCGTCACCTGGCTGCTGACGCTTTTGCTGGTCTGCGCCACCGGCGCGGGCCTCGGCCTCGATGCTGCACCTGCATGGCTGCAGCCCCTGCATGAAGGCGCGGCCTACACCGCGATCGTCTTGGCCGGCCTGCAGCTCGCCGGCAGCGTGTTCGGCTGCTGGCGCGCCGGCGAGAGTCCGCTGCAGGCGTTGATGCGCGGCACCAAGCCAGGCTCGCCGCAGGAGGCCATTCCCGATGCATGCCGCGGCGTTGCGTGGCTCGTCGTGGCCGCGGTGCTCGGCTACTGGTGCTACCGGTGGGTGGGTGTCGACGATGTCCCTGTGCTGCGTGCGCCGATGGCCGCTGCACAGCCCGGTTCGTCGCGATGATCGGCGGCCCATCCGTTCAAGTTCGCTTTATTCCTCATGCGCATTCTTCTTGCGGAAGACGATCATCTGCTGGGCGACGGCCTGCGCGCCGGCCTGCAGCAACTGGGCTTCCAGGTCGACTGGGTTCGCGACGGCCGCGCCGCCGAACACGAACTGCTGGCCCACCCCTACGCGGCCGCCGTGCTCGACCTGAGCCTGCCCGTCAAGGACGGCCTGGACGTGCTCGCCGCGATGCGCCAGGCGCGCGTGCTGCTGCCGGTGCTGGTTCTCACGGCCCGCGATGCTGTCAGCGACCGCGTGCGGGGTCTCGACCTGGGGGCGGATGACTACGTGGTCAAGCCGGTCGACCTGCAGGAGTTGGCGGCGCGCCTGCGCGCGCTGGTGCGCCGCTCGCATGGCCAGCCGCAGGAGTGCCTGGCGGCACACGACGTGGTGCTCGACCCCGCCGCGCGCGCCGTTCACAAGGCAGGCGCGCCGGTCACGCTGTCGATCCGCGAGTTCGACCTGTTGCACACCCTGATGCTCAACGCCGGCCGCGTGCTGTCGCGCGAACAGCTCGAGCAGCAGCTCTACAGCTGGGGCCGCGAGGTGGAAAGCAACACCATCGAAGTCCACGTGCACCGGCTGCGCCGCAAGCTCGGCAACGCGCTGATCCAGACCGTGCGCGGCGTGGGCTACGTGCTGATGCGATCCCCCGATCCCGCATGACGCGGCGCGCCTATTCGCTGCAGGCCCGGCTGGCCTGGCTGGTGCTCGGCCTGCTGGTCGCGGTCTGGAGCGCGATGGCCGCCATCACCTGGTTCGACGCGCGCCACGAGGTGGAAGAGATCCTCGACAGCCACCTCGCCCAGGCGGCCGCGCTGGTCATGGCGCAACAGGACGCCGCCAGTGCAGAGCGTCGCATCGACACGCCCGCGCTGCATCGCTATGCCTACAAGACCACGATCCAGGTGTTTCGCGAAGGGCGCCTGGTGCTGCGCTCGGCCAACGCGCCGATGGCGCCGCTGCTGGATGTCGCGGGCAGCGGTGCGCAGGAGTTCAGGACCCTGCGCATCGACGGCCGCGTCTGGCGCGTGTTCGCCGTGCGCGATGCGGCGGCGCGACTGGAGGTTTACGTGGGCGAAGAAGAGGACTCGCGCAACGCGATCCTCTGGGCCGTGCTGCGCAGCACCTTGTGGCCGCTGGTGGCCGCGCTGCCGCTGCTGGTGCTCGCGGTGTGGTGGGCCACGCGGCGGGGCCTGCGGCCGATGCGGCTGCTCGGCCGATCGCTGGTGGAGCGCCGGCCCGATGCGCTCGACCGTGTGCGCATCGACGCCGCGCCGTCCGAGATGGTGCCGATGATCGATGCGCTCAACGCCCTGTTCCAGCGCATCGAGCGCCTGCTGGAGGCCGAGCGTCGCTTCACCGCCGATGCCGCGCATGAGTTGCGCACACCGATCGCGGCCATTCGCACGCATGCGCAGGTGGCGATGAACGAGGCCGACGATGCGCGCCGCCGCCATGCGCTGCAGGGCATGCTCGACGGCTGCGACCGCGCCGCGCGCCTGGTCGAGCAGATGCTGGTGCTGGCGCGCCTGGAGACCGACGCCATCCCCGAGGACCAGCCGGTCGACCTGTGTGCCGTGGCGCAAAGCGTGCTGGCCGAGATCGCGCCGCGCGCGCTCGCCAGGCGGCAGGTGCTGGCGCTGGACGCCGACGGCCCCTGCGTCGTGCGCGGTGATGAAACACTGCTCGCGGTGCTGGTGCGCAACCTCGTCGATAACGCGCTGCGCTACAGCCTGCCCGGCGCACGCGTGCAGGTGCGCATGGCCTGTTGCGAGGCGGGCGCCAGCCTCGTGGTGGAAGACGAAGGGCCAGGGCTGGCCGCCGCCGACTTGCCCCGCCTGGGCGAGCGCTTCTTTCGCGCGCTGGGCAGCGAGCAGACCGGCAGCGGCCTCGGCCTGTCGATCGTGCGCCGCATCGCCGCGGCCCACCGCATGACGCTGGAGATCGGCCGATCCGCATCGCTCGGCGGGCTGGCGATCGAGTTGAAGAGCCAGCCGGGCAAGGTGGCGGAGGGCGCTTGATCGACGACGCCACGCCTTCCGCCGTGCGCCACATCCTGTGCATGAAGTGGGGCCGCAAGTACGGCCCGGAATACGTCAACCGCCTGTACGCCATGGTGAGGCGCCATCTGTGCGGCAGCTTCCGCTTCGTCTGTCTCACCGACGATGCGCAGGGCATTCATCCCGACGTGCAATGCCTTCCGATCCCATCGCTCGACCTGCCGCCCGGTAGCCCCGAGCGCGGCTGGACCAAGCTCGTCAGCTTCAGCGCCGACCTGCACGGGCTGCGCGGCACCGCGCTCTTCCTCGACCTCGACGTGGTGATCGTCGGCAGCCTCGATGTCTTCTTCGAGCAGCCCGGCGAGTTCCTGATCATCCATGACTACAAGCGCCCATGGCGCGTGACCGGCAACTCGTCGGTGTACCGCTTCGAACTCGGCGCGCACCCGGAGGTGCTCGCGCATTTCCGCGCGAACTGTGCGGCGGTGCGCGCGGCCTTTCGCAACGAGCAGGCCTATCTCTCTGCCTTCATGCACCGCCAGGGTCGACTGGCCTACTGGCCGGCCAGCTGGTGCCCGAGCTTCAAGTACCACAGCATCCCCGCGTGGCCCGGCAACTACTGGCGCGCGCCGGTCGTGCCGGAAGGCGCACGCATCGTGATCTTCCATGGCGAGTGCAATCCGCCCGACGCGCTCGCGGGGCGGCGCAATCGGCGCTGGCGCTTCATCAGGCCGGCGGGGTGGGTGGCCGAGCATTGGCGCGATTGACGCTGTCGTGCGAGGCCGCGCGCGTGGCCGGCGCGCCGGAACCAATGTGCGGGCGCAGTTACAGACCAGCCCTCTAAAGAACAGGGCGGCAGCGACCGCACAAAACCCCAATGAGACCTTGTCCACCTTCCGCGCGCGGCGCGTTGTACTTCCAAACCAGGCAAGCAGAACACGGACAGCGTAGTGGCACCGACTGTTCGCGCGCCGAGGCTCCATGCGTGCTGACGCAGCATCAAGATGAAGATCAAGAGCAGGACGCGCGGTGGGACGATTCGCGTCGTGACTTCGCCCAACTGTCCTTCAAGCGCAACTTTGATGTGTTCAGCGTTCTTCCGTCGCACACCGAGCACTTTTTGCCGCCCGAAGACCTTGAAACGCTGCCATTCTCGTTGCGTCTTCCGCCACTGCCGTCGAGTGATCACTCGACGCCGCATGGCCCACATTTAGACAGCGCGTTGCCGTGGGGGCCTGTCGCACCGAGGCAGCGAGTCGATTCAGGCCACGGTCCCGGAGTGCACTCGATGCGACAAATCGACCAGCAGGTCTGCTGTCCTGAAGGAAGCTTCATCGGTGCGTCGGCAGCTTCGATATTGAAGAAGGTAACGAGTCACCAGGCTAGACGATCGGTGCGCTATGTCGACAGAATGGAACGAAGCCCGGCGCCGAAGGCATTGAGCGAGGCGTTGGCCCTTCACCCGGGCATTTCGTCCGTGGGACCGTTCAAGCAACTTGCCGAGGCTGGAGATTGGAGCGCGATGGTCGAGCATTCGTACACGCTCGACAGCAGAGACGCGGAGAAACTTTTGAGCTTGTCGGATCGCTGGCGAGCCTCGCACCGTGACGCTTCGAGAATACTCGCACTGCTCTATCTCTTCACGCCTTGGGCTCACAAAAGGTCGGCTGCTCGTCTGTCTGCATTGCTTCCAAAGGCGTGGCCATCGGCGCAGGAGGAATGGCGAGATGAGTGTGTCAAGTTTCGGCTGGCCCTCGCTTTCTCTGGCGAGCGAGAGGCGATCAACCAGCTGCTTCTGGATCGCTTTGCGTTCAAGACTGTGCAGACCGCCACCCTCTCGTCCGCGGCGGAAGGTGATATTGCGCAGACCGGCCATCAGACACATCAGGAGCGCCCGAGGGGTAAGCACATCCCCGTGCATTCAGCCTACACGTGGCACACGTCCGATTCGAGATCCGGGGTAACTCAGTATGAGTTCCGCACGTCAAGTCTTGGCGACTGACGCTGCGTCCGACAACAACCCGACTACACCTTGAAGCCGGAAAGCCCCCATGAACATTCTTTCGACTGCCAGCAGGCCACAGTTGCCTCTGTCCCCTGAGCTCAAGCCGACCTTCGCCGATTCGCGGAAGCACGTCACGCACACGGACGAACATCATCCCAGTCTGCAAGCGGACAACCACGTGATCGCGCTCGTGGCTGCAGACTCGCCGTCTGGCTGCCCGGGGTCGGCTGACCCGACTGAAGGAACGAGGCTTCCAGAGGAATACGAGGACCTGTTCCAGTTTCTTCCATCGTCGACGCTTCAGTGGGTGCTGAGCCAAGCCCCGCACCACGTGCTGGCACACGGCGCGGATTTGCCCGACAAGTTGCCGTTCTCTCCGTTGATTGCCTATGACCCGGAAGGCTTTGCCGCCTATGGATTCGTGCAGCACGCCTTCGAAAGGTCTGGTCGCCCATCGTCAGGGCATTCCACTGAGATCATCGATGTTCGCATTGAGCCGCCTTCCCACGAGCCCGAGTCGGTGGTCAGTTCTGGGCACAACGCCGCTGATCTACCGCCTGTCTTCCCGCTTGCCTTCGAGCGGACCACTGGCCTTCGAAAGAAGGCAACTCCGGTGCAATCCAAACCAGAGCCCGAGCCCAAGCGGCGGCGCACGGACCCACTGCCGTCGACTCGAGACGACATGCTGCCGAGGGATGTGCTCGATCTCCTGAATGCAGCCTTATGGAAGCACAGCGCGACTTCCTTTCTGATTAGTAAGTTGAGGGGAGCGATCTCGCTCGAAGAGATGGCCTGTCTCGTGAGACCTTTAAAGCGTTGCGTCGCTGATCCACTGCTGGTTTGGGCAGAAAAGCATCAGAGCACTGATCGACTCGCATCTCAGATGATGGCGACGCTCTTCGCGCTCACCGCGCATTTGCCGGGCAGACAATGCAAGGTCTGGTTGCCGGACGTTTTGCCTCCCGTATGGCTGCCGGAAGTGGAGCATTGGCGCAGAGACTGCCTTATTTCGCGCTTCGGTTCAATAAACGTAACGCGTGAGCGTGCCGCCTTCAACAAGTTGCTTTTCGAGCGCTACATGACGCCTGAGGAAAAACTTGCCTGGGGCATGGGTTGCCCACCATTCAACTTCCAGGGCGTCGCTAAGTTCCTGCAGAACGCTGGCGTGTAGCGCGCCGCGACTGCATCAAACCCACGTTCACTCCGTACCAGCCCTTCCTCACGCCGCGTTCTGTCAGGAAGCCCGCCCACCGCGAGTCTCCCCAGTCCCAACCCGTTTTGCATGAGGAACTGGTTCTCAACAGCGCGAACGCCGAGGGCGAGAGTTCGCAGCAGCGCTCGCTCGGCGAACACCCCGCATGCGCAAACTGCTCATGCGCTATGCCTATCAATGGCAAGTCAAGTAGTCCATGGCCGTCCTGAGCACGTCTTCGCGCGCCAGCCAAATCTTTCAGCGAACACGAGCGTCTGCGAGCAGTTCGATCAGATCGCCGAACGCGGCTTGCCCGCCGAGCGCATTCAAGTCCAGCACGTGGCTACGGCTGTAATAAGGACTGAGGTCCAGCCCCACGCCGACGCCCGCGATGCCGATCGCGCCTTGTTGCTCGTGCCGCGCCACCACGTCCTGCAGGTGATGGTCGAGGTAGTGCGCGTCGTTGGCCAGGTTCGTCGCGCTGTCCATGGGCGATCCGTCGGACACCACCAGCAGCCGCTTGCGCGATTCGCTGCGGGCCATCAACCGCGCGCAGGCCCAGTCCACGGCTTCGCCGTCGATGCCTTCGCGGAACAGGTCGGCCTTGAGCAGCGCGGCGATCGATTGGCGTGCGCGACGCCAGGGTGTCTCCGCGTCCTTGAAGACGATGTGGCAGCGCTCGTTGAGACGGCCCGGATGTGCTGGGCGGCCGGCGCGCTGCCAGTCGCGCCGCGCGCGGCCGCCGTTCCAGGCGCCGGTGGTGAAACCGAGGATCTCGCTCGCGATGCCGGCTTGCTCCAGTGCACGCGCCATCACGTCCACCAGCATCGCGACAGACTCGGCGTGTTCCTTCATCGAGCCCGAGCAGTCGATCAGAAAGCCCACGACGCAGTCGGCCACCGGCTCCATGCGTTCGGTGCGGAACAAGCGCCGCTCGGTGGGCGAAGCCACGAGCTGTGCAAGGCGACGGCCATCGATGTGGCCTTCTTCCTGCGCGTTGTCCCAGCCCTGCCGCAGCGGCTCGGCGAGCAGGGCCTGAAGCGCGCGTGAGAGCCGGGCCAGGTTGAGGCCCTGCGAGACGATGCGCCGGTCCAGCCGCTCGCGATACTCGACCAGCAGCTCGCGCCGCACCAACGTGGCGGCGTCGTGTTCGCAGTCGTAGGCCGTGGTGAACACGCGATAGCCGGCGCCTTCGCCTTCGAGCAGGGCGCTGCGGCCCGACTCGGCAGCCGTGTAGTGCTCGACGACTTCGCGGTCCATGTCGGCGACCAGGCTGAAGATGTTGCGGCGATCGTCGGTGTCGGCTTCGTCTTCGCCCGCTTCGTCGTCCGCTCGCGTGTCGTCCGGGCCCGCCCCGTGCAGCATCGCCGCGACGGTTTTCGCGATCTCCAGCGCATGCACCGCATAGGCCGCCTGATCGGCGCGGTCGCGACGCAGACCTGCCAGCTGGTGGCCGATGTGCGGGGCCAGGCCGAAGCGGGTGGCTTCGAGCATGTCCTCGGTCTCTTCCACCACCTGTTGCCCGCACACGCGCGCACGGCAGATCTGCGCCACCGCGTAGAGCAGCAAGCCGCGCGCGGTGTCGGTCAGGCCCGAATGGTGGAAGCCCAGCGACCAGGCCTCGTGCCGGTGGCGCAGGTTGCGTTGCATGCCCGGCATCGCATCGGGCGCGAGCGACTCCACCCGAAACTGCTCCAGCATCTCGAACAGCATGCGCTCCACCGGCTCTTCGGGGCGCAGCGTCGCGTGCAACCCGGCGTCGGATTCGCGCAGCCGTAGCGCCAGGCCATCGGCCGTGCCGCGGAACGAGGCGAAGTCGTCCGTGTCGGGGGACGGGTGCAGGTGCGGCGCATACCAGGGCAGGGCGCGCCGCCCGCGATGCAGGCGCCGGCCGCGGAAGTGCAGGTCGCTCTGGCCACTGAATGCGCGCACGAAGCCGGCGCAGAGTTCGTCGACTTCCTGCGCGTGCCGTACCTTGCGCTGCGCGTCGGTCATGGTGAATGCCGCCTCAGGAGTCCGACAACTGGTGCGATTCCTTCAGCTCCAGGTCGAAGCAGCGCTGAAAGTATTCGGCCACCAGCGGCCGCTCGGCCTCGTCGCACTTGTTCACGAAGGACAGGCGCAGCGCCAGCGCCGGGTCGCGGAAGATCTCGACGTTCTCGGCCCAGGTGATGACGGTGCGCGGCGACATCAGCGTCGACAGGTCGCCGGCCGCGAAGCCCTTGCGGGTGAGATCGGCCACCGCCACCATCGCCCGCACCATCGCATGGCCGGCCTCGTCGCGCATCGAGGGCACGCGGGCCCGCACGATGGCGATTTCTTCCTCGGCCGGCAGGTAGTCGAGCGAGGCCACGATGTTCCAGCGGTCGATCTGCGCATGGTTGAGTCGCTGCGCGCCGTGGTACAGGCCGTTGAGGTTGCCCAGGCCCACCGTGTTGGCAGTGGCGAAGAGCCGAAAGTACGAGTGCGGCCTCAGCACCCGGTTCTGGTCCATGAGCGTGAACTTGCCGTCGCGCTCCAGGATGCGCTGAATGACGAACATCACGTCGGGCCGGCCCGCGTCGTACTCGTCGAAGATCAGCGCCACCGGCCGCTGCAACGCCCAGGGCACGATGCCTTCCTGGAACTCGGTGACCTGCTGGCCTTCGCGCAGCACCACCGCGTCCTTGCCGACCAGGTCGAGCCGGCTGATGTGGCCGTCGAGGTTGAGCCGCACGCAGGGCCAGTTGAGCCGCGCCGCCACCTGCTCGATGTGCGTCGACTTGCCGGTGCCGTGCAAGCCTTGCACCATCACGCGCCGGTCGCGCATGAAGCCGGCCAGGATGGCAAGCGTCACGTCGGGGTTGAAGCGGTAGACCTCGTCGACCTCGGGCACGTGGTCGTCGCGCTCGGCGAAGGCGGGGGCCATCATGTCGCTGTCGATGCCGAAGACCTCGCGCACGCTGAGCAGGCGGTCGGGGCGGAGGGCGGTGGTGTCGTTCATGTCAATGCTTCCGGTCTGACACTCTCTGCGGGAGGGAGAAGGGTATTGGCTCCCTCTCCCTCTGGGAGAGGGCGGGGGTGAGGGCACCGGGCAGTCGCAACCGGCGCGCGCGTGCCATCGCTGCATGCCCTCACCCCAACCCTCTCCCAGAGGGAGAGGGAGCGAAGTCCGAGGCATCGATTTCGTCGTCCGCATCGATCCGCGACAGCGCCAACGCCGCGCGCTGCAACGCAGGCAGCAGCCTCTTGGCCTTCTCAGTGTCCATCCGCATCACCGGTGCCTGCACCGCGATGCACAGGTTCGAAGGCCCGCTCTGGCTCGGCACCAGCGCTGCGATGCACAGCAGGCCGGGCAGGAACTCTTCGTTGTCGAAGGCGAAGCCCTCCTTGCGCACGCGCTGCACCTCGGCCTCGAGGGCATCCAGATCGGTCAGCGTCTTTTGCGTGTAGGCCTCCAGCGGCGCGTGGGCCAAGAGCCGCCGGCGCTGCGCAGGGCTCATCTGCGCGAGAAACACCTTGCCGCTCGCCGAGCAATGCACGGGCACGCGCGAGCCGGGGTGCAGGTAGAAGCGCAGCGGCGCCGCGGTTTCCACGCGGTCGAGGTACACCACCTCGCTGCCCGCCAGCGCCGTGAGGTTGCAGCTTTCGCCGATCTCTTCGACCAACTGGCGCAGCACCGTATGCCGCGCGCCATGGTGGCTGTCGTTGAGCAGCAGGTTCTCTGCCAGCCGCCGCAGCCGCGTGCCGATGCCGTAGAGCCGGCTGTCGCCTTCGCGCTGCAGCAGGCCCGCCGTCTCCAGCTGCTGAAGCATGCGGTGCAGCGTGGGCTTGGGCAGGCCGGTCGCCTCCACGAGGTCTTGCAGGGCATAGCGCTGGTCCTTGGCGGCGATCACCTCCAGCAGCGCGAACAAGCGCATCGTGGGGGTGTCGCCGTTCAGCTCGGCGACGTCGGGTTTGAGTCCATTGACGACTTTCATGGCCGGGATCATAGTCGTTTCAACAAAAAACGGGACAAAACGTACCGATTTTTGAAATTTGTTTGACTCCACCGGGGCAGAGCCCTATATTTCGCCGAAGCGAATTCCGGAACCATCGGTTCCATCTTTTGAAGATTTCGATCAACCGACAGAGCAACCGCCTCACCCTCGACCCAAGGAGACCCAGCCCATGACCAAGCAACCCCCCGCCACGCCCGTCCGCACCGCCGTCACCGGTGTGCAGAAGATGACGCCTTCCGAGGCCTTCGTCGAAACCATGGTCGCCAACGGCGTGACCGACATGTTCGGCATCATGGGCTCGGCCTTCATGGACGCGATGGACATCTTCGCGCCGGCCGGCATCCGCCTGATTCCGGTGGTGCACGAGCAGGGCGCCGGCCACATGGCCGACGGCTATGCGCGCGTGTCCGGCCGCCACGGCGTGGTGATCGGCCAGAACGGCCCCGGCATCAGCAACTGCGTGACCGCCATCGCGGCCGCCTACTGGGCGCACAGCCCGGTCGTGATGATCACGCCCGAGACCGGCACCATGGGCATGGGCCTGGGCGGCTTTCAAGAGGCCAACCAGCTGCCGATGTTCCAGGAGTTCACCAAGTACCAGGGCCACGTGAACAACCCGAAGCGCATGGCCGAGTACACGGCGCGCTGCTTCGACCGCGCCATCTCCGAGATGGGCCCGACCCAGCTCAACATCCCGCGCGACTACTTCTACGGCGAAATCGAATGCGAGATCCCGAAGCCGATGCGCATCGAGCGTGGCTCGGGCGGCGAGAACAGCTTGAACGCCGCAGTCGAGCTGCTGGCCAATGCCAAGTTCCCGGTCATCCTCTCGGGCGGCGGCGTGGTAATGGGCGACGCGGTCGAGGAATGCAAGGCCCTGGCCGAGCGCCTGGGCGCACCGGTGGCCAACGGCTACCTGCGCAACGACTCCTTCCCGGCCAGCCATCCGCTGTGGGCCGGCCCGCTGGGCTACCAGGGCAGCAAGGCCGCGATGAAGCTGATTGCGCAGGCCGACGTGGTGCTGGCGCTCGGCTCACGCATGGGCCCCTTCGGCACGCTGCCGCAGCACGGCATGGACTACTGGCCGAAGAACGCCAAGATCATCCAGGTCGAGGCCGAGCACACCAACCTGGGCCTGGTGAAGAAGATCACCGTCGGCATCCATGGCGACGCCAAGGCCGTGGCCAAGGCGCTGCTCGCACGCCTGGCCGATGCGAAGCTGGCCTGCGACGCCACCAAGGCCGAGCGCGCCGCGAAGATCAAGGAAGAAAAGGCCGCCTGGGAGAAGGAGCTCGACGGCTGGACCCACGAGCGCGACCCCTACAGCCTCGACATGATCCAGGAGGCCGAGAAGGAAGGCGGCAACTGGCTGCACCCGCGCCAGGTGCTGCGCGAACTCGAGAAGGCCATGCCGCCGCGCGCCATGGTGTCCACCGACATCGGCAACATCAACGCGGTCGCCAACAGCTACCTGCGCTTCGAGGAGCCGCGCAGCTTCTTCGCGCCCATGAGCTTCGGCAACTGCGGCTACTCGCTGCCCACCATGATCGGCGCCAAGCTGGCCGCACCCGACCGCCCGGCCATCGCCTATGCGGGCGACGGCGCCTGGGGCATGAGCATGGTTGAGATCATGACCTGCGTGCGCCATGACATCCCGGTCACCGCGGTGGTCTTCCATAACCGCCAGTGGGGCGCGGAGAAGAAGAACCAGGTCGACTTCTACAACCGCCGCTTCGTCGCCGGCGAACTGGAAAGCGAAAGCTTCGCCGGCATCGCCAAGGCCATGGGCGCCGAGGGCATCGTGGTCGACAAGCTCGAAGACGTCGGCCCCGCGCTCAAGAGGGCGGTCGACATGCAGATGAACCAGGGCAAGACCACGGTCATCGAGGTCATGTGCACCCGCGAGCTGGGCGACCCCTTCCGCCGCGATGCGTTGGCCAAGCCCGTCCGCTTCCTCGACAAGTACAAGGACTTCGTCTGAGCGGGGCTGGAAGAAGACATGGTCTCCGCGGCATTGCAGCTGCCTGAAGAGGTGGCTGCGCATCCGAGACACCCGAGGCTCGACGCCCTGGTCGCCCGCGCGCGCGAGCGTGCGCGGGCCGGGCGGGTGCGCATCGGGCTGGTCCATCCCTGCGATGCGGCTGCGCTCGAGGCCGCTGCGCACATCCGCGACGAGGCGCTCGCGCAGCCGGTGCTGATCGGCCCGCGCGAAGCCATCCTTCGCGCGGGCGAGGCGGCAGGCATCGACGCGCTCGGCTTCGAGATCATCGACTGCAGCGACGACGCGCCCGAGAGCGCGCGCCGCGCCGTCGCGATGGCGCGTCAGGGCGTGGTGGGCTCGCTGATGAAGGGCTCGCTGCACACCGACGAGCTGATGTCGGCCGTGGTCGACAAGCAGATCGGCCTGCGTACCGAAACCCGCATCAGCCACGCCTTCGTGTTCGACCTGCCGCGCTACCCCAAGCTGCTGGGCCTGGCCGACTGCGTGGTGAACATCTCGCCGACGCTCGACACCAAGCGCGACATCCTCGGCAACGCGATCGGCTTGCTGCGCAAGCTCGGCATCGTGCACCCCAAGGTCGGCATCGTCGCCGCCGTCGAAACGGTGAACCCGGCCATTCCGGCAACGGTCGATGCGCAGGCATTGGTGGCCATGGCGCAGGCCGGCGCCTGGCCCGGCGCGGTGGTGGAGGGGCCCTTCGGCTTCGACAACGTGATCTCGGCCGAAGCCGCGCACATCAAGAAGATGGAGTCGCGCGTGGCCGGCGATGCCGACCTGCTGCTTGTGCCCGACCTCAACGCCGGGAACATGCTCTACAAGAGCTTTACCTACATCGGTGGAGGCGAGTGTGCAGGGTTGGTGCTGGGTGCGCGTGTGCCGATCGTGCTGACGTCGCGGGCGGATTCGGTGGCAGCGCGCATCGCCTCGGTGGCACTTGCGGTGCTTGCCGCCGCCGAAACCTAGCGCTCCATGGTCGCGCCGGCCATGCAGAAGTCGATAAACGCCTCCAGCGTCCGACTCGGCCGGCGCTCGCGGTGCTGCACGATCGACAGCGCCCGCGAGTTCTTCGGCAGCGTGGTCTTCAGCTCCACCAGCGAGCCCGCAGCCAGTGCATCGGCCACGGCATAGCGCGACATGCAGCCGATGCCCACGCCCGACGCCAGCACGCGCTTGATGGCGTGGCTGCTGCCCAGCTCCAGTTCGACATCGAGCGGGCCGACGCGGCGGGCCAGCCAGTCCTCGGTGGCTTCCCGCGTGCCCGAGCCTTCTTCGCGCAGCACCCAGCCGGCCTCTGCCAACTCGCGCACGCCGACCATGCGCCCGGCCAGTGCATGCGTGGGTGCGGCCACCACCACCATCTCGTCGCTGAGCCAGCGGCGTACCGACAGGTCGGGGTGCGTCTGCCGGCCTTCGATGAAGCCCACGTCGGCGTCGAAGCCCACCACCGCCGCGATCACGTCGCTGGTGTTGCCGATGATCAGGCGGGCGCGGGCCTGCGGGTTCTGCTGCTTCCAGCCGAGCACGATGCCGGGCAGCAGGTATTCGCCCGTTGTGAAGCTGGCCGCGATGCGCAGCGGCGCCTGCTGGTCGGTGAAGAACATGGCCTGCACCTCGGAGGCCTGGTCGACCAGCGACACCGAACGGGCGAGCAGGGCGCGACCGTTTTCGTTGAGCACCAGGCGCCGGCCGATGCGGTCGAACAGTTGCGTACCGAGCACGGCCTCCAGGTCGGCCAGCGCAGCGCTGGCCGCCGACTGCGAACGCGCGATGCGCCCGGCGGCCGCCCGTGTCGAGCCGCCGCGCGCGGTGGCGGCGAACACTTCGAGCTGGCGCAGCGTCAGGCGAAGACGGTGGTCGGCCTTGTCGGCTTTGCCGGCTGTGTCGGGCTTATCGGATTTATCGCTCATGGTGAACTGAATTAGCGGCTTTTTTGTTCAGCGCCGCAACCCTATCATGGCTGCGGACACCCACGAACACAACCAGGAGGCAGCGTCTTGCTCAACTTCCTCTCACGCGAGCCCATCCACGATCCGCTGGCCTCGCCCGCGCCGACCGACGGCACCGAGGTCAAGACCACCACCTGCTACATGTGCGCCTGCCGCTGCGGCATTCGCGTGCATCTGCGTGAAGGCGAGCAGGGTCCGGAGGTGCGCTACATCGACGGCAACCCGGAGCACCCGCTCAACAAGGGCGTGATCTGCGCCAAGGGATCGTCGGGGATCATGAAGCAGATATCGCCCGCGCGGCTCACGCAGCCGCTGCTGCGCAAGCCCGGCAGCGAGCGCGGCGCCGGCGAGTTCGAGCCGATCAGCTGGGAGCGCGCATTCGACCTGCTCACCGAGCGGTTGTCGAAGATCCGTTCCACCGACCCGAAGAAGTTCGCGCTCTTCACGGGCCGCGACCAGATGCAGGCGCTCACCGGCTTGTTCGCGCGCCAGTTCGGCACGCCCAACTATGCGGCGCACGGCGGCTTCTGCTCGGTCAACATGGCCGCCGGCATGATCTACACCATCGGCGGCAGCTTCTGGGAGTTCGGCGGCCCCGACCTGGACCGCGCCAAGCTGTTCGTGATGATCGGCACGGCCGAGGACCACCACAGCAACCCGATGAAGATCGCGCTCGGCAAGTTCAAGCGCGAGGGCGGCCGCTTCATTTCGATCAACCCCGTTCGCACCGGCTACTCGGCCATCGCGGACGAGTGGATTCCGATCAAGCCCGGCACCGACGGCGCGCTCTTCATGGCGCTTCTGCACGAGCTGATCGGCAACGACCTGGTCGACCACGCTTTCCTCAAGCGCTTCACCAACGCGCCGCAGCTGGTGGTGCTGGACGATTGCGAACGTCAGGGCCTGTTCGCCTTCGATCCGCAACGCGGCGTGCCCGGCGACGGTCGCAATCCGCACAACAAGCTGGTGTGGGACAAGACCAGCGGCACGGCGATGCCGGCGTATCCCGAAGGCATCGCCGACGGTTGCGACCCCGCACTCGAAGGCCACTACACGCTGGCCGACGGCACGCGCGTGGCGCCGTCCTTCCAGCTGCTGCGCGAGCGCGTGTCGACCTGCACGCCCGAATGGGCCTCGGCCATCACCGGCATCGACCCCGAGCGCATCCGCAAGCTGGCCCGCGAAATGGGCGAGACCGCACTCACGCAGGCCTTCGAGCTGCCCATTCCCTGGACCGATGCCTGGGGCAAGCAGCATCCGACCACGCAGGCACGCCCGGTGGCCTTCCATGCGATGCGAGGGCTGGCCGCGCACAGCAACGGCTTCCAGACCGTGCGTGCACTCGCGGTGCTGATGAGTGTGCTGGGCACCATCGACGCGCCCGGCGGCTTTCGCCACAAGGCGCCGTACCCGCGCCACATCGTGCCGAACTATCGCGCCTTCAATGCGCCCGAGATGATCCAGCCGAACACGCCGCTCAACGCGGCGCCGCTGGGCTTTCCGGCCAACCCGGACGAGCTCGCCATCAACCCCGACGGCTCGCCCATCCGCATCGACCACGCGTTTTCCTGGGAGCATCCGCTGTCGGCCCACGGGCTGATGCACAACGTGATCACCAACGCGGTGAAGGGCGACCCCTACCGCATCGACACCCTGCTGATCTTCATGGCCAACATGGCCTGGAACTCCAGCATGAACACGATGGCGGTGCGCGAGATGCTCAACCGCAAGGACGAGAAGGGCGAGTACATGATCCCTTTCCTGGCCGTGTGCGACGCCTTCCAGAGCGAGACCGTGGCCTTCGCCGACCTCGTGCTGCCCGACACCACGTACCTCGAACGGCACGACGTGATGAGCATGCTCGACCGGCCTATCTCCGAGTTCGACGGGCCGGTCGACTCGGTGCGCATCCCGGTGGTGCCGCCCACGGGCCAGTGCAAGCCCTTCCAGGAAGTGTTGATCGAGCTGGCTTCGCGCATGAAGTTTCCGGCCTTCACCACGGCCGAGGGCGGGCGCAAATTCAAGGACTATCCGGACTTCGTCGTCAACTTCCAGCCGGCGCCGGGCATCGGCTTCCTGATGGGCTGGCGCGGCAAGGACGGCACCGAGCACCTGCGCGGCGAGCCCAACCCGAACCAGTGGGAGGCCTACGCGAAGAACAACTGCGTGTTCCAGTACCACATGCCCGAGACCATGCACTACATGCGCAACTGGAACCGGGAGTACCTGGACTTCGCCAAGGACAAGGGCTGGCGGCAGCGCAACGACCCGGTGCAGCTCGCCCTTTATTCCGACACGCTGCAGAGTTTTCGCCTCGCGGCCCAGGGCAAGAGCCCCGGCCGGCAGCCGCCGGACGCGCTGCGCGAGCGCATCGAGACCTACTTCGACCCGCTGCCCTTCTGGTACCCGCCGCTGGAAGAAGCAGCGACCGATCTCGAGGCTTATCCGCTTAACGCGCTGACCCAGCGGCCCATGGCGATGTACCACTCGTGGGATTCGCAGAACGCCTGGCTGCGGCAGATCCACAGCCACAACTACCTGCACGTGAACCCGCTGACCGCGAGGGCGGCCGGCATCGCCGACGGCGGATGGTGCTGGGTCGAAAGCCAATGGGGCAAGGTGCGCTGCATGATCCGCTACAGCGAAGCGGTCGAGCCCGGCACGGTGTGGACGTGGAATGCGATCGGCAAGGCCGACGGCGCATGGCAGCTCGCACCCGGCGCCGACGAGGCACGCAAGGGCTTCCTGCTGAACCACCTGATCTCCGAGGAACTGCCCTTCGATGCGAAGCACGGGGCGGGGACCATCAGCAACTCCGACCCGATCACCGGGCAGGCCGGCTGGTACGACGTGCGCGTGCGCATCCGGCCGGCCGATCCGGAGGAGCCGCAGGAAAGCTTTCCGCAGATCGCGACGATGCCTGCGGCGCCCGGTGTGCTGGGCAAGGCGGCGAACGTGCTGAGCTACTTCGCGGGGAGGAAGCGGACATGATGCAGTGGCTGAAGGATTTGATGGCGAGCGCCGGGCAGCCCGCGCGCGTGCCCGCGCTGGCGACGACCGGTGGTGGTGGCTGCGGCGAGAGCTGCGGCTGCGGATCGACGGCGACTGCGGCACGGGAAGCCGACCTGGAGCCACCCGTCGCGCGACGCAAGGCCGCAGTGCGCCAAGGCAATGACAGCGTGCGCGCCGAGCCCGGTGAAACGCTCGCCAAGCAGCTCGCGCTGGTCATCGACCTCAACGTCTGCGTCGGCTGCCACGCCTGCGTGACCTCGTGCAAGCAGTGGAACACCTCCGGCAGCGCCGGCCCGCTGGCCGACGAGAAGCCCTACGGTGCGGACCCCACCGGCACCTTCTTCAACCGCGTGCAGACCTACGAAGCCGGTGCCTTCCCCGGCACCGAGACCATCCACTTCCCCAAGAGCTGCCTTCACTGCCAAGACCCGCCCTGCGTGCCCGTGTGCCCCACGGGCGCCAGCTACAAGCGCAAGGAAGACGGCATCGTGCTGGTCGACTACGACAAATGCATCGGCTGCAAGTACTGCGCCTGGGCCTGCCCCTACGGTGCACGCGAGCTCGACGAAGAGCGCCAGGTCATGACCAAGTGCACGCTGTGCGTCGACCGCGTCTACGACACCAAGCTGCCGCAGGAGGACCGCAAACCTGCTTGCGTCAAGGCCTGCCCGACCGGCGCGCGGCTGTTCGGTGACGTGAAAGATCCGGAGTCCGAGGTATCGAAGGCGATTCGCGAGCGCGGCGGCTATTCGCTGATGCCCGAGTGGGAAACCAACCCCGCCAACCAGTACCTGCCGCGGCGCGTGACCGACGATGCCGGCGGTGCGACACGCGTGCAGCCCAAACTCGGAGGCTTGCAATGAAGCCGGCGTTCTCGGTCGTCATCTTTACCACCGTGGCCGGTGCGGCGCAGGGCCTGGTGGTCACGCTGGCGCTGGCGGTGTTGGCCGGCATGCCGCTGTCGGCCGGCTTCCTGAGCGGCGCGCTCATCGTGGCCGAGGTGATGCTGCTCATCGGCCTCGGCGCTTCCTTCGGGCACCTGGGCCGCCCGGAGCGCGCATGGCGTGCCGCGATGATGTGGCGCACTTCCTGGCTGTCGCGGGAAGTGATCGTGTTGCCTGCGTTCATCGCGACCGTGGCGTTGTGGTGGTGGACGTCGAGGCAGGGCTATGCGGTGCCCTGGCTGCCGATGATCGCGGTGCTGCTCGCCGCGCTGCTGTGGTACTGCACGGCCATGATCTACGCCTGCCTGCGCTTCATACAGGAATGGGCGCAGCCGCTGACGCCGGTCAATTTCACCCTGATCGGCCTGTCGTCGGGACTGGTGCTGGCCAGCGCGCTGGCAGCGATGTCGGGTGAGCAGGCCTTGCTGGCCGTCACGGGTCCGTCCGCGCTCGTCATGACGCTCGCGGCCGGTGCCACGCGGCTGCTGTCGCTGCGCCGCAATGCCGCGCTCGTGCCCCGCTCCACGCTGCAGACCGCCACCGGCATCCGCGCGCCCAAGCTCGTGCAGAAGTCGATGGGCATGTCGGCCGGTGCCTTCAACACGCGCGAGTTCTTCCACGGCGTGGGCCGCTCGGCGCTCAAGCAGGTGAAGTGGGGCTTTCTGCTGTTCGCTTTCGTGTTGCCGGCCGTCCTGCTGATGTGGGCCGTCGCGGCGCAGTCGAACATCGCCTTCGCGCTTGCGCTCGTCGCGCAGGTTCCGGGTCTGGTCGCGGAGCGCTGGTTCTTCTTCGCGCAGGCACGGCATCCCCAGAATTTGTACTACCAGGTCGTGTCCTGAGCGTCAGGTAAGCGCATCGAGCCACCGAGGCGACCTCCTAGAACTGCGGCGACAACAGGTGAAGCTCTTCGAGCGGGGTTTTGGCGATCGCGTGTGTCGCCTTGTTGACCTGCGCTAGGTTGGCAATGGATGTGCCGTCGAGCCCCTCGTCATGCACTTTTTCTCCCAGCGCCAAAGGGAGTTGCGTGACGGCATGCACGAGGTGCAATGAAAGAAGCTCGACGTTCCGGATACGCAGCGCAGGGTTTCGGTTCATCAGTGCTGCCAACGCTGAAAGGTTGACGGCACCGCTCAGATTCAGGTGTTGCAGCTTTGTCAGGTACTGCGCGCACGCATAGGGATCGACGTGACTTGCCAACGCTTCGTTTTCGCTCAAGTCCAGCGTGGTCAGTGCCTTCAGTTCCCAGACACGGTCGAGTAGATGGCCAAAGGCCTCAATGTCTTCTATTCGATTCTTGAGCCAATTCTTCATCGAGAGTTCGGTGAGCTGCCGTTGGTCCATTGCCAACGCGTTGCCCAGCGCCGTGCATGTGTCCCTGACAGGCGTGCCCGGCGATCGGCAATCAAGAGACAAGCGCTTCAGCTTGCCTGCATGAATCAGCGGCATGATCAAGCGGCAGTACTTGGGATCGCTGCTGGGCAGAGAGATATTCAGTTCATCGTGCGACGAGCGTGAACGCAGTTTTCCAACGATCATGTCGATCGTGGGCTTGTTGTGGTTGTGCTTGTTCGCCACGATCGTTAGCTTGCCGAGCGACGGGGCGTTGCTCATCACTGTTTCCAGGATCTGCAAGACGCTCCCGTCGCGAGGAAGCACGACCCTCAACGAATCCAGACTGAACGTATGTTGGCAAACGAGCTCCTTTGGGAAGGGACCCTTCTGCACAACATGCATCGACAGGCTGACCGCGTTCGACTTCGACAGGATGGCCAGAAGGAGATCGCAAGCTTCCCGTTCGAGGGTTGCCCTCTGCAATGCAAAGCTTGTCGGGCCGCCTTGCTTGGGAAGCGCGTCGAGCAGTACTTCGAGTTCGCGTGCCCCGATATTGCCTATGAGCACCACCGTCTTGCCGGTTGAATCGGCCAGCAAGGCTTGCAATTTTTCGAGTTCGCCTGCAACCATGCATTCGCGAACGAGCGCGCTGAATTCGCGGTGGCTTTGAGAGACTTTGAGCTTTTGGGTCTCCCCTTTCGAGGGGCTGAGTGATTGGATCGAGGGACGTTGCTTCTCTGGAACTCTCATGACAGATTTGGGGGCTGTTGGTAAGGCGGTCGTTTGCGATGATTCTTGTTGGCGCACTCGTTCGACCATTGGAGGCGCGACGCTCCATGGGTTACCCGTGCGTGGAATTCGTTCCACCGAGCAAGGTCGCTGGTCGATGGAGGACGGCGCGATGTGGCGCCACCGATGTGGCAACGACGCACCGCGCAAACCCTGTAGGCGAACACCGATTGCACCCTGCGGGCGCGCGGCAGATCATTCCCCACACCTGAACACCGAGGGCAGTCCCATGAACCTGATGAGCGTCGACCTCTACCAGAGCGCCACCGACCCGGACAAATTCCTGGCCCTTCCCGTCGGTGTCGACCCCGCCGAACTCACGGGCCCGATGGTCTTCGACAAGGACTACGCGCAGGTGGTCCGCTACAAGGAAAAGTTCGAGTTCAATCCCGACGAAGCGTATGCAGGCGTCAACGCGGCCAAGATCGCGGCCGATATCCTGACGCTCAAGTGGGCGATGTACAGCCGCACCGCGGCCTGACGGGCCCTAGTCCGCCGGCACCCCCGCCTGCGTGCCCAGCCGCAGGTGCAGGCCGACCGGGTGCATCGTGAACTCCAGAACCTCGTCCGGAGGCGTGCCGTCGGGCGTCGACACGTCGAGCAGTTCGAAGTCGCGCGCCAGCATGCTCAGCACCAGTTTGATCTCGAGCATCGCCAGGTAGCGCCCGGGGCACAAGCGCGGCCCGGCGCCGAAGGGCATCGAGACGCGCTTGGGTGAATGCAAGGCGCCGGCGTTGTCGACCAGCCAGCGTTCGGGTTCGAAATCGCGCGGCGATTCCAGCGCCGATGCTTCGACCGCGCCGGGACGCATCAGCAGGTACAGCCGCGTGCCCTGGGGGATGTGCACGTCGCGGATCGCCGTGTCGTGCACCGCGTCGAGGATCAGCAGCGGTGCAACGGGCCGCAGCCGCATGGCCTCGCTCGCGCAGGCTTCCGCATAGCGCAGCCGGTGGATCTGGTCGAGCGACTGTGCAACCGGTTCATCGCCCAGCACCGAGCGCGCTTCTTCCACCAGCCGTTGCCATGCGGCCGGATGCTCGTGCAGCAGGTAGATGGCCCAGGCCAAGGTGTTCGCAGTCGTGTCTTCCGAGGCCGTGAGCATGGTGAAGACGTTGCCCGTGATGTCCGATTCGCTGAGCGCGCTGCCGTCCGCGTCGCGCGCCGCGAGCATGGCTTCGAGCAGGTCGGTCGGATGGTCCCGCCGCTCGGGATGCCGGTGCAGCCGCTCGCGTGCCTTGGCGACGATGTCGCCGATGATCCGGTGCAGCACGGCGATGCGCCTGTCGTGGGCGATGTCCGATGGCAGCCGCAACCAGCGCCAGTAGGCGAAGGGCAGGTTCATGCGATGGAAGACCATCGGGAACATGTGCTTCAGGTTGTCGTGCAGCTCGCTCTGCGCGTTCTCGAGCGTGTTGATGTCGATGCCGTAGGAGATGCCCGAAGCCGCATCCACCGAATACAGCATCAGCTCGCCCTGCAGGTCCATGATCGACTTCGCATGCGCCGCGGCGATCCACCGCTTGCGCAGCCGCTTGGTCACCCGTGTCAGCGTCGGCATGTAGCTGCGCAAGTGCTCGGGGTCGAAGCCCGTCATCACCATGCGGCGCTGGCGCCGCCACTCGGCGCCTTCTGCGGCGAACAGGCCGAAGGCGTCGGACTCGCGCGCGATGGCGGCGAAGTTGCGCGGGCGGCTCCAGGTGTCGGGCCGGGCGCGTAGCACGGCCGCGATGTCCTCGGTGCGGCTGATCACCACGATCTGCTGCCGCGCCACGCGCAGCTTGTAGATGTCGCCGTAGGTCCTGGCCCAGGCTTCGAGCTGGAGATGGAGCCGGGGCACCTTCAGCTGCAGCAGGTGGCCCAGCACGAACGATTCCTTCGGGCCCGGCAGCTGGCCGATGGAGGTGGGGTGCCGCGCTGGCGCGGCGGCGAGCGGACGCTCTGAGATGGCGCTCATCCGTGTCTCCTCGGCCGGGGCGTTGATGGTGCCTCCTTCTACAGGGCATCCACCCGCGCACAGTTTGCAGAGTTGATTCGGATGCAACCAAGCGTTGCCGGCGCTGCTCGCCGACGCTGCCGTTGCCGGCCGTGCCCTCGAATGGGGCACGGCGGCGGCCGGACTCAGCCCTGTGTCCGGCCCATCGCGGGATCGCTGACCGAATGCCGTCCGGTCTCGACCCGGCCGGCGAAACGGCGGTACCAGGCCGGGTCGGCGTCGCAGCGCACCTCGAAGTCGTACCACCAGCCGCTGGCCTCGATGTCCCAGTGCTGCTCCACGTCGTCGCCGCCGCGCACCCGCGCCGTCCACGGCCCGTCGTTGCGGTACGCCAGCGGCTGGATGGTGAAGACGCAGGCGCGCTCGCCTTCGTTGCGCAGCCTCAGGTGCAGGTCGCCGCGGCGCACGTGGTAGCCCACGCGGATCTCCGGGTCGGGCGCATTGCCCGCACGCAGGCGATTGAGGTCGCCCTTGAAGTGCCGGTGAAAGCCGTTCGGCCCGAGCACCCACAGGTCGTAGCGCCCCGCGTCGTCGGCCATCGCGGCCCAGTCGTCGTCCAGGCGCTCGTTGGCCTCGACCATGTAGCGCCGCGGCAGCCGGTCGAGGTGCAGCTTGTCGTAGACGTGGAACACCGCACCCTGCTCGCCGCTGTTGGCGAAGATCAGCTTGAGCTTGCCGTTGCGGACGTTGGCGCGCGCGCTCGCGTGCAGTTCGTAGGGCAGGGCGCGCGACGGCCGCGTGCCGAGCGCCTGCTGCGGCCGCTGCGCGTTGGCGGGCGGGAGGATCTGCGGCAGCTTCTCCTGCTCGGCGCGCAGCTGGTCGGCCGCCAGCAGCGTCTTGCGGCCGGCCAGCGCGGGCAGCCGCTCGTTGTTGGGGCGCTCGAAGTTGAAGCAGCTCGTCAGGTCACCGCACACCGCGCGGCGGTAGCGGCTGATGTTGGGTTCCTTCACGCCGAAGCGCCTTTCGAGGAAGCGAATGATCGAGGTGTGGTCGAACACCTGCGAGTTGACCCAGCCGCCGCGGCTCCATGGCGAAATCACGTACAGCGGCACTCGCACGCCGGGGCCGTAGACGCGGCCGTCGGGCTGGGGCTGGCTGGTGGTGCCAGGCGGATTGGGATGCACGAAGCGCTCGTAGGCGATGTCCGCGTCGCGCAGCGTGGTCTTGCCGGCCGGCGCGCCGCTGGCGTCGAGCGAAGGCGCGGAGGGTGAGGGCACGTGGTCGAAGTAGCCGTCGTTCTCGTCGAAATTCACCAGCAGCACCGTCTTGCTCCAGACCTCGGGCACGGCGGTCAACGCGTCGAGCGTTTCCTGGATGTACCAGGCGCCTTGCACGGGGCTCGAAGGGCCGGGGTGCTCGGAGTAGGTGGCCGGGGCGACCACGAAGGACACCTGCGGCAGCCGGCCGTTCTTGATGTCGTTGCGAAAGGCATCGAGATACGCGTTCACGTCGCCCAGCGGCCCTGGCATCGTGTTGGCGATGCCCTTGTACAGCGGGTTGCCGGCATCGTCGCTCGCCGGGTCGTATGCCGGCGAAAGCGCATCGTTGCTCACCGGCTTGCCCGAGGCCTCGTTGGCCTTGCGGTACTGGCGAAAGCCCGCCAGCGGGTTGTCGCCGAAGTTGTCGGGCATGTTCTGGTAGACCATCCAGCTCACGCGGGCCTCCTGCAGCCGCTCGGGATAGGTCTTCCAGTCGTAGCCGAGTACGGATGAGTCGATCGAATCCCACTCGTTGTTCACCGTGGCCACGCCGGCGCCGGTCGGGCCGTTGGTGCCGGCCCACATGAACATGCGATTCGAATTGGTGCCCGTGTGCATCGCGCAGTGGTACGCGTCGCAGAGCGTGAAGGCGTTGGCCAACGCGAACTGGAAGGGCAGCTCCGCCTCCTTGTAGTAGCCCATCGAGGCCGGCGTCTTGTAGCGCACCCATTGCTCGATGCGGCCGCCATCCCATGCGGCCTGGCCGTCGGCCCAGCTGTGCGGCGTGCCGCTCACGCGCTGCGCGTTGCCTTGCGTCGCGTCGAGGTGGTAGGGCAACACCGGCTGGCCGGCGGCATTGTTCTGCTGCCACACGTTGCGCCCGCCCGGCAGCGGAATGGTGAAGCGGTCGCCGAAGCCGCGCACGCCGCGCAGCGTGCCGAAGTATTGGTCGAAAGACCGGTTCTCCTGCATCAGGATCACCACGTGCTTCACGTCCTTGATGGTGCCCGTTTCGTGGTGCGCGGGAATGGCCAGCGCCTTGCGGATGCTCGGCGGAAAGGCCGCCAGCGTGGCGGCAGACAAAGTGGTGGTGGCGCTGTTGCGCAGGAAATCGCGGCGCGAGTTCATGGGGGTTTCTCCTCGCGTGCGGGTCAAGGGGCGAAGTGCACGTCGGCACTGCTGCCCGACGCGGCCGGCGTGTCCGTGCTCGCGGATGTCTCGGCTTTCTGGCTGGCCGTGGCGCTGGTGCTGGTCGTGCTGCTGCCGCTGCTCGAAGCGCCGGCGGAGCCGCTGCCTCCGCCGCTTCCGCCGCCGCAGGCGGCAAGGGTGCTGGCCAGGGTGAGCGCGATCGCGGCGCGCCATGAATGAAGGGCGGGGTGGGGCATGGAATGAACTCCGTGTTATGTAGTCTTGGAGATGGCTCGCGCGGGAACGAAGAGCTTCGATCGCGCAAGGCGACGCGGCTTCTTCTTGCGAGCGAAGACTAGGCAGCGGGCATGTCGTTGCCGTGAACATGCGATGACGTTCGTGCGACGGCCGTCCGCTTCACGCCGGTACGGAGCCGACACCGCAAGGAGGGGCATGTGTCCTCTGGCATGCTGCGCGCATGATGAAGACGTCGACCCTCATCCCCCTGGCATGCGTCCTGGTGGCCAGTGCCGCCCACGGCGCAGAGAGCTGCGAAGCCTTGCGCGCACAGATCGAGGCCAAGATCGCCGCGGCCGGCGTGTCGCGATTCACTGTCGCCACTGTGGATGCCGCCGCACCGGCGGCCGGTCAGGTGGTGGGCAGCTGTGAACTCGGCAGCAAGAAGATCGTGTACCAGCGCGAAGGTGGCACGGCACCCGTCGCCGCCACGCCCCGGCCGCCCGCGCGCGGCGAGCCGATGCTGACCGAGTGCAAGGATGGGAGCGTGTCGATGGGTGGTGAGTGCCGCAGGTAAGCGGTGGCCGCCTGCCCGTTGGCGGCCCGAACGATGGCCGCCGCTCGGCTCGCTATCGCGGCTGTTGTTCGAGCACCTGCTTCAACGCCGCCAAGTCGGCGCGCACGTGCGCCACGTCCGCATCGAACTGCTCATCGCTCGCACCCTGCGCCCGCAGCACCACGAAGCTCAGCAGGCTGCCTTTGCCGGAATGCGTGACGCGAAATGCGTTGTGAAAGCGCGTGCCGTCGGGCAGCGTGACGTCGTGGTCGAGCACGCCGAAGGCATTCGCGGACGCCATCTCGACTTCCACCTCGCCCATGGGCGACTCGGCGAACCATCGGCCGTTGCGTTGCGCGATGCCCTTGGCCAGGCCCGACGCCCAGAGCGGCAGCTTCTCCATCTGCCGGGCGAAGTCGTAGACCACATCCGCGGCGACGTCGAGCGTTTGGGTGACGACGGTGGCTTGCCCGTGTGCCGGCGATTGGTCCAAGCCCTCGACACCGACGAGGCGCGCCGAACTGCATTCGTCGCGGATCGCCTTCAAGCCCTGGTACACGGGGCCGTTGTAGAAGCGCTCCCAGTCCGCCACCGACGGGAACTCGAGGATCACGATGCGGCGCGGCGACCAGTCGCCTTCGTAGACCTTGTGGGCACCGCCACGCGCGAGGTACCTGGCGCCCGCCGATTCGAGCGCCGGCTTCACCTGGCGCATGAAGTCCTGGTAGCGCTCGGCGTTTCGGATCTCCACGTCGAAGACGACATAGGCGGGCATGGCGGCTTTCCTCTTTGTTTGGGCGCGATGAGAGGACTGTCGACTCAAAAAGTGTCGGGGTCAATGTCGATGCCTTGATGAAGGCGGCTGCAGCGACCGAGCGGCTTTGGAAGTTCAGTCGCCTCTGGTTGTATCTGTGAGAGTGTCTTCGACTCGTATCTCCTGCGCGAGTACGAGTACCGTCGCACCATAGACCGGCTCAATAACCAGCAGACGCAAAGCACCTAAGCCGATCAAGTCGAGCTTCGCTTTCAAGGGCTTCCAAACCAGATCGGCTGGGGCGGGCGACTTGCCTCGCATCAAGAAGAACACTCGATCGGCGACCTCGGATGCGTTGGCCTGAATGTTGACCGCGTCAAAGCAGCGCACTTCCTGAATGATGTTCGAGAGCCTCAGCTCATCTGCCAAGAACTCTTCAACTCCCACCGCGGTGATTTTCTTTTGTGCCTTGTCCCAGGCGCAAGTCAGTCCGATCTCGACTGTTCTGCCTTGCGCTGAGACGTGGATCGAGTCCAACGTTGATTCGACGAGCACTTCCAGGTCTGTCATTTGTCTTCTCCTCGAGGCCAAGGGGAATAGTCACGTCCAGGATGCTCTCTGACCCCACCATCCCAGTCGTGAACATGCGGACGCTCGTACCCCTGATGGGCCTTGTCGTAGTCTCGGACGGGTCTGCCGTCCACTCCGTATTCTCGCGTGCGGTGATTGCCTTCGATGATGGAGCCCGGGTCGGCTCGGTTGGGAACGTCTTTCGTCCTTCCGGCGTTCGCCGGGCGACACATCAGTTCGCCGGCAGCGGGCCGCGGCACCTGCGGTGCAGGGGACACCGTTGGCGATGCCGGTCGTGGAGGTAGCGATGTGCCTCGGATTCCCGTACCTCCGCCTCCAAGCATTCCGCCCCCGCCGCCCTCGAGAGGAAGAATGTCCAAAGGTCTGCCGGATTGCCGAACCAGACC
>NZ_LYVO01000025.1 GCF_001984055.1 Variovorax sp. KK3
CGCGAGCACCGCAGGGAAGCCGTAGCGAAGCGGAGGCCGCCACAGTGAAGCGACGCCGGCACACCCGCAGCCGCCTTTGCAGCGCGCACACCCAAAAACCAGAAGCAAAAAAACGCAGCCTACTGATTGGCCTGCAACATCGCAGCCATCTTCTGATGAATCAGGTTGATCGCTTTCAACGGCCGGATCATCACCTTGAAATCGACGACGTGCCCCGTCTCGTCCCACTGAATCATGTCGACCCCGTTGACGACGATGCCCTCGATCTCGACCTGAAACTCCAGCACCGCGTCACGCGCCCCAACGACCTCGCGCACATAGCGGAACGAGGGATTGAAGAAGACCGCGAACGCAGCGGACAGGTACTGCGTCGTCACCGCCTTCCCACGCTGCGGCGTATGCACCACCGGCGAATGAAAGACGACCTGGTCCGACAGCAACGCGTCGAGCCCGCGCGCGTTGCGGGTGCGTACCAGTTCGTGCCAGGTGGCGAGCGTGTCTTGGGTCATGCGGTGTCTCCGTGGACAGGTCCGGCATTGTGGTCGCCGGCCTCGCATTCGCCAAGCGCGGTGCTCAGGTCTTCCAACCCGGCATGGCGACCGATTTGATCAGCCGCGTCTCCTGCGCCGTGATCAGATGCTCCGATGCACTCATGTATGCCGCGAAGTCCGGGTGCGAGTCGCGTGCCTTGCAGCGCCGTTCGTAGTCGACCAGGTCGTCGTAGCCCCACAGATGCACGAACTGGTTCAGCGGCCCGACGTGGCTCACGTAGAAGCCCAGCGGCGTGCCCAGCGTCTCCATCAGGATCGGCATCGCCAAGCGATTGAACACGTCCAGAAACTCCGGCATCTTGCGCAGCCGGATGGTGTAGATGCGGTGATCGACCAGGGCCTTAGGCGGGAACGGCATCGGCTTGCCTCGTGGAAAGGGTGGGAACAGCGGTGGAAGAAAGCGACGGCTCCAGCCCGGCCAGATGGCGGCCGGTGATGTAGCCGAAGGTCATGATCGGGCCCAGCGTGATGCCGGCGCCCGGGTAGTTGCCGCCCATCACGCTGGCGCGGTCGTTGCCCACAGCGTACAGCCCTTCGATGGGCTGACGCTGCGCGTCGAGCACACGGCCCACCACGTCGGTGCCGATGCCGTCGAAGGTGCCCAGGTCGCCCATCACGATGCGCAGCGCGTAGTAGGGGCCGTTGCCGATCGGCGCCACGCAGGGGTTCGGCTTGTGGTCCGGGTCGGCCAGGTACCGGTTGAACGAGGTGCGGCCGCGGCCGAACTGGCGGTCTTCGCCCTGCGCCGCGCCTTCGTTGTACTCGCGCACCGCCTGCTCCAGCCCGGCCGGGTCGATGCCGGCGTTCTGCGCCAGCTCGCGCAGCGTCGCGCCCTTGGCCAGGTAGCCGTTGCGCACGAAGGGGCCCAGCGGCATCGGCGCCGGCTTGGCGTAGCCCAGGCCGTATTTGCTGATCGTGGCCTGGTCGCACACCAGCCACATGCCGGTGTCCTTGCCCTGCCCTGCCGCGACCATCGCCGCACCCACGTCGTGGTACGAATTCGATTCGTTGGTGAAGCGCGTGCCGTTCTTCAGCACGCCGATGATGCCGGGCTTGTAGCGGTCCAGCAGGTGCGGGAAGGCGCCGAACTCGCCCTTGCCCAGCGGCACCTTCGAGGTTGGCATCCAGGCCGCCGGCGAGCTGAAGCGGATCTCGACGCTCCCGCCCACCTTCTCGGCCATGCGCGCGCCGTCGCCCGTGTTGCCCTTCGGCACCGGCGAGAAATGTTCGCCGCCCGCGCGCACGTGCGGATAGGCCTTCGCGATGCGCTCGCGGTCGTGCGAGAAGCCGCCGCCCGCCAGCACCACGCCCTTGCGCGCCACGATGCGCTGCAGGCCCTCGGGCCCCTTCGCCACGGCACCGACCACGCGGCCGTGGTCGACGATGAGTTCCTGCGCCGGCGTGTTCGTGCGAATCGGAATCTTCAGGTCCAGCGCCGTCTTCGCCAGCCGCGCCGCCAGCGCGTTGCCGCTGGTCACGTTGATGCCGCGGCGGTAGAGCACCAGCTCCTTCACGTGATTGATCAGCCGCTTCACCACGTACTTGAACGAGTCGAAGGACCTGGTGAACCGGAAGAAATGCTTCAGGTCCGCGTTCGACGAGTTGAACATCATCCCGATGAAGGTGATGGTCGCCAGCGGCCGGCGCAGGCGCGCCATGTCCGGCCCCAGCCCGCGGATGTCGTAGGGCGCGGCCAGGATCGACCGGCCGATGTCCACGCCGCCCGGCGCGTCGGGGTGGTAGTCGGGATAGAGCGTGGGAATGAAGCGCACCTCGGTCTCGCGCTCGAAGAAGTCCACCATCTCCGGGCCCTTGTCGACGAAGGCCTCCACGGCAGGGCCGTCGTACCAGCGCCCGGTCTCGGCCTTCATGTAGCGGATGACCTCGTCGCGCGTGTCCGCATGGCCTGCCTTCTTCGCATGCGGCGACAGCGGAATCCACAGCACCCCGCCCGAGAAGGCCGTGGTGCCGCCGAACACCGGCTCCTTTTCGACGACGACCACGTCGAGCCCGCTCTTTCGCGCGGTAATGGCCGTCGACAAGCCGCCGGCGCCGGAGCCGACGACCAGCACGTCGCATTCGATGGTCGGAAGGTCGGTTGTCCTGGTCATGCGTGCACCTCCTGCGATGCGTCGACCGATGCTGCCGCCCCGCGGCGCAGCTCGTCGAAATAGTGGCTCATCTCGGCTTCGGCCGCATCGGGGTCTCGCTCGCGCATGTGCGTGAGGATCTTCCTGCGCACCGGCACCAGCTCGGGCCGGGCGCGCAGCGTGGCGTCGGTCTGCAGCACGTGGCGCAGCAGCGTGGTCAGCGTCTCGGCCACCACCACCATCACGTCGTTGTGCGCCGCCCTGGTGACGAGGCGGAAGAACTCGATGCTGGCCTCGGCGCGCTGCGCCGCGTCGGCGTAGTTCTCGATCTCGCCGATGTTGCGTTCGATCGCATCGAAGTCTTCCGGAGAGCCGTTCTGGCAGGCCAGGCGCAGCAGCATGCAATTGATGAGGCGGCGGGCCTGGTCCAGGTGCGCCGAGTCGAGCTGGCCGCTGGCCGCCAGTTCGCGCAGCGACTGCGTGAGCATCATGTAGGCGCCCTTGTAGAACACCAGCGAGGCCTCTTGCCTTCCGTGGTCGAAGCGCGCCACCTGGCCCAGAAAGAGCACGTGGTCGCCCGCCAGGTGCTCGGCGAACTTGTCGCATTCGAAGGTGGCCACGCTGTTCGCGATCACCGGCAGGCCACGGTGGCCTGGCGTCCACGCCACGCCTTCGAACTTGTCGGCGATCGCGCCGCTGGCGAATCGCGCCGACAGCTCCTTCTGGTCCTCGGCCAGGATGTTGATGGCGAAGGCGCCGGCCTGCCGGAAGACATCCAGGCTCTTGCTGGCCACGCGCAGGCCCCACGAAACCAGCGGTGGCTCCAGAGACACCGAGCTGAACGAATTGCAGGTCAGGCCCACCGGCTTTCCGTCTGCGCCGGTGGTGGTGATGATGGCCACGCCGGTCGGAAAGCTGCCGAGCGCGTTGCGAAACGCGCGCAGGTCGAAGTCGAGGGGCGGCGCTGCGGACTGCTCGGTCGGCGGAAGGGTCGGGGTCGTCACAGGCACTCCAAACGTTGAATGGTTTGACCATTATAGATATACTGGTCTGCCATTTCAACCAAGCAAACCAAGGGAACCCCACCCATGACTCGTCGAGTTGCCATCATCGGCACCAGCGCGATTCCGGTCGGACGCCACCAGACCAAGGCTGAAGAGCCGCTTCAGGTGCTGGAGCAGGAGATCATGACCAGGCTGGTGGTCGAAGCGGTCGCGGACGCCGGCGTCGAGAAGAAGGACATCGGCAGCCTGGTGCTGACGCTGCCCCGGCCCTACACGCTGCAGAAGTACTTCTCCACCTTCCTCGTGAGCCACCTGCGGCTGCAGTGCACCGGCAGCGTGCTCGAAGTGATGGGCAACGGCATGACCGCCGCGGTCTGCTTCGACCGGGCCTGCGACGAGATCCTGCTCGGCCGCACCAACGTCGCGCTCGCGCTCGGCATCAACATGGAGGCGGCCACGCCGGCGTCGGAACATGCGATGAGCAGCATGCGCACCACCGGCGACGTGGACTTCCATGCCTCCAGCGGCTTCATCCCGATCAGCTGGTACGCCATGGACGCCATGCGCTACATGCACGAGTACGGCGCCTCGCGCGAGCACTTCGGCGCGGTGGCGGTCAAGAACCGCTGGCACGCCTCGATGAATCCGCTGGCGCAGTACCGCAAGCCGATGACGCTGCAGGAAGTGCTGGACCAGCGACCGATCGTCGAGCCGCTCGGCCTCTACGACGTGCCGGGCCGCAGCGACGGCGCCGCCTGCCTGGTGCTGGCCTCCGAAGAGGTGGCCAAGTCGCTCGGCCGCCCCTATGCGCTGGTGCGCGGCCGCGGCTTCTGCCACGACGGCTCGCATCAGATCAACGAAGTGCCCAACGACATGACCGAGCTGATCGCCGCAAAGCAGGCCTCGGCCACCGCGTATGCGCAGGCCGGCATCGCGGCCAAGGACATCGACGTGGCCGAGTTCTACGCGCCCTGCACCGTCGTCGAAGTGCTGGTGAGCGAGGCGGTCGGCTTCTTCGGCCGTGGTGAAGGCGCCCCGGCTGCGGCCGAGGGCCGCACCAAGCTCGGCGGAGACATCCCGATCTCGACCTCGGGCGGACTGACTTCGCGCGGCCACCCCGCCTACGTCACCTCGCTCTACAACTACTGCGAGATGGCCGACCAGTTGCGCGGGCGCGCGGGCGAGCGCCAGGTCGCGGATGCGCGCCTGGGCATGACGACCGGTGAACTCGGCAACTACAACGCCGCGCTCGTCCATGTGATGGAGGCCCAACGATGACCCTCGAGATGATCCTCGTCGCGCGCCCGCGCGCCTACCCGCCGCGCGTGTCGGCCTTCACGCAGACCTTCTGGGAAGGCCTGCGCGACGGCCGCTGGCAGAGCACCTGCTGCGAAGCCTGCGGCAAATTCACTTTTCCGCCCAAGCCCGTGTGCCCGCACTGCTGGTCGCAGCAGATGGCATGGAAGGAACTGGGCCCACGCGGCACGCTGTATTCGTGGACCCGCATCCACGCGGCACCCAAGGTCTTCGTCGACGAGGCGCCCTATGCGGTCTGCGTGGTCGATCTGGACATCGGCCTGCGCATCGCCACCCGCCTGGTCGAGCGCGAGGACAAGGCCTTCGAGTGCGGCATGCCGGTCGAACTGGTCGTGCTGCAGTACGAAGACGGGCCCATGCTCGCCTCGCGCCCCCTTTGAACCCCGCCCAGGAGATCTTCATGTTCTACGAATTCCGCACCTACACTGCCGCCCCGGGCAAGCTGCCCTCGGTGCTCAAGCGCTTCGAGACCGTCACCGTGCCGCTCTTCGAGAAACACGGCATCCGCCGCATCACGCCCGTCTTCACCGTGGCGGTGGGCACCGACAACACGCAGCTCAAGTACATCCTGCAATGGGACTCGCACGAGCAGCGCGACCGCGCGTGGGGCGCCTTCCGTGCCGATCCCGATTGGCAGAAGGCCTTGGCCGAATACGACAAGGACGGCGCGATCGTGGTGAAGATCGCGAACGAACTGCTCGCCGCCGCGCCGTTCTCGGTTTGACGGCGGCTCGGGTGGCGAAGTCATGGTCCTAGAATCCGCGCCATGATCCACGCCGACTTCCGCCCGAAAGAAGCCTCCGAATCCGCCCTGGGGTTCGAGCCCATCGCGCCCTCGCGCGCCTTCGAGGAAATCGCGGCGCAGATCCGCGAACTCGTGGCCACCGGCCGCCTCAAGCCGGGCGACCGGCTCCCCGCCGAGCGAGACCTCTCCGCCAAATTCAAGGTCAGCCGCAACACATTGCGAGAAGCGCTTCGCGCGCTCGAGCTGAGCGGCATGATCGAACTGCGCAAGGGCGCCGCCGGCGGCGCCTTCGTGCTGCCTGGCAGCTCGGGCGTGGTGGTCAACGGCCTGCGCGACCTCTACCACTTGGGCGCCATCACGCCCGGGCACCTCACAGAGGCCCGCGTCTGGCTCAGCGAGATGGTCGTGCGCGTGGTCTGCGAGCGCATCACCGAGGAAGAGCTGGCCGCGCTCGAGGCCAACGTCGCGGCCGCCACCAAGGCGGACAAGGCAGGCAACTTCCAGGAACGCGCCGACCTGCACCGCGAATTCCACAACCTGCTGGCCGCTGCCACCCACAACCCAATCGTCCAGATCACGATGGAAGGCGTGATGGAAGTGATGCGCGAGTTCGTCAAGGCCATCGGCCCGAGCGTCAACGCCTACACCCTGCCCTCGCGCCGCCGGCTGCTCAAGCACCTGCGCGCACGCGATGCCGATGCGGCGGTGGCCGAGATGAGCAAGTTCCTGGAGCGCCTGCAGGCGAACTACATGGAGCTCTGGAACTCGCGCAAGCAATAGGGCGCTGCCCGAACGCGCCGAATGCGCCGAATGCGCATTACGCAGCGGCGCCGTTCGCCGCCAGCCGCCCGGCCCGCCGCCCCGACGTCACCGCCCAGCAGATGTGATGGCCGTTGCCGGCCAACAGCGCCCCGCCCTGCCCCACGGCCCCGGCCGCATAAAGCCTCGGGATCACGCTGTCGTCGGCCCGCAGCACCTGGTGCGAAACGTTCACCGCCAGACCGCCGTCGGTGATGACGATGCGGGCCTCCAGCGGGCCGAGCGCATGCAGCGGCGAGCGCCATGCGCGATCTTTCAATGCGTCTTCCAGCGCTTCGGCGGGCAGCCCCACGGCGTGGGCCAAAGCCTCCGCCGTCTCACCCGTTCCGTACAAGTCCTTGCGATGCCGCCGATAGTCAGGCAGGTAGGCGAAGGCCACGCCCGGCGCGGTCGAGACAGCGTGCGGCGGCGCCGAGAAGCGCCGCGCCACCGCATCGTCGAACACCAGCCAGGCCTGCCCGCCCGGCTGCGCGGCGATGGCCAGGCCCGGCGGCTGCTGCTCGTCCACGAAGCGACGGCCGTCCCGATTGACCAGCACCGCGCCACTCTTCAGCAGGGCCGCTTCTGGCCCCAGCGATGCGGTCATGAAGGACATCACGAAAGGCCTGAAGAGTGCCGCCGGCAGCGTCGCGAGCGCCAACGACATCAGCTTGCCCAGCGCCCACGAAGGCGGCAGCCGCTGCACCAGGCTGGGCCTGTCCGGCGCGCCGAAGCGCAGGCCGGGGCCGTAAACCACCTCGCCGTTGACGATGCGTGCGCCGATCGCCTCTGCCATCCGATGGCCGTCGCCGGTGGCCGTCGGGTTGACGCCCCGGATCGCCGCCAGCTCGGGCCGGAAGCGCGACTTCATCTCCGTGCCGTTGCTGTAGTCCCCCGCGCAGAGCACCACGCCGCGCCGCGCGACGATCTCGACGCGCCGGCCGTCGACGCGCGCCGCCACGCCGCGCACGCCGCCGTCGTCGGCACGCAGCAGTTCGAGCACCTCGGCGCCGCACACCAGGCGCACGCCACGCCGCTTCGCCTCCTTCGACAGGTAGTAGGGATAGGCCCGCGAGTTCGGCAGCACGTTGTGCATGCGTGGGTGGCGGTGTGGCGGATCGGCCGTGGGCCCGTAGAAGCTCAGGCCCAGCGACATGAGCCAATGCAGCGTGTCGGCCGCGTTGTCCACGAGCACACGGCGCAGTGCGAGGTTGTCCTTCGAGGCGAAGGCGCCCATGAAATGATCCATGTCCTCGAAGTGCTCGTCGGGCGTGTCGACGATGCCGGCGCGCTGCTGCAGGCGCGAGCCGGCGGCGTTGATGGAGCCGACGGACAGGCGGCTGCTGCCGCCCGGCGCTGTGTTCTTTTCGAGCACCAGCACGCTGGCGCCCGCGGCGGCGGCCTCGATCGCCGCGGCGAGCCCGGAGGCGCCACCGCCGACCACCACCACGTCGGCGGCGTCGATGCCAACGTGCGGGCTCAAGATCTAAGCGCTCAGAACTGGTAGCCGTATTTCGACGCGACTTCCTTGAAGCCGAACACGCGCGCCGCGTTCTCGCCCAGCACCTTGCGGCGCGACACCTCGCTCAGGTGGCCCATCTGACGCTCGATGGCCTGGGCCGAGTGCGGCCAGGTGCCTTCGTGGTGCGGATAGTCGTTGGCCCACATGAAGCAGTCCTGCAAGCCGTGTTCTTCCATCAGGCCCAGGCCGGCACGGTCTTCGCCGAAGGTCGCGAAGCCGCGCGCCTTGAAGTAGTCCGACGGCAGCATCTTGAGCTTCGGGCGCACCCAGAAGTGATGCTTGAGGTAAGCCTCATCCATCGCATCGAGCATCCATGGCACCCAGCCGATACCGGCCTCGACGCTGCCGAAGCGCAGCTCGGGGAAGCGCTCGGCCACACCGGCCGCGCAGATGTTCACCAACGGCTCGAGCGTGGGCGACAGCGAATGCACCACGTAGTTGACCACCGCGCCGCCGTTGCCGCGCGTGGTGCGCGGGTCCTTGCCGGTGGAGACGTGGAAGGTGCAGGGCACGCCGGCCTCGACGAAGCGCGCCCACATCGGGTCGAACTCCACCTTGTTGTAGTTGAGCTCGTTGGTCTTGGGCGGCCCGAAGAGCGGCTTGCACGGCAGCGTGAAATGCCGAAAGCCCAGCTTCAGGCAGCGGTCGATTTCCTTGAGCGTGGCTTCGATGTTGCCGGTGGCCAGCGCCGCGGCAGGCGACAGGCGCTCCACGTGCGGGCCGAAGTTCTCCCAGGCCCAGGTGTTGTAGACCTCGATCTGCGCGTGGGCGAAATCGGGGTCGAACGTGTACCACATGCCCAGGCCCTTGCCCGGGAAGATGATTTCGCCGTCGATGCCGTCGATCTCCAGGTCATGCAGGCGCTGCTCGACGCTCGGGCCGCGCTCGGATGCGGTGGCGCCGGCCTTGGAGCGGGCCAGGTCTTCGCCTTCGAGCTTGGCCAGGATAAGGCGGTCGGGCTGCTCCGACGCTTCCATCTTGCGCCACTGCACGCCCTTCTCGTCGATCCACACCTTCGGCAGGCGGTCTCGATATTTGGCGTCGATGCGCTCGGCCCACAGGTTGCCCGGCTCGTTGGCGTGGGTGTCGGCCGAAATCATCAGGTACTTGTTGTCGGCATGGGGCTGCGGCGACTTCTCCCAGCCGGCCGAGCCGGGTGTGTTCAGGCGCCATTGGTTGGCTTCGTTGACGACGATCTCGCTCATGACAGGGGTCCTCGGGTGGGGAGTGTTTGGAAGGTTGAACCGCTTGCTCGGCTGCATTTGAATGGTTTGACCATTCTAAACGGCAAGCGATAGCTGTCAACCCCCGCGCAGTGCGGAGGGGTCACCGCATGACGCGGGCGAGGCGGATCAGGGGTGGGTGGACCAGCGGGCGGATCAGCGCACGGACTTGCGCGCCGGTGCGGGCGTGGCTGCTGCCGGCACGGCGTCCATGCCTTCCTGCACGATCGTCAGGTACTCGTCCATGCTCTTGACCGCCGCCTTGGCGTCGCGTGCACGCAAGGCCTTCAGGATGCGGCGGCGCACGGGCACCAGTTCGGGCCGGGCCTTGCGCCCGGAGGTGTCGATCACATAGCGGATGATGTCCGACAGCGAATCGACCAGCATCGCCAGCACCTCGTTGCGCGTGGCGCGGGCGATCAGGCCGAAGAAGCGCACGCCAGCATCGGCGCGCCGCACCAGGTCTGCGGCGGTGTCGATCTCCTCCATGTTGCGCTCGATGGCGGCGAAGTCTTCCTCCGTCGCACGCTCGCAGGCCAGTTCGATCACCGCGCCGTTGATGAGGTGCCGCGCCTCGGCCAGGCCGGCCAGCGTCACGCGACCCAGGATCATCAGGTCCTGCAGCGACTGGGTGAGCATGGCCGGGTTGCCGTCACGGATGAAGGCGCCGCCCTTCACGCCCTTCTGCAGCGAGACCACGCCCGATATCTCGAGCGTGCGCAGCGCCTCGCGCACCGCGGGCCGGCTCACTTTGAACTCCACGGCCAGGTCGCGCTCGGCCGGCAGTTTGTCGCCCGGCTTCAGCACGCCGGAAGCGAGGCGCTTGCGGATCTGCTCGCAGATTTCCTCGAAGACGCGGCGCGTCTTGACCTCCTGGAACGACAAAGCGGGCGTGGTGGACATTGGATCGGTGGACATGTGGTGTTGCGGGAGCATAGCCCAGGGCTCGAACGGTCGGACATCCAAACCGCATAGACTTGTAATGGACTGACCATTACACTTCAAGCGTGCGCGCGGGCCAGCCGGCTCGCGAGGCCTCGCCGCTTGTTCCGGCCTGACTTCTTTCTGGAAACCAAGATGAATTCCCGATCCTCAACCGGCGCCACCGGCCCCACCGGCCCGCTCCGCGGCCTGCGCGTCATCGAGTTCGCCGGCATCGGCCCCGGCCCCTTCGCCTGCATGCTGCTGTCCGACATGGGCGCCGACGTCGTCACCATCGACCGCCCGGGCAAGAAGCTGGGCGAGCCGCACAACATCACGGGCCGCGGCCGCAGCGTGGTGCTGGCCGACCTGAAGGATGCCGCCGCACGAGAGCAGGTCTTCCAGTTGCTCGAGAAGGCCGACGTGCTGATCGAGGGCTACCGCCCCGGCGTGATGGAGCGCCTGGGCTTCGGCCCCGATGCCGTGCTCGCGCGCAACCCGCGCATCGTCTATGGCCGCATGACGGGCTGGGGCCAGGAAGGCCCGCTCGCACAGGCCGCGGGCCACGACCTCAACTACATCGCCATCAGCGGCGCGCTCCACGCCATCGGCCCGAAGGACGGCGCGCCGTTGCCGCCGCTCAACCTGGTCGGCGACTACGGCGGCGGCAGCCTCTACCTGATCGTCGGCGTGCTGGCGGCGCTGCGCGAGGCGGGCCTGTCGGGCCGCGGCCAGGTGGTCGATGCAGCGATGAGCGACGGCGCCGCGTCGCTGATGACCAACTTCGTGAGCCAGCAGATGCGCGGCGTGTTCGGCGAGGAGCGCGGCAGCAACATGCTGGATGGCGGCGCCCCCTACTACCGCGTGTACGAGACGGCGGACGGCGAGCACGTCACGCTGGGCGCGATCGAGCCGCAGTTCTTCGCCGAGTTCTGCGAGCGCGTGGGCGTGCCGCCCGACCTGCACCGCGCGCAGAACGACCGCGCGCAGTGGCCGCGGCTGCACGACGAGTTCGCGCGCATCTTCGAGCAGAAGACGCAGAAGGAATGGATCGCCGTGCTCGAGGGCACCGACGTGTGCTTCGCGCCCGTGCTGCCGTTGTCTCGGGCGCATGCACATCCGCACAACCAGGCGCGGGGCACCTTCGTCGAGGTGGACGGCGTGCGCCAGCCTGCGCCGGCGCCGCGCTTCTCGCACACGCCGTCGCGCATCCAGGGGCCGGCGCCGAAGCTGCCCACGCCGGCGGCCGACGTGATCGACCGCTGGCGATGAACGCCGCGGGCGGAGCGCCGGTCCGCCTGCTGGCGTCGGCCGCCTTCTTCAGCGCCGCGGCCTTGCGGGTGTGCGATTCGCTGCTGCCGCGCTTCGCGTTCGAATTCAACCGCAGCGCGGGCGACGCAGCCCGCCTCATCGTCGTGTTCGCCGTGGCCTACGGCCTGATGCAGCTGCTGTCCGGACCGCTCGCGGACCGCTTCGGCAAGCAGCGGCTGATGATCTGCGCCCTGGCCGGCTGCGGCCTGGGCTCGGCCGCCGCGGCGCTTTCCGGTTCTTTCGACACGCTGCTTGCATGGCGCGCGCTGTGGGGCATGGCGGCCGCCGGCGTGGTGCCGCTCGCCATGGCCTGGATCGGCGATGCCGTCGCCTACGAGGTGCGGCAGGCCACGCTGGCGCGCCTGCTGCTCGGCACGCTGTCGGGCATGGTGGTGGGCCAGTTGCTCGGTGGCCTGTTCGCCGAGACGGCGCTCGGCTGGCGCGGCGCGTTCGCGGTGCTCAGCGTGGGCTACTGCGTGGTGGGCGCGCTGCTGTGGCGGGACGCCGCGCGAACGACGGCGTTGCCGCTGCCTGCAAGCGGCGGCGGCCTGGGCACCGTTCTCGCGCAACCCTGGTCTCGCGTCGTGCTGGTCGCCGTGTTCGTCGAAGGTGTCTTCCTGCTGGGTGCGCTGAGCTACCTGCCGACCTACCTGCACGTGCGCGAAGGCCTGAGCCTCGCGGCCGCCTCGGCCGTGTCGGCGCTCTACGCCGTCGGCGGGCTGGTCTACGCCGTCTGCGCTCCGCGCGTGGTCGCCGCCTTCGGCGAAATGCGCATGGCCGCTGCGGGCGGCCTGCTGATGGCTGCGGCGCTGGCCGGCCTGTGGCTGCTGCCGCACTGGGCCGCGGCCGCGCCCCTGGCGGTGCTGCTCGGCTTCGGCACCTACCTGTACCACAACACCCTGCAGACGCACGCCACGCAGATGGCGCCGCAGGCGCGCGGCAGCGCCGTCTCGCTCTTCTCCTTCTGCCTTTTCGCGGGCCAGGCGCTCGGCGTGGTGGCTTTCGGCGGCACGGTCGACCTGCATGCCTATGCGGCCCTGCTCCTGCTGCCCGCCGCCGCCCTCGCCCTGGCGGGCGCGGTGTTCGCCGCCTTGCTGCGCAGGCGCGTCAGCGCCACGGGATAGCGAAGGCGACGGCTTCAGCGCCGTCGCATGGCGAAGGCGCCGCCCGCCGCCAGCAACGCCGACACCGCCCAGAACACGGCCGCCATGCCGACGGCCGAGCCCAGCGCGCCGAACAGCATCGGCAGGAAGGTCTGGCTCGCACTGGTGATGGTGGAGCGCACGCCCACCGCCTCGCCGGCGCGGTCTTCGGGCGAGTGGCTGTGCACCAGCGCCATCGACACCGGCTGGCCGCAGCCCAGGCTCATGCCCAGCAGGAAGGCCGCCAGCATCAGCGGCCCGAAGTCGTGCAGCAGCGGAAAGGCCAGGTAGCCCAGCGCCGTGACGAGCAGCGCGCCGCCCATCGTGGCCCACTCGCCCGCGCCGCGCGAAATGCGCGGCAGCAGCAGACGAATCGCGAAGGTGCCGACGCTGAAGGCGCCCATCACCAGGCCCGTGCGGGTGGCGCTCAACCCGGCGCGCACACCCTGCAGCGGCGCGAGGAAGGTGAAAAGATCCCAGCCCATCGACAACAGGCCGCTGACCAGGAACACCGCACGCAGCGGCCCGTGCGCCAACAGGTCGGCGACGCGCGGCCTCGCCTGCGCACCGTTGCCCGAGGGCGCCACCGGATAGCGCACTGCCGCGCGGCGCAGCAGGAAGATGCTCGCCAGCGCGAACACACTGAGCGCCAGGTAGGCCCAGCGATGCCCGGCACCATCGATCGTCACGCCGGCCAGCATCGGCCCGGCGAGGCCCGACAGCGAGAACGCGATGGCCATGGCCGAGAATGCGTCGGTGCGGCGCCCGGGCGCACTTGCGCGGCCGATGGCGAGGTTGACGGCCACGTGCGCCGACATGTAGCCCGTGCCGCTCAGCACGCTCGCCGCATAGAGCGATGGCATCGCGGGCCAGGCGGCGACCACCAGGCCGCTGGCCAAGAGCAACAGGAAGCCGCCGATGGCGAAGGGCTGGTACCCCAGACGGTCGGACCAGCGGCCGATGCGCACCGCCGCCAGCATCGGCACGATCATCACCAGGCCCAGCAGCGTGCCGATGGCCAGCGGCGACGCGTGCAGCGCCACGGCATGCAGCGTGATCGTGAAGCGCTCACCGGCGAAGGCCGCGTGCGCGATGCCGAGGGCGACGATCAGCCCGAGCGGCAGGCCGTCCGCGCGGCCCGGCGTCAGGAACCCACGCAGCGCCACTGCATCAGCGTGAAGGGTGGCTCGGCCTCCGCGTGGTGCTCGAACACGCCTTCCACTTCGGCACCGATCGCCACGTCCTGCATCGGATCGCCGAGCAGGTTGCCCAGCATGCGCACGCCGCCGGCAGCCGGCAACTCGACGAGCACCACGAGGTACGGTCCGTGCCCTTTCAGGCAGGCATGCACCGGATGCCATACCCGCTCCCAGCTGTAGATGCGGCCGCGCGGCGCCACCTCGACCCACTCCGGATCGAATCGATGGCAGCGGTGGCAGAGCCATTCCGGGCCGAACTGCCAGGTGCCGCAGCCGCCGCAGCGCTGCACCTGCAAGCGGTTCTCGCGCAGGCCGGTCCAGTAGGGCTTCGACAGGCCGTCGCCCTCGGGCACCGGGATCGGCAAGCCGGGCGGCAGATAGGTTTGCGTGCTCACAGTACCGCCTCCGATCCCAGCATCAGGTTGCTCACGGGCGTGACCATCGGCCCGCCGATGACCAGCGCCACGTCGTTGCGCGGCGCCTGCGCGGTGGAGGTGCCGCGCACCTGGCGCACCGCCTCCAGCACCAGCTCGAAGCCGTGCATGTAGCACTCGGCCAGATTGCCGCCGCTGGTGTTGAGCGGCAGCTTGCCGTGGGGCGCCAGCAGGTTGTCGAGTTGCAGGAATTCATTGGCCTCGTCGGGATGGAAGAGCCCGTGCTCCGCCAGCGCCATCAGCACGCCGCCGGTGAAGTTCTCGTAGCTCTGCACCACACCCACGTCCTTGGGCGTCACGCCCGCCATCCTGTAGAGATTGGGCGCGACGGTGGCGAAGCTGGAGCTCGCGTAGTTGGGTGTGTTGTGCGGCACCGCGGCCACGCGCTCGTCCGAGCCGGTGGCAGCGCCGAGCACGTACACGGGCCGGTTCGGGAAGTCCTTGGCGCGCTCGGCCGGCACCATGATCACCGCGGCGGCGCCGTCGTTCTCCATGCAGCAGTCGAACAGGTGGAAGGGCTCGACGATCCAGCGCGAGTCGTCGTACTGGGCCTCGGTGAGCGGCTTGCCGTGCATCACCGCGCGCGGGTTGCGCTGCGCGTGGGCATACGAGGCCATGGCGATGGCGCGCAGCGCCTCCTGCTTCACGCCATGGTCGTGCATGAAGCGACGCGCCTTCATCGCGAACTTCTGGCCCGGCGAAAGCACGCCGTAGGGCGCCTGCCAGGCCATGTCGCCCGAGATGGTGGGCGCGGTGGGCGCCTGGCCGAAGCGGCCGAACTGCCCCTGCGCCAGCGCACGAAAGGCCACGACGCAATCCGACAGGCCCGCGGCCACGGCCGCCGCGCCGTTGGCAATGGCCGCGCAGTTGCCGCCGCCGCCTCCGCCCCACTGCATCGTGGTGGAGCGCAGCTGCTCCAGGCCCAGCGCGGCGGCGAGGCGGGAGGGATCGTTGCGGTCGTTGCTGTACGAAGCGAAGCCGTCGATGCGGCGCGGGTCCATGCCGGCATCGTGGCAGGCGGAGAGGATGGCCTTGAGCGCCAGCTTGAATTCGGCATCGGGCGACTGGCCGTGGCGGTAGTAGCTCGTCTCGCCGATGCCGACGATCGCCACGCGGCCGCGCAGTGTTCGGGTGTCCATGCTCAAAACGTCCAATTTTTAAATGGTTGGACCAATGCTAGCACAGCGCCTATACTCGCGCGCTCTGGTTTCAACCGATTCACGAAGGAGCCGCGCCGCCATGCCTACGCAGAGATCCGTTCTCGTCACCGGCGGCGCCGCCGGCATCGGCCTGGCCATCGCGCGCGGTTTCGCGGGGCTGGGGCATCGGGTGCTGCTGGCCGACCTCAGCGAGAGCGTTCATGCCGTTGCGGAGCGCTTGTCCACGCCCCACGCGCCTGTGCATGCGGAGCGCGTCGACGTAGGCGATGAGGCGCAATTGCTGCGCATCGTCGAGCGCGCCAAGGCGCTGTTCGGCGGCTGCGACATCCTGGTCAACTGCGCCGGCATCTCCAGCAAGCGCAACGGCCTGCCCACCCCGCCCACGGATGTGACGACGGCCGACTGGGACCGCGTGCTGCGCGTCAACCTCAGTGCGCCCTTCCTGCTGTCGCGCGAGTTGATCCCCGGCATGCGGCAGCGCGGCTTCGGCCGCATCGTCAACATCGCCTCGCGCGCGGGGCGAACTTATGTCGCACCGGCGGGCGTGGACTATGCGGCATCGAAGGCCGGCCTGATCGGACTCACGCGGCACCTGGCGGGCACCTGCGCGCCGGACGGCATCACCGTCAACTGCGTGGCGCCGGGGCGCATCGAGACGGCGCTGTCGTCGTTGTCGGCACCGGAAGTCATCGCGGCCGCGGCGAAGGCCATTCCCGTGGGGCGCCTCGGAAACACCGACGAGGTGGCCGCGGCCGTGCTCTTCCTGGCGAGCGACGATGCTTCGTACATCACGGGCGCCTGCCTGGACGTCAACGGCGGCGTGTTCATGACCTGAGCAGCTCACGAAGGCGTCAGCACCTGCCCCCCGCACACCGAGATGCACTGCCCCGTCACATAGCCCGAGAGCGGCGTCACCAGAAACTCCAGCACGTTCGCACAATCGTCGACCTCCCCGAAGCGCCGCAACGGAATGCGCTTGAGTTCCTTCTCGTTCTGCATGCCGCGCTCGGCCGCCTGCTTGCGGATGCGCTCGGTCAGCATCGAACCCGGCGCGATGCAGTTGACGCGAATGCCATCGGGCCCCAGCTCGGCGGCGAGATAGCGCGTCAGCGTGAGCACCGCTCCCTTGGCGACGGCGTACGGCGCGAGCCGCCCCATGGCACGCGACGGGTCCAGCGCCGCCAGCGTCGCGACGTTCACGATCACGCCTGAACCTCGGGCCCGCATCGCCGGCACCACTTCCTGGCTGCAGAACAAGGCGCTGCGGTAGTTCACGTCGAGCATCGCGTCGGTGTCTTCGTCGGGCATGCGCGAGGCCGTGCTGCGCTCCATCGGCGTGAAGGCGCCGCCGGCGTTGTTGACCAGGATGTCGATGCGGCCGAACTCAGCCAGCGTCCGCTCGACGACGGCGCGCGCGCCTTCGCGGCGGCGCAGGTCGGCCTGCACGCCGAGGCCGCGGCAGCCCAGGGCGCGGATCTCTTCGGGCACGCCCTCTGCCGTGAGCACCTCTCCAAACTCGCGTGCCGATGACAGGTCGACATCGGCGACCACCACGTCGGCGCCGAGCGTCGCGAGCCTGAGCGCATAGCCGCGTCCGAGCCCGCGTGCCGCGCCGGTGACGATCGCCACCTGGCCTTGAAGAGGTCGCGTCATGCGGCCGGGTTGGCGGACCGCGAGAAGTCCGCGAGGATGGTGTTCTGCATGAACTCAGAATATCATTGGTCCAACCATTAGGTCAATCAACGCCTCACCGGCGCTACGATCCCGCGCATGCCCAGCTCCCTCGACCCCGACGGCTTCGACGTCGTCCCCATCAACCCGCAGCGCATCTTCCAGGAAGTGGCCAACCAGTTGCGCCGGCTGATCTCCGAAGGCAAGCTGCGCCCCGGCGACAAGCTGCCGCCCGAGCGCGAACTGGCCAAACGCTTCGGCGTGAGCCGCAACACCATGCGCGAGGCGCTGCGCGCGCTGGAGCTGAGCGGTCTGATCGAGCTGCGCCTCGGCGCGACCGGCGGCGCCTTCGTGCTCCCGGGCAGTTCCAACGCGGTGGTCGCCGGCATGCGCGACCTCTACTTCCTGGGCGCGATCACGCCGCAACATCTGACGGAGGCACGCATCGCCGTCAGCGCGGCCGTCATCCGTGTGGCTTGCGCGCGCATCACCGACGAGGAGATCGATGCCTTGGAAGCCAACGTGGCAGCCGCCGAACGTGCCCGACAGGCCGGCGACTTCGAGGAGCGCACGCGGCACCACCAGGCCTTTCACGTGATGCTGGCGTGCAGCACGCACAACCCCGTGCTGATCGCGACGACGGAGGGGATCATGGAGATCACCCGCCAGTTCGTGAAGGCCATCGGCCCGACCGACGAGCAGAACCACTACACGCATCCCTCGCGCAAGCGGCTGCTCAAGCACCTGCGCGCGCGGGACACCGAGAAGGCGGTAGCCGAGATGAGCGCGGCGCTGACCAAGCTGCACCGCGCCTACATGGTGAAGGCCGAAGCCCCGGGCAATGCGCCTAGCGCGCCAGCACCACCCCCGCCGCCTCCCGGTCCCAGGCCTGCGAAAGGCCGGCCTCGAGTTCCTGGCGCAGCTTGAATTTCTCGACCTTCTGGCTCATCGTGGTGGGCATCGCATCGCGGAACTGGATGTAGCGCGGCACCATGAAGTAGGCCATGTTGCGCTGGCAATGCTCGACGAGTTGCAGCGCGTCGAGTCCCGATCCCGGCTTGGCCACGACCACCGCGGCCACTTCCTCGTCGTTGGCAGCCGTCGCCACCGGGAACACGGCCGCGTCGGCCACGCCCGGATGCGTGGCGATGATCTGCTCGACCTCGAAGGCCGAGATGTTCTCGCCGCGCCGGCGGATGCAGTCCTTCTTGCGGTCGACGAAGTACAGGTAGCCGTCGGCATCGCTCATGCCGCGGTCGCCGGTGTGGAACCACAGGTTGCGGCGCGAGTTCAGCGTGGCTTCGGGCATCTTGTAGTAGCCCATGGTGCCGCGCCAGGGCTCGTCGAAGCGCAGCACCATCTCGCCGACCTCGCCGGGCGGCAGCTCGAGATCGTCGTCGTCGACGATGCGGACCTGCACGCCGCGCCGCGGCCGGCCGATGGAGCCGAGCTTGCTGCGCGCGTCCCACTGCGTGAAGGACGTGACCATGCCGTAGTCCGACAGGCCGTAGTTGTTCATCGCGCACAGGCCGAAGCGCTTCTCGAACTCGGCCGCGTACTTGGGCGTGGGCGCCATGCTCACGAGACGCAGGCAGTTGTCTGCGTCGGCGGGCGAAGGCGGCTGGCTCCACAGAAAGCTCGACATCGCGCCGAGAAAGTTGGTGATGGTGGCCTTCGACTCCCGGATCTCGCCCCAGAACTTCGACACCGAGAAGCGCCGCGACATCACGACCGAGGCGCCGCACACCAGCGCCGCGCCCGTGGCGGCCAGCAGCGCATTGTTGTGGAAGAGCGGCAGGCAGACGTAGAAGATGTCCGATGCGCGGTAGCCCTGCGCCTCGGCCGCGCTGGTGCCGTAGGTGAGCGCAGCCGCTTGCGACAGCATGCTGCCCTTCGACGGGCCCGTGGTGCCGGACGTGTAGGCGATCAGCACGAGGTCGCAGAAGCGCGGCGCGACGGGCGGCACGAAGGGCGCCTCGGGCGCACGCTCCACCAGCGCATGAAAGTCGGCGACCGCGATCGTGCCGACCGGATCGACCGTGCCTTCGCCGTCGTCACCGGTGCGAACCACGATCACGCGCTTGAGCAGCGGCAGCTCCGCCAATACGTCCTGCAGGCGCGATGCGAGCGACGCATCGACCACCACCGTCTCGCAATCGGACTGGCCCAGGTAGTAGCGCAACAGCTCGCCGCGCGCGGCGGTGTTGACCGGCACCGACACCGCGCCGATCTTCGCGATGGCCAGGAACACGGCCAGGTGCTCGGGCGAGTTGCCCATCAGCAGGCCGGTATGGCCGCCCCGCGCGACGCCGATGCCGTGCAGCGCGTGTGCGACGCGATCGGTCCAGGCGTCGAGTTCGCCGTAGGTGAAGCGGCGGCCGGTGGCCGTCTCGGTCAGGAACACCTTGTCGGGCGTTCGCTCGGCGAAGCGCGCGAGCACCTTCGGAAAGGTCAGCTCGGCGAGCGCGTAGGTGTCGGCGGTGACGGCGTTGAGCTCCATGTCGGCGGCGATCGCGGCAGGGGTGGTCATTCGGAGGTGATGTTGTTGCGTTGGATCACGGCCACCCAGCGGTCGTTGTGGCGCTTGAGCAGCGCGGCGAAGTCTTCCGGCGTGCTGCTGGTGGCGGTGACGCCGGCCTTCTCCATGCTCTCCCGATAGTTGGCATCGGCCACGGCGGTCTTCATCGCGGCGGCGAGCTTGTCCACCACGGGTTTGGGCGTACCGGCCGGTGCGACGAGGCCGAAGAAGATCTCGGTCGTCAGGTCGGGCTGGCCCACCTCGGCCACGGTCGGGTATTGGGGCAGCGCCGGTTCGCGCTTGGGGGTGGTCACGGCATAGGCCTTGAGCTTGCCCGCCTTCACCAGCGGCGTGGCGGCCGACGTGGAGGTGAACATCACGTCGACCTGGCCGCCGAGCTGCGCGTTGACGCCGTCGATCTCACCCTTGTAGGGCACGTGCAGCAGGTCGATGCCGGCCGACTGCTTGAGCAACTCGGCCAGCAGGTGCGGCGCGCTGCCGTTGCCGGACGACGCGATGCTGATCTTGCCCGGCGAGGCCTTGGCCAGCTTCATCAGCTCGCCGAAGTCCTTGGCGGGCAGATCGGCCTTCGAGGTCAATGTCCATGACGAGATCGCTGCGAGGCTGACGGACGCGAAGGCCTTGCGCGGATCGTAAGGAGGGCTCTTCGTAATGTGGGGCGTGACGCTCATCGGGCTGTTTCCGCCCCAGCCCAGCGTATAACCGTCGGGCTGCGCGCGGGCCACCGCGCCCATGCCGATCATGCCGCCGGCGCCGGCGCGGTTCTCCACCACGAAGGGCTGGCCCAGCTGCTTCGACAGAAGCGCCGCGATCATGCGTGCAGACAGGTCGGTCGCGCCGCCCGCGGAGAAGGGCACCACGATCGTCACGGGCTTCGAGGGGTACGCGTCGGGGCCCTGCGCGAACGAGGTCGCGGCGGCCACGAGCATCGCTGCAGCGGCAAGAAGGCGGGCGGGCTTCATCGGGAGGTCTCCTGGGTTTCCATGAATGTCGTGGGTGCACCTATAATAATCCAAATGGTCCAACCATTCAATCATTCTGCCAATCCAGGCCTGCTGCAGGGGCTGCGCGTGGTGGAGTTGTGCGAGCCCGAAGCCGAGTACTGCGGCCTGCTCCTCGCCGGGCTCGGCTCGCACGTCACCAAGGTGGAGCCCCCGGAGGGCGCGGCATCGCGTCGGCTCGCGCCCTTCGCCGACGACGGCCGCTCGCTCTTTTTCCTGGCCTACGACCGCGACAAATCGTCGGCATTGCTGGACCTGGCAGACCCCGCCGGCCGTGCTGCCCTGCTGGCGCTGCTGGAAGAAGCCGACGTGTTCCTGTGCGGCGGCCTCGCGCAGCTCGAGGCCGCCACGGGACTCGCACTGCCGGAGCTCGCGCGACGCTTCCCGGGCCTGGTCACCGCGCGCATCACACCTTTCGGCGACGACGGGCCATGGAAGGACTATCGCGGCAGCGACCTGGTCCACCTGGCACTCGGCGGCGTGATGATGAACACCGGCTACGATCCCGACCCCCGCGGCCGCTACGACCTGCCGCCGATCGCGCCGCAGGCCTTCCACGCGAGCCACATCGCATGCGAACAAGCGCTGATCGGCATCCTCGGCGCGCTGCTGCACCGCGCACGCACCGGGGAGGGCCAGGACGTGAGCTGCGCCATCCACACGGCGGTGGCGGTCTCGACCGAGATGGACCTGATGTCATGGGTGATGCGCGCTGCGCACCAGCACCGCCAGACCTGCCGGCATTCGGCCGAGCTGCTCAATCCCGCCACGCCGATGGCGCAGACGAAGGACGGGCGCTGGAACCTAGGCTGGATGGTGACCGCGGCGGACGAGAAGAAGGTGGTCGAATTCCTGTCGGCCTGGGGCATGGCGGCCGACCTCACCGGCCCGGACCCGAAGCGCGATCCCAAGCGCCGCGACGTGCCCGGGGCCACGCCCTTCGATCCGCACAAGGCCCATGTCTTCGAGGTGGTGCAGCGGCTCGTGCGCAGCTTCCGCTTCGACGACCTGCCGTGGCAGCAAGCGCAGGCGCAAGGCCTCATGTGGGCGCCGCTGCGCAAGCCGCACGAGAACCTCGACGATGCGCACTGGGCCGCGCGCGGCAGCTACGCGTGGATCGATGGACTGCCCTACCCGCGCAGCAAGTGGATCGGATCGGGCACCTCCTGGGTGGCTGCACGGCCTGCGCCCGCGCCGGGCGAGCGCCAGCCAACGCAGCACGCCGGTGCCGGCGCCGGCACGCCGCGCACATCGACACCGGCCAGGCTGGCTTCTTCGCGGCTCGGCAAGCCCTTCGCTTTGCAAGGCATCCGCATCCTCGACTTCTCGTGGTTCCTCGCCTCCGCCGGCGGCACGCGCATGGTCACTGCCCTCGGTGCGGAGTGCATCAAGGTCGAATGGAAGGACAACCTCGACAGCCGCCTAGGCGCGATGGCGCCGGTGGGGGGCCGCGATGCGCGCCGCGCCACGACCGACCCGCTGCCCGGCATCGACGACCCGGCCATGGGCGGCCACTACAACCACAAGAACGCCGGCAAGCGCGGGCTGTCGCTGAACATCCGCGACCCGCGCGGCCTGGAAATCGCGCGCAGGCTGGTGGCCATCAGCGACGTGGTGGCCGAAGGCTTCTCGCCGGGCGTGATGGACCGCTGGGGGCTGGGCTACGAGGCGATGAAGGCGCTCCGACCGGACATCGTCTACGTGCAGCAGTCCGGCATGGGCGCGCACGGCCGCTACGGCCGCATGCGCACGGTCGGTCCGATTGCGGCGGCCTTCACCGGCATCAGCGAGATGTCCGGCCTGCCCGAGCCCGCGCCGCCGGCCGGCTGGGGTTATTCGTACCTGGACTGGATGGGCGCTTACGGCTTCGCGCAGGCCATCCTCGCCGGCCTGCTGCATCGCGAGCGTACCGGCCAGGGCCAGTGGATCGACGCCTCGCAGTGCGAGTCGGGCCTGATGCTGACCGGCGTGCAGTGCCTCGAATGGGCGCTCCACCGCAAGCCCTTCGCACGCACGGGCAACCGCTCGCCTTACGTGCCGGCCGCTCCGCACGGCGCCTACCGCTGCGCCGGCGACGACCACTGGATCGCGATCGCCTGCTTCGACGACGCCGACTGGCAGGCGCTGGTGCGCGCCGCGGGCGATCCGGCCGCGCTGCGCGATCCGCGCTTCGCCACGCTCTGTGCGCGCATCGCGAACCAGGACGCGCTCGACCTGGCCGTCGAAGCCTGGACCTGCACCCAGGAGCGCTACGCCTGCATGGCGCTGCTGCAATCGCAGGGGATCGCCGCCGGCGTCTGCCAGACCGCCGAGGACCGTTGCGAACACGACCCCCAACTGGCGCAGCAACGATGGATGACCGAGGTGACGGCGCCGCGCATCGGCACTTGGCCGATCACCGAATTGCCGGCGCGGCTGTCGAGAACACCGAGCGACGTCGGCGGACTGCCGCAGCGCGGGGCGCCGGTGTATGGGGAGGACAACGAGTACGTGCTGGGCGAGCTGCTGGGCTATGGCACTGCCGACATTCGCGCGCTGACGCGCGAAGGGGTGATCTGAGCCGGTACGCAACGATCGAGGACAGGCTGAACGATCGTGCGATGCCCCGCCCCAGCCTGCCGCCAACGGGGCAGGGAGGCAAGTCCCTCAGTCCAACCGAATATCCGTCGACTGGATGAACTTCTTCCACCGCGCGCTGTCCGCCTGGATGGTCTTTTGCAGATAGGCCGCGCTCGTGTCTTCCGCCGGGTCCACGCCGATGTCGCGCATGCGCTGGCGCACGGCCGGGTCGGCCAGCATCTTCGCGATCTCTTCGTTGAGCCGCTTCACCGCCTCGGGCGGCGTGCCGGCCGGTGCGCAGATGCTGTACCAGGTGTCGACCACGAAGCCCTTCACGCCCTCTTCTTCCATGGTCGGCAACTCGGGCGCGGCGCCCAGGCGCTTGGGGCCGGTGACGGCCAATGCCCGCAGCTTGCCCGCACGCACCTGCGGCAGCACCGAGGTGTCGACGAACAGAAAATCGAGCTGGCCGCCCAGCAGGTCGACGATGGCCGGCCCGCTGCCGCGGTAGGGCACGTGCACCACCGGCGAGCCGGTGAGCTGGCGGAACATCTCGCCCGACAGGTGCGGCGTGGAGCCGTTGCCGGCCGAGCCGTAGTTGATGCGCCCGGGCTTCGCCTTGGCCATTGCGATCAGGTCCTTCACCGAATGCACCGGGCTCGATGCATTGACCACCAGCACGTTCGAGTTGGTGAAGATCATCGACACCGGCGCGAAGTCCTTGACCGGGTCGAAGGGCAGCTTCGAATACAGGTGCGGGTTGATCGCCATCGTGCTGTTGACGGCCATCAGCAGCGTGTAGCCGTCCGGCTGCGCCTTGGCGACCTGGCCCGCGCCGAGCGCGCCGTTGGCACCGGGCTTGTAGTCGACCACGATGCGCTCGCCCAGCTTGGGGCCCAGCGCCTCGCTCACGATGTTGCCGAAGGTGGTGCCCATGCCGCCAGGCGGATACGGCACCACCAGCACGATGGGCTTCTCGGGATAGGCGGCCAGCGCCGGCCATGCGGCGCCCGCGGCCAGAGACCCGATCGTGATGCGAAGAAACTGCTTGCGGTTCATGGCTCGATCCCCAATGCGCGTCGTTGCCGGAAGATGAAGTCGTCCTGGTTGCGCTGCCCGGTCTGCTGCGATGCGGGCGGCGTCGGCTGGTCGGCGGGCACGGGCACGAACTGCTTCCAGTCAGCCACCAGCGTGCGATGCGCGATCTTCCAGCGGCGATCGTCCCGCCGCTCGAAACGGTCGACGTAGCGCGAGCAGGTCATGAGGTCCATGCCGCCGTCGCCGGTGCCGGCCTTGCCGCCGGCGAGCTGGTCGAGCGCGGCGCGGGCCTCTGCCGGGTAGCGCTGCGTGGTGCGCACGTAGGTCTCGACCAGCGCGAGGTCGGAGCCGGCAAATTCGATCAGCAGGTTGCTCACCGCGTGCATCGAAAACGGAATGGCTGCGTGACGCTTGCTGATCCAGTCGACCAGCCCGTCGACCGGGCCGTCGTAGGCGCCGTGCATGTCGATCGCGTCGGCATGGAACACGTCGCGGATGCCGCTGAAGTCGAGCCTGTCCACCGCGCGGCACCAGCGGTACATGCAGTCCTGGATCTGCATGCGGTCGGCGATGCGCTCGGGCGAATAGTCGTCGAGCGTCATCGTCATTCCGCCTCGATGCCGGCCTTGGCGATCACGCCGGTCCACAGCGCATGATCGCGCTTCATCATGTCGCCGAAGCTCGCTGCACTGGCGGGGCGCGGGAACATGCCCAAGGCCTTGAGCTTGGCCTGCATGCCCGGCTCGGCGATCGACTTGTTCATCGCGTCGTTGAGCTTCGCGATCACCTCGGGCGGCGTGCCCGCCGGCGCCGAGAGGCCGAAGAAGGCGTTGACCGCGAAGTTGGGCAGCGTCTCCGAGATGGCCGGCACCTCGGGCAGCAGCGGGCTGCGCTTCTCGCTCGACACCGCCAGCATCTTCACGCGGCCCGAGCTCACGAAGGAGTTGATCGCGTCCGAAGGCGTGGTCAGCGCCACCTTCACTTCGCCGGCCAGCACCGCATTGACCGCCTGCGCCGCGCCCTGGTAAGGCACGAACACCATCTTCAAACCGGCAGCCTGATTGAACGATTCCGTCGCCAGGTGCGCGAGCGACCCGCGCCCGGCCGACGAGAACTCCAGCTTGCCCGGATTGGCACGCGCGTAGTCCACCAGCTGCTGTATGTTGGTGGCCGGCACCACCGGGTTGACCAGGAAGACCATCGGCGTGGCGGCGATCAGCCCGACGGGCGTGAGGTCCTTCTGCGCGTCGTAGTTGGCCGTCTTCTGCAGCATCGGCGTGGTGACGGTCGAGTTGCCCACCTGCAGCAGCGTGTAGCCGTCGGCCGGCGCGTTCTTGACGAACACGGTGCCCATCGAGCCGCTCGCGCCGAGCCGGTTCTCCACCACGATGGGCTGGCCCAGGTGGCGCTGCAGCGGCTCCTGCAGCGAGCGCACCAGCACGTCGCCGGTGCCGCCCGCGGCGAAGGGCACGACGATCTTGATCGGGCGGCTCGGAAAGGTGTCGGCCTGCGCGCTGCCGAGCGCCAGCGCCGAAAGCGCGAGCGCCGACAAGGCCAGCCATTGGCGTCGGAACATCATGGTTTGTCTCCTGGAATCGTGGAAAGGAAAAAGGTGCCGCCGGCTCGGTCAGCCCGCGGGCTTGAAGACCGGAAAGGCGCGCGAGTCGGGGTGCTGCCAGTCGACCGCCACGGCCTGGCCGATGGACAGGCTGTCATACGGCGCGTCGATGCGCGCGAGCAGGCGCGGCCCTTCATCGAGTTGCACCAGCGCCATCGCGTAAGGCACCTTGTCGGCCAGATGCGCTGGGCCGACGCGGCTCAGCGTCAGCGCGAAGATCGTGCCGCGGCCGCTCGCTTCGCGCCACATCACACCGGCTTCGCTGTACAGGCTCTGTGGTCGCGGATAGAACTGGGCGCGGCCGTTGCCGCGGTCGAACTGCAGCATCAGCCGGCCGTCGCGCAGGCCTTCGACGAACGGGGCGCCCACGTCGGGCAAGGTGGGGGTCTTGCTCATTGGCTCCGCTCCAGCAGCATCACGGTACTGGTGCCCCAGGTGCGGGCGTACTGGATCACGCCGATGCCCGATAGCATGGCGCTGCCGGCGTCGCGCACCTGCCGCGCACCGGCCTCGCCGAACATCTGGCGCAGGCACTCGACGAGGTTGACGCCACCGCCGGCCAGGCCGGGCTGGCCGGCCGAGATCTGGCCGCCGCCGGTGTTGAGCGGCAGCTCGCCATGCCATGTCATGTCGTGCGCCATGACGAAGGCGCCGCCCTCGCCCGGGCCGCAGAAGCCGCATTGCTCCAGCTGCAGGATCAGCGCGATCAGGAAGTCGTCGTACCAGTGCAGCATCTTCACGTCCGACGGCTTCCATCCCACGGTGCCGAAAGCGCGCGGCGCCACGTCGGTGAAGCCGGTCTTGAGCATGTCGCCGCTGGCTTCCGCCGGGTCGAAGTTGATGCGCTCGGCGTAGGCGACCGGATGCACGAGCTTCTCGAAGCCCATCTCGCGCGCGCGCCGCGTCGACATGACCAGCACCGCGCTCGCGCCGTCGCAGCGCATCACGCAATCGAGGATGCGCAGCGGATCGGAGATGAGCTTCGACTCGAGGTAGTCGCGCTCGGTGAGCGGCTTGCGCAGCACTTCGCAGGCGTTGTCGTTGAGCAGGGCTCCCTCGCGCTGCGTGACGGCGAGCTTGGCCAGCGCATCGTGCGGCAGGCCGTGGCGCTGGTCGTACACGTTCGACAGCAGCGCGAAGGCCGACAGCGGGCCCGCGTAGCCGGCCGGGTCGCAGTATTCGGTGCGATGGCCCGACTGCACCGAGCGATCGACGGTGGAGACCGCGTCGGACGCGAGGCACAGCACGATGTCGCACAGGCCGGCCTGGATGGCGGCGGCCGCGCGCGCGATGTTGCCGCCCGACGACGCGCCGCCGATCTCGGTGGCCTGGCACCAGGTGACCGAGAGACCCAGCCCTTCAGCCAGCAGGTTGCTGTAGAACGGGTTGCCGCCTTCGCTCATGGCGAGCGTGGTGGCGAAGCCGTCGATGCGCGAGCGCTCGATGCCCGTCTGCGCGAGCAGCCGGTCGACGGCCTCGCCGGCCAGCGACAGCGCAGTGCGGCCACTGCGGCGCACCAGCTTGGTTTCGGCATAGCCGACGATGGCGATGCTGCGGTCTGCGAGGGACTTCATCCGGCCACGCCCCTCATGCGTCCACGAACTGCACGGCCTGCTCGAGCGGTGCGCGTGTGGTGCGGAAGCCGTTGGCGGGATGCGCGGTGTCTTCGTAGCCGAAGGAAATGCCGCACACCATCGGGCGTTCGGCGTCGATGCCGAGCTCCTGCTTGATCAGTGCCGCCTGATGCGCCAGCGCGGCCTGCGGAATGGCGCCGAGGCCATGGGCCTGCATCGCGAGCAGCACGACCTGCACGTAGCCGCCCACATCGACCGCGCCGTAGACGCCGAGGCCCGGATCGCTGGTCAGGATGGCGACATGCGGCGCGCCGAAGAAGCGGAAGTTCTCGAGCGTCTGGCGTGCATAGCCTTCCTTGTCGCCGCGCTCCACGCCCACCGCGCTGTAGAGGCGAAAGCCGCAGTCGCGCCGGCGGTCGAGGTACACGCCGCGGTAGTCGTGCGGAAACGGAAAGTCGGTGGCGCCGCCCTCGCCTGCGCGTTCGGCGGCGATCAGCTTCGTGCGCAGCCGTTCGGTCGCTTCGCCCGACAGCACGTTGACCTGCCAGGCCTGCGAGTTGCACCAGGAGGCCGCGCGCTGGGCCGTGCGCAGCACCGATTCGATGGTGGCGCGCTCCACCTGCTGCGGGAGGAAAGCACGACAACTGTGGCGCTGCGCGAGCAGCGAATCCAGCACCTGGGCGGGGGTTTCGTTCATCGTGAAATGCTAGATTGGTTGCATTGTTGAATGGTTAGACCAATATAATAAACTGCGTGCGTGATGTCAAACGACCCGCGGCTTGCGGGCGCACACCGCCGATCGTTCCCACACCCGATGAAGGAGACACACATGACCGAGTGCCGCATCCAGCGCCGCACCCTGCTTGCCGCCGGCGCAGTTGCCATCGCAGCCCCGCCGCTGTGGGCGCAGGAGCCCTACCCGTCGCGCCCGATCAAGATCCTTGTCGGGGCCGGCGCTGGCGGCACCACCGACCTCACGGCCCGGCTTGTGGGCGAGAAGATGGGCAAGCTGCTCGGCCAACCGGTGGTCATCGAGAACCGGCCCGGGGCATCGGGCACGCTGTCGGTCGCGCAGACCGTCCGCGCGCCGGCCGACGGCTACACGCTGGTCTGGGTGGGCAACAGCGTGATGGCGATCTCGCCCTATCTCTACAAGGCGCCGGGTTACGACGTGAAGACGGTCATCACCGTCGGCCAGGCCACGACCTCGGGCTTCATCCTGGTGGCCTCGCCGACGCTGGGGGTGAACAACGTGAAGGAGCTGGTGGCCTACGGCAAGGCGAACCCCGGCAAGCTGAGCTTCGGCTCCAACGGCGTGAACGGCAGCCTGCACCTGCTGGCGGAGTTGCTGAAGAGCGAAGGTGGCTTCGATGCGCTGCACGTGCCCTACAAGGGCGGCGCGGAATCGGCGGCGGCGATCATGGGCGGCAACATCCACTTCCTGTTCGACGCGCTGTCTTCCAACATTCCGCTGGTGCGCTCGGGCAAGCTCAAGGCGCTGGCGGTGACCGGGCCGCAGCGCGAGAAGGAATTGCCCGAGGTGCCGACGATGGCCGAGCAGGGCTTTCCGGGGATGACGACCGAGGTATTTTTCGGGCTCGTGGCGGCGCCGGGTACGCCGCATGCGGTGGTGGTGAAGCTCAACGAGACCCTGAAGACGGCGCTGGCCGATCCGGCGGTGCGCGAGGCGCTGGAGCGGTCGGGCAATCAGCCGAAGTACAGCACGCCGCAGCAGTTTCGGGCCCTTGTCGACAAGGAGGGGGCGCGGTTCGAGGCGTTGTTGCAGGCCAAGGGGATTCAGCCGGAGTGAACTGGAGCGCGGAGATTGAGGAGCCAACGGTCGGGGCGGGCTCAGGCCGGCGGGGGACATGAACGGAGTCGGCCACCCGCCGCCCTCGGCCCGCCCCAGGCGTCGGCCACGCGAACCCTGCAGTCAAGCCCCGCGCGCACCCCAGCGAACCACCGCCGCATGCCCCCCACGCCGAAGCCCATGGCAACTGTCGAGCAAGCGCTCCGCAGATTTCGGATCGTCCATCGGCTCCCCGCGCTGCGCCCGCCGCAACTCCATCGCCGGCCCGATCGCCTGGAAGGCCGTGGTGGCCATCGGCCCGAGCAGTTCCGTGAGATGCGTGCAACCCAGGTGGCCGGAGAAGCGCTCCTTCACCGCCTTCACGAGGCCGCCCTTGATCTGCAGCCCTACGAGCCGCCCGTACAAATCGTTGACGTCGCCGCAGTCTGCAAACGGCGCCTGATGCGTACAGGCCTCCGCCGCCACGATGGTGAAGTGCTCGTCCAGCGTGAGGCGCAGCGACATCAGGTGCACCGGCTCGCCGGCCAGGCGAGGCACGTTGCCGCGCGTGCCGTCCTGGTCGCGCGTGCGCACGTCCGACATGCGGCCCTCGACGTCGAACAGGCCATCTTCGCGCTCCCACCCGGTGCATTCGACCCGGCGCGTGTGCAGCAGGGCGCGCGGGGCAGCGGGCGAAAGCTCTTTCATCCGGCCGCGGCCTCCACCGCCGCCGGCTCGGGCCGCCGCGCTGCAGCCGCGGGCGCGAGTGCACCACTGGCCTCCAGCGCAGCGATGCGCGCGCCGTCGTAGCCCAGCACCTCCGCCAGCACCTCGTTCGTGTGCTGGCCCACGGCCGGTGCGGCCTGCGGGTCGGCCAGCGGCGTGCCGGAGTACAGGATCGGCAGGCGCACGTTCGGAATCCATCCGAGCGTCGGATGCTCGATGCGAGTGACCAGCTTGCGCTCCTTCGCCTCGGGCGAGCGCAGCGCGTCGCCCACGCTGCGCACCTCGCCGCACGGGATCTGCGCGGCGCGCATGCGCGGCTGCCAGTACGACCACGGGTGCTGCACGAACATGTCTTCGAGCAGCTTGAAGATCTCGTCGCGCCGTGCCATGCGGCCGTTGCGGTCGGCATACACCGGATCGCTCGCCAGGTCCGGCCGCTCCAGCACCTGGCCGGCGAGGCGGTGGAAGATCTTGTCGTTACCGCAGTTGATGTAGAAGGGCTTGTCCTGGCTCATGAACACGCCCGATGGGCAGGTGTCGGGGCTCGTGTTGCCGTGCCGCTGCGGATGCGCGCCGGTGTACATGTGCTGCATCGCCGCGTAGCCCGTCATCAGCACCGCGTTGTCGAAGAGCGCGATCTCGATCTGCTGGCCCTGGCCCGTGCGGCCGCGCGAGATCAGGGCACCGAGGATGGCGTTGCAGGCCATCATCGCGGTGCTGATGTCGACCACGGGCGACAGCGTGCGCACGCCCTGGCGGTCGTTGTAGCCGTTCATCGAGATGAAGCCGCTCTCGGCTTGCGCGATCGGGTCGAAGCCCAGACGGTCGCTGAAGGCGCCCTCGCGCCCGTAGGCCGAGACCGAGCAGTAGATGATCTTCGGGTTGATCTTCTTCACGCTCGCGTAGTCGAGGCCGAAGCGCTCCATCACGCCGGTGGAGAAGTTCTCGCACAGCACGTCGGCCTGGGCGATGAGTTCCTTGACCACCGCCACGCCTTCGGGGCTCTTCAAGTTGAGCGCCACGCTGCGCTTGTTGCGGTTGCCCCAGGCGTAGGGCGCGCCCTGCGCGGGTGCCTCGGGCGGCACGGGCGGGTAGTGGCGGAACTCGTCGCCGCGGCCCGGCGTCTCCACCTTGATCACGTCGGCCCCCATGTCGCCCATGATCATGGTCGCGAAGGGGCCGGCGAGGAAGTGGCTGAAATCGATGACGCGGATGCCCTCCAGCGCCACGGGCGCGTCGGCGGGGCGCGGCGCGTGCACCGGGAAGTCGTTTTCGAGGCGTTCGAACATGGAAGGCGGCCCTAAAGTATCATTGGTAAGACCATTATACTTACCAAGCTTCGACGCCGTCAACGCCGATGACGCCATCGACGCACGTTCATCCCCCGGAGAGCTCGCATGCCCGATTTCGAACCGTCCCTTCAGCGTTTGCTCGACGCCCAGGCCATCGCCGAGACCAAGGCGCGCTACTGCCGCTACATCGACACCAAGCAATGGCAACGCCTCGCCTCCCTCTTCACGGCCGATTGCCGCTTCGAGGGCCTGGGCTCGGCGCCCGCCGGCGCCGACGTGGCAACCTTCGTGCAGGGCGTCTCGACACGGCTCGCCGACACGATCTCGGTGCACCACTGCCACATGCCCGAAATACGATTCCTCACGCCGGGCCATGCGCGCGCCGTCTGGGCGATGGAGGACTACGTCGAGTGGACCGACGGCGGAACGGTCAAGGAAGCGCCCGGCAGCAAGGGTTTTCGCGGCTACGGCCACTACGAAGAGGAATACCGCGCCGCCGACGACGGCGAATGGAAGATCTGCTTCCTGCGCCTGACACGCCTGCGCATCGATCCCGTCGACGCATCGCAGCCGCCCGCCTTGCCGGGACAGCGGCAGGCGACGCCCGGCTGGCCCGACGCGATCTGAATCGGCGTCAGGCGACCACGCCGCGCGCCACCAGCGCGTCGATCTCACCAGTCGCCAGGCCCCAGCCCTCGAGCGCGGCTCGCGCGTCGACGCCTGGCGCAACGCCGGCATGCGGGATCGCGCTCGGTGTTCGCGAGAAGCGAGGCGCGGGCGCCGGCTGCACGTGGCCGTCGACCTCGACGAAAGTCCGCCGCGCCACGTTGTGCGGATGGGCCGCGGCCTCGCGCAGGTCCAGCACGGGTGCGAAGCAGATCTCCGACGAGGCCAGCAGCGCATTCCACTCGTCGCGCGTGCGGGTGCGGAACACCGCCGCCAGCCGCTCGCGCAATGCGGGCCAGTTGGCAGGGTCCGTGCGGTCCGGCACGCCATCGCGGTCCAGGCCGGTAGCGCGCAGCAGCTCGGCATAGAACTTGGGCTCGGCCGAACCGACCGACACGTACTTGCCGTCCTTCGTCTCGTACACGCCATAGTGCGGCGCCGCACCGCCCAGCGTGCCGCGCCCGCGGCCCTGCCATTTGCCGCCGGCCATGTAGCTGTAGAAATATGTCATGAGCGAGGCGGCGCCGTCGACCATCGCGGCATCGATCACCTGGCCCCGGCCCGAGCGTGCGGCTTCGATCAAGCCGCAGGCGATTCCGAAAGCGAGGTACGTGCCGCCGCCGCCGAAGTCGCCCACCAGGTTCAGCGGCACCACGGGCGGGCCATCGGCCGGCCCGATCGCATCGAGCACGCCGGCCAGTGCGATGTAGTTGATGTCGTGGCCCGGCGCCTGCGCGAGCGGGCCTTCCTGGCCCCAGCCCGTCATGCGGCCGTAGACCAGGCGCGGATTGAGCGCAAGGCATGCGTCGGGCCCCAGGCCCAGGCGCTCCATCACGCCGGGGCGAAATCCTTCGATCAGCGCATCGGCACGGCCGATCAGTTGCCGCGCCAACGCCGCGCCGTCGTTGCTCTTGAGGTCCAGCGCGATCGAGCGGCGGTTGCGGTCGGTGAACCAGAATTGCTGCGGCATCGCACGGGGCGCCGGATCGGGCCGGTCGATGCGCAGCACCTCGGCGCCCATGTCGGCCAGCATCATCGCGGCGAACGGGCCGGGCGCGAGGCCCGCCATCTCGACGACGCGCAGGCCCGCCAGCGGGCCCTGGCGCGCGGCGGCGGCCATCAATGTGCCCCGGTGGCGCCGGCGGGCACGACCGCGTCCAACGCGTGCGACGCCCGGGTGCGCACGCTGCCCGGCACTTCGTGGACCAAGGTGGCGGTGCCGTCGACGCAGTAGCCTTCGCCGTCGGGCAGCGGATCGACCAGGCCGCCGTTGGCGGTGAGCAGCATGTCCCAGAGTTCGACCCAGTCGCCGTCGTGCTCTTCTTCCCACACGTAGCGGGTGACGCGGTAGGTCCGGCCGCGCGCGTCCTCGACGTCGAACTGGCGCTCGGCCACGGTGCGGGTGGCGGATGTGGTGGTCATCGGGGCATCATACGCCGAGGCCGGTCTTTTGGTAAGACCTATGGACATTTAGGCCATTCCAACCGATCATCCGAAGCCCAAGGAGACTCCCCACATGCATCGCCGTACCCTCGTCGCGGGCGCCCTGCTGGCGCTCGCCGCCACCGCCCCGGCCCTGGTCCTGGCCCAGGAGAACTGGCCCGACCGTCCCATCAAGTTCATCGTGCCCGCCGCGGCCGGCGGCACGAACGACGTGCTCGGCCGCTACATCCAGGAGCCGCTGCAGAAGCTGCTGGGCCAGCCGGTGGTCATGGAATACAAGCCCGGCGCGGGCGGCGCCATCGCCTCGCAATACGTGGCACAGCAGCCAGCCGACGGGTATACCTTCCTGCTGCACGGCAGCGGCCTGGTGACCGTGCCGCTGGTGCAGCGCAAGCCCAGCTACGACGCGGTGAAGGACTTCGTGCCCGTGTCGCTGATGGGCACATCGCCGATGGTGCTGATGACGAACCCCTCGATGCCCGACTCGCTCGCGCAGTTCGTGCAGCAGGCGCGCGCCAAGCCCGGTTCGCTCGAATGGGGCGCCTCCGCGCTCGGCGGTGTGGGGCAGCTCGCCATGGTCGCCTTCCACGACGCGGCAGGCATCAAGAACATGGTGATGGTGCCCTACCCCGGCGCCGGCCCCGCCGCGCAGGCCCTGCTGTCGGGGCAGACCAAGTACATGCTGTCCACGCCTTCCTCGGTGACGGCCGGCTTCGTGAAGGACGGCAAGATGCGCATCCTCGGCGTGTCGACCGGCCAGCGCAGCCCGCTGCTGCCCGAGGTGCCGAGCATCTCCGAAGCGGTGCCGGGCTATCACACCGAGACTTGGTTCGGCCTGGTCGCGCGCACCGGCACGCCGCCGCAGGTGGTGGCGAAGCTGGCGGACGCCGTGGCCAAGGTCATCGCCCAGCCGGACATCCAGGAGAAGTTCCGCGCCGTCTACGTGGTGCCGAAGAGCGGCACCAAGGCACTGGGCGACATCATCCGAGCCGACCACGAACTGTGGGGCAAGGTGGTGAAGGCGAACAACATCACGATGGACTGAGCGCGGCTTCGCGCTGCGCTTCCACCACCATCGAAGCGCCGGCGTCGGCCGCCATGAACTCGGCCGCGATGAAACCGAAGGTCATCGCCGGCCCCAGCGTGATGCCGCCGCCCGGGTAGCCGCCGCCCATCACGCTGGCGTTGTCGTTGCCCGCGGCGAACAGGCCGGGGATGGCACGGCCTTCTGCGTCCAGCACGCGCGCATGCGCGTCGGTGCGGATGCCGGCGAAGGTGCCCAGGTCGCCCATCACGATCTTCACCGCATAGAAAGGCCCTTGCGCCACCGGCGCGACGCAGGGATTGGGCTTGTGCGTGCGGTCGCCCAGGAAGCGGTTGTAGACGCGCCAGCCGCGGCGGAACTGCGGATCCTTTCCGTCCACCGCGCCCACGTTGAATTCGTCCACCGTCTTCTGCAGCGAAGGGGCGTCGATGCCGGCCTTGTGCGCCAGTTCGGCCAGCGTCGCGCCGCGCAGCAGGTAGCCGCTGCGCAGATGCGCGCCCAGCGGCAGCGGAAAGGGCTTGGCGAAGCCCAGGCCGTAGCGGCGCAGCGTGCGGTGGTCGGCGATCAGCCATGCCTCGACCTCGCGCCCGCCGGCGCAGTGCTGCTGCATGCGCACGCCGACGTCGTGGTACGAGTCGGACTCGTTGGCGAAGCGCAGTCCCTGCCGGTTGACCGCGATCACGCCGGGCTTGTAGCGGTCGATCAGGTGCGGGAACACGCCGGTGCCGCCACCCTTGCGCGGCACCTGCGAGACAGGAATCCACGCACCGGCGTTCGGTAGCTCGCGCGCCACCTGGCCGCCCACCGATTCGGCCAGCCGCAGCCCGTCGCCCGTGTTGCCGGGCGGCGCGGGGGAGTGGTGCTCATGGCCGGTCGGTGCATGCGGAAACAGCTCGCCGCGGCGCGCCACGTCCTGCGGGAATCCACCCGCCGCCAGCACCACGCCGCGGCGCGCACGCACCGTCACCCGCCGGCCACCGGGCCGGGCGACGACCACGCCGCTCACGCGACCGCCGTCCCCATCGCCACCACGCACCAGCGCCACGGCCGGCGACTCGAGCCACATCGGAATGCCGAGCGCGAAGGCGCTTTTCGCGAGCCGCGCCGCGAGCGCGTTGCCATTGGTCAGCCGCATCGCGCGGCCATGCACCAGCATCTCCCGGGCATGGGTGAGCAGCCGACGCGCCACGTACACCGCGGACCGCAGCGAGCGCGTGACGTTGAAGAAATGCGAGATCTCCGCGCTCGAGTTGAACATCATCCCGACGAAGGTGATCTCGCGCAGCGGCGGGCGCAACTGGCGGATGTGCTCGCCGAGTTCGCGCCCATCCATCGGCGCCGCCATGATCGAGCGGCCCGCCGTGCGGCCACCGGGGCTTTCGGCGTGGTAGTCCGGGTACTCGGGCAGCGGGATCAGCTGCACGTCGGTCTGTCGCGTGAAGAAGTCGACCATGCGCGGGCCCTGGGCGAGAAAGGCCTCGACGCGCGCAGCGTCGTAGTGCGCGCCGCATTCGTGGCGCAGGTAGGTGCGCGCGGCCTCCGGCGTGTCGGGCTCCGGCCTGAACGTGGAGATGGGGTTGTTCGGAATCCACAGCACGCCGCCGGAGCGCGCGGTGGTGCCGCCGTAGCACGCTTCCTTTTCCACCACCAGCACCTCGAGGCCCAGCTTCTTCGCGGCGACGGCGGCCGCCATGCCGCCCGCACCGCTGCCGACCACGATGACGTCGACTTCCTCGATGGCATCGCCGCTCTTCATGGCGCCGGCGTGCCGTGGACCAGCAGGGTCACGATGCCGCCCAGCAAGGCCCGGCCATCGTCGCGCAGCGGCAGGCGGGCATCGGACGCATACGACGCCGTCATCGCCGCCTCGTCGGCGAAGCAGAGTTCGGCGATGCCGTCGACGGCGAGCGTGTCCTCGTCGACCGCACGCCCATCGGGCCCGAAGCGCGCCACGACCAGGTGCTGCACGTAGCCGTCCACCTGCGGCAATCGCTTCACCAGGTCGGCATGGCGGCCGAACCAGCCCTCGCGGAAGGCGGCCGGGCTGGGTGCCGCGCGCTGCAACAACATCCAGCGCCGGAAGCCGCCCTGGGCAGCGCCACGCGCGGGCTCGATGGGCACGTTCGGCGCGGTGTCGAAGGCGAACAGGCGCTCGCCCGATGCTTGCACCGCGGCGTCGAACTCGCGGCAGGTGGCCGACTGGCGCGCCTCGACACGCGCCGCCTCGTCGGCGAATGCGAACTCGACGATCGTGTGCAAGCGCTCGGCGCCCGGTGCGATCGAACGCCGCGCCTGGTCGGCGCTCACCGAATCGGTGGGGATGTGGCGCAGCACGCGGTAGACATGCGTGCGCGACTGCGGCGGGCGCGGCAGGCGGGGAAGCGCGGCACGCACCGCGGCATCGCCGGCGAGGCAAAGAATGTGGGTCTGCATGACGGTCCGCATGGCGACATGCGGTGATCGATTTTTGGTCGCATCATTGTATGGTCTTACCATTTACGCCACAATGCCGCTCCATGAAAGCCATCGTCTGCCGCAACTTCGGCCCCGTGGACCAGCTGGACTACGCCGAGTTTCCCGAGCGCACGCTGCTGCCGCACGAAGTGCGCGTGCGCGTGCATGCCGCCGGCGTCAACTTCCCCGATTCGCTCAAGGTCGAAGGCCTGCACCAGATCAAGCCGCCGCTGCCCTGGGTGCCGGGCAGTGAGATCGGCGGCGTGGTCGAGGCCGTCGGGGACGAGGTCCGATCGGTCAAGCGTGGCGATCGCGTGATGGGTGTGGGCGATGCGCGCGGCGGTGGCTTCGCCGAGCAGATCGTGCTGGATGCCGCCCGCGTGCTCGCCCTGCCCTCCGGCATGAGCTTCGAGGAAGCCGCAGCCACGCCGGTGGTCTACGGCACCACGCTCTACGCGCTCAAGCAGCGCGGCCGGCTCGCCGCCGGTGAATGGTTGCTGGTGCTGGGCGCTGCCGGCGGCGTGGGCCTGGCCACGGTGCAATTGGGCAAGGCGATGGGCGCACGCGTGATCGCCGCGGCCAGTACGCCCGAGAAGCGCGCACTGTGCCTGGAACACGGTGCCGAACACGCCATCGACTACACACGCGCCGATTGGCGCGAAGAGGTCAAGGCCCTCACCGCCGGCCGCGGCGTCGACGTGGCCTACGACCCGGTCGGCGGCGACGCCTTCGACGAGGCCGTTCGCTGCATGGCCTTCGACGGCCGCTACCTGGTCATCGGCTTCACCTCGGGCCGCATCCCGGAGATCAAGGTGAACTACCCGCTCGTGAAGGGCTTCGACATCCTGGGCGTGCGCTACGACGTGTGGCGCGACGGCTGCTGGCCCGAGGCCCGCGCCAACCTGCAGCAGGTGCTGGCCTTCTACGAGCAGGGCCGCGTGCGGCCGCTGGTGTCGGGGCGCTATCCGCTGCCGCGTGCGGTGGAGGCGATGCGGAGCATCACGTCGCGCGGCGTGACGGGCAAGGTGGTGCTGGTGACAGGCTGAGCGCTCAGGTGGAGCGCGAGCCGGCGCGCTTGCTCTTCTTGTCCCGCTCGCTCACCAGGTATTCCGTCACCCGACGCAGATGCGCCGCCATCGCATCCGATGCCGCCTGCGCATCGCGTTGGCGCATCAGGTCCAGCACGCGCTGGCGCACCACCATGATGTCCTTGTTGGGCCGCGGGTCCACGCTCGCGAGCATGGCGCGGTACACCTCCGACAGCGCGTCGACCATCATCAGCACCAGCGGGTTGTGCGTGGCCAGCGCGATGATCCGATAGAACTCGATCACCGACTGCGTGTTGCGTGAAGCCCGGCCCAGGCGGAACAGGTCGGTGTGCAGGTCGATGTCGCGCTGGATCGCGTCGAACTCCTCGTCGGTCGCGCGCGGGCAGGCCAGGCGGATCGCCACGCAGATGATCTCGGTACGCGCCTCCATCACGTTCTCGAGCGAGGCCTGCGCGAGCGACACCATGTCCTGCACCGTCTGCGCGAGGCCGCCGCTGCCGCCGCTCTTGATGAAGAAGCCGCCCTGGATGCCCTTGCGCGCCTCCACCACGCCCGACACCTCCAGGCTGCGCAGCGCATCGCGCGCGGCTGCGCGGCCGATGCCGAAGCGCTCGGCGAGTTCGCGCTCGCCGGGCAGCTGATCGCCCGGCTTCAACTCGCCGCTCATCAGCTGGTCGCGGATGCGGTCGCACACGGCTTCGAAACCGCGGCGCGTGCGCACGGGTTGAAAGAGCGAATCGTCGTTCGACATGGGTCGGGTCCTTTTCGGGGTTCCACAGTATTGCATATTCATTGGTTGAACCATAAGATGATTCACATGGACCTCGCCCTGACCCCAGAGCAGCGCGCCTTTCGAGACGAAGTGCGCTCCTTCATCCGGTCGCGCCTGCCAGCGGACATCCGCCAAAGGCTGCGCGCCGGGCACCCGCCACGCAAGCAGGACACCGTGACCTGGCAGCGCATCCTCAACGAACGCGGCTGGGCCGCGCCGCACTGGCCCAGGCGCTTCGGCGGCGCCGACCTGGGTGCGATGGAGCGGCTGATCCTGCTCGACGAGATCTACCGCGCGCCCGCACCGCTGCCGCAGGTGTTCAACGTCGGCATGCTGGGCCCGGTGCTGATGAAATTCGGCACGCCCGCGCAGTGCGACCACTTCCTGCCGCGGCTGGCCAACCTCGATCTCTGGTTCTGCCAGGGCTTCTCGGAGCCCGGCAGCGGCTCCGACCTGGCATCGCTGCGCACCGCCGCGCGTCGCGACGGCGACCACTACATCGTCAACGGCCAGAAGATCTGGACCACCACCGCGCACCTGGCCGACTGGGTGTTCGCGCTGGTGCGCACCGATGCCGAGGCGCGCAAGCAGGAAGGCATCTCCTTCCTGTTGATCGACCTGCGCACGCCCGGCATCACGATCCGTCCGATCAAGTCCATCGACGGCGAGCATCACCTCAACGAGGTGTTCTTCGACGAGGTGCGCGTGCCCGCCGCCAACCTGGTGGGCCAGGAGAACAGGGGCTGGGACTGCGCCAAGTTCCTGCTGTCGAACGAGCGCACCGGCATCGCCAACGTCGGCCTGTGCCGCGAGCGGCTCGGGTACGCGCGCGAACTCGCATCGCGTTTCACGCAGGCTGGCCGGCCACTGCTCGACGACCCCAAGCTGCGCACCGAGATCGCGGTGCTGGAAGCCGAGACGCGCGCATTGGAGATCACCAACTGGCGCTTTCTGCTCACCGACAGCGAGCAGCAGCGCCTGCCCGCCTTCGCCTCGGTGCTCAAGCTCAAGGGCACCGAGTTGCAGCAGGAAATCAACGCCCTGCTCGCGCGCATCGCCGGGCCCGGCGGGCTGGAGCGCCGTTCGGCCGAGGACGTGGAACACGGCCCGATCACGCCGCGCTATTTCTACTCGCGCGCGGCGTCCATCTACGGCGGCACGACCGAAGTGCAGAAGGACATCCTGGCCAAGGCCATCGTCGGATAGGACATCGCATGAATTTCGAACTCGACGAGGACCAGTCGGCGCTCGCAGAAAGCCTGAAGCGCCTGCTGGCCGACCGCTACAGCTTCGAGAAGCGCCGCGCGCTCGTGGCCTCGGGCGCAACCCATGACGAAGCCGCATGGTCGACGCTCGCCGAGCTGGGCCTGACCGCATTGCCCGTGCCCGAGGCGCACGGCGGCTTCGGCGGCGGCGCGCGCGACCTGATGCCGGTGATGCAGGCCTTCGGCCGCGCGCTGTCCATGGAGCCCTATCTGGCCAGCACCGTGCTGGCCGGCACCGCCATCAGGCTGGGCGCCGACGAAGCCACGCAGGCGCGCCTGCTGCCGGGCCTGGCCAGTGGCGAGCGGCTGCTGGCCTGGGCGCACGACGAGCCCGGCGGGCGGCATGCGCCGCTGTGGGTGGAGACGCGCGCCGAGCGACGCGACGGCCGCTGGCTGTTGCACGGCATCAAGTCGAACGTGCTGGCCGCCGGCGCGGCGCGGCAATTCGTCGTCAGCGCGCGCATCGCCGGCGAGCCGGACGATGAGCAGGGCTGCGCGCTCTTCCTCGTCGACGCCGAGGGCACCGGCGTGGCGCTGCGCGAGTTCCGCCTGGTCGACGAGACCGCGGCCGGCGAACTCGCGCTGGACGCCGCCGCCGCAGAGCCGCTCGCCGATCCGCACGACGGCCCGCAGGCCCGCCGCGCCATCGAAGGCACGGTGGCCGCAGGCATCGCCGCCGCCTGCGCCGACATGAGCGGCGCCGCCGAAGCCGCCTTCGATCTCGCGATGGACTACCTGCGCGTGCGCAAGCAATTCGGCCGATTGATCGGCGAGAACCAGGCCCTGCGCCACCGCGCTGCCGAGATGCTGGTCGCGCTGGAGATGACCCGCAGCATGGCCATGGCCGCGGCCGTTGCGGCGGACGAGCCCGATGCCGATGAAGACGGCGCCCTCGACCTGCATCGGGCCAAGCTCTCGGTGGCGCGCAATGCACGGCTGGTGGCGCACGGCGCGATCCAGCTGCACGGCGGCATCGGCATGACCGAGGAATACGCGGTCGGCCATTGCCTGCGCCGCATCCATGTGATGGACCAGCTGTTCGGCGATGCCGATGCCCACGCCGCGCGCCTCGCGGCCGCCCTCCCTTGAGACCCGCCCCATGAGCACCACTCCCATGATCTACCTCGACGACCGCGGCATGACGCGCGACGAGGTGCTGCGCGTTGCGCAGCAGGCCGCCGCAGGCTTCGAGCAGCTCGGCGTGCACGAAGGCGACACCATCGCGCTGCTGCTGCGCAACGACTTCGCCTTCTTCGAGGTGCAGCAGGCCGCCGCCGCGGTCGGCGCCTACGGAGTGCCGCTCAATTGGCACGGCCGCACGGAAGAAGTCATCTACGTGCTGGAGGATTCGAAGCCCAAGGTGCTCGTGGCGCATGCCGACCTGCTCGCGCCGATCCGTGCGCTGATTCCACCGGGCATCCAGGTCTTCGTCGTGCCGACGCCGCCGGAGATCCAGCAACGCTACGGCGTCACGGCCGAGGCATCGCGGCCGCTGTCCGGCGACACGGTGTGGCGCGACTGGGCCGGACGCTTCGAGCCGCTGCAGGCGCTGCCGCGCCGCGCCCGCGCGACCATGATCTACACCTCCGGCACCACGGGCCACCCCAAGGGCGTGAAGCGTCAGCCCGCCACGCCCGAAGAGAGCAAAGCCTACGTCGAACTGTTCGCGAGCGTCTACGGCCTGAAGCCCGGCGTGCGCGCGCTCGTGAGCGGCCCGCTGTACCACGCATCCCCCAACGCCTACGGCCGCCAGGCGCTGATGACGGCCGACGTGCTGGTGCTGCAGTCGAAGTTCGACCCCGAGGAAACGCTGGCGCTGATCGAGAAGCACCGCATCGACAACGCGGTGATGGTGCCGACCATGTTCATCCGCATGCTCAAGCTGCCAGCCGAGGTGCGAGCGCGCTACGACGTGCGCTCGCTGCGCTGGGTCACGCACACCGGCGCGCCCTGCCCGCGCGAGGTCAAGAAGGACCTGATGGACTGGTGGGGCCCGGTGGTCTACGAGACCTACGGCGGCACCGAAGTCGGCACCGCCACGCTCGCCACGCCGCAGGACTGGCTCGAGCACCCCGGCTGCGTGGGCATGCCCACGCCGGGCACGCGCATGGCCTTCTACGACGAAGAAGGCAAGCGCCTGCCCGAAGGCGAGACCGGCGAGATCTTCGCGCGCGTGCCCGCGTACGCCGACTTCACCTACCTCAACCATGAAGAGAAGCGCCGCAGCGTGGAACGCGATGGCCTGATCAGCCTGGGCGACGTGGGCTACATGAAGGACGGCCGCCTTTACCTGTGCGACCGCCGCTCCGACATGGTGATCTTCGGCGGCACCAACATCTACCCGGCCGAGATCGAGATGGTGCTGACCCAGTGCCCCGGCGTGAAGGACTGCGCCGTGTTCGGCATTCCCGACGAGGACTTCGGCGAATCGCTGGCCGCTGCGGTGGAGCTGATGCCCGGTGCGCAGGTCGGCGTCGACGAGATCCGGGCCTACCTGTTGCCGAGGCTCGCCAAGTTCAAGGTGCCCAAGCGCATCGACTTCCACGACACGCTGCCGCGCGAGGACAGCGGCAAGATCTTCAAGCGCCGTTTGCGCGACCCGTTCTGGCAGAACGCCGGCCGGCAAATTTGAGGACCGCTCCATGGGCAAGTGGCTTCGATCCACCGAGCACATCCGCTTCGAGGTGCGCGAGCGCGTCGCGCGCATCACGCTGAACCGGCCCGACCGGCGAAACGCGCTCTCATGGGAGATGCTGACCGAGCTGCGCGCCGCGCTGCTCGAAGCCGACGACCTGCGCGCCGTGAGCGTGATCGTGCTCGACGGCGCGGGTCCCGACTTCTGCGCGGGCTACGACATGAAGTCGGCCTATGCACGCTACGCCGCCGAGGGCGATGCCGCCCTCGACTACCGCAGCGGCAGCGGCTCCTTCGACGACGACGCGTGGAAGCTCGAGCGCTTCCAGGAGCTGCTGCGCACCGCCTTCGTGCTGCACAAGCCGGTGATCGCCAAGGTGCACGGCCATTGCGTGGCCGGCGGCACCGACCTCGCGCTGTATTGCGACATGGTGATCGCGGCCGACGACGCGCGCATCGGCTTCCCGGCCACGCGCGCCATGGGCTCGCCGCCCAACCACATGTGGTTCTACAACGTCGGGCCGCAGTGGGCCAAGCGCCTGCTGCTCAGCGGCGACGTGGTGAGCGGCGCCGATGCGGCGCGCATCGGGCTCGTGGTGGCCAGCGCGCCGGCCGCGCAGCTCGAAGAGGAAGTGATGGCGCTCGCAGGTCGCCTCGCCACCGTCGACCCCGATCTGCTGGCCACCAACAAGCGCATCGTCAACCTCGCGCTGGAGCTGGCGGGCGCCGGCACGCTGCCCCGCCTGGCGGCCGAGATGGACGCGCGCGCGCATCTCTCGCACGCCAAGAAGGAGTTCGACGCCGACGTGGCCGCACACGGCTTCAAGGCCGCGGTGCGCAAGCGCGACGAGCCTTTCGGCGACGGCGTCGTGCGGCCGAGTTGGTGACCGAATCCTGCCCTGCCTGACCTGAATAGAAGGAGACAAGCATGCCGATGCATTTCACGCGCGCACGCCGCGCGCTTCTTGCCGCCACCCTCGTGCTGGGTGCGGCTCTTCCCGCCGCGGCGCAGAACGCGCCCTTCCCCGCCAAGCCGATCCGCATCGTGATCCCGACCGCGCCCGGCGGCAACATGGACGTGCTCGCGCGCCTCTATGCCGCCAAGCTCACCGAGGCCTGGGGGCAGCAGGTCATCGTCGAATCGAAACCGGGCGCCAACACCATCCTCGCGACCACCGCGGTCGCCAAATCGCCGGCCGACGGCTACACCGCGCTCTTCACCATCAGCGGCTTCATACAGAACGTCGTGCTGCAATCGAGCCCGCAGTACAAGATGAGCGACCTCGCGCCGGTGTCGCTAGTGGCCAGCTTCCCGATCGCGCTCGCGGCCAATGCCGCGCTGCCGGCCAACGACCTGCCGGGCGTGGTGCGGCTCGCGAAGCAGGACCCGGAGAAGTACACCTTCGGCAGCTACGGCGTGGGCTCGGGCGCCCACCTGATCGGCGAGGGCCTCAACAAGGCCGCGAGCATTCGCATCAAGCATGCCGCCTACAAGGGCGAAGCCGCATCGTTCACCGACGTGGCCAGCGGCGACATCGCACTGGCCTACGGCTCGGTCGGCTTCTACGCCAACCAGATCTCGACCGGCAAGGTCAAGCTGATCGCCGTGGCCGCGCCGCATCGGCTCAAGACCTTTCCGGACCTGCCCACCTTCGCCGAGCTCGGCTATGCCGACATCAACCTGCCGGGCTGGGGCGCGATGTTCCTGCCCGCTGGCACGCCGGCACCGATCGTCGAGAAATACGTCACCGAGATTCGACGCATCACCGCCATGCCCGACGTGGCGGCCAAGATCCATCAGCTGGGATACGAGCCGGTGGCCAACACGAACACCGAGTTCGCGCAGTTCCTGCAGGACGACCTGAAGCGCTGGACCAAGATCGCGCGCGAGAACGACATACGCCTGGACTGAAAGCTGAACGCTGCCATGAAGAATCGCATCACCGAGTTGCTCGGCATCCGCTACCCCATCGTCCAGGGCGGCATGCAATGGGTGGGCCGCGCCGAGCTGTGCGCCGCCGTCTCCAACGCCGGCGGCCTGGGCACGCTGGGCGCGCTGACCCAGCCCACACCCGACGACCTGGGCCGCGAGATCGAGCGCTGCCGCGCGATGACCGACAAGCCCTTCGGCGTGAACGTGACCATGCTGCCGACGGTCAGCCCACCGCCCTACGAGCGCATCCTCGACGTGATCGTGGAGCACGGCATCCGCATCGTGGAGACGGCGGGGAACGTGCCTGTCGAGGTGTTCCAGAGGCTGCGTGATGCGGGCATCGTGATCCTGCACAAGTGCACGTCGGTGCGGCATGCGCTGGCCGCCGAGAAGCGCGGCGTGCACGTGGTGAGCATCGACGGCTTCGAATGCGCGGGGCATCCGGGCGAGGAAGACGTGCCGGGCCTGGTGCTGATCCCGGCTGCGGTGTCGGCGCTGAGCATTCCCGTGATCGCCTCGGGTGGTATTGCGGACGGGCGCGGCATGGCGGCGGCGTTGGCGCTCGGTGCGGAAGGCGTGAACATGGGCACGCGTTTCGTCGCCACGCAGGAGGCGCCGGTGCATGCGAACGTCAAGCACGCCCTGTTGAAGGCACGCGAGAACGACACGCGGCTCATCATGCGCACGCTGCGCAACAGCTCGCGTGTTCTGCTCAATCCGGTGTCGGAGGAAGTGCTCGAACTCGAGCACCGGCCCGGCGGTGCGGCGTTCGAGGTGCTGCGGCCGCTGGTCAATGGGCAGCGCGGGCGTGCGGCGCTGGAGAGCGGCGACGTGACCAACGGCGTGATCTGGGCCGGCATGGTGGCCGGGCTGATCGACGACATTCCGACGTGTGCCGAGTTGATCGAGCGCATGGTCGCGCAGTGCCGCAAGCGGCTGTCGGCGGCAGCGGCGCTGGCCGCCGCATGACCATCGACGCGACGCGAGAGGCGCTGGCGACCGTGCTCGCCGGCGCCGGCGCACGCGGCGCGGTGCAATCCCTGGCCCGCCTGACCGGCGGCGCCACCAAGACCACGTGGTCCTTCGACTGGCTCGACGATGAAGGCCGGCATCCGCTGATCCTGCAGCAGACGCCATCGCGTGCGCAGGACGTCGGCGGCGCAGCACGTCGCCCGCCCAAGCTCACGGCCGAAGAAGATGCGGCGCTGATGATCGAGGCCCGTGCCGCGGACGTGCCCGCACCGCGCGTCGTGCATGTTCTCGAACCGTCGGACGCGCTCGGCAGCGGCTACATCACCGAACGCATCGACGGCGAAACGCTCGGCAAGCGCATCGTCTCCGATGCCGCCTTCGACACCGTGCGGCCACGCCTCGCGGCCCAGTGCGGCGAGATCCTTGCCGCCGTCCATCGCATGCCCACCACGGGCCTGCCCTTCCTCGCCAGGCTCGATGCCGCGGACGAACTCGCCATCTACGGAGGCCTGCTCAGGGAACACGCCTTCGTCCACCCGGCCTTGTCCTATGCGCTGCGCTGGATCGGCGATCGCCTGCCGCCCGACGCCCCATCGACGGTGGTGCATTCCGACTTTCGCACCGGCAACCTGATCGTCGATCCGAAGGAAGGCGTGCGCTGCGTGCTCGACTGGGAGATCGCGCGCATCGGCGACCCCATGCACGACCTGGGCGTGCTCTGCATGCGCAGCTGGCGCTTCGGCGGCCGCGGCGAGGCGGGCGGATTCGGCACGCGCGAAGACCTGTACGCGGCCTACGAGCACGCCAGCGGCATCCGCGTCGACCCGCACCGCGTGCGCTTCTGGGAAGCGATGTCCAACCTCAAATGGGCCATCTCCTGCGTGCGCCGCGGCCTCGCCCGCGGCGCCGACGGACAGCCCGCGAGCAGCGAACTCGCCGCCGTCGGCAGGCGGCTCGAAGAACCGTTGTGGGACTTCATGACCCTGGCCACCGCCAAGGACTGAGGAGATACGCCGATGCCCGCCTTCGTCCCTTCCGCCACCACGCTGCTGCAGGCCGCAGCCACCGATCTCGAACGCGACGTGCTGCCGGCACTGGCCGGCTTCCCACGCTTTCGCACGCGGGTCATCGTCAACTTGCTGCGCCTGTTGACCCGCGAACTGGCACTCGGCGCTGCCGCCGATGCGGCCGAGCGGGCACGACTGCAGGCACTGCTCGACGCCGACGCGGACGACCTCCCCGCGTTGCGCGCGGAACTGGCGCACCGCCTCGAGTCCGGCGCGATCGACCTGGCCGACGATGCCCTGGTGCAGCACCTGCGCGAGACCCTGCGCGACGCGCTCGCGATCGACCACCCGGGCTGGACCGGCGAGCACGGCTGAACCTTCTTTGTAGAACGAACGACGGAGACAACCCATGCAGAACACCAACCGGCGCCAGGCCCTGCGCACCCTCGCGGCCGCATCTTTCGCCCTGGCCGCCAGCGCCTTCGCGCAGGACACCGGCCGCTGGCCCGACAAGCCGCTGCGAATCGTGATCCCCACGCCGCCGGGCGGCGCGCTCGACGGCACCGCGCGCCTGATCGCCGAACGCCTGGCGGCCGCGCTGGGGCAGCCGGTGGTGGTCGACAACCGTGCCGGTGCCAACGGCGCCATCGCCTACGGCCTGGTCGCCAAGGCACCGCCTGATGGCTACACGATGGTGCTGTCGCTCAGCAGCCTGGTGCTCACCAGCCTCATGGCCAAGTCGCCGGGCTACACGCTGCAGGAGCTGACGCCGATCTCGGTGGTCGCGATGCTGCCCAACAGCTTCGCGGTGGCCAGGCACGTGCCGGCCAACACGCTGCAGGAGTTCATCGCCTGGGCGCGCCAGCGCAAGGAAGGCGTGGACTACGGCACCAGCGGCCCGGGCAGCTCGGCCAACATCCTGGGCAGCATGTTCGCGCAGCAGGCGGGCATCGACTTCGTCCACGTCCCCTTCAAGGGCGAAGCCCCTGCGGTGCAGGCCGCATTGGGCGGGCAGATCGCCGGCGTGATCGGCGCGGCCGGCACGCTGGCCGCGCAGGCCCAGGCGGGCCAGATGAAGCTGCTGGCCGTCGCGCTGGGCAACCGGCTTAAGGACTTCCCCGACGTACCCACTTTCAGCGAACTGGGCTTCCCGGCCGTCAGCCTCTCGGGCTGGTCGGTGATGGCCATGCCCTCGGCCACGCCGAAGCCCATCGTCGACCGGCTGTCGGCCGATATCACGCGCATCGTGCAGACACCCGAGGTGTCGGCGCGCATCTTCGCCTATGGGTTTCAGCCGGAAGGCGGCAGCTCCGATGCGGCGCGCCGCTTCGTGCAGGACGAGACGACGCGCTGGAACACGGCCATCAAGGCCACCGGCATCACGATGGACTGAGGAGTCCGGGGCGGCTCCATCGCGTCATCGCGAGCCGACCCGAGCGCGAGAGCGTGACGAACGCATCGCGCCGGTCGGCGCCGCCGAAGCAGATGTTGGTGACCGAGCGATCCGGCATCGGCACGCGCTCGACCAGCGCACCGGCCGGGTCGATGACCGTCACGCCCGCGATGCCGGGCGCGCCGATGGTCGCCACGCAGACCTTGCCGTCGGCCTCCACCGCCAGCGAATCGAACATGCAGTACACGGGCGATGCGAACAGCATGTCGCCCGGCGTCAACGCGGGCCAGCCGTGCAAGGCCAGTTCGCCCGGCGCGCTGACTTCGAAGCGCCACACGCGCGCCGTGACGGTCTCGGCCACGTACAGCCAGCGCCCACCGGGCGACAGGCCGATGCCGTTGGGCGTGAGCATCGGGAACACCACCTCGCGAATGGCCGATCCGTCGGCCCGTGCGTAGCAGATGCGGCCGCGCTCGAGCGCGTCGACGCCCATCGACCCGAGGTCGGTGAACCAGAAGCCACCGTGCGCGTCGAACACCAGGTCGTTGGGGCTTTGCAGCGGCCCGCGTTCGGTGCGGTCGTACAGCCGCTCGACGCGGCCGCTCGCGATGTCGATGCGTTCGATGCGGCCACCGCCGTAGTCGGCTGCGCGGCCATGCGGGTACCGGCCGCCGTTGGGGTCGGTGTGCCACTGCATGCCGCCGTTGTTGCAGACATAGCACGCCCCATCGGGCCCGATCGCCGCACCGTTGGGGCCGCCGCCCGGCGTGGCGACCGTGTCCACCCGGCCGTCGGGTCGCCAGCGGCTCAACCGGCCCGCGGCGATCTCCACGAACAGCACAGAGCCGTCTTCGAACGCCACCGGGCCTTCGGGGAATTGCAGGCCGGTGGCGAGGAACGTGACGGCGTCGTTCGCGTCGTTCGCGTCGGTTGCGTTGGTGTGCTTGTCGGCGTCGCTCATCGTGCGTCTCCCTTCATCGACCGGTCCAACGCGGCTCGCGCCGCTCGGCGAAGGCGCGCGGCCCCTCGCGGGCATCGGCGCTGGCCATGACGCGGCGCCCGATGGCGTCGGCCTCGACGCGCAGTGCGGCGTCGTCCAGGTCGTGTGCGCGCCGCGCGAGCGCGAGGCTGGCGCGCACCGCCAGCGGCGCATTGGCCGCCACCCGCGCCGCGATAGCCAAGGCCTCGGGCAGAAGCCGATCCGCCGGCACCACGCGATTGACCAGGCCTAGCCGCAGCGCCTCGGCGGCATCGATGGGCTCGCCGGTCGCGATCATCTCCAGCGCCACGCCGCGCGCTACGGCGCGCGGCAGGCGCCACACGCCGCCCGCGACCGCTGCCAGGCCGCGCTTCACCTCAGGCAGGGCGAAGACGGCGTGCGGCGCCGCGATGGCGAAGTCGCAGGCCAGCACGAGTTCGAAGCCGCCGGCCATCGCCGCGCCGTTGACCGCCGCGATCCACAGTTTGTCGCGCGGTGCGTGGGTGACGCCGGCGAAGCCGCCCTCGGACGTGGAACGTCCACCGGCCGCGGAGCCGCCGGCCAGTTCCTTCAGGTCGGCGCCGGCGCAGAAGGCCTTGTCACCGGCACCGGTCAGCACCACGGCCAGCACGGCCGGGTCGCGCTCGACCTCGTGGACCAGCGCCGCCAGTGCATGGGCGGCTTCGGTGTCGATCGCGTTGCGCGCCTCGGGCCGGTCGAGCGTGATCAGGGCCACGCCGGCCTGGTCCTCACGCCGCACCTTGCTCATCGCAGCGCTCCTTGCGCGCGCAAGTGCGCGATCTCGTCGTCCGCATAGCCGGCCTCGCGCAGCACCTCGTCGCTGTGCTCGCCGATGGCAGGTGCATGGCGCGGGTGGGACTTGGCCGCACCCTCGACCTGGAACGGGCTGCTCACCGTGAGGCCGGTGCCCGGGATGCCTTCGCCGGGCACCAGCGCGCCGCACAGGCGCATCTGTTCGTCGTGCAGCGCATCTTCGCTGCGTGCGACCACGCCGACGGTGAGTCCGTCCGCGTCGAAGCGCGCGGTCCACTCTGCGCTGTCGCGCTCCAGGAAAACCTCGTCGAGCAGCGCCGCGAGCGTCAACGCGTTCCGGCGGCGCTCCGGCAGTGCGGCAAAGCGCGGGTCATCGGCCAGCGCGGGCTGGTCGATGACGCGCAGGAAGCCCTGCCAGTCGCGCTCTTCGGTGACGAGGCTCAGGATGAACCAGCGCCCGTCGCGGCAACGGTAGAAGTTCGTCAGCGCATTGCGCGGCCGGCTGCGCGGCTGGCGGTACACGAGGTGGCCGCCGACCAGCATGCCCTGGATCGCCATCGCGTTGGCCCAGGCGCCGTTGGCCAGCAGCGAAGTGCTGACCATGCCGCCCTGTCCCGTGCGCTCGCGCTGGTAGAGCGCCGTGACGATGGCGGCGAACAGCGTGACGGCCGTCGGCTGGTCGCCGAGTCCGTTGGCCGGATTGGCCGGCGGCCCGTCGGCGTCGGGACGCGTGAGGTCCGCGAGGCCGCTGCGGGCCCAGTAGGTGGTGGCGTCGAAGCCGGGCTTGCCGGCTTCGGGGCCTTCTTCGCCGTAGCCCGTGAGCGAGGCATAGACGAGCCGCGGGTTCAGAGCGCGGATCGTGTCCCAGGCGAGGCCCAGGCGCGGCCGCACCGGCAGCGGGTAGTTGGTGATCAGCACGTCGGCATCGCGCGCCAGCCGGTGCAGCACGGCCTGCCCTTCCGGCTTCTTCAGGTCGAGCGCGATGCCGCGGCGGCTGCGGGCGCCCTGCATCCACAGGTAGTTGTGCTCGGAGTAGGCGAGGTTGGGGTTCAGCACCGTCTTGCGGAAGCCGTCGCCTTCGGGCACCTCGACCTTGATCACGTCGGCGCCGAAGTCGGCGAGGATGGTCGCGGACGCGGGGGCGGCGATGTAGCTGGCCACGTCGAGGACCTTGAGGCCTTGGAAGATGGTCATGGGGTCACCTGCTTTTCTCCCTCTCCCTCTGGGAGAGGGAGCAAGACCGAAATCATGCCGTCGCCGCCGCGCGCTCGGAAATCGGCACCCCGTCGTTCATCACGTCGCAGTACTCCGTCATCCCCAGCACCGTGTGCCCTTCGCAGCTGTATTCGCTGATGCTCTCGGTGATGCGCGTGTAGGTGCTGAAGTCGCTCGCCCCCACTTTTTTGTGCCGCAACGGCACGGTCGTCAGGATGCGCCCCTTCATCACATAGGTCTGCCGTTCGGTCGTGACATGCGCGGTCAGCGAGCGTGGAATCCAGGCATCGTCGTACTCAGTGTCGATGCGCCCGTCGATCACGGGCTCGTACACGCCGTCGCGCAGCACGTTGCCGCTGATGCGGTTCGGCCCGCCCTCGGGCCGGCCCTTGATCGACAGCAGGATGCCGAAGTCGCGCGAGAAGGTGACGGGCAGCCACTTGTACCAAAAGAAGCTGTGCCAGTGCCGCGGCCCCCACGACTTGTCGCGGTAGCCCGTGCCGTTCGAGAACGCGTGCCGCTCGCCGTCGACCGTGATGTGGCCATTCACCGCCATGTTCTGCTCGGTGTGGCCGCGGTACACCGCGTGCTCGGGGTCGAGCACGATCGGCCGGCCCTGCAGGTCGACGATCTCGCCGCCATGCATCGGCGACACGCCTTCGAAGTCGAGGTCGATGGTCGCCGGCCGCTTCGGATAGCGCTTGAAGGCCGCGCTCGGGTCGGCCATGGCCAGCGGGTCGTCCATGATCAACAGCTCGCCTTCGTAGCGCACGCGGTGCCGCTTGAAGGGCTCGACCACCTCGAAGGACATGCCGGCCGCGGCCATGCGCTCGTTGCCGGTGATCGCCGGGCGGCCGAACATGAAGCCCACGCGCCCGTCGGGCAGGTAGACGCAGCAGCTCATCTCCGCATGCCCCTCGTTGGGCCGGTTGCCGATGCGGACCCAGGCGCCGATGCGGCGCGCCGAATCGAAGGCATTGAAATACATGCTCTCGTTGTAGTGGCCCACGGGCTCGGGCGGATGGGTGTATTCGTCGCGCGGGTCCAGCTTGAGCCGGCTGTCGGGCGGCATGTACATGAGGTGTCCTTTCAGTGATCCGCCAGCTCGAGGCGGGCGATCTGGTTGCGGTGTACTTCGTCGGGTCCGTCGGCAATGCGCAGGCCCCTCGCCTGCGCATAGGAGCGCGCGAGGATGAAATCCTGCGACAGCCCGGCGGCGCCGTGGGCCTGGATCGCCCAGTCGATCACCTGGCAGGCCATGCTCGGCGCGGCGACCTTGATCATGGCGATCTCCTTGCGCGCGCCCTTGATGCCGACCGTGTCCATCTTCCAGGCCGCATGCAGCGTGAGCAGCCGGCACTGGTCGATCAGCACACGGGCCTGCGCGATGCGCTCCATGGTCACGGTCTGGTTGGCGATCGGCTTGCCGAACGCGACGCGCTCCTTCGAGCGCGCGCACATCAGCTCCAGGCAGCGCTCGGCACGGCCCACCAGGCGCATGCAGTGGTGGATGCGTCCCGGCCCCAGCCGGCCCTGGGCGATCTCGAAGCCGCGGTCTTCGCCGAGCAGGATGTTCTCGACGGGCACGCGAACATCCTCGTACACGACCTCGCTGTGGCCGTGCGGCGCATCGTCCCATCCGAAAACCTGCAGGTTGCGCACGATGCGCACGCCCGGTGCGTCGCGCGGGATCAGCAGCATGGACTGCTGCCGGTACTTGTCCTCGGTGGCCGCGTTGGTCTTGCCCATGAAGATGATGAGTTCGCAACGCGGGTCGGTGATGCCCGAGGTCCACCACTTGCGGCCATTGACCACGTAGTGATCGCCGTCGCGCCGGATCTCGGCCTCGATGTTGGTGGCGTCGGAGGACGCAACGCCGGGCTCCGTCATCGAGAAGCAGGAGCGGATGCGGCCTTCCAGCAGCGGCGTGAGCCATCGGTCCTGCTGCGCCACAGTGCCGTAGCGCGCCAGGATCTCCATGTTGCCGCTGTCGGGCGCCGAGCAGTTGAACACCTCGGGGCCGATGGGCGAGCGGCCCATCAGTTCGGCCAGCGGCGCGTAGTCGCTGTTGTTCAGGCCGGCGCCGTGCTCGCTGTCGGGCAGGAAGAGATTCCAGAGGCCTTCGGCTTTCGCGCGTGCCTTCAGTTCCTCGATGACGGGCGCGACCGCGGTGTGGCCGGAGGCCGCGGCCTGCTCGTGCACGATGCGCTCGGCCGGGTAGACGTGCGCGTCCATGAAGGCGGTGAGCTGCTCGCGCAGCGCGCGGGTGTGGGGGCTGTGTTCAAAGTCCATCGTTGGCGAAGAAGTGGGGGCGGAGGCCGGGACGCGGCCAGTCGAGCGCGGCGAGCCGGCCGGTGGACGACAGCGTGACGAACGCCGTCCCCATGTCCGGCCCGCCGAAGCACAGGTTGGTGGTGAAGCGGTCGGGCAACGGCACGTGCTCGACCGCGCCGCCGTCGGGCGCGATGACCGTGATGCCGCCGTTGAAGAGCGTCGCCACGCAGATGCGACCGTCCTCCTCCACCGCCAGCGAATCGAAGAGCTGGTAGCCGGGCAGGCCCGCGACCAGCGTGCCGCCGTGCGGCGCCAGCGAGCCGGGCGCTCGCGCGACCTGCCCCGGCCCCGTCACGTCGAACGCCCACAGGCGGCCCGGTGCGGTTTCGGCCACGTACAGGCGCTTGCCGTCGGGCGACAGGCCCACGCCGTTGGGCGTGTTCATCGGGAACACGACCTCGCGGCATTCGCTGCCGTCGGGTCGCGCCCAGCAGATGGCGCCGTGGTCCATGTCGCGCGGGCGGCGTTTGCCCAGGTCGCTGAACCAGAAGCCGCCGTCGGCGCCGAACACGATGTCGTTGGGGCCCTTGAGCGGAGCCTTGTCGCTGCGGGTGTAGAGCACGTCGACCTGTCCCGTGCGCAGGTTCACGCGCTGGATCCGGCCGCCGGCGTAGTCGGCGGGCTGCAGGCCAGGGGTCCGTGTGCCGTCGGCATGGGCGTGCCATTCGTAGCCGCCGCCGTCGCAGACGTAGCAGGCGCCGTCCGGGCCGATGGCGGCGCCGTTCGGGCCGCCGCCGGTCTGCGCGACGACTTCGCGGCGGCCATCGAGGTGCACGCGCGTCAGGCGTGCCGCCGCGATCTCCACCACCAGCAGCGAGCCGTCGGCCAGCACCACGGGGCCTTCGGGAAAGTCCAGCGCGTCGGCGACGATGTTCATCACAACCCCAGGTACGCGGCGCGCACGTCGGGATGCGCGGCCAGCTCGCGGGCGCTGCCGCTCATCACGACTTCGCCGTTCTGCAGCACGTAGGCGCGGTCGGCGACGGCCAAGGCCATCTCGGCGTTCTGCTCGGCCAGCAGCACCGAGACGCCGGTGGAGCGGATGTGGCGGATGAAGGCGGCGATCTCCTGCACGATCAGCGGCGCGAGGCCCAGCGTGGGTTCGTCGAGCATCAGCACGCGCGGCTGCGCCATGAGCGCGCGGCCGATCGCCAGCATCTGCTGCTCGCCGCCCGACAAGGTGCCGGCCAGTTGCAGGCGGCGTTCGCGCAGGCGCGGAAACCAACGGTTCACGCTCTCGCGCCGATCGCGCCGCGCGACCGGGTCGCGGCCCAGGTCACCCAGGTCCAGGTTCTCTTCCACCGACAGATCGGGGAACACGCGCCGGCCTTCGGGTGACAGCGCCAGTCCGGCCGCGATACGCTCGCGCGTGGGCAGCGCCTCGATGCGCTTGCCGCCCAGCGCGATCGATCCGCCCGACTGCGGCACCAGCCCCAGCAGCGCATTCAGCAGCGACGACTTGCCCGCGCCGTTGGCGCCGACCAGCGCCACCACCTCGCGCGCACCGAGCGCCAGGCTCACGTCGGCCAGCGCCCGTGTCTCGCCATAGCGCACGACCAGGCCATCGACCTGCAGCAGCGGTGCCGTCATGCGGCCACCTCTTCGAGCGGCGCCGGCGCGCTGCCCAGGTAGGCCGACACCACGCCGGGCATGCGCGTCACCTCGCCGGGCGCGCCGTCGGCGATCTTCACGCCATGGTGCAGCACCACCACGCGGTCGACGAAGGACATCAGCATCTTGAGGTTGTGGTCGACCACGATCAGCGTCATGCCCTTGTCGCGCAGGCCGCGCAGCACCTGTGCCAGCCGCGCCGCCTCGACCTGGTTGAGGCCGGCGGCCGGCTCGTCGAGCAGCAGCACCTCGGGTTGCGCGGCCAGCGCCATGGCCACGCCCAACAGCTTCTGCTCGCCGTAGGGCAGGCTGCCTGCAATGTCGTCACGCCGCGCCGGCAGGCCGACCTCGGCCAGGCAGCCCAGCGCATGCGCCATGCGTTCGCGCTCGCGCGCACGCCAGCCTGCCGTGCGCAGCAAGCCGCCCCAGAAGCCGCCGGGCCGATGCAGGTGGCTGGCGATCGCCATGTTGGCGAGCACGGTCTGGCCGGCGCACAACGCGGTCTGCTGAAAGCTGCGCACCACGCCGAGCCGCGCCACGCGATGCGCGGGCCGCGCCGCGATGTCCTGGCCGCGCACGCGGATCGCACCGGCACTCACCGGCAGAAAGCCCGAGAGCATGCTGAGCAGCGTGGTCTTGCCCGCGCCGTTGGGGCCGATGAGCCCGAGGATCTCGCCGGCGCGCACGTCGAAGCTCACGTCCTGCACGGCCTTCAGGCCCTTGAAATGACGGCTCACACCGGCGACTTCGAGCACCTTGCCTTCGCGATGCGGCCGCGCGGCCAGCGGTGCCGGTGGCGTGTCTTCGAGGGTGTGCCCCATGCGCGCGGCGCGCCATCGCGCGAACGCGGGCCGCGCGGTCAGCGAGCCGACCAGTCCGCCCGGCAGCATGCGCACCGCCAGCAGCAGCATGAGCGCGAACGCGGCGAAGTTCAGGTCGCCGAGGAAGCGCAGGCCTTCGGGAATGATCGCGAACAGCGCCCCGCCCAGCATGGGCCCGACCAGCGTCGCCTTGCCACCGAGCACAACGCCCAGGATGCCGGTGGCGGAGTAGCTCACGCCCAGCAACGAGGGCGAGAGCACGAACACCTTGGGAATGAGCAGGGCTCCGGCCAGCGAGGCCACGCCGCCCGACAGCGCGATGTTCAGCACGCGCGAGCGCGCCGTGGCGATGCCCAGCGACTCGGCAAGCGCGGGCGCCTCGCGGATCGCGGTCCAGCCGCGGCCGGTGGCGCTGTCGCGCAGGTTGCGCAGCAACACGAAGGCGACGGCCAGCGCGGCGACGACCGCGAAGAGGTAGCCCTGCTGCGCATTCCAGCCGACGCCCTGCACGAGCGGCAAGGGCGAGGCCGTCACCATCAGTCCCATCGGCCCGCGCGTGATGTCCACCCAGTTGACCACCAGCAGCACGAGGATCTCGGCCACCACCAGCGTGGCGATGGCGAAGTAGGCGCCGCTCAGGCGTGCGGAGACGATGCCGACGAGCGCGCCGAGCAGCAGCCCCGGCAGGATGCCCAAGGGCACCGCCAGCCAGTAGTTCAACCCGAGCCGCGCGACCAGGATGCCGACCGTGTAAGCGCCCAGCCCCAGAAAGGCCGCATGCCCGAAGCTCACGTAGCCCAGTTGTCCGAAGGTGACCGACACGCCGAGCACGAAGATGGCCAGCACGCCGGCGTAGGCCGCGACATCGAGCCAGTACGGCGAGCGGATCACGCTCGCCAGCAGCGCTGCCACCGCGATGCCGAGCAGCAGGTCGCGCAGCGTGCGGCTCATCGCGCGGCTCCCGCCAGGCCCTGCGGCCGCACGAGCAGCACCAGCAGCATCAACGAATAGACGGTGGCCGCGGCCATGCCTTCTTCCATCACGAGCCCCAGCATCGCTTCGATGACGCCGACGGCCAGCGCGCACAGCACAGCGCCACCCGCGCTGCCCAGGCCGCCCAGCACCACGATGACGAAGGCCTTGATCAGCACGGCCTGGCCCAGCATCGGCGAATAGGACGTGATCGGCGCCAGCAGCGCGCCGCCGAGTCCGCCGACCACCGCGGCCAGCAGGAAGGCCCGCGTGCCCACCGACTTGACGTCGATGCCCACCACGCGCGCGGCATGCTCGCTCTGCGCGAGCGCGCGCATCTCGGTGCCGAAGCGGGTGCGGCGCGCGAGCAGGTCCAGCGCCACCAGCGCGGCGATGCTGGCGACGATGACGAAGAGGCGCTGCGAGCTGAGCCCGACGCCGGCCAACTCGAAGCGCCCCTGCAGTCCGTCGACGCGCGCGGGCGCCGGCCCCCACACCGAGAGCACCGCCTGGTTGAAGAGCACGCCCACCGCGAAGGTGGTGAGCAGGATGTCGGTACGGCCCTCGGTGCGGCGCAACAGCGGCGACACCGCCAGCGCGTCGAAGACCCAACCCACCAGCGCGCCGACCAGCATCGCGAGCGGCAAGGCGGCCAGGTACGGCAGCCCGAGCAGCTTGTTCGCCAGCACCACGGTGAGCGCGCCCAGCATCACCACTTCGCCATGGCCGAAGTTGATGATGTGCAGCACGCCGAACGCGAGCGTCAGGCCCAGCGCGATCAGCGCGTAGCCGAAGCCGATCGAGAGGCCGTTCAGCAGTTGCTGCAGGAGTGCTTGGGTCATGCCAGGTCGATCCCGTGCTGCCGCGTCACTCGTTCACGGTGATCTTGCCGTCCTTGACTTCGAGGACGACCCACTTGTCCGATGTGGCTTGGTTCGCGGGGAACTTGACCTGGCCACGCGGCGAATCCCAAGTGCCTTGCCGCAGCGTGGTCGCGAGCTTGGCGGTGTCGGTCACGGTGCCGGCCGAGCGGATGGCCTGGCCGAGGATCCACATGCTCTCGAAGCCCAGGAAGTCGACCTTGCCCGGAGCCGCCTTGTGCTTGGCGTGGTAGGCGGCGACGAACTTGCGGTTGGTCTCGGTGTTCATGGTCGGCGCCCAGATGTCGAGCGTGAAGGCGCCCTCGGCCGCAGGCCCCGCCACCTGCAGCAGTGCCGGGGACACGGAGCCCGGCAGGATGCAGCGCTTGGCCTTCACGCCGGCCTCGGCCAGCGTGCGCAGCAGGCTGCCGCCCTGCTCCGGTGCCGAGAAGGCCATGCACACCACGTCGGGGTTGGCGGCCTTCACACGCGACGCGAGCGTGCTGAAGTCGGTCTGCTTCAATATCTCGTAGAGCTCGGTGGCGACGACGGCGCTGCCGAAACTCTCCTTCATGCTGGCGATGATCGAGCGGCCGTAGTCGCCGTTCTCCACCACCACCGCCATGCGCTGGGGCTTCACCTTGTCCTTCAGGTACTGGTTGAAGACCTGGCCATCGGTGGCCACCAGCGGGTTGAAGCGGAAGGCACGGTCGTACTCGGTGACCTGCGGCGCCTTGGTGACGGCGGCCAGGAACATCGCACCGCCTTGCTGCGCGACCTGCGTCACGCCGAGCGACACCGCGGTGTTGATGGCGCCCACGATCACCGGCACCTTGTCTTCGCTGAGCAGCTTGCGCGCAGCGGCGACGGCATCGGCCGGTTGGTAGTTGTCGTCGTACACCACCAGCTTGAGCGGGCGTCCGTCGAGCACGCCGCCATTGGCGTTGATCATCTCGGCCGCGATCTCCGCGCCGTTGCGGCCTTGCTGCCCCAGCATGGTCTTGATGGGGTAGAGCACGCCGATCTTGACCTCTTGCGCCACCGCCGGTGCGCCCGAGATCAGGCCAGCGAGTGCGCACGCGGCGACGAGGCCTCGCAGGGCCGTGGGCAGAAAAATGCGCATCATCGGTTGTCTCCTTATTGGTTCTACCATTAAATTATTGGTTGGCCGCGGATCACATCGGGGAAAGTACGGAGTGGCGGGTCATCGATGCGACACGCGCAGCCAGGCCTTCCCCACCGTCGCGCGGCCTTGCAATGCCGCCAGCGCTTGCGGTGCCTGCTCGAACTCGAACGACGCGCCGGGCATGAGGCGGATACGGCCTTCGGCATGCTGGTCGTAGACCTCGCGCGTGAGCCGCGCCGCGAGGGCGACGTCGCGCTTGCGCACCTCGCCCCACAGCACGCCGACGGCGCTCGCGTTGTGCAGCAGCAGCCGGTTGGCCGGCAGTTGAGTGAGCGCGCCCCCCGCGAAGCCGATGACGAGGTAGCGCGCGCCGTAGGCCAGGCAGCGCAGGCTTTGTGCGCCGACCTCACCGCCCACCGGGTCGTAGATCACGTCGGCGCCACTGGGCGCGAGCCCGCGGAACGCATCGACCCAGGCCGGATCGCCGTAGTTCAGCGCTGCGTCGGCGCCCGCATCGAGGCAGGCCCGCACCTTCTGCGCGCTGCCGGCGGTGGCGATGACGCGCGCGCCCATCAGCTTGCCCAGCTGCAGCGCGGCGCTGCCCACGCCGCCCGCGCCTGCATGCACGAGCAGGGTTTCGCCGGGCAGCAGGCGGCCCGCCATGCGCAGCGCGAAGAGCGAGGTCGGATAGTTGCTGCGCAGCGCGAGCGCATCGCCCGGGTCGATGTCCGGCGGAATCGCGACGGCCTCGCTGCGCGGCACCAGTGCGTACTGCGCGAAGCCACCCTGGCGCGACGAACTGGCGACGCGCGTGCCCAAGGGCAGCTCACCGCCCTCGCCGGCGACGATGGTGCCGAGGACTTCCGAGCCGGGCGTGAAAGGGAGCGGCGGCTTGACCTGGTACTTGCCACGCACGATCAGCGTGTCGCCGAACGCGAGGCCCGCGGCCTCGACGCGCACCAGGTACTGGTCGGGCCCGGGCTGGGGCAACTCGACGTCGCGCAAATGCATCTCACCGCGCTCGCTGATGTCTTCGACACGCCAGGCGCGCATCGCTTTCGGCAGAGTGTTCGTCATTCGGATTCCTTCGCGGCGGCCCAGCCGGTCTCTGCGGTGGTCTGCACGCGCGCGGCCACGGCCGCTGCCTTGCTGTTGGCCGCGTTGCCATCGAGCGCGCGGCGGGCCACGCCCTGCTGGATGGCGGCCAGGCGGAACATGTTGAAGGCCAGGTGGTAGTGCCAGTGCGCGATTGGCGCACCGCCGAGGCCGACTGCGCGCCCGCTTGCCCGGCAGTAGTCGGCCACGTGTTGCGCTTCGGTCGGGATGCCTTCGGGCAGTGGCTCGAGCCCGGCCAGCGTGCGGTGCGTCCCGAGTTGCAGCCGCCACGAGAGGCAGTGGTAGGCGAAGTCGACCAGTGGATCGCCAAGGGTCGACAGCTCCCAGTCGAGCACGGCGACGATGCGCGGTTCGTGTGCGTGAAAGACCAGGTTGTCGAGCCGGAAGTCGCCGTGCACGAGCTGTGTGCTCTCCTGCGCCGGCACATGCGCGGGCAGCCATTCGATCAGCCGCTCCATCGCATCGATGCGCGCGGTTTCGCTCGCGCGGTACTGGCGCGTCCATCGATCGAGCTGGCGTTCGACGTAGCGGCCTTCGCGGCCGAAGTCGGCGAGGCCGCGCGAGCGCCAGTCCACGGCGTGCAACGCCGCCATCACGCGGGCCATCTCGGCATAGTGGGCGCGGCGCTCGCCCGGAGACATGCCGGGCAGCGTCTGGTCGGTGAGGATGCGGCCTTCGGCGAAGTCCATCAGGTAGAAGCTGCTACCGATGACGGCCGGGTCTTCGCACAGCGCCAGCGCGCGCGGCACCGGCACGTCGGAGCCTTGCAAGGCGCGCAGCACGCGGAACTCGCGCTCCACCGCATGCGCCGATGGCAGCAGCACGCCCGGCGGCTTGCGCCGCAGCACCAGTCGGCGCGAACCGGCGTCGACGATGAAGGTCGGGTTCGACTGCCCACCTTCCACTTGGCGCACGCCCAACGCGCCATCGAAGCTGCCGACCACGCGCCGAATGAATGCATCGAGCGCGGACGCCTGCAGCGCATCGAGCCCGCCGGCTGGTGCAGCAACAGCGTCGGCCGCAGGGGTGGATGAATCGTTCACTTTGCTGTTTAATCTATGGTTGAACCAATGATTTGGCAGCGCATCGTATAGCAGCCCGATCCATCACACAAGGAGACTTCGCATGAACTTCAACCGACGCCAGACGCTGGCCGCCCTCGGTGCGATCAGCGCCGGCGGACTGCCGCTCGCCCGCGCGCAAACGCCATCGCCATCGCAGGCATTTCCCTCATCGGTGATCAGGTTCGTGATTCCGACGCCGGCAGGCGGGGGCCACGACACGATGATGCGGCTCATCGGCCAGAAGCTCACCGAGGCGTGGGGCCAGCCCTGCATCGTCGAGTCGAAGCCCGGTGCGAGCGGTGCCATCGCGGCCGCGTCGGTGTCGCAGGCGCCGGCCGATGGCCACACGGTGCTGGTCGGCTACAGCGCGCTCCTGAGCAACACGGTGCTCATGCCCAAGCCCGGCTATCGCCTCGAAGACCTGCACCCGGTAGGCATGCTGGCGCTCACGCCGATCGCGATCGGCATCCGCGAGAGCCTGCCGGTGTCGACGCTCAGGCAGTACGTCGCGCTCGCCAAGACGCGCCCCGGCAAGATCTCGTACGGCTCCTATGGCCAGGGCTCGGGCGGCCACTTCGTCGGCGAGCTGTTCAACATGGCGGCCGGCATCGACACCGTGCACGTGCCCTACAAGGGCGAGGCGCCCGCGCTGCAGGACCTGCTGGGCGGGCAGATCGACGCGGCCGTCACCTCGGTGGGCGGCGTCAACCGCTACCCCGGCAAGATCAAGCCCCTGGCCGTGGCCAGCGCAGCGCGCTTCCCTGCCTACCCCGACGTCCCGACCTTCGCCGAACTCGGCTACCCGCAGGTCGACATGCCCGGCTGGGCTGCCGCCTTCGTGCCGGCGAAGACGCCGAAAGCCATCGTCGACAAACTGACCGCCGAGATGAGCCGCATCCTCGTGATGCCGGACGTACGCACCAAGCTTCTCGAGCTGGGCTTCGAGCCGATGCCGTGGAACGGCGACAAGACCCAGCGCTTCATGAAGGACCAGCTGGCGCTGACGCAGAAGCTGGTGGATGCGGGGCGGGTGAAGTTGTAGCGGTTCAGCGGATTAGCTTCTCGCGCCGAAGACCTTGACAGCCTGCGCGACGGTGACGATCGGAACCTCTCCGAAACGCTTGAGCGAAAGCAGATCGTCGTCGCCCGTGACAACGAGATCGGCGCGCGCAGCGATTGCGCACGCCAGCACCGCGTCATCATCGACATCGCGCGAAACCTGCGCATCGAGGGGTCGCGCGGCCACCACCGTCGCTATCCGTCGATAGCTGGCAAGCATGTGATCCGCACGCGAGCCCGTCGCTTCGACGTACCTCGCCAACTTCTTCTTGGACAGCGTGGCTGCCAGTTCGTCAAGAAGCACGCGACTGGTGAACAGTTGCACTTCTTTCTCCCCGGCCAGTTCGATCACACGCCCCGGCGGACCTTTCCACAAGAACGCCGATACGAGCACATTGGTGTCGACCACCCACCGCGGCCGACGCCTCATGCCGCCGAGCTGCCCTTGGTGCGTCGTGCGCGGCGCACCGCACCGACCTCGGCTTGAATCTCTTTCATCGAGAGCGGCTTGGCGCCCGGCGAGCTGCCACGAGCCGCACCCGCCAGCAGCGCCTGCGCGGCGCGGCGCTGCATGGCGTCCTTGAGCATTTCACGCAACGCCTTCGGCGTGAGCAAGCCTGCGGCCTGCGCTTCGCGAGCGAGGCGGTCGGGCAAATCGAGCTTGACTTCGAGCGTCATCATGACGTTTCTTCCTTGAAGACTGACGAGCGGGCGATGCGGCTTCGCCCCGTTCAAATCGAGGGTAGCACGCCGACGGCAGGTCTCTGCCCGGTTCCGGCCAGACGCATGTGCTCAGCGCGCGACCTCGACACCGGCCATCCGCTCCAGCACCTGCACCACGTGCGTCATGTCGTCATCGCCGTGGCCCGCGGCGATGGCGTGATCGAAGAACTGCTTGGTCAGCGCGCTGGTGAAGGCGGGCGTGCCGGCGGCCTCGGCCTCTTGCAGGAACAGGCGCAGGTCCTTGCGCATGAGCTCGATGCGAAAGCCGAAGTCGAAGCGGCGGTTCACCACGTCCTGGCCCAGCAGCGACTCGCTGGCGAAGCTGCGGGCGGTGCTGGCGTTGAGCATCTCCAGCAGGAGGCCGGCTTCCAGCCCGCTCTTGATGCCGAACAGCACCGCTTCGGTCGTCGCCACCAGCGTGGCGGCCACCGTCATGTTGTTGACGAGCTTGAGCACCTGGCCCAGTCCGGGCTGCTCGCCCACGTGGACCACCTTGCGGCCGAAGGCGCGGAACACCGGCTCGCAGCGCGCGTAGGCCTGCACATCGCCGCCGGCCATCACCGACAACGTACCGGCCTCGGCACCCGGCACGCCGCCGGCCAGCGGCGCGTCGAGCGATGCGATGCCGCGTTCTCCCAGGCGCTGCGCCAACGTGCGTGCCATGCTGGGGCCGGTGGTCGAATGGTCCACGACCACGCGCACGCGGCTGCCGGCGGCGACGCCGTTCTCACCGACCACCACCTGCGCCACCACGTCCGGCGTGGGCAGGCAGACGAGCACGAGGTCCGCGCTGTCGCCGACCTGGCGCGGCGAGTCGCAGCGGCGGGCGCCTTGCGCCACCATCGCGGCCGCTGGCGCATCGCTCGTGTCGCAGACGAACACCGCGTGGCCTGCGCGCAGAAGGTGAGGGACCATGTGCCGCCCCATGGCACCCAGCCCGATGAACCCGATCGTGTCTTGCATCGCATGTCTCCGTGAAAAAGATGCGGCGCATGCTAGGCCGGCACGGCAGGCGCCTCAAACGAGAAATCGGCCCGGCTTGCGTGAGCGCAGCGCAAGCGAACGCCTTTCGATTCGCGCTTTTCGCTTGCACAAAGCTCAAGCGACGGCGCCGATTTAATCGTTTGTTGCGGCACGGCCCGCTGCCTAGCATTCGCCCCATTGCAAACACGGAGCGAGACATGCCAGGGCACGACGCCACCTCATCACGTCCAGACGCGGACGACGACCTGATCCTCCAGACGCGCGGCCTGACGCGGCGTTTCTTGGGCTTCACCGCCGTGCAGGACGTCGACCTGAAGGTGCGCCGCGGCAGCATCCACGCGCTGATCGGCCCCAACGGCGCCGGCAAGTCCACCTGCTTCAACCTGCTGACCAAGTTCCTCGAGCCCAGCGCCGGCACCATCCACTACAACGGCATCGACATCACGCATGCCGCGCCGGCCACGTTGGCGCAGCGCCGCATGGTGCGCTCGTTCCAGATCTCGGCGACCTTCCCGGCACTCACCGCGTTGCAGAACGTGCGCATCGCGCTGCAGCGGCGCAGCGGTGCGTCGTTCTGCTTCTGGCGCAGCAACCGCACGCTGCATGCCCTGCACCCGCGCGCCATGGAGCTGCTGGAACAAGTCGGGCTCGACGCGCATGCCGACGTGCCGGCGAGCGAGCTTGCCTATGGGCGGCGCCGCGCGCTGGAGCTGGCGACCACGCTGGCGCTGGAGCCCGAGCTGATGCTGCTCGACGAGCCGACCCAGGGCATGGGCCACGAAGACGTCGAGGCCGTCACCACGCTGATCCAGCGCGTGGCCCGCGGCCGCACCGTGCTGCTGGTGGAGCACAACATGCAGGTGGTGTCGCGCATCGCCCACACCATCACCGTGCTGCAGCGCGGCCAGATCCTGGCCGAAGGCAGCTACGAGGCCGTGTCGCGCGACCCGCGCGTGGTCGAGGCCTACATGGGCAGCAGCACCGCCGCGTTGGGCGGGGCGCAGGAGCCCGGCCATGGCTGACACCCGGCAAGAAGTGCTGCGCGTGCGCGGCCTCACCGCGCACTACGGCGATGCCCAGGTGCTTCACGGCATGGACTTCGAGGTGCGCGAGGGCGAGGTCGTCAGCTTGCTCGGCCGCAACGGCGCTGGCCGCACGAGCACGCTGCGCGCCATCCTGGGCCTGACCGGGCGGCGGGCCGGCTCGGTGCAGATCTACGGCCGCGAAACCATCGGCCTGCCATCGCACACCGTGGCGCGGCTGGGCCTGGGCTACTGCCCGGAGGAGCGCGGCATCTTCGCCAACCTCAGCTGCGAAGAGAACCTGATACTGCTGCCCACGCTGCGCCCCGGCGGCGCCAGCCTGGCGCAGATCTACGCGATGTTCCCCAACCTGCGCGAGCGCAGCGCCAGCCCCGGAACGCGACTCTCGGGTGGCGAGCAGCAGATGCTGGCACTCGCCCGCATCCTGCGCACCGGCGCGCGCCTGCTGCTGCTCGACGAAATCTCCGAAGGCCTGGCGCCGGTGATCGTGCAGGCCCTGGGGCGTGCGATCGGCGCGCTGCGCGCACAGGGCCACACCATCGTGCTGGTCGAGCAGAACCTGCCCTTCGCGCTGCCGCTGGCCGACCGCCACCTGCTGGTGGAGCACGGCCGCGTGGTGGCCGACATCGCCGCCGCCGATGCGCACCGGCCCGACGCACGCGCCCGCTTCCGCGAGGCGCTGGGCGTCTGACGAATCCCTTTCCACTGAACCACCAGGAGACATCGACATGAACATTCTTCGCGCGCGCGCCGCAGCCGCCTCGGCACTGGCGGCTCTTGCATTCGCCGACCCGGCGTCGGCCCAGACCGGCGCGTCCGACGACGTGGTCCGCATCGGCCTGCTGACCGACATGGCCTCGCTCTATTCCGACTTCTCGGGAAAGGGCTCGGTGGAAGCGGTCCGCATGGCCATCGAGGACTTCGGCGGCCAGGTGCTCGGCAAGCCGATCGACCTGGTGTCCGCCGATCACCAGAACAAGCCCGACATCGCCGCGACCAAGGCGCGCGAATGGTTCGACGCCGGCAAGGTCGACGCCATCGTGGGCGGCGTGTCCTCGGGCACGGCGCTGGCCATCTCCGAAGTCGGACGGCAGAAGTCGCGCATGGTGATGATCACCGCGGCCTACACCTCGCGGCTGACCAACGAGGCCTGCGCGCCCTACACCATCCACTACCAGGTCGACACCAACGCACTGACCAACACGCCGCGCACTCTGGTGCGCCAGGGCGCCGACAGCTGGTTCTTCCTGACCGCGGACTACGTGTTCGGCCAGACGATGCAGGCGGACGCCACCGCGGCCATCCAGGCCGGCGGCGGCAAGGTGCTCGGCGCGGTGCGGCATCCGTTGAACTCGCCGGACTTCTCGTCGTACCTGCTGCAGGCCCAGGCCTCGAACGCCAAGTTCATCGGGCTCGCCAATGCGGGCGGCGACACCATCGCGTCGATCAAGGCGGCGCGCGACTTCGGTTTCTTGCGCAGCGGCAAGCAGAGCCTGGTCGCGATGGCGCTGTTCCTGAGCGACATCCACGCACTGGGCCTGCCGGTGGCACAAGGCATCTACACCACCGCCAGCTTCTACTGGGACCGCGACGAGAAGAGCCGCGCCTGGTCGGAGCGCTTCTTCAAGCGCACGGGAAAGATGCCCTCGGAGGTGCATGCGGCCGACTACTCCGGCGCGACGGCCTACCTGAAAGCCGTCGCCGCCGCCGGCACCGACGACACGAAGGCGGTGCGCGGCAAGCTGCGCGAGCTGCCCATCGACGACATCTTCGCGAGCGGCGGCCGCATCCGCGACGACGGCCGGCTGGTCAAGGACGTCTACCTGGTGCAGGTGAAGACACCCGCCGAATCGAAGCGCAGCTGGGACTACCTGAATGTGCGCGCCACCATTCCCGGCAGCGAAGCCTTCCCGCCGATCGAGAAGGGCCAGTGCGCCCTGGTGAAGAAGAGCTGACATGGATGCCGTGTTCGGCGTGCCGCTGCCGGCACTGATGGGGCAGCTCGTGGTCGGCCTGGTCAACGGCTGCTTCTACGCACTGCTCAGCCTGGGTCTGGCCGTGATCTTCGGCTTGCTCAACGTGGTGAACTTCTGTCATGGCGCGCTCTACATGTCGGGTGCGTTGCTGGCCTGGGCCGGCATGGCGCACCTGGGCCTGTCTTACTGGCTGGCGCTGCTGGCGGCGCCGCTGGTCGTGGCGGCCGCGGCGGTGGTGTTCGAGCGCACGCTGCTGTCGCGCCTCTATCGCTTCGACCACCTCTACGGCCTGCTGCTGACCTTCGGCCTGGCGCTGCTGCTGGAAGGCGCGACGACGCAGGCGGTCGGTTCATCGGGCCTGCCCTACCCCGCGCCGGAGCTGCTGCAGGGTGGCATCGACCTGGGCTTCATGGTGCTGCCGGCCTATCGCGCCTGGGTCGTGGTGGCGGCCCTGCTGCTGTGCGGCGCCACCTGGGCGCTGATCGAGCGCACGCGGCTCGGTGCCATGCTGCGCGCCGGCACCGAGAACCCGCGCCTGCTGGGCGCATTCGGTCTGAACGTGCCGCGCCTGGTGACCGGCACCTACGCGGCCGGCGCTGCGCTCGCGGCGCTCACCGGCGTGCTGGCCGCGCCGCTGACGCAGGTCAGCCCGCACATGGGCTCGAACCTGCTCGTCGTGGTGTTCGCCGTGGTGGTCATCGGCGGCATGGGCTCGGTGCTCGGCGCCATCGTCACCGGCCTCGGGCTGGGGTTGGTGGAAGGCCTGTCGAAGGTGTACTACCCGCCCTTCGCCAACACCGTGGTGTTCGCGCTCATGGTGCTGGTGCTGCTGACGCGGCCGGCCGGCCTGTTCGGGAGGCGCGTATGAAGCCGAAGCTTCTTCTGGGCTCTGTGGTGGTGGCAGCCGCGCTGGTCGTCGCGCCTTTCGTGGTGTATCCGGTGCTGCTGATGCAGGCGCTTTGCCTCGCACTGTTCGCGAGCGCATTCAACCTGCTGCTGGGTTTCGGCGGCCTGTTGTCCTTCGGCCATGCCGCCTTCCTGTCCTGCGCAGCGTACGTCACTGCGCTGGCCGTGCGCGACTTCGGCGTGCCCGCCCCGCTGGGGCTGCTGCTGGGCACGGCCACCGCGGCGCTGCTGGGCCTGGCGATGGGCGCGGTGGCGATCCGGCGGCAGGGCATCTACTTCTCGATGATCACGCTGGCGCTGGCGCAGATGGTGTATTTCTTCTTCGTGCAATCGCCGTGGACAGGCGCCGAAGACGGCATGCAGGGCGTGCCGCGCGGCACGCTCTTCGGCCTGGTCGACCTCGACGACAACCTGGCGATGTACTTCTTCGTGCTGGCCGTGTGCGCCGCTGCCTTCGCGCTGATCGTGCGCACCGTGCATTCGCCGTTCGGCGACGTGCTCAAGGCCATCCGCGAGAACGAGCCGCGCGCGATCTCGCTGGGCTACGACGTGTCGCGCCACAAGCTGCTGGCCTTCGTGCTGTCGGCCGCGCTGGCCGGCCTGGCCGGCGCGTTGAAGGCGCTGGTGATGCAGCTCGCGTCGCTCAACGACGCGCACTGGCACACGAGCGGCGACGCGATCCTGATGACGCTGCTGGGCGGCCTGGGCACGCTGGCGGGCCCGGTCGTCGGCGCCTTCATGCTGACCGGCCTGCACCACGTGCTGTCGGGCATGGGCTCGTGGCTCCTGGTGCTGAGCGGGCTCGTGTTCATGGTCACGGTGATGGTGTTCCGGCGCGGCGTGGTCGGGCAGATCGCTCATCTCTGGCAACGGCGAACCGCCGCGCGTACCGCCGAAGCATCCGTCGTGCCCGCAACGCCTGCAGCGCCTGCAACGAGCGCGCGCCCCCTGCACACCACGTGATTCATACGAGGAGACCGACGTGACCCCCACCCCCACCCGCACCCTGAACTACCTGCACGGCGAATCGGTGCCGCCCATCGGCGGCGACTGGCTCGAACAGCTCGATCCGCGCACCGGCCGGCGCATCGGCGACGTGGCCGCCAGTGGCCCCGAGGACGTCGCGCAGGCCGTCGAATCCAGCGCCCGGGCCTGGCCGGCCTGGCGCGCGCTGCGGCCCACCGAACGCGGCCGCGTGCTCGTCGAACTGGCCCGCGTGGCGCGGCGTCACGCCGCGCTGCTGGGCGACATCGAATCGCGCGAGACCGGCAAGCCCGGACGCGAGATGCCCGCGCTGGTCGACCTCGTCGCGCAATTCTTCGAGTACTACGGCGGCATCGCCGGCACGATGGACGGCGAGCTGATCGACGTCGGCCCCGCGTACCACAGCTACGCACTGCGCGAGCCCTTCGGCGTGGTCGGCGCGATCCTGCCGTGGAACGCGCCCCTGCACCAGGCCGCGCGCGCCATCGCCCCGGCGCTGGCGGCCGGCAACACGGTCGTGGCCAAGCCCTCGGAGTTCACCTCCGGCTCGCTGGTGGCGCTGGCGCGCCTGGCGGTCGAAGAAGCCGGCCTGCCGCCCGGCGTGCTCAACGTCGTGCTCGGCACCGGCCCCGTGGTGGGCGCTGCGCTCGCGGAGCATCCGCAGATGCGCAAGATCTCCTTCACCGGCAGCGTGCGGGCCGGCCAGGCGCTGGGCCACATCGCGGCCGAGCGCATCCTGCCGCTCACGCTGGAGCTGGGCGGCAAGTCCGCCAACATCGTGTTCGACGATGCCGACCTGGCCGCCGCAGCAGCGGGCTCCGCACGCGCCTTCACCTGGAACAGCGGCCAGTGGTGCGCGGCGGGAACGAGGCTGCTGGTCCAGCGCAGCATTCACGACGACTTCGTCGGGCGCCTGGTCGAGGCCGTGGCGCAGATCCGCGTGGGCCCGGAGCACGATGCCACGGCCGGCCCCATCACCACGCGCGCGCAGTACGAAAAGATCCTGTCGTACTTCGACGTGGCCGCGCAGGAAGGCGCCCGCGCCGCGATCGGCGGCCGCCTGCCCGACGAGCCGCGCCTGCGGCAAGGCTGGTTCATCGAGCCAACCGTCTACGTCGGCTGCCACAACGACATGCGCATCGCGCGCGAAGAGATCTTCGGCCCGGTGCTGTGCGTGATCCCCTTCGACGACGAGGCCGATGCGCTGCGCATCGCCAACGACTCGCCCTTCGGCCTGGCCGCAGGCATCTGGAGCCGCGACATCGGCCGCGTGCATCGCGTCGCCGCACAGCTGGATGCCGGACGGATCGTCGTCAACGAGTACGGCGGCGGATTCGTGCAGAACCCGTGCGGTGGCTACAAGGCGAGCGGGTATGGACGCGAGCAAGGAAGGGACGCGCTGGCGCATTACACGCAGCAGAAGTCGGTGATCGTCCGGTTGTAGGCGTGGCGGGGCGATCCCGAGGGGCGATGTGCTACGGCAGCTCGACCCCAGCCGCCGCCGCGACGGCCCGCACCTGCTCCGGCCAATTGATGTTCCCCGGGTCCTGCCCGCTGGCCATGCCCAGCAGGTATGCCGGCTCGGTCGCGATATTGCGGAAGCCGCGCGATACGCCCGGTGGGATCGAGATGGTGTCCCACGCCTCCAGCACCACGCTGCGCTCGCCTTCGGGGCCCCAGAAGACCTGCCATCGACCCGTGAGCGCGACGAAGACCTCCTGCGTCAGGTGGTTGTGCAGCGGGGCCGACTTGCCGGGCTCGCAGCAGACGATGTTCAGGTGGAAGCCCTCGGCGGCGAGCGGCGCGGCCGGCGGCGTGCCGATCACGCGCCAGGTGATGCGCTCGCAGCCCGGGATGGCGCTGTCCGCGTAGTCCTGCGTGGGCTTCAGTGTCCGGAAGCGTGCGACGCGCGCTTCCATCTGTTCGATGGTGGGATTCGCGTCCGTGATCGGTGCCGTGGCCATGGCTTGCTCCGCAAACGTCGACGCGCCAGTGTAGTGGCGCAGCGCCCCGGCCGAAGCGTCAGCTGCCCGACATCTTGCGCTCGCGGATGAACTGCGATTCCTTGCGATAGCGCTCGCTCAGAAAAGCGCCGAACTGGCGCGAGGACGAGTTCTGCACCGCCACCATGCCGGCCTTCTCGAAGCGCGCCTGCAGGCCCGGGTCGGCCATCGCTTGCGCGATGACGGCCTCGTATGTCTCCAGCACGGCGCGGGGCAGGTTGGCCGGCCCCACGAGGCCGTACCAGATGGTGACGTTCATGCCCGGCAGACCGAGTTCGTCGTAGGTCGGCACCTCGGGCATGTGCGGCAGGCGCTTGGGCCAGGCCACGGCCAGCGCCTTCATCTTCCCGGCTTCGACGTAGGGGCTCAGCAGCGCGGCGCTGTCGCTCATGAAGTCGAGCGTGCCGGCGACCAGGTCGGTGGCGGCCGGCGCCGAGCCGCGGTAGGGCACGTGCACGAGGTGGCCGCCGAGCTCGTGGTTGAGGTGCTCCAGCACGACGTGGCCCAGCGAGCAGTTGCCCGGCGTGCCGTAGTTGCCCGCGTTGGGCTGCTTGCGCGCCACCTCGCGGAAGGCCTTGAAATCGGCCACGAGGCCGGGCCGCCCGACCAGGATGTTGGGCATGTCGGCCACCATGGCGATGGGGGTGAAGCTCTTGACCGGGTCGTAGCGCAGGTTGGGGTTGCACGAGGGGTTGACCACGTGCGTCGACACCGAGGCGACGCCGATGGTGTAGCCGTCGGGCGCCGCGACGGCCAGCGCCTCCGCGCCGAGCGCGCCGCCGGCACCGGCCTTGTTGTCGACGATGACGGGCTGGCGCAACTTGTGCGACATCTGGTCGGCCACGATGCGCGCCACGATGTCGGCGGGGCCGCCCGGCGCGAAGGGCACGATCATCCTGATCGGCTTGGTCGGGAATGTGCGCTCCTGCGCCACTGCAGGCAACCCCGGGAATGCGGCGATGCACAGCGCCGCGGCCAGGGCGCTCCATGTCTTGAACTTCATCATGTCCTCATGTTTCAGGCTTGCTTTTCTGCGACCATGCGACCATGCGATCGAGGGACCGACCGAGGCTTCCTTCTCCGACGCCACCCAAGGCCGGCGCGGCGTGCGCGAGTCCGTTGCATGGCATTGGACAGAGTTGCCTCCAGGTCGGTCAATCCATCGTTTTTCACGCCCCCATTCCACCCGGTCATGACGATCTCGACCAAACGCCGCCTGCCGCCCATCAGCCACATCGAGGCTTTCTTGAGCGTGATGCGGCTGCGCAGCATCACCGCCGCGTCGGAGGAGCTGTTTCTCACGCAGGGCGCCGTGAGCAAGCAGGTGCAGGAGTTCGAGAAGTTCGTGGGGGGACGCGTGTTCAACCGCAGCCCGCAGGGCCTGCAGCCCACGGCGTTCGGGCAGGCCCTTTACGAACGGCTGTCGCCGCTGGTCACCGCGTTGTCGGCGGCCTTCGTCGACGCCCGCGCGCAGACGCGCAGCGTGCTCAACATCTCGGTGCCACCGAGCGTGGGCATGGAAATCCTGGCGCCGCGCCTGCGCGAGTTCCAGGAGACGAATCCGGAGCACCAGATCAACCTGATCACCCGTGTGGGCGAGGTGGACCTGGACTGGGAGAGCCTGGACGCGGCGGTCATCTCGGGCATTCCTCGCTCGACGGCATACGTCAGCGAGAGGCTGTTCACCCCGGCGCTGCATCCCTATGTCTCGCCCTCGCTGTTGACAACGGGCACCGGGCCGGGGCTGGACGTGCTCGCCACGGGCAAGCTGATCGCGGTCGCCAACATGGTCGATGCCTGGCCCGACTACTTCGCCACTCTCGGGCTGCCGTTCGAGCCCACGCAGGTGGCGAGCGTCCATTCGATGCTGAGCACCAGCGCGCAGGCGGTGATCAGCGGCTTCGGCATCGCCCTGCTGCCGGCCTATGTCGCCGACCAGCACGCGCGGGCCGGTGCCATGGTGCGGATCAGCGAGGTGCCCTACCTGGGCATGAAGCCGTACTACCTGCTCGCGCGCCGGCAGGTGGTGTCGAGCGAGGCGTTCCAGGCGTTCCGCAATTGGCTCGTGCCACTGCTGGCCGCCATGGACGACGCGCCTTGACCCGCCCCCTCAGGACAGGTCCCGGAGCGCGAACTCGTTCAGGTGGCCGGAGGGCAGCGCATCCAGGCCCGGGTCGGGCGGCAGTTCGACATCGAAGAATCGCCGAAGCACATCCGAGATCAGCTCGTAGTACGCGCCGATACGCACCACCTCCATGGTGCTGAAGTTGATGACCGTGCCCGCACGCTTGTAGAGGTGCCCGCGGCGCAGCCCGTGGTCGATGGTGATGTCGGCGATGCGGCGCAGCTCCTCGGGAATGTCTTCGACCCGGAAGCGCGTACCGGTGCCCGAATAGTTGGCGGACGAGCCGAGCAGCGGCACCACCTCGTCGTGGCCGAGCCGGCAGAGCTCTGCATGGAAGGTGCCGGCATTGAGCAGCAGCGCCACCGTGCCGGCCGCCGAACTCGCGCGCAGCAGCTCGGGGTCCAGCTTGCGCATGAGCGGATGGTCTTCGCGGAAGGTGCCGACCACGGCGAGCGGCAGGTCGTGGTCGAGCACCAGCGTCTCGACCATCTGCTGCGCGCGCTTGTCGAGCGTGTGCAGCTCGCGCTGGGTCTCCAGGCTCGCGGCCATGGCGTTGCGCTTGTGGCTGCCGCGGCGCTTGTTCTCGAAGATGGTACGCAGCGGCTCCAGCGACGAGCCGCAGAAGGCATAGCCCGTGTCGTTGGGGACGAGCGCGATGCCGCCTGCCTTGATGGTGTCGATGACGCGTCGCGCGTCGGCCTGGATGTTCATGCTGAAGCTCCTGTTGCAGTGAAGGGGTGCGGTTGCGGGGCCGTGTTCATAGTCTAGGAACCACTGCGGGCGACGGCAACGCGCACGGGGCTAGGTGTTTGCGGCAAGTGTTTATACGTTTCGGACCTCTTGCCGCGATGGGTGGTGTTTATATTTCTAGAATCACCCCGCCGAACAACCCCCGATCGGAGGCCCCGCATGACAGCCAAGACGCTCTTCTCGAAACTATGGGACACCCATGTCGTCCAGTCGTTCGAGGACGACTGGGCGCTGCTGCACATCGACCGTCACCTGATGCACGACCTGGGCGGCGCGCCCGGGCTCATCGAGCTCGGGCGGCGTGCGCTGCCGGTGCGCAACCCCGAGCTGGTCTACGCGACGCCCGATCACGTGGTGTCGTCCGAAGCGGGCCGCACGGGCCAGAGCTTCCCTGGCGGCGCTGCGCTCTATGCGGGCCTGAAAGCGCGCACCAAGGCCAGCGGCATCCGCTTCTTCGATCTCGGCCAGCCGGGCCACGGCATCGTCCACGTCATGGCGCCGGAGCTGGGCATCGTTCAGCCGGGCCTTACCGTGGTGTGCGGCGACAGCCACACCTGCACCAACGGCGCGCTCGGCGCCATGGCTTTTGGCATCGGTTCGTCGGAGCTCGCACACGTGCTCGCATCGCAGACGCTGCTGCAGCGCAGGCCACGCACCATGCGCGTGTGGCTGCACGGCACCGCCGGCGCCAACGTGACGGCGAAGGACATCGCGCTGTTCATGGTGTCGACGCTGGGCGCCGGCGCAGCGGCGGGCCACGCGGTGGAATATGCCGGTCCGGTGGTGGCAGCATTCGGACTCGAAGAGCGCATGACCCTGTGCAACATGTCCATCGAAATGGGCGCGCGCATCGGCATGGTGGCGCCCGACCGCAAGACGGTGGACTACCTCGCGCAGACGGAGCTCGCGCCACGCGGTGTCGCCTTCGACCAGGCCGCCGAAGCCTGGATGGCGCTGCGCAGCGACGACGACGCCCGCTTCGACAAGGACGTGTCGCTCGACGTCTCGGGCATCGGCCCCATGATCACCTGGGGCACGAGCCCGGACCAGGCGATGGGCATCGGCGAATGCGTGCCCTCCGGCACACTGGCCGATGCGGACGCCTACGGCGCGATCGACAAGGCCTGCCGCTACATGGGCCTCGCCATGGGCCAACGCCTGCACGGAACACGCATCGACCGCGTCTTCATCGGCTCGTGCACCAACTCGCGCATCAGCGACCTGCGCGATGCAGCCCGGCTGATCCGGGGCCGCAAGGTCGCGCCCCACGTCCAGGCCTGGGTCGTGGCCGGTTCGGAGAACGTCAAGCGGCAGGCGGAACGGGAAGGCTTGGCCGACGTGTTCAGGGCCGCCGGCTTCGACTGGCGCGAGCCCGGATGCAGCATGTGCGTGGCCGCGAACGGCGAAGTCGGCAGCCCCGGCGAGCGCGTCGTCTCCACGTCCAACCGCAACTTCGTCGGGCGCCAGGGGCCGGGCGTGCGCACGCACCTCGCGAGCCCGGCCACCGCGGTCGCGTCGGCGCTGGCCGGCTGCGTCGCGAGCGCGGGAGACCTCGCATGACGCCGTTCACACGCATCGAGGGAACGGCCGCCGCCATTCCGCAGCCCAACATCGACACCGACGTGATCATCCGCATCGAGCGGCTGACGGCCCATGGCCGCGACGAACTCGGGCCCTTCGCGTTCGAGGCGCTGGCGCAGCTGGCGGACGGGTCGCCGAACCCGGACTTCGTGCTCCACCAGCCGATGTTCCGCGACTCGCCCATCCTGATCGCGGGGCCCAACTTCGGATGCGGCTCGTCGCGCGAAGGCGCGGTGTGGGCGCTGGCGGGGCGCGGCATCCGCTGCGTCATCGCCGAGAGCTTCGGCGACATCTTCTTCTCCAACTGCTTCCAGAACGGCGTGCTGCCCGTGCGGCTCGCGCGCGAACAGGTGGCGCAGCTCGGTGCCCTGACGGGCCAGGGCCGGCCGCTGACGGTCGACCTCGTCGAGAAGCGAATCGAGGCCCACGACGGCAGCAGCTTCGCCATCGAGATCGACCCGATGAAGCGACAGGCCCTGCTGGAGGGGCTCGACGACATCAGCGCCACGATGCGCCGGACGGACGCCATCGACACCTGGCAACGGCAGGACCGGATCGCGCGGCCCTGGGTGTGGGCGCGCTGACGCGTCGCCATCGGCCGCAATCAGCCCCGGCTTCTGCCGCCCTTCTGCGGCGGCGGTGGCGCCACGTCGTGCACGATGCGGCCGCCGCCCATCGTGTTCATCGCCTTGCCCGGCAGGTCCATGAGCACACGGCTGCGCTCGGGCGTGAGGTAGACCGAGATGTGCAGGACGGGGTGGCCCTTGTGGTCGTGCATGAGCCGCACCATCCTGAGGATCGGTGAGCCCAGGCCCACCTGCAGGTGCTCCGCCAGCGACGGGTCCGCCGGCTGCGCGCTGGTTTCTTGAAGCACGCGCCCGAACTTCATGCCCTGCGCAATGAGGATCTCGTAGAGCGGCCGCTTGCGCAATGCAGCCTGCGTGACACCCCGGCCGTGCGTTCCCGCCACCCAGGCATCGGTGAGCATGACGGGTACGCCGCCGGCACTGCGCAGCCGCACCGCATGCACCGCCCTGGCCTGCGGTTGAAGGCCGAGCAGTCGCGTGACGTCGACCGGCGGCTCGGCGGATGCGACCTCCAGCACTTGCACGCTGGTCTCGTCCGCGGCCAGGCGAAGCTCGTCGACGATGGTCAGGCTCGGCGTCCGGCGCACTTCGATGTCGTCGCGCACGAAGGTGCCCTGCCCGTGCCTGCGATCGACGTAGCCTTGCGCGGCCAAGTCGCTCAACGCCCGGCGCACCGTGATGCGCGAGACGGCGAAGCGTTCGCAGATGGCGATTTCGCGTGGCAGCGCACCCTTTTCGGCATAGACGCCGCGCGAGATCTCGTCGCGCAGCACCATGAAGAGCTGGCGATGCAGCGAGGTTCCGGATGCCTTGGCCAAGGGGGAGGTGGCGCTCGCGCTTTTGACGGTCGACATGGCGGCTGAATGCTCTTTCCGACGAAGGGGCAAAGGGGAGGAACGTATAACAACTTGCCGGAAACACCTACGCATGGCGGCGTTGACCGGGTCGATGGTGGTACCTATTCTATAAACACAAGACCTCGCCGCCCAACACCTTCCATTCACTGCCTTTTATGCCTCTCTCGAAGTCACTCAAGAACGCGCTCGCCGCGCCCGGCCTCCTCGTCGCACCGGGCGTGTACGACTGCATCGGCGCCACCCTGGCCGCCGAGGCGGGCTTCGGCGCCATCTACATGACGGGGGCCGGCGTGTCGATGTCGCTGGGCTATCCGGATTTCGGCCTGCTCACGCTCACCGAGATGCGCGACCGGGCCGCGACCATCGCCCGGTCGGCCCGCCTGCCGCTCATCGCCGATGCCGACACGGGCTACGGCAACGAGCTGAACGTGATCCGCACGGTGCGCGAGTACCAGGACGCGGGCGCGGCGGCGATCCACATCGAAGACCAGGTCTCGCCGAAGCGCTGCGGCCATCTCGACGGCAAGGAGATCGTGCCGCGCCAGGAATTCGTTTCGAAGATCCGCGCCGCGGTGTCCGCGCGCACGACGGACGATTTCATGATCATCGCCCGCACGGACGCGATCGCCGTCGACGGCTTCGACGAAGCGGTGTGGCGTGCCAATGCGGCGCTCGACGCCGGCGCCGACATCGCGTTCGTCGAAGCACCGCGCAGCCTCGACGAGGCGGCCGCCGTGCCGGCGCGGGTGCATGGCGCCTGCCTGATCAACCTGGTGCCGAACGGCCGCACGCCCATCACGACGACGGGCCAGGCCGAGCAGATGGGCTACAAGCTCGCGATCCTGCCGGCGCTCACGCTGATGGCGACGCTCGAAGCCGTCGACGACGCGCTGGCGCAGCTGCGGCTTTCGCGTGAGCTGCCGCAAGGCCGGCAGAGCGTCGAGGCCGTCTTCCGCAGGTTCGGCGCCGGCGAATGGGAAGCGCAGCGCAGGCGATTCGGCGCCGGCCTGCCGATGTGAAACGCACCGCACACAACACCTAGAAACCAGGAGACTTTCAGTGAACCATGGCCTCGTCGAATCGCACGCCGAACGCGTGCCGAAGCTGCACCGGCGCCGCTTCCTGGCCTGCATGGCCTCGTCCGCCGTCGCCGCACCCGTGTTCGCGCAGCCGTCGGCCTGGCCCACGCGGCCGATCAAGCTCGTCATCGGCTACTCGCCCGGCGGCACCGGCGACGGCGTCGCGCGGCCGGTCGTCGAAGGCCTGGAGCGCAGCCTGAAGCAGCCGATCGTCATGGACTACAAGCCCGGCGCCAGCGGGCTGATCGCCGCCGACTACCTCGCCAAGGCACCTGCGGACGGCTACACCATCCACATGTCGGACAACGGCGCGCTGTCCATCGGGCCGGCCACGCGCAAGCTCGGCTACGACCCGGCCGCATTCACCTACCTCGGCAGCCCCGGTGGGCTGCCGCTGGTGCTGATCTGCAGCCCGAAGCTGCCGGTGACGACGCTGCCCGAACTCGTGGCCTACGTGAAGTCGCATCCGGGAACGATCGACTACGCCACCGGCGGCGTGGGGGGCTTGCCTCACCTGATCGCGGAGCAGTTCAAGGGCCTGATCCATTCGGACATCACGCACGTGCCGTACAAGGGCCTCGGCGCGGCGCTGCCGGACCTGATCTCGGGCCGTGTGGCCTTCGGCTTCTTCGGCAGCATCGGCGTGCTGGGGCACGTGAAGTCCGGCAGCGTGCGCGCGCTGGCCGTGACCTCGGCCCGCCGGATCTCCCAGCTGCCCGATGTGCCGACCACAGCCGAAGGCGGATTCCCGCAGATCGACTCGACCTACCAATCGGCGATCATCGCGCCGCCCGGGCTGCCGCCCCAGGTCGAAGCGCAGCTGGCCGCCGCCGTGCAGCAGCTCACGCGCGACCCGCAGGTGGTGGCAGGGCTGGAAGCGGGCGGCTTCTCGATCGCGCCGCTGTCGCCTGCGGCGACGAAGAAGCTTTTTCAGCAGGAGCTTCTGAAGTGGAAGGCGCTGATCGTGGCGAACAAGCTCAACTTGAACGAATAGCCTGGCCTCTCTCCCTCTCCCAGAGGGAGTGGGAGCAATACCAGAGGGCGCGGGCTGCTGCGCCAGCTCGACGATCAACGCACGCAACCAGACGTGCACCGGGTCGTGCCGATAGCGCACGTGCCAGGCCATCTCCACCGGAAAGGTCCCCAGGTCGATGGGCGTCGGCAAGATCTTCAGGCGCCGGTCGTGCGCCAGCCGGCGGCAGATCAGGTTCGGCAAGGTAGCGCAGTAATCGGTGACAGCCACCACCTCGGGGATCGCAAGAAAGTGCGTGACCGACACCGCCACCTCGCGCTTCAAGCCCTCGCGCTCCAGCACCTGGAAGAGCCCCGCGCGCAGGCGCCCGGGCGGCAGCACGTTGACGTGCCGCAGCCGCTCGTACTGCTTCTTCGTGATCCTGTCGCCCACCTGCGGGTGGTCGGCCCGCACGATGCACGACAAGCCATCGTCCATCAGGTGCTGCACCACCAGGTTGTCCGGCGGATCGACGAAACGGCCGAGCGCCATCGCGGTGGTACCTGAAACGACGCCGGTCTCGGCGAGGTCCGCGCCGTAGGGCGTGAGCCGCAGGGCGATGCCCGGCGCGCGCTCGCGCAGGCTCGCCACGATCGCGGGCAGCAGCACGAACTCGACATAGCTGTTGGGCGCGATGGTGATGCGCTGCTTCGCCTTCGCGGGCTCGAAGGCCTGCTGGCCCCGCACCACGTCGTCGAGGCTCGCGAGCGCCGCGGCGATCACCGGTGCCAGCTCCAGGGCCTTGGCCGTGGGCTGCATGCCGTAGCGCTCGCGCACGAACAACGGGTCGAGCAGCATCGATCGCAGGCGTGTCAACGAATTGGACAGCGCGGGCTGCGTCATGCCCAGGCGCTCGGCAGCGCGCGTCACGCTGCGCTCTTCGATCAATGCCAGGAACACGGGCAGCAGGTTCAGGTCGTATCGCATCCAGATATGTTGCACGGGACATATCTGGAATTCAACGGATAAATTGGATGAATGGGCTTCGCGGACGCATCCTTCAGCCATCGACCACTTCACCGGAGCTGAACACCATGTCTTCCGAAGCCCTCTTCTCCCCCACCCGCCTGGGTGCCATCGATGTCAAGAACCGCATCGCGATGGCGCCGCTCACACGTTCACGCGCCGGCATGGATGGCGTGCAGTCGCCGCTGGCCGTGGACTACTACCGCCAGCGCGCCACAGCCGGGCTCATCATCACCGAGGCCACCAACATCTCGAGGCAAGGCCGTGGCTATGCCTACACGCCCGGCATCTACACCGATGCGCACGTGGATGCCTGGGCGCGCGTCACCGATGCCGTGCACCAGGAAGGCGGCCGCATCGTGATGCAGCTGTGGCACGTGGGCCGCATGTCGCACGTCAGCCTGCAGGAGAGCGGCGCCGCGCCGGTGGCGCCCTCCGCGATTCGCGCGGGGACCACCGTCTTCACCGAGAAGGGCTTCGAGCCGCCCTCGATGCCGCGCGCACTCGACACGTCCGAGATCGCCGGGATCATCGACGACTACCGCCAGGCCGCGCTTCGGGCGAAGCAGGCAGGCTTCGACGGCGTCGAGGTGCATGCCGCCAACGGCTACCTGCTCGAGCAGTTCCTGCGCGACAGCACCAACCAACGGCAAGACCGCTACGGCGGCAGCATCGAGAACCGCATCCGCCTGCCGCTGGAAGTGACGGAAGCCGTCGCCGGCGTGTGGGGTTCCGACCGGGTGGGCCTGCGCCTGTCGCCGCTTTCCACAGCCGTGGGCGACACGCCGCTCGACAGCACGCCGATGGAAACCCACGGCCACCTGGTGCGGCGGCTCGGCGAGATGGACCTGGCTTACCTGCACGTCGTCGAAGGCCAGCTGCACAGCGACAACGGCGGCGATGCCTTCGACGTGAAGGCGCTGCGCTCGGCCTTCGGCGGCGCCTACATGGCCAACAACGGCTACGACCGCCAGCTGGCGAGCACGGCGACGGCATCGGGCCACGCCGCGATGATCGCCTTCGGCAAGCCCTTCATCGGCAACCCCGACCTGGTCGAGCGGTTGCGCACGAACGCGCCCTTGTTCGATGCGCCTTCGTCGCTGTACTTCGGCGGCGGAGCCCAGGGCTACACGGAATTCGCCCGGGCTTGAGGCGGCGAGGCGGGGCCGCGTGGCGCGATGCCTCGGCGGCCCTCAGCGCAGACGCGGCACTTCCGGCGGCGTCCACTGCCCGCCGGTGATGGCGGCCTGCGGTCCGTAGGCCCGCAGGTACAGAGAAAAGTCCTCGTCCTTCGGCGCGGGCAGCCAGTTGCCGGTATCGCCCGCATCGGGTGGCGTGGACTGAACGTGCAGGGTCAGCGAGCCGTCGGCGTTGTAGCGCAGCGTCTTGCTCTTCGTGCCGAGCGAATAGCGCTTCAGTTCATTCGGCGCGAAGAAGTGGTGCTTGTTGTAGACGGTCAGCGACCAGAAGCCGTCGACCGGCGGCGTCGCACCGCGCGCGAAGGTCACGGTGTAGGCATGGCGGCCGTTGAGGCGCTGCCCGTCGGCATCGAGGTCTTGATAGAAGTACTTCGTCTCGTTGGGCGCGTTCACGAAGATGTTCGACTTGGCGATGGCCGTGCGGGTGAAGTAGTCGGTGCCGAAGGCGGCGGTGTTCGTCGTCGTGCTCCAGTGGCCGGGCAATGGCAGGCCGAAGTTGCGGAACTCGAACAGCGGCGCAATCAGTTCGGCATCGGCCTTGCGCGCCTCTTCGTCCATGGCCTTGCGCAACGCCGGGTCGGCCTTGGCCGCTTCGACGACTGCCAGCACCTGCGCATAGCGCGCCTGCTCGCCCGGCAGTGGGGGCGCGTCTTTCAGCGCCGCCGGCAGCAGGTCGAAGAACTTCTCCGGTATGACCCACGCGCGCTCCGTGTCGGAGCTCGCGGCCGCGGGCATCTGCCGAAGCGATGACCACTGCACCGATTTCACCGTGCCGTCGTACTGGTCGAGCGGGTACATGGTCACCAACTTCAGCACCTGCTGCACAGCCGCCTTGTCGCCCGCGTCGTCGTCCATGAACACGCGGGGAATCACGCTGCCCGTGCTGGTCGAGGCGCGAAACACCTGCGTGATGCCCGCGGGCACATCACCTTGCCAGTTCGGCCCGACCAGCATGTAGAAGCCGGGCCGGGTGCCGTACATCCTGCCCAGCTGCGCGAAGCTGTCGGTGCGCGAATCGACGACTTGGTAGACCCAGAAGCGCTCGCCGAAATCGGGCACCTGGATCACGACCGGCGACTTGTCGAGCGCCAGGAATCCACTGCCGTAGACGACGTCCTGGTTCGGGCAGGCGACGGCGCGCACCTCGGGCGGAAAGTAGTCGGTGAGCATGGTCAGTTCGTTGAGCGGCGCGAGCGGCGCGCCGCCCACGTACATGCGCGTCGGCACCTGGCTGTACGCAGCGCGTCGGCTCATCACGTTCACGAGCGGCCAGGCCCAGAAGTAGGCATCGCGTGCGACCAGCCGGACATAGCTGTCGGTCAGCCGTGTGCCGGGCACGGGGCCGGCGGGCCGCGGCGTCGAAGCGGAGGGCGCGGTCGGAATCATGGTGGGGGTGTCGGGCATGGCGGCATGTGCGCACAAGGGCGCGATGGTGAACAGGGCGAGGGCGCGAATCGAAGTCATCGTGAAACCGGAAGGTGTGCACACGACTTTACGAAACGGCGGGCCATGTGGCGACTCGCGTTTCCGACGAGCCGCAAAGGCTGCGCCGTGCGAGCGAAAAGCCGCTCGGCGCATTCACTTCGCGACCCGCATTGCTCACGTTTCGGCGTGGCTCACGGCGCCTTTCGAGCACCCGCAGCCCATGCCACGCGACCCCGCCGACAACGCCGCGCCAACCTGAGCGAAGGGTTGATTTCAGATCACCTTTCGCGGGAAAAAATCGTCACAAGCTATTGATTTGAAAAGAATTTCTTGCAGTCTTCGATCGAAGGAAAAGGCGAGTCGTCAAACGTGAGCATGACTCATATATTCCCTGCATCGCAAACCAACCCGGTCACAAGGAGACCTGCAATGCAACGGAGAAACTTCATGAAAAACGCCGGCAGCGGACTCGCATCCGCCGCCGCCATCGCCGCCACGGCCACCACCGCCCTGGCGCAAACATCTGCGGCGACCGCGGCGCGGCCCGACCAGCGCATGGCCCGCAAATACCGCTTCGACGACCCCAACATGGACCTGTTCTTCATGGCCGCCATGAGCTGGGGCCCGACCGGCGGTCTGGACATCGGCCAGGCCCACTACGTGGCATCGAATATCCAGGACGGCGACGCCGACAGCTGGATCGCTGCCTTCTCGAACTATGGCGACCTGCAGAACCAGCAGGCCGAGAACTGGAAGGGCAAGGGCTGGAAGCGCGAGGCAGGCGAGGCGCGCCTGAAAGCCTTCGCGAGCTATCGCTCGGCCTGGCAATTCGCCGCGCCCGGTGAAGTCTTCGCGTCGATCTACGCCAGGCACAAGGCGGCCTTCGCCACCGCGATGAAAGAGCTGGAGATGCCCGCCACCTTCTTCGGCGTGCCTTACAAGGGCCAGCAGCTGCCCGGCGTGTACTTTCAGAATGCGGCCAGGAATGCGCCGGTCGTGCTGGTCATCGGCGGTGCCGACACCTGCTTCGAAGACCTGTTCCTGACCTGCGGCCGCAACCTGCTCGACCGCGGCTACTCGGTGGCGCTGGTCGACCTGCCCGGCCAGGGCATCAACCAGGCCAACGGCCTCTACTGGGAAGCCGAAGCCGAGAAGCCGATCGCCGCGACCATCGACCTGCTGGTGGACCGCTTCGGCGCCAAGCCCGGCCGCATCGCACTGCTCGGCCTGAGCCTGGGCGGCTACTTCGTGGCCCGCGCGGCAGGGCATGAGAAGCGCGTCGCCACGGTGATGGCGAGCACGCCCTTCCCCGACCCCGCGGACCTGTTCGAGAAGTCGGTGCGCCACGCCATGGCCGCCGGCAACGGCACGCCGCCGACCGTGGCCGCGACGCGCAGCTACCAAGGCTCGCTGTGGAAGGCCGGCGCGAAGACCCCCGAGGAATTCATCACCCGAACCGCCCGCATGAAGGCCGACGCCTCGCTCGTCACCCTGCCCTTCCTGTCGATCCTGGGCGCGGGCGACTCGCCGGTGTTCGCCTCGCAAGCCAAGGCCTGGCACGCGCAGATCCCCTCGGCGCGCAAGTCCTTCGTGCTGCTCGACGCCGCCACCGGCGCCGACGGCCATGTGCAAGTGAACAACCGGCTGCGCCTCACGCAGGAATGCTGCGGTTGGCTCGGCGAGATCTTCTCCGCCTGATTTTTCGAGCCCGGTTCCTCGGGCCTTTTTTTCAAACCCTGCGGTCGCGACGGCCGCTCCTTCGAGATCAGCCATGTCTTCGATCATGTCTTCCATTCAGAACAAATCGAGCGGGCCGCGCCTTGCTCGCAACCGCACGTCACAACTCGTCCAACTGGCGCTCGGCGTCATGGCCGGCGGGCTCCTGCTCGCCGCTGCAGACACCGTTCGCGCACAGAGCGTCTGCTCCGCCAACGGCAACAACTGCTACATCGGCAACGTCGGCAATCCGGGTCCCCCTCCGTCCAAGCAGGAACGTAATCAGAACGGCCGCGACGGCAACGCCGGCGAGTCGGTCATGGGCATCTCGGCCACCGTGTCGTCCGCCAGCGGTATTGCCTACACGTCCGATGGCGCCATGGCCGCCATCCAGATCGAAGCCGTCGGTGGCAGCGGCAGTTCCGCGACCAACGCGAGCAACGACCACGAAGGCTCCTTGCCTTCCTTGTCCGGCGGCGCCGCCGGTGCCACGGGCGACGTGACGCTGGTCATTCCTCAAGGTGTCTCCGTGCAGGCGATCGGCATGCCGGACGCCAACACGGCGGACTTTCCGCCGCCGGCCATCTGGGCCTACTCCGCCGGCGGCAACGGCGGCGGCGGCGGGATCGGCACCTTCAACGGCGCCAACGGCGCGTCGCAGCCGGGCGCGGTGGGCGGCAACGTGAGCATCACGAACCGGGCCGCTCCCGACCAGACCGACCGCGTCTTCACACCGGGCGTCACAGGTGCCGTGATCGGCAATGCCACCGGCATGTTCGGCGAGTCGGTCGGCGGCAACGGCGGCAGCGGCAACAACCACGTCCCCGACTACAACGACCAGGGCGCCAGCGGGGCCAACGGCGCCGGGGCCGGCACCGTCACGATCACGAGCAGCACCTCGGTGGTCGGCTATTCCAACCTGGGCCACGGTGGCGCGGCCAACGCGACCCCCGGCGCCGGCATCTGGGCCCTGAGCGCCGGCGGCAACGGCGGCACGGGCGGCACCGGCG